>CP065366.1:714374-1428749 GCA_023206055.1 Vibrio cyclitrophicus | reverse complement strand
TAACCGTTGTAATCTGTGTTGGTGTGCTTAGGCGATTGACCTTGGTCGATGTTCAACGGGAAAGAACCCGGAGCACCGAAGCCAGTTGAAGATACACCGATACCAGAGTAGTGGTGACCGTAAGAGATACCACCGCCCGGAAGACCGATTTGGCCAACCATTGCTGCGATAACTGCACACATCCAGTAAGGCTGTTCACCGTGCTCTTGACGTTGGATACTCCAACCTACAAGAATCTGTGTACGACCGTTAACCAGCATCTTAGCGAAGTCACGGATAGAGTCCGCGCTTGCACCACAGATAGCTGAAGCCCATTCTGGCGTCTTCTCAACTTTGTCTTTCGTTTCACCTTGAACGTACTTGATGAAATCTTCAAAACCTAGACAGTAAGTTTCGATGAACTTCTTGTCGTATAGGCCTTCGTTGTAAAGAACGTGAGCAACACCAAGCATGAACGCCACATCTGTTTGTGGGTTGATGTACATTTGCTCGTTTTCTAGGTAACGACCTGTTTTGTTTTTAACAGGGTCAACAGAAACAACGTTAATCTCTTTCTTAGCAACTTTTTCTTTCAGCTGTTCTAGGTATGCAAAAGACTCGTGAGTCTCACATGTCCAACCTACTTGAAGGTTTTTAACTGGATCGTTACCCCAAAGAACAATGTTGTCACTGTTTTCTAGGATAAGTTCCCAAGATGTACCTTGAGCATATACCTCAGTAGAACCTAGCACGTAAGGCATGATCGTTTGACCAGCACCTGTTGAGTAGTCACCGATTTTCTTCACAGAGTAACCGTGAAGTGCCATTGCACGTTGCATGTGGTTAGTACAACTGTGGAACTGACCTGTTTGTCTCCAACCAGTTTGACCTGTGTGAAGCGCCCATGGACCGTAATCTTTCTGTACGCGCTCTAGCTCGCGGTAAACAAGGTCTAGTGCCTCATCCCAAGTCACACGAATAAAGCGGTTGTTACCACGCGTGTCTGCGCTGTACTTATGCTTCTTCAACCAATCTAAGCGAACCATTGGGTAACGCACACGTGATGGACTGTAGATAATACCTTTAATACCTTTCAGCATCTCTGTAGGGTGCTGATCGATTTCTAGAGGTTTAATTTCTTGTACTTTACCCGCGTAAACGCGAGCTCGGAATGCACCCCAGTGAGAACCAGAGACTTTCCACGCGCCGTCTGTTTCTGCAGCCGAAGCCGATGCTGACGCCAATAAGCTTGGACCGATAACCGATGCCGCACTTGTAGTAGCGACACCTTTCAGAAAACTTCTTCTTGTAATTGCCATTGTGTTACTCCAATTGACGTCTTATTAGTGATGGCCTTCAGAAAAATCTGATGAGTGCTTCTGTAGATACTTAAGAACAAGTGCTTCTGTATCTGTATCGAAGTTAACGAACGCAATCATGCCATCTAGCATGCCTACCCAACCGTTAGCGCTGAAGTGAGCTTCATCTGGCTGTGAGTGACACGTTGAACAGTTAGATTGGTACGCTTGACCCGCTGCGTTCCAGATTGGATCGAAGTTATCAACCATAGACTCTTTCTTCATCCAAAGTGCTAGGTTAACTTCTTCCCATGGAAGGCCAGTAAGCTCATCTTCTTTCTTCTCACCAACAGTGATAACGTCACTTTGAGATACTTCTTTCGTCAAGATTGCAGTTGAGATGTTCATACCGAAGTCTTCTTGGATTACACGTCCGAAGCCTTTCGCTTTACGCCAACCGTCGATTTGAATCTTGATCATGTCGCCTTTTTCGTCGATAACCGCAACTTTACTTGCAGGGCTTAATAGACCCGCTTCAACTGTTGCTGTTTCATCTGTGTACATTGGTAGGTGACGAATAGAGATCACGTCAGAACCATTTGCGTAAGATGTGCTGCTTGCTACATTTTCTAGCTCGCCAACAATACCGCTCGCTGATGCCATATCTAATGGAAGGTTGTGAGCAATACCTTTGTGACAGTCAACACAGCTTTGATCACGCTCTGCCGCGTTCTTCATTTGGATACGTGCTGTAGGGCGCATGTTTTCGAAATCCATTGAATCGTAGTTGTGGCAGTTTTTACACTCTAGAGATTTGTTTGAAGAGAAACGATCCCATTCGTGTTTAGCCAGTTCGATACGACGAGCTTCGAATTTCTCAGGCGTATCTAAGTCACCAAACACTTGAGCGAATACTTCTTTAGATGCTTGCATCTTACGAGCGATTTTTGCTGTCCATTCATGTGGAACGTGACAGTCAGGACAAGTAGCACGTACACCAGAAGTGTTTTTCCAATGAACCGTCTCTTGTAGTTCTACGTATACGTTGTCACGCATGGTGTGGCAGCTTACACAGAACTCTTCTGTATTTGTGTGCTCTAGAGCTGTGTTAAAACCGCCCCAGAAAATAACACCGGCGATAAAGCCACCCATTGTTAGTACACCAAGACTGATGTGTACTGCTGGGCGAGTCATTGTGCGCCATAATTTAACTAAAAATGATTTCATGTTTAGCTCTCTTAAATATTGATTTTAAAAAATGTTGTTACTAGAGGGCATTACATGCCGCCGTGAGCACCAGGAGGTCCGAATACAAACACTTGCAGTGCCCAAACTAGGAAGCCGTAGCCGCCTACAAAAGCCACACTTAATATTGGGAAGAGAACCACCGCGATGAAGAGGAAAGACTTCCACTCCAACGAATGTTTTTCGCTAGTTTCAATTTTATTAACATCACTCATACATTTTGCCTATTTTGTATTTAGTAATTTCGAGTAACCCATTCTATGGGGCTAAAGTTCTTAAGTATCTAACGACAAATTTTAGACCATACCCAAAGTAGGGTTCAATCAAATCTCCCGTTATAACCCTTGCTAATCAATACTTTTTTGAGCTCATCCAAACTTGTTTTTAGTTAAACAAAGTTATTAAAAAGTATTAACAAATGTGAAGAATTAAGTATATTTCACAAATGTTAAATTCCAACACCTACATAACTATATTGTAACCAATTTTAACGTTTTACCTACTAAGTAGTAGCCAAAAAAGCCTCAAACAACCAATATTTTGTGATTTGATTGTTAATTTATTGAGTGTTTTTTGAAGAAGCGGCTGAGAAGCTGAAATGCATCATTTGGCACTTTCAGATATGATGAGGACCTACTTAAAAGGAAGTATTATGCAAGACGTTATTGATATATCTTGGTGGCAGTTATTGTTCTTCAGCTCACTTCTCTTGCTACCTATTACCATCAACCACAAGTTAAAACTCGGCCTTGGCAAAGAGGCTTCTATCAGCATAATTCGTATGATTATTCAGCTGTTTCTGGTTGGCGTTTACCTAGAATATTTGTTCACCTTGAATAGTTTGTGGGTCAATTTGCTGTGGTTATTTGCAATGATTCTCGTCGGCGCAAGCTCGATTGTTGAAAAATCTAGGCTTTCGAAACAACTGCTATTAGCACCGGTGGCGTTTAGTCTTGCTGTGACTTGCGTGCCAATCGTCTTATTTATTTGCTTCTTTATTATCAAGCCTACCCCACTCTTCAATGCGCAGTACTTAATCCCTATTGCCGGGATGCTGTTGGGTAATAGCTTAAGCAGCAACATAGTTGCATTGCAGAACCTGTTTGGTGCTTTTGAAACACAAAAATCAGAATATGAAGCGGCAATCGCGTTAGGCGCGTCTCCTAAGTACGCTGCTGCGCCTTTTGTACGTAATGCGATACAGAAAGCGATGTCTCCCATTATGGCCTCCATGGCAACAACCGGCTTAGTTACGCTACCGGGAATGATGACGGGGCAAATCTTAGGGGGTGCTTCGCCGATGATCGCGATTAAGTATCAACTAATGATCATGCTGGCGATTTTCGTGATGATGAGCTGCTCATTAGCACTTGCACTTCAGCTCTCATTGAAGGCATGTCTGACCAAAGAAGGACGAGTTCTCGCGCAAATACAGCCTTCGAAATAGCCTTCCTAATCCACTTAGATCTGGTTACTCACTGAATTTGAGACAGGTTATCCACAGAAACTGTGGATAACCAAATCAATATAGATCCTTTTTTGTCCATTTAAACCCAAGGAATGATCATTACCTGTGATCTTTGGGTGATTTCAAAGACATATAAACACATGATGTTGACCGTTTAGATGATCATTAGAGAGATGACGGAGTAGGTTTTCCACAAATAAGAAACGGCCTGCAATGCAGACCGTCTTGTAAATGTCATAAGTCAGTTCAGTGTTTTCACTGGGCTTTAACTCATCTCGTCAACTGAGTTAATCACACCATATCTGTCGGTAACACAACCTTTATTAGTCACGTAGGTAGATTAACCAATACCACATGCCAACGAAGATACCGCCGCCAATAATGTTACCGATGGTAACGGGCAGCAAGTTGTTCATCAGAAAGTCCATCATGTTCAGGTCAACGTAATCCGCAGGGTTAGCGCCCGTCATTGTCCAGAATTCAGCAGGAGCAAATGTTTTGACGCCGATTGCTAAAGGCACTTGGAACATATTCGCAATACAGTGCTCAAAACCCGCTGATACGAACATCGCAACAGGTAAAATCATTACCGCAATTTTGTCAGTCAGTGTACGTCCACTAAACGTCATCCATACTGCAATACAAACTAATACATTACACATGATGCCTAGTGCGATAGCTTGGACAAAATCGTGGTGCATCTTATGTTGGGAGATCGCCATTGCATTCAAACCCACTTGGCCGTGGTCGAACATGTACTGTTTGGTTAGTAACATACAAGCCACCAGCAGCAACGCGCCGATCAAGTTACCTACATAAACTGTCGCCCAGTTCTTAACCAGGGTACGCCAAGTGATCTTGCCACTTGCGCGTGCCACCAAAGTTAATACCGAACTTGTAAACAGCTCGCCGCCAGTAACAACCACAAGGATCAAGCCTAAGCTAAATGCCAAGCCACCGAGTAAGCGAGTAATGCCCCATGGCAAATCACCAGCACCGGTCGTCACGATGGTGTAAAACACAAACGCAATACCGATATGGATACCAGCTGAAATCGCGAGAAGAAAGGATTTGATTGGATCTTTGGTTGCTTTACCTACGCCAATATCTGCAGCGCGCTCAGCCATTTGTGGCGGTAATAATGAGTCAAATTGGTTTAGATTCATGATGATTTACATTTTGAAACATGTCGTCGGGAGCGCGATAATCCTCTCTTTCATTTCTGAATTCAAGAGCTATTTTAAGCTAAAAATACCTCTCACAGCCTTGTTGAAAGCAAATAGTCCGAGTTATTCTAAATTCATAAGACTTTAGTAGTAAAAATAAAACCCTGCTGAATGATTAGTTATCAGTATAGAAAATAACACACCTATAAATATCAACAAGTTACGTTAAAACCAAAAGAATAACGTACACTATAACGGCTAACTGAGCGCTTTTATTTCTAGATTTTGACATAGATCAATAGAACGTAAAAAAGCGCCCTTAGGCGCTTTTAACTCAATCACAAATAAAGAAATTAGTGATGCTAAACCGAAGGTTCAATCACTTCTTCTGATGATTGTTCAAGGGTTGAATCCTCTAAATTAGATTCAACAACCGGGGACATCACATCAGAGTCACTTTCGTTGGCAACTTTGCCACCTAAGCTTTTCAAACTATCGACTAGCTCTTCTAAACTTTTTATGTGAGCATCACTCTTCGTAATCTGCTCATTGAGCAACTCACTATGCTTGGTTGCTTCAGACAATTGCTGCGATTGCTTCTGGTTTTCAGCCTCCAGATTAGCCAATTGCTCAGTCAAAGTTTCTATCTCTGACTTTAAAAGTCCTGTCATATCAGAGCTTTTTAACGCCTTCACACTCGCTACAATCTTCTGTGATTGCTGACGTAACCCAACATCACGGTAATCTTCATCATTGACGATTTGTGAAATGCTTAGTAATTGGTTCTCTGCATTCAAAACCGACTGTTCGAACTTGTCGCCTTTTACGCTCGCCAGCACTTTGACTTCATGAACGACACTGCGCACGTGATTCAATTCAAACTCTGCAGCATGAACCGCGTCTTCAATGATCGACTTTTCACGAGGACTGGCTTTGACTTGGCTTTCGGCCAACGTAATTTGAGATGCCGCCTTAGCAAAGGTCAACGGAGCAACGTCATCAAAATCTTCATCTTCCAAGAACTCTAACTCGTTCTTCAAAGGCTCGATGTATTTCTTATGTGCCACTTTAACTTCTAGTAAGCGAGCATTGTTAAGAAATTCCACCTGCGCTTCTTGAGCGTCTTCAAGCTCATCGACCAGCACATATTCGAACAACTCACTGTATCCTGAATACAAACGTTTGTAGCTCGAAGTAAACATGGTATCTGCGCCAAGAAACTTTAGATAATCCATTTGGACAATCGAATCAGCGAGTACTCGGTCAGCCTTCTTCTTTAACACTAAGATCGAATCATAGTTTGATTTGATTAGCGCGATTTTTTCATCGAAGGCTTCAGCGTAAGTTAGGCTCGAAAAAATGGAGTAACTCTTGGTTATCCGAGTTTCGTCTTTCAGTAAGTCCGCATAAATGCTTTCAGCGTCATCCCATGCGTCTAATAGTTCATTGTAATTCTCTGGTGCATAGAGAGACAATTGAGCGTGGTCTTCAAGCTTAACATCCCATTCGGAGTAAACGCTTTGGACAGACTGAAATGAACGGACCTCTATTGTAGATTCACTATTGTTGTTTGTGGTTTGGTTCGCGTCTGTCTGCTCTGAGGGTGTGCTTTGACAACCTGAGATAGCAAATAGCATACTGATCGTTAATGCTACTTTGTTCGCTCTCACTTATGCATATCCTTTTTATACAATATTCGCTCAATGCAAATTATTTCTAGTCACAATATATTACAACCACTTAGCAATAAACATCACTGATGATTTAAGTGGGCGCAAATCACCCAATATAACCAAAATAAACTCATCACTCGATGATTAATCAATCAATTTGGTATCACTTATCAATTCTCTTTATTTGCTATTGCCTGAGCCGAGAATGCGCACTAAGGTGAAGGTAGAGAACGTTATGAATATATAGGTTAATTATGAAGTACAACGCTGAACATATTGCTGATTTAAACCTCCTTCTTCAATTTGATGTAAGTAGTGCTGCTACTGGAATTAAAGTTCATCAAGAGGCTGCTCAAGAAACTCAAGACGCTGTTAAGCGCCTATTCGAAAAAAACCTTTGTACTCAGCCAGACGGCGGTTACCTAACAGATGAAGGTATCGAGATGGCAGAGCGCGCAGACAAGCTTCTTCGCGTACTAAACTAAAGCTCCATTGTTCTAGTAAAAACTCCACTTGCTTCGGCCGTGGAGTTTTTTCATTTTTGGGCAAAGCTTTGTTAGGCTTATTGTAAATTCGTCATTTGCAGTTGTGAGGAACACATGGCTTCTATATTTATTGTCGGTGCAGGATGGGTAGGTGCACCTTTATCTGAACATTTAGAAAAACATGGTAACCGAGTGGTGGTCACGAAAACGACCCAAGCGGGAGCAGACGCCATTGGTAGCGAACGAATTCCATGTGAAGTGTTTAGCTTTGATTCATCCGAACCACAAAAGACTATCGGGCGACTCTATTCATTGTTACTCGAAAACAACACTGAAATTGTGATTGGCAGCTTCCCTCCAGGCTTTAGAAAAGGAGCAGGACAAGAGTATGCGGACTACTGGCAGCAACTCACCAATGCATGTCAAAAGGCCAACATTAAAAAACTCATTATGGTCAGTTCAACCACGGTATACCCAACCAAGCCGGGTGTGTTGAACGAGCTGGATGCATCACTCCCCCTTTCAACCTCAGGTAACGAGAACGCGTCTTTATTTTCCGATAACGCACGAATCATGCTGCAAGCTGAACAGTCAGTGATTGATTCCGGTATTGACTACACCATTCTTCGCTTTAGTGGCCTAATAGGTCCAAGCCGTCACCCTTCGCGCTTCGCAAGCAAGTTAAAACAAGTCAGCTCTCAAGCTCCAGCCAACATGCTGCACCTTGATGACGCAATTGGTGCTGTCGATTTCGCTATCAGTCAACTGCACAACGAAGTGGTTAACGTGACCACGCCAAATACGGTCAGTAAGGCGGAGTTTTATGCCGCGGCACTAAAAAGCGCCAACAGCAGTGAGCCTCTACCCGTTGTTGTTGATACCCCAGACAAGTTAATCTCTTCGAAGAAGATTCTCGACTTAGGTTATTCATTTAAATTCGAATCCACACTGGACGCACTTCATGACTGAACAATCTATTGCTAGGAAAGATCCCACCATAAAACTGCATCGCTCAGTCGACACCCTTTGGAACTTTATGTCTATGGGTCACAAGGTTACGCCGTCAGACTGCATCTTTGTATTGTGTAGCAACGATACTCGCGTCGCTGAATACGCAGCCGAGCTTTATCACCAAAAGGTCGCGCCTTACATCGTTTTTTCTGGCGGTGTGGGACGCTTTACAGAAGAGAGCTTTGAACGTTCAGAAGCCGAAACATTCGCGGCTATTGCACGAGATGCTGGCGTGCCAGACTCTGACATTATCATAGAGAAGCACGCGACAAATACCGGGGAAAATGTACGCTTCACTCATGAGTTACTTACTGAGCGAGGGTTACGTCCGAAAAGGCTGACCTTGGTACAGAAACCCTTTATGGAGAAACGTACTTACGCCACGTTTAGTAAACAGTGGCCTGACGAAACTTCCGAGATAACCGTGACGTCGCGATGGCAAAATTGGGATGATTACTTTAACGAAGAGTTACCGTTAGACATGGTGTTAGGTGCATTGATTGCTGATTACGAGCGTATCAAATCCTACCCAGAGAAAGGCTTTCAGATTGAGATGCGCATCCCCGACGACGTTGACCACGCCTATCAAGCATTGAAGAAGCTCGGTTTTGAATGAGTTTCGAATAAAATAAAAGCTCGGCTTGGTATAAAAACAACACCAGCTCAGTAAACAAAAACGGTGACACTTGGTCACCGTTTTTCATTCTTTCGTGTTAGTAATGCCAGCAAATATATTGGGCTTATTTACCTAATGCTTCTTTGTAGTGCAAACGACAAACAGAAACGTATTTGTCGTTACCACCAATAGCCACTTGGTCACCTTCTGCAATAGCCACGCCGTACTCGTCAGTACGAATTACCATGTTCGCTTTACGACCACAGTGACAAATCGTTTTAAGCTCAACCAGTTTATCTGCCCAAGATAGTAAGTAGCGGCTACCTTCAAACAGTTCACCCAAGAAGTCAGTACGTAGGCCGTAACACAGCACAGGGATGTGTAGCTTATCCACCACTTCTGTTAATTGGTACACCTGCTCCTTCGATAAAAACTGGCACTCATCGATCAAAACACAATGACGCTTTTCTTCCTCATTGAGTTTTTTGATCGCATCAAACATGTTGGTATCATTTTTAAACAGTTGAGCTTCAGATTGTAGACCAATTCGTGAGCTCACTTTACCGATACCATAGCGATCATCCAGAGCAGCGGTGAAGATCACCGGGGTCATGCCGCGCTCTTGATAGTTGAATGAAGATTGAAGAAGCGTTGTTGATTTACCCGCATTCATTGCCGAGTAATAAAAATACATCTGAGCCACAGAAATATTCCTGTTAATTAAAAGTTGAAGATAGAAAAGGTGAAAATAGAGAATTCGTGCTAGAAAAAAGGGCTGAAAATCAGCCCTTTTTATAAGATTTACTTACGACGCCAAGTCGTACCTTCTGGGCCATCTTCCAGAACAATACCCAACTCGTTTAACTTATCACGTGCGAGATCGGCATTTGCCCAATCCTTTGAAGCACGCGAGTCGTTACGCAGTTTGATCAACGCTTCGATTTCAGCCACTTCGTCGTCGTTACCTGCTGAATCACCTTGAAGGAAGGCTTCTGGCTCTTGGTGAAGAATACCGATGATGTCTGCTAGTTCACGCATCAATGCACCAAGTCCGCTTGCTCTTTCGATGCTTTCAGGCTTGATACGGTTAATTTCACGCGCCATTTCAAACAGCACTGAATAAGCTTCAGGCGTATTGAAATCATCATTCATTGCTGTAGAGAAACGAGTTACATACTCTTGACCACCAGCCGGAGCTGCTGTTAAGTCTAGGCCACGAAGTGATGTGTATAGACGCTCTAGTGATGCACGAGCTTGGTTTAGGTTATCTTCGCTGTAGTTTAGTTGGCTACGGTAGTGACCAGACATTAGGAAGTAACGTACCGTTTCAGCATCGTAATGTGCTAGCACGTCACGAATAGTGAAGAAGTTACCTAGTGACTTAGACATCTTCTCTTTGTCTACCATCACCATACCACTGTGCATCCAAGTATTTACATATTGAGTACCGTGCGCGCAGCAAGATTGTGCGATTTCGTTCTCGTGGTGAGGGAACTGCAGATCTGAACCACCACCGTGAATATCAAAGTGGTTACCAAGAATAGATGAGTTCATTGCTGAACATTCGATGTGCCAACCTGGACGACCCGGGCCCCATGGCGATTCCCATGTAGGTTCACCTGGCTTAGACATTTTCCAAAGAACGAAGTCTAATGGGCTACGTTTTGCAGATTCAACATCAACGCGAGCACCCGCTTGAAGCTGATCAAGGTCTTGCTTAGAAAGCTTGCCGTATTCGTCAAATTTCTTTACTTCAAACATCACGTCACCGTTGCTTGCAACGTATGCGAAACCACGTTCAATCAGCTTTTCAACCAGCTCGATGATTTCAGTGATGTATTCTGTAGCACGAGGCTCAACATCTGGACGCTTCATGTTCAATGCATCAAAGTCAGCGTGCATCTCACCGATTAAACGCTCAGTCAGAGAGTCACAAGACTCACCGTTTTCGTTAGCGCGCTTGATGATTTTGTCATCGATATCAGTGATGTTACGAACGAAGTTCAAATCGTAACCAAGGTAACGAAGGTAGCGAGTTACTACGTCGAAAGAAACGAACGTACGACCGTGACCAATATGACAGAGATCGTATATGGTTACCCCACAGACATACATGCCGACTTTGCCAGCTGTAATTGGTTTGAATTCCTCTTTCTGTCTTGTGAGCGTGTTATATATCTTCAGCATGATCTCTATCTATTTTATGGATTAATCAAAAATAAGCTCGCAGTATAACAAGTCATACCTTAATAGGTAATCCCCAAAAGCAGGAATTACCTCAAACAACCGAGTTAAGTTAATGATTTGGTGATTTGAAAGTCCGCCAACATGCGCTAGAATTCGAACTTCATATTAAAAAGACAGTAAGGTAACAATCATGATCATCCTTCACACAAATTTTGGTGACATCAAAGTTCAACTTAACGAAGAAAAAGCACCAGAAACAAGCGCAAACTTTCTACAGTATTGCCGTGACGGTTTCTACGACAACACACTATTCCACCGTGTTATCGATGGTTTCATGATTCAAGGCGGCGGCATGACTTCTGGCCTTAAAGAAAAAACAACTCGCGCGACGATCAAGAACGAAGCTAACAACGGTCTTGCGAACAAAGTTGGTACGCTAGCAATGGCTCGTACTATGGAACCGCATTCAGCGAGCTCTCAGTTCTTCATCAACGTTAACGACAACTCTTTCCTAAACTTCCGTAGCGAAAGCCTAGACGGTTGGGGTTACTGTGTATTCGCAGAAGTTGTTGAAGGCATGGACATCGTAAACAAGATCAAAGGTGTTAGCACTGGTTCTATGGGTATGCACCAAGATGTACCTCTAGAAGAAGTGATCATCACTGGTACTACAATCGAAGCTTAATCACTTGCTTTCGATTAGTATCAATAACTGATAAGCCGATAAAATCAGGATATAGGGAGCGAATCGCTCCCTTTTTTTAGACCTATGAAAACATATTTTATATCAGATCTGCACCTTGCTCCGTCACGACCAGACATCACCGATTGCTTCCTTACTTTCATGAAGAACGAAGCGGTAGAAGCAGATGCGCTCTACGTATTAGGTGACCTTTTCGAATTCTGGATTGGTGACGACGACACAAGTGAGTTCGCGACTTCTATTCGCCAAGCGTTTATTGATCTAGTGAAAACAGGCGTACCTTGTTACTTCACGCAAGGTAACCGTGATTTCCTTGTTGGCAAAAAATTTGCCAAACAAACGGGCGTGCAACTTCTAGACGAAGTATCGACAATCGATATCTACGGACAAAAAGCGGTCGTGTTGCATGGTGATACCCTATGCACCGAAGATGTAAAATACCTCGCCTTCCGCGAAAAAGTGCATCAACCATGGCTGCAATGGGTCTTCAACAGAATTCCATTTTTCATCAAGAAAAAAATTGTCTCGAAGGTTCAATCTGATATCAAAGATGACAAACAGACGAAATCTCTCGACATCATGGATGTGACACAGCAAGAAGTCGAAGATGTGATGGAGCGAAACAATGTCGATCTAATGATCCACGGCCATACTCATCGCCCAGACATCCATACATTTAATGCTAATAATTGCACTAAAACACGTATTGTACTTGGCGATTGGTATACGCAGGGCTCAGTGCTGGTGTTCACGCCGCAAAGTTTTGACCTACAGAATCGAGAGTTTGGCAATAGCTTTCAACATCCGTCTTAAACTTTCACTTTGATTATTACTGTCGGTCAGACTTTCTTAGATTGTGTATGGTAATTTCCACTGAATTAGCTATTATCTCTCTATCAGAAATAAACCGAACACAGTACCAAGTTGAAATATTCATACGTAGCGCGTCAACCAATACTCGATACAGATAAGAAAACCATAGGTTACGAGTTGCTATTCAGGGATGGTCCTAAGAACACTTTCCCTGAAGTAGAGCCGGAGCTCGCTACTAGCCGTTTGCTTTCCGACCACTTTTTATCAACTCACTATAATACGCTGGGTGATAAGCTGGGGTTCGTGAACTTTCCTTATGCAAGCCTGATTAACTTGGTCCCTACCCTATTTCCAAAAGAGAGCCTCGTAGTCGAGGTTCTTGAAGACTGCGAACCAACAGACGAGCTACTTGAAGCCATTAAAGCTATCTACGATGCGGGTTATACCATCGCATTGGATGACTTTGTGCCAAGCAAAGCGTGGAAGCGTTTCTTACCTTACGTATCCATTATCAAGTTTGATATCCGTTTGATCTCTATTGCGAAAGCTTCGATGTTCATGAACTCTCTCAAAGGGCTAAATATCAAGTTCCTTGCTGAAAAGGTCGAGACTTACGACGAGTACCAAGAAGCGAACCAAGCTGGCTTCTCCTACTTCCAAGGCTACTTCTTTAGTAAGCCAGAAATGATTCAAACTCGCGCGCTGAACCCTGCGTTTTTGACTATTGTTCAACTTTTGAAAGAGATCGCTAACGATCCTATCGACTTTAGTGAAGTAGAGCGTCTGATCACTCTAGATGTAACGCTGTCTTATAAGTTACTCGCTTATGTGAACTCTGCTGGCGGATCGGCAACGACCATTCGTTCATTCCGCCAAGCGCTTATTTACCTAGGCGAGCAAAAACTGCGTAAGTTCGTTTCACTTGTGGCGATCGCATCAGCGAAAGAAGACAAGCCAGATTCACTCTACGGTTTAGCGGTATTACGCGCACGTCAATGTGAGCTATTAGTCGAGAAGATGAATGTGAAGGTTGAGCCCGGACAAGCCTTTTTGACCGGTATGTTCTCCCTACTGGATTCACTGTTTGACCAACCGTTGAAGCAAGTACTGGATTCAGTGCCAATCGACGACGAGATTAAACAGGCCCTTATCCAACGCAAGGGCGTGTTAGGTGCCATTTTGGCTATGGTTATTGCTTATGAGCAAGCTCGATGGGATGAAGCAACGCGCATTCGTAAACTTCTCAAGCTCAGCGAAGCGCAACTAGGCCAAGCTTACGATGAAGCAACAACTTGGGCACAAGAGCTGCTGTCACCAGCATTGAGATAATTCACTTCTCATAACTGCTTCAATAGAAACTAAGCTTTGGTGAGCGATCGTTTCTTGGTAAACTCCAACGCATTCATTTATGGCCTCTTAATAGAGGCCATTTTTACAGGATTTGACTATGTCTTTATGCCCGTGCGGTAGCAAAAATACTTGCCAACAATGCTGCGAATCAGCGCACCTTAATCACAGTTCAGTTGAAACACCTGAGCAACTGATGCGCTCACGTTATTCAGCGCACGTGTTGGGGTTAGTTGATTATGTTATTGCGACTTACCACCCTAGCTGTAATGCAGAAGCTCAAAGAGAAGGTATTGCCGAATCTATCGATAGTGATTGGGCAGGCTTAGAAGTCATTGATACCGCCGCGGGCTCACACGAGAACGAAGGTTTTGTCGAGTTTAAAGCCTACTTCAATGAAGATGGCGCTCAATACTGCATGCAAGAACGCTCGCGTTTCGTTCGTGAAAATGGCCTTTGGTTCTATATCGATGGTGAGTTCCCAGAGCAAGAAAACGAACATGAAGAGCTAACAGAACCAAAGATTGACCCTCGCCTAAACCAAACCGTAGAGAGCTTCAAGATTGGCCGCAATGATCCTTGTATTTGTGGTAGCGGTAAGAAGTATAAAAAGTGCTGCGGGTAAGCCAAAAAATTAGAATGTTTGATTAAGTAAAGAGATTCCTGATGTCGCTTAGGCTCCTCGGAATGACGTAAAGTCAGAGGTTAGAAAAGTGACGCAGGGCTTAGAAATCTTGAAAACTTGAAAATTAAAAAGCCCCGTAAACATGTTTGTTTACGGGGCTTTTGTTTGTCTTTTGCGTGGTTCTATTAATCTAAAGAGAACTTACTTATGGCGCTCTTTTAGTTTATTTACCACGTCATTCATCGATAAGCCTTGGTCTTGAAGAAGAACCATTAGGTGGTAAATCAAATCTGCTGATTCACACACTAACTCCGCCTTATCGCCCGACGTCGCCGCAAGCGCGACTTCAACGCCTTCTTCGCCCACTTTTTGCGAAATACGCTTGGTGCCACGGGCATATAGACTGGCAGTATAAGAAGACTCAGGATCTGCGTCCTTGCGGGCAGCCAGTAGCTGCTCAAGTTGATGAAGCCACACCATCTGGGTCTCTTCTTGCGGATCGACATCCCAACATGTGGTGTTACCCAAATGGCACGTTGGACCAATTGGATTCACTTTTACCAACAAGGTGTCATTGTCACAATCAAGTGACATGTTCACCAGTCGCAGAACATTGCCTGAGGTCTCACCTTTCGTCCACAAACGCTCTTTAGTACGCGAGAAAAAAGTTACTTGACCCGTTTCGCCGGTTTTCTCAAGTGCTGCAGGATTCATGTATCCCATCATCAACACTTGGCTCGATTGGTAATCTTGAACAATAGCTGGCACTAAACCATCTACTTTTTCCCAGTTAATACGCTCTGATAATGCGCCTACTGCTGCTTTTGATAAGCTTGCGGTTTCAAAACTCATAGTCGCACCTCTACATCTTGTTGTTTTAAATACTGTTTAAGTTCACCAATATTGATGACTTGTTTGTGAAATACCGAAGCCGCTAGTGCTCCGTCCACGTTGGTCTTTTTGTAGGCTTCAGCAAAGTGCTCCATCGCGCCAGCACCACCCGAAGCAATCAGTGGCACGTTACACACTTCACGAACCATGTTGAGTTGCTCGATGTCGTAACCGTTACGAACGCCATCTTGGTTCATCATGTTCAACACGATCTCACCTGCGCCACGCTTTTGTACTTCCTGCACCCAATCTTTAGTTTCCCATTTGGTTGCTTTGGTACGCGCTTCATCGCCAGTAAATTGGTAAACCTGATATTTACCGGTTTCTTTGTCGAAGTATGAGTCGATACCAACAACGATACACTGCACGCCGAACTTATCAGCAAGGTCAGTGATCAATTGAGGGTTAGCCAATGCAGGCGAGTTGATCGATACTTTATCCGCACCAAACTCAAGAATGCGCGCTGCATCTTCTGCCGATTTAATACCACCAGCCACACAGAAAGGAATATCGATCACCTCTGCGACACGCTTTACCCAACTCTTATCAACAACACGACCATCGCTCGATGCCGTGATATCGTAAAATACCAATTCATCCGCGCCCTCTTCCGCATAGCGCTGTGCTAACGGAACGATGTCGCCAATGATTTCGTGGTTACGGAACTGAACGCCCTTAACCACCTGTCCGTCACGGACATCCAAACAAGGGATTATTCGCTTTGCCAACATGCAAATGCCTCCTCTGCGGTAAACTTGCCATCAAGTAACGCTCGACCCACAATTACGCCAGCAACACCGCTGCCTTTCAGTGCTTCGATATCAGCTAAGCTGCCAATGCCGCCCGATGATTGGAATTGAACCTGTGGGTACTGCTTACAAAGATCAACGTAAAGCTCTACGTTTGATCCTTCTAGCGTGCCATCACGTGAAATGTCGGTACACAGAACGTGTTTAAGACCCACTGTTAGATAATCTTCAATCAGCGCTTCAATCGTAACGCCTGAATCTTCTTGCCAACCTGAAATCGCCACTTTACGAGTGCCGCTTTCGTCGATGTTGATATCCAGAGCCAGTACAATTTTCTCAGCGCCGTATTTTTCCATCCAACCTTTTACTAGTTCAGGTTGCTTAACCGCTGTTGAACCTACAACAACGCGCTGCGCGCCAGCTTCAAGTAGGTCGACCACGTCTTGCTCATTACGAACACCACCACCAATTTGGATATTGGCAGGTGTGCTAGCAAGTAGCTTTGCGATCAGGTCAAGTTGACGAGCGGTTGTGTCTTTTGCACCCGTTAAGTCAACGAGGTGAAGCCAACCTGCGCCAGCTTGGTGATACAGGTTAAACTGCTCTGCAGGGTCTACTTTGTATTCTGTTACTTGCCCGTAATCACCTTGGAATAAGCGAACTACTTGGCCTTCAATTAAATCTAATGCGGGAATAATCATTTACATTCCTTATATGGCAACGTTAGCCGCTGCCTAATCCTTATTACAATTCCAAGAAGTTCTGAATCAGCTTAGAGCCTGCTTTTGAAGAACGCTCTGGGTGGAACTGGACACCATAATAGTTGCCACTTTGCACCGCCGCTGTGAACGGGTTACCGTAATCACATTGTGCGATGGTGTAGTCACCCACTGGCATTGCGAAGCTGTGAACGAAGTAGAAATACTCGCCTTCTTCAATGTCTTTAAACAAAGGGTGATTAGGTGTCGAAGTTACTGTGTTCCAACCCATGTGTGGTAGTGGTAAATCGCCCGTTTCAAGTAAACGTACTTCACCATCACACAAGCCTAGACATTCAACTAACTCGTCAGCCTTTTGGCCTTTCTCTTGAGACAGTTTGCCTAGCAGCTGCATACCTAAACAAATACCCAGCAGAGGCTTCTCTACTTTCTTCACAAGAGAAACAAGGTCGCGCTCTTGTAGATTCTTCATTGCCTCACTTGCTGTACCTACACCCGGTAGGAAAAGCTTGTCAGCGGCAAGGACGACTTCTGGTTCTTTTGAAATCTCAACTGCGTAACCCAAACGTTCAATGGCAAATTTCACCGAAGAAACGTTGGCACACCCAGTATCAATAATGACGACTTTTTGATCTTTCATTGTTTTTCCTTGCTAACGTTAGCCTTACAAGACGCCTTTGCTGCTTGGCAACTCATTACCTTCAACTTTGATCGCTTGGCGAAGAGTACGGCCAAACGCTTTAAACAAGCTCTCAATGATGTGGTGATCATTATTGCCATCAGAAGAAAGGTGTAGCGTACAAGCCAGTGTGTCGGTTAGAGAGCGGAAGAAGTGAACCACCATCTCGGTTGAAAGATCACCCACTTGCTCACGGCTGAATTTAGCATCGAACTTCAGGTATGGGCGACCAGAAAGGTCTAACGCACACTGAGCTAAACACTCATCCATTGGCAGGCTAAAACCAAAACGGCCAATACCGCGTTTGTCACCTAGCGCATCTTTCAGGGCTTGGCCTAACGCAAGTGCTGTATCTTCTACTGTGTGGTGATCATCAATGTGCAAGTCGCCTTTCACAGTTAGGTTCATTTGGAAACCACCGTGTGTCGCGATTTGATCTAGCATGTGGTCGAAGAAACCCATACCTGTATCGATCTTATTGCCACCGGTTTCATCAAGGTTTACGGCTACCTTAATGTCGGTTTCTTTGGTCGTACGAACCACTTCAGCAACGCGAGCGTTAACCGTCAGATCTTTAACGATCTGTGGCCAGTTAAGCGTGCCTTCCGTTTCTGCGTCCGGGCCATATTGAATACCGCGGATTGCCATGTTCTCTGCTAGTTGCAGGTCAGTCACTCGATCGCCAATCACAACAGAGTGTTGGAAGTCGACTTTCCCCCCCTGCAGGTATTCTTTAACCATACCTAGCTTAGGCTTACGGCAAGAGCAGTTGTCTTCGTCAAAGTGAGGGCAAATAAGCACGTCATCAAACTTAACGCCTTGAGATTCGAAGAACTCCATCATCATGTTGTGTGGCGCATCGAAATCTTCTTGAGGGTAGCTATCAGTACCTAGACCATCTTGGTTAGTCACCATCACTAGACGGTAACCAGCATCTTGCAGTGCAAGCAGGCTAGGAATCACTAGCGGTTCAAATTTTAGCTTGTCTAAACGGTCTACTTGAAAGTCGACTGGCGGCTCAACAATTAAGGTGCCGTCACGGTCTATAAAAAGTATTTTCTGTTGTTTACTCACTTGAACTTCCTTTTAATTTTAAATCTGGTGGCCTAGCTAAAATCAAACGCTAACCCAAAATATTGGTTTCATTTGTCAGTCGGCAATTAATAAATCTAAGACTGACAAATGTTATTACTGGTAAACCTTTCGTTACTGAAAAAAGTTACGAATGAATCCAAGTGTCTTTTCGCACTCTTCGCGGTTACCAATACTAATCCGAACACAGTCTTCGATTGGCGAGTTACGTAAAATAATGCCACTGTCCCATGCCGCTTTAAATAATTCGTCGCCGTTAGGGAATTTAACCAATAGGTAGTTACCCCAACCATCAAATACCGTCACTTGAGGTAAGCCCAATAAACCGGCTTGTAAATAAGCACGGTTCGCACTTAAATCCAGAACCTGAAACTTCGCTCTTGCAAGGCCTTGTTCTGAAAGTGCTTGAACGGCGATATCAGCAACCGGAATTGGCACTGGGTATGGTGCAATCACTTTCAACAATACATCGATAAGCTCTTGGTTCGCTAGCGTAAAGCCACAGCGTAAACCGGCTAATGCAAAAGCTTTAGACAGAGTACGAAGAATCGCTAGGTTCGGGTACTGTGCAAGCAAATCAACGGTTGATGCTTCAGGGCAGAAGTCGATGTACGCTTCATCCATCACCACAATCGCTTTGTCTTGAGTCATTTCAAGCAACTTGATGATGTCTTTACGATTAACCAAATTACCGGTTGGGTTATTTGGGCTACAAACAAACACCACTTTCACATTGTCTAGTTGCGCTTCAATCGCAGGAAGGTCGAGTTGCCACTCAGCGGTTAGAGGCACGACTTTACGCTCAACACCGATAGTCTCTGCACTGATTGCGTACATACCGTAAGTAGGCGGGCAGTAAAGAATAGCGTCTTCATTCGGCTCACAAAAAGCACGAATCAATAACTCGATGCCTTCATCAGCACCACGAGTCGTCAGTGTTTGCTCTGGTTTCACAGCTGCGTATTGTGCGTAAGCGTCAATCAACTCTTTAGGCTGACATTCGCTGTAGCGATTAAGACGAGACAGGTTTAGGTTGTACTCGTTATCAAACGGAGATTCGTTGGCGTTTAGCCATACATCACCAGTGCCACCAATGCGTCTTGCAGACAAGTAAGGTGTTAGAGCCTGAACTTGTTTTCTTGCTAACTTTTCCATGCCCTACCCTTATTTCGCTTTATTTAACTTTTCAACTCGGATAGTCACAGCGCGTTTGTGTGCATCCAAGCCTTCGGCTTCCGCCATTGTTACTACAGTTGGCGCTAGGCCTTTCAAACCATCAGCTGTTAGCTCTTGTACCGTCATGCGCTTAGAGAAGTCAGCCAAACCTAGGCTTGAATATGTCTTCGTGTAACCGTAAGTCGGTAATACGTGGTTTGTACCAGACGCATAATCACCTGCAGATTCTGGTGACCAGTCGCCAAGGAAGATTGAACCAGCATTGTCTAACAATGGCAGCAGTTCACGTGGGTTCTTGGTTTGAACAATCAAGTGCTCAGGGCCGTAGAAGTTTGAAATCGCAATCGCTTGAGTGATGGATTCAGCAATGATAATTAAGCTTGAAGCCAATGCTTGCTGAGCGATGTTCGCACGAGACAACTCTTTCAGTTGTTTCTGAACCGCTTCTGTAACTTGATCAGCAATCACTGGAGATGGCGTTACCAATACTACTTGAGAGTCAGGACCGTGTTCCGCTTGGCTCAACAAATCCGCTGCGATGAAATCGGCATCAGCTGTTTCATCAGCAATCACCAACACTTCAGATGGGCCAGCAGGCATATCGATCGCCGCACCGCGGAAGTCATTGCTCACTTGGCGCTTCGCTTCCGTTACGTAGGCGTTACCAGGGCCGAAGATCTTATCGACTTTAGCAACACTCTCGGTACCGTAAGCCATTGCTGCAACCGCTTGACCACCACCAACATTGTAAACTTCGTCGATCTTACAAAGCTTCGCGACATACAAGATTTCATCAGCGATTGGCGGAGGAGAACAAAGCACAACCTTACGACAACCTGCAATTTGAGCTGGTACACCTAACATAAGAACCGTTGACGGAAGTGGCGCGCTGCCACCTGGAATATAAAGGCCAACAGTATTAATCGCGCGAGTCACCTGCTCACACACAACGCCCGGTTGTGTCTCTACCTTAATCGGTTGAGGCTTTTGAGCTTCGTGGAACTTAGCAATGTTGCTATAAGCTTGCTCAAGCGCTTGCTTCATTTCTGGTGTTAGACGAGCACACGCCTCTTCGATCTCATTTGAACTGACTCGAATAGATTCTGGAGTTACACCATCAAACTTTGCAGTCAGCTCTTTAAGCGCGGCATCGCCTTCATTTCGTACTTTTGCAATAACATCAGAAACAGTCGCTGTGATGTTTGCACCTTCAGTAATAGCTGGACGCTCTAATACCGAGTCTTGCTGTGATTCACTTAAAGATTGCCAAACAACGGTTCTCATCGTCACTACCCCATCATTTTTTCGATTGGTAATACTAGAATCGAGCTCGCACCCAACTCTTTAAGCTGTTCCATTGTTTCCCAGAACAAGTTCTCTGTACTTACTAGGTGCACGGCAACTTTGTCTTTGTCTGTCGATAGTGGAAGAACCGTTGGATCTTCAGCACCAGGCAGTAGTGCTTTGATTTGCTCTAGTTGAGAAGTTGGCGCGTGAAGCATGATGTACTTCGACTCTTTAGCTTGTTGAACACCTTGCATACGAGTAAGTAGTTTTTCAATCAGTGCGGTTTTGTCTGCGTCAAAGTCACCAACACGTTGAATCAGTGTTGCTTTCGATTGAAAGATAGCTTCTGCTTCTTTTAGGCCGTTCGCTTCAAGCGTCGCACCTGTAGAAACTAAATCGGCGATAGCGTCTGCTAGGCCTGCGCGAGGCGCTACTTCAACCGAGCCTGTTAGCATACAAGTGCTGAACTCAACACCCTGCTCATCCATGTAGGCTTTAAGTAGTTGTGGGTAGGTTGTCGCAATACGTTTGCCCGCTAAGTCTTGTGGGCCGTTGTATTCTTCGTCTTTGTTGATAGCGATAGAAAGGCGGCAACCACCGAAGTCTAAACGACGTAGTGTGCGGAACTCTGAAGGCTCTTTAAGAGCAACACGGTCTAGACGAACTTCTTCTAGCTCATTTTCACCGATGAAACCAAGGTCAACCACACCATCCATGATAAGACCTGGGATGTCGTCATCACGAACGAGTAACAAGTCAATTGGCATATTTAGTGAGTGAACCACTAGGCGCTCACCCATGATGTTAAATTTAACACCACATTTTTTAAGTAGGTCTTGGCACTCTTTACTTAAGCGACCTTTCTTTTGAATTGCGATTCTTAGGCGTTGTGTCTGCATTGCTGTATCCCTGTGCAAATATTTGAATTTATTGATTATTTAAAAGCGCTAAAACTAAAAAACCCTCGGGGACTTTGTCATCCCGAGGGTTTAAATCTAAATTCTTTTGACTTAACCTCCGGGAGTAATCTTGCTCCCGGGTATACGTAAATCTCCCCGAAAGACTAGATAGGGTGATGATGGTGATGAATGTTCATTACTAATTTACGCATACTTATCAGCTCTTAGGTTGTTTGCTGTCTTGTCTCCACACTAACTAAGCTGACATCCTTTTTCAACCATTTATTCGAACTTTTTTCACGAAACTTAAAATTAAATTAACAGGCACAAAAAAGGGAGGCAAACGCCTCCCTGATAGTTTACTGATTAACTTTCAGTTTTAGCTTTTGCACGTCGCCATTTTGCAGCGAGAGAAGTAAGCCAATGCAAAACATACAGCAACAAACGTTAGAGACGCTGCGCCAAATGCGATGCCAATTGAAGATGTCATACCTAGTGTGATGAAACCAATGCACGATACGAACGCTACAGACAACGCGTATGGAAGCTGAGTCGATACGTGGTCGATATGGTTACAACGAGCACCAGTAGAAGACAGAATAGTCGTATCTGAGATTGGAGAACAGTGGTCACCAAATACTGCACCCGCTAGAACCGCACTTAGCATAGGAAGAATCAGTGCGATGTCCGATGCTGCTGCCATGTCACCCGCGATTGGTAGCATGATGCCGAATGTACCCCAAGATGTACCTGTAGAGAACGCCATAACGCCCGCTAGAAGGAACAACATAACCGGTAGCCAGTGGTAATCAATGCTGCCTGTTACTAGAGACGATAGGTAAGAACCCGTTTTCATGTCGCCGATTACAGAACCGATAGTCCATGCAAACACAAGAATCAGAATCGCGCCAAACATAGAGCTAGCACCGATCCACATTGTTCTTGCGATATCAGCCATAGATAGCTTTTGCTTGAATACTGTCGCTAGTGCGACTAGTAAGCCGATAACACCACCGTAAACAAGAGACTTGCCTACATCCGTGTTTTCGAATGCACCTAGAAGGTTGAATGCTTGGCCATCAGCAGCCAGCGCTTGGCCGCCTGTGTAAAGCATTGCAGCCACTGTCGCTACAATTAGCGATACGATTGGCATAACAAGATCAGAAACTGAACCGTTTTCGCTCTCTTCGATATCTAGCTCTTCGTTTAGATCGTGAGCTTGCTTTTGATCGTTGTCGCCTTCAAAGCCACGGCCTTGAGATGCTTCGATTTCATGCTCACGCATCTTACCAACATCTAAACCGAACCAAGCCACTGCGAACACCATTAGTAGTGCAAACACAGCGTAGAAGTTCATTGGAATAAGACGAACGTAAGCACCCAGTGCAGAATATTCAGTTACACCGTGTGTTACCAAGATGCCACCAATAATAGTAATGATGTAAGCACCCCAGCTAGAAGCCGGCATGATCACACACATTGGAGCAGCAGTAGAATCGAGAATATAAGCAAGCTTAGCGCGAGATACGTAGAAACGGTCTGTTACAGGGCGAGAGATAGCACCTACCGCTAAGCTGTTGAAGTAATCATCAACAAAGATGAATACACCTAGGAAAGCAGCAAGTAGTTTTGAACCACGTTTGCTCTTAACACGAGACTGAGCCCACTCAGCGAATGCACGAGTACCGCCAGACAGTGTTAATAGTGCAGTTGTCATTCCAAGAATAATTAGGAATGCGATGATGCTCATGTTCCAAGTGTTGATGCCACCATCTTCGATGAAAACACCAGATGCTTTAGTAAACACGTAGCTCGCTGCGTTACCTACTGAATAGTCAGCAAGTAAGATAGCACCCATGATGATACCGACACCCAAAGAAACCAATACACGGCGGGTAACAATAGCAAGACTTAAAGCCACAAGGGGCGGAAGCAAAGATAAAGGCGATGTTGCAAAATCTATTAAATTCATGATCTTCAAAAACCAGTTTTTTATTTGGCTAGAGATCTACTGCAGACAAACTTGATACGGCTTATCAAGTTCATGTTGAACTAAGCGAAAGGGAAGTGAACACTTCACCCAACCCTACAGTAGCGCTCCATAGTTTAAAATTAAGACTATGGCAGTGTTGTACCTATTGAGCACAACCCCAGCAAATTGCTTAGATATACAATTTACTTCGGCAATTACACCTTTCATTCCCGCTCATTGGCATCACCCCAACGGAAGTTACTTTTTATAATTGCACCTCTACGTGCGATAACATTATTAACCGTGTAAACCAGAGTTTAACAACAAATTAACTAAAGCATCGCATCAGGTAGCCGCAATTGTACTCATCAAGAGCAACAATGCAACATATCATTCCGAGAAAAATAGCTTTTTGTTAATGAACTAATCAATAGAAGAATAGTCTACACAAGTTAATTACTCCACCAGTCACATATCAGTTTTTTAGATAATCTTAATAATTATTATAAATTCGATAGAAATGTGCCTTTGAAATTTCAACTATTCATCTCACTTTTATATTTAAATATGTAATAGAAGAAATACTATTTGTTTTATTCCTAAGCTCTGTTTATTATTAGGATGATTATTTAGTTTACCTTGATGGAAAATATCATGTCTGAATTAACAAAAACTCTATTAAATATCCGTAGCCTTCGCGCATTCTCACGTGAATTAACTCTTGAGCAACTAGAAGAAGCGCTAGACAAGCTAACTATTGTTGTACAAGAGCGTCAAGAGTCTGAAGCTGAAGAACGTGCAGCTAAAGCAGAACAAGAAGCTAAGCTTTCTGCTATCGCTGAACAAATTGCAAAAGACGGAATTGATGTTGCAGATCTTATTGCAGCTCTTTCTGGCGAAGCAAAATCTAAAACAACTAAAGCTAAACGCGCTCCTCGCCCAGCGAAATACAAATATGTAGACGCAAACGGCGACGAGAAAACTTGGACAGGTCAAGGCCGTACGCCTTCAGCTATTCAAGAACAGCTAGATGCTGGTAAATCTCTAGAAGAGTTTGCTATCTAAGTTAAGCGTTCAGTTTACTGAGTGGGTAATCAATTACACACTTAGCAATAGAATTAATATTTAAGTCGACCAAAGTATTATTTACGGCTTCAATATATTCAGAAACAAAAAAGGCTCCTTTCGGAGCCTTTTTTATATTTTGTTACCCTTTAATGTTCTTTATAAACATAGATGCGCATTTGATAAACTCGTACGCATCGGATAAACAAAGTCTCTTATCTTTCCCAGTACGCTTCTTCTAGGCTATCTTCTCTTTCAGGAAGACCACGAGATAAACGCGGAGAGTGTTGAACTAACACTTCATAGCTAGCACGGTTTGAATATTTACAAACTTGTGAGAAAGAAGAATAGGTCAAAAATGAATGTTGGTGCTTACTTGAGTTTGGCACGTTTTCTTTGTGGTACTTATTCGCAGCCATATCATGCAATAAAGCCGATAAAGCAGCATCACCTGCACCATTCGTATTTTTGATTTTTTCTGGACCACCCATGTATGGCGCAATATGCGAATACACTTTAGTTGGGTTTTCACATAACTCTTTATGTGCAGGACGGCTAAATTCGAAACGGTTAAATTCAGCAATTGAACCTGGAAGTAGAGGCAGTGATGTTTCACGCTTCGCTGCGTCTTCCGTGTAACCCGCCATGAATAGGCCAACAGGGCCCGCCGTACATAGAACTAAGTCCACCCACTCTAGCGCTTTATCTGAAGCAGCTAGCGGATCGCTTTCACCGGTTAGGGCTTCCGCTTCGTCTTCATTCATTGCAACAACCGTTACGTGTTGCTCTAAGAAGTCTTTCCAGAATTCTGGATCGTCTTGAATAACGAACTTAGTACCTAGTGTTAAAACAACTGGTACATCATATTTCTTCGCGTATTCGATCGCTTTCATTGTTGCTTCAGGCATAGGGTCGCCTGGCTTACAACGAACTAAATAAGCAGTTAATACTAAAGCAGAAGCACTTTTGAAGATCTTTTCAGGAATGCTTTCTGGTTTTAGTTGGTTCATTTGTCCTTCGCTAATTGCGAAAGTACGTTCACCATCTTCTGTAATTAATGCAAAGCAGCGACCAATTGCGCCATCTACCCCTTGTAAATGGTTCAGATCCATTCTGCTTGATGTATTACATAAATAACGGTAACCATAGCTACCAATCTTAATATCTTGGCTCATTACACCCAATAGTGTTGAACGGTCGTCCGCCAATACTGAATAGTTGTGTAGTGTATTACCAATTGTGCCACCAGCGTATTCATTGGTAATCAGGCACTGTTCTTTTAATTCTTGATATAAAGATTCAGCGGCCTCGTCACCAATAACCAGTGAATGTCCCTTACTTAAACCGTACTTCTCAATAAGTTCAGAACTCACTTTTGCTTCAATATCCACCAAAGTTTGGTCAATACCGATAATATGAGTGCGTGACATTCTTTTACTGCTTTGAGCTTGGCTCACTAGAGGATCACGTGCGTGAACCGGAAAGTAGTGCTTTGATTTACGTTGTCCAGGGAATTTCATAGGGCTAGTCTAAGTCAAGGGGAAATAGGTGGCGGATTCTACCGCGCTATATTTAACGCGGCAATCTTTCAAACTATAGCAAACGTTTGCTAGGGTATTTTTTTATTCGCCTTCCATAAAGCTTAAATCAGGCAGCATGCCCAAATGCTCGGCGTAACGCTTTTGATTAAACTCAGCGCCGTTTTTCATAACGTCAAATACTTCGATAGCCAATGCACATGCCATTGCAGCAATAGCCTCTTCACGAGGAGTGCCTGTCATCATTAAACGCATCAGCGTCTCTTTTACTTTTACAGGTTCGCCATCTTCAAGCTGATTTTCAATAATCTCAATCAACTCTTCTTCTTGCATAAATTCATTTTGTTCAGACATTTTTTTATCTCAGGTCTTGGATTTCGAGCGACTATGCCACATATACTTCTGACATCCTAGCGACTCACCTCGCTCTCATGCGATTCTCTAACAAAGTCAGCGCACTATTTGTGCAAATGAAACTGTGATTCCGGTCTCGGATCTGTCACGGCGTTTCTCTTTCTGTTAGAATCTGCGACCAAGTAATAGTAACGGTGTTTAGACATGTCAGATATCAGCTCTGGAAACAGCGAAAAGAAAGTAATTGTCGGTATGTCCGGCGGTGTAGATTCGTCAGTATCGGCGTATCTTCTTCAGCAACAAGGCTATCAGGTAGAAGGCCTTTTCATGAAAAACTGGGAAGAAGACGATAACGAAGAATACTGCACGGCAGCTGAAGATCTTGCTGATGCTCAAGCGGTATGTGACAAACTAGGTATCCACCTTCACACTATCAACTTTGCTGCAGAATACTGGGACAACGTATTCGAATACTTCCTTGAAGAGTACAAAGCAGGCCGTACGCCTAACCCAGATATCCTTTGTAACAAAGAAATCAAATTCAAAGCATTCTTAGAGTTTGCGGATGAAGTGCTAGACGCAGACTACATTGCGATGGGTCACTACGTTCGTCGTACTTTCCCAACTCAAGAACAGCTTGATGCAGGCGTAAAACCAGAAATGCTACGCGGTCTAGACAGCAACAAAGACCAAAGCTATTTCCTATACACGCTAAGCTCAGTTCAAGTGGCACGCAGCCTATTCCCTGTCGGTGAATTAGAGAAGCCAGAAGTGCGACGTATTGCTGAAGAGCAAGACTTGATCACAGCGAAAAAGAAAGATTCAACAGGCATCTGCTTTATTGGTGAGCGCAAGTTCACTGAGTTCTTAGGCAAATACCTACCAGCACAACCGGGTAACATCGAAACACCTGAAGGCCAAGTGATTGGTCAACACCAAGGTTTGATGTACCACACTTTGGGTCAACGTAAAGGTCTTCATATTGGCGGCACTAAAGGTGGCGGCGGTAACGAAGAGCCATGGTTTGTTGGTGAAAAAGATCTAAAACGTAATGTTTTGATCGCAGTACAAGGAAAAGAACACCCTCTTCTAAAATCAGAAGGTTTGATCGCTTCTCAGCTTCATTGGGTAAATCGCACACCAATTACTGAAGTTATGACATGCACGGTAAAAACACGTTACCGTCAAACCGATATTCCTTGTACAATCATCCCAATTGATGATGAGAACATTAAGGTTATTTTTGATGAACCACAGATTGCTGTGACTCCAGGTCAATCGGCAGTATTCTACCTAGACGAAGTTTGTCTTGGTGGCGGCATCATCGAAAAGCGCATCTAACTAATCTAATCGAACGAACAACAAACGATAGAAGACAACCAGGAGTTACTACGTGGCTAATACACTTTATGACCGTACTATTGCTTTTGCCGGAATTTGCCAAGCTGTGGCTTTGGTTCAACAAGTAGCGAAAGACGGCCATTGTGATAAAGATGCCTTCGAAGCTTCACTCAGTGCTATTTTAAATACTAACCCGTCGAACACTGTGGGGGTATTTGGACGTGAAGCGAACCTAAAACTTGGCCTTGAGTGCTTAGTAAAAGGTATCGATAGTACTCCAGCTGGTAGCGATATTACTCGCTACATCATCAGCTTGATGGCGCTTGAACGTAAACTATCTGCTCGCAATGACTCCATGTCACAGCTTGGCGATCGTATTCAAACTGCAGAGCGTCAAACTGAGCACTTCGATCTGTTTGACGAGCAAATGATCAGCAACCTTGCGAGCATCTACTTAGATGTAGTGAGCCCTATTGGCCCTCGCATTCAGGTTTCTGGTACACCGTCTGTACTTCAACAGACATCGAGCCAACATAAGGTTCGCGCACTGCTTCTATCAGGGATTCGAAGCGCTGTGTTATGGCGTCAAGTTGGTGGCAAGCGTCGCCACCTTATCTTCGGTCGCAAGAAGATGATCGAGCAGGCTCAAATCCTGCTAGCTCGCATGTAATTTATTAGCTCGCGCCTCGTCGCGAGCTTGTTTTTTTGTACCAATACAATTCTCACGCAAACGATTGCGCAATATGCGTGACAATTGAGATTGTTACTGGTATAAACCTCTCAAAATTTAGAAAACTCAATTCAGGAGAACACCATGGAACTGTCAGCATTGACTGCTGTTTCACCAGTAGACGGCCGTTACGGAAGCAAGACTGTTGCATTACGCAGCATCTTTAGTGAGTTTGGCCTACTAAAGTACCGCTCTATCGTTGAAGTTCGTTGGTTACAAAAGCTTGCAGCTACAGATGCAATCAAAGAAGTACCGGCGTTCAGTGCAGAAGCTAACCAGTTTCTTGATGAACTAGCTGCTAACTTCAGTGAAGAAGATGCTCTACGTATCAAAGAGATCGAGCGCACGACTAACCACGACGTTAAAGCGGTTGAGTACTTCTTGAAAGAGAAAGTTGCTGGCGTTCCTGAACTTCACGCTGTAAACGAATTTATTCACTTTGCATGTACTTCTGAAGACATCAACAACACCTCTCACGCGCTTATGCTTAAAGAAGCTCGTGACACAGTAATTCTTCCAGAAATCCGTAATGTAATTGATGCTATCAAAGCACTTGCGAACGAGTACCGTGATATTCCATTACTGTCTCGTACACACGGTCAGCCAGCTTCTCCTTCTACTATGGGTAAAGAGATGGCTAACGTTGCGTACCGTATGGAACGCCAATACAAGCAAATCGAAAACGTTGAGATCCTAGCGAAAATCAACGGTGCTGTAGGTAACTACAACGCACACCTTTCTGCATACCCAGAAGTTAACTGGCACGAATTCAGCGAAGAGTTCATCACTGAATCTCTTGGCGTAACTTGGAACCCGTATACAACTCAAATCGAACCTCACGATTACATCGCTGAGCTATTCGACGCTGTTGCTCGTTTCAATACGATTCTTCTAGACTTCGACCGTGACGTTTGGGGCTACATCGCTCTTGGTCACTTCAAGCAGAAGACTATTGCTGGCGAAATCGGTTCTTCTACAATGCCGCATAAAGTTAACCCAATTGACTTCGAAAACTCTGAAGGCAACCTTGGTCTAGCTAACGCAGTATTCAGCCACCTTGCACAAAAACTTCCAGTCTCTCGCTGGCAACGTGACCTAACTGACTCTACGGTTCTTCGTAACCTAGGTGTTGGTGTTGGCTACGCAATCATTGCATACACTTCAACTCTGAAAGGTATTAGCAAACTAGAAGTTAACCGTGAAGCGCTACTTGCTGAACTGGACAAGAACTGGGAAGTACTGGCTGAACCAGTACAAACAGTAATGCGTCGTTACGGCATCGAGAAGCCATACGAGAAGCTAAAAGAGCTAACTCGTGGTAAGCGTATAGATGGCGAAGGCATGCGTGCATTCATCGACGGTCTTGAAATCCCTGCAGACGAGAAAGTTCGCCTGAAAGAGATGACACCAGCGAACTACATCGGTCAAGCAATCGAGCTGACTGACAAGCTGTAAGATTCGAAAAACGAATAAACAAAGGCTTCCCACGTGGAAGCCTTTTTGTTGGGTCGAACAAATGTTTCGAACACTAGTCCCTAAGTAAAATAACAGTCGTCAATCAAATCTGACTTCTCCTACTCACCTCCCCCATTCAAATACTGCAAATCACATTAGACAAACATTCTTAAACGCCAAGATCAAAAAAGGCCTCCCGAAGGAAGCCTTTAGAATACATATTACCGCTTAACGAAAGCAGCATGTATTAGAAATTACATATTACGTAAAGACGCAATACGCTTATCTAGCGGCGGGTGGCTCATTAGAAGCTCAGTTAGAGACTTCTTACCGTTGATACCAAACGCCATCATAGAACCTTCTAGTTGTGGCTCGTGGCTCACCTTTAGACGCTCTAGCGCTGCAATCATCTTATCTTTACCTACCAAGCGCGCTGCACCTGCATCGGCATGGAACTCACGATGACGGCTGTACCACATTGTAATGAAGCTAGCTAAGAAACCAAACACCAATTCCAACACCATAGACACACCGAAGTACACCATCATGTTGCTGCCGCCCTCTTCTTCGTTGTCATTCGACGCAACAATGTTGGCGATGAAACGAGATAAGAAGATAACGAACGTGTTCACTACACCTTGCATTAGAGTCATTGTCACCATGTCACCGTTCGCGATGTGGCTAACTTCGTGAGCTAGGACCGCTTCAGCTTCATCACGCGTCATGTTGTGTAGCAGGCCTGTTGATACAGCTACCAATGAATCATCACGCTTAGCGCCTGTTGCAAATGCGTTGATGTCTGGCGAATCGTAGATCGCCACTGTTGGCATACCAATACCAACTTGTTGAGATTGACGGCTTACCGTTTCCATCAACCAATGTTCTGTTTCGTTACGTGGGCTTTCAATGACCATGCCGCCAACAGAGCGTAGCGCCATTTTCTTTGACATCATTAATGAAATGAATGAGCCGCCAAAACCAAATACCGCAGCCATCACCAATAAACCTGAGAGGCTACCGGGTTGCATACCAGTGACTGCGTATACAATATTAAGAACAACACTTAACACCAATACAACCGCTAGGTTGGTTGCAAGGAACAACATTACTCGCTTCATTACTTATCTCCGCATGAAAGCTGTTTTTATAAAACTTATTGTTATAGACAAGGCAGACAGCAATAGATTCCAACCTTGAAGACTTTTACTTACTTATACATATAGTCTTAGATTAAGAAAACAAGGTTAAGCATTAAATTGCAACATTTGATTACGAGACCATATCCAAATCAAACCTAGTCTATTAGACCTAAGTCGTATGGTGTCGATATAACAATCCGTTTACAGTGACTTCAGATGATTTATTGGCTAGTCCATGTACAAAAAAGGGAAGGATCATGGTTGAAGGTACTAACACGCAAATGGCTATCGATTTACTGTGCTGTCACCTAGGGATTACTGAAGAAGAAGCAAAGAAACAGATCGGTATTCTTACGCCACAAGCAGCGCAAACCAATATAACAGAGACACAACAAGCTCTAATGGGACTTACAAAAGAACACTAATCCCAAGCTTAACTCTACACAGGCTTAAAATAGCAAAAGGGCTGCAATCGCAGCCCTTTTCTTGTTTAACGTATAACTTGAGAATTAAAGCTCAAGCAATGGCTGTACATTAATATACTTACCAATGTTCTTAGACTTCGCTTTTGGTACGTAAGGGATCTCACCTAACTTTGGCGCCCCTAGCTTATCTTCAAGCATCGCAATAATATCAGCATAATGTTCAGTGCCTGGATTAATGCGGTTTGCTACCCAACCGACTAGGTTTAGACCATCGGCACGAATCGCCTCTGCGGTTAATAGAGCGTGGCTCAAACAGCCAAGCTTAATACCAACCGTCAACACCACTGGAAGCTGCTCTTTCTTAACCCAGCTAGACAAGTATTCATCATCTGAAACCGGCACGCGCCAGCCACCAGCACCTTCAACTAGAACGATGTCAGAGTTTTGCTTGTGCTGTTCTAGCTTCGCTGATAATACTGCTTCATCAACCACGACACCGTCATGCTTTGCAGCAATGTGAGGTGATGATGGTAGTAACAATGCGTACGGGTTAACGTCTTCGTAAGCAATATCTTGCGTCGCCGCTTCTTGAAGATGCAATGCATCACTGTTACGCAACCCTTCAGGGTATTCTTCACACCCTGCAGCAACTGGTTTATAACCAATTGTTGATAAATCTTGTGCGGCCAAAGCTTGAAGAATCGCTTTTGAAACCACAGTTTTTCCCACTTCGGTATCCGTACCTGCAATAAATAATGCATCAATCATAATTGAATAACCCCTAAACAAACTTGATATGTTGCTGGTAAGAAACCTTGATGGTTTTTAAACTCTCTATATTCCCGTTCAACAAGCTGTAGCATTCGGCGACTTGTTAAACCTTGTGAGCGACCACTTACGTGATTAGCGCCAATACCTTTAAGGTCGCGCATCAGTTCAAACGCAGTGTCGTACCAAACGGTGATGGTGGGCAAGTCTAGTTGATGAGCAGTACAGCTAGATTGCGCTAACGCAATTTTTACCTGATTGATTGTAATAAAATGGTTAACGTGTTGATGTGCGTCAATTTTTGACCATGATTTTTTCAACTCAAACAGTGACCCATCAAGCAAAGTTGAGAAAATCACACGTCCACTAGCCGCTACAACGCGCTTCATCTCCTTTAAAGGTGACGATAAATCATCACACCATTGTAACGCTAAGCTTGAAAAAACGATGTCAAAACACCCATCTTCAAACGGCAATTGTTCAGCGTCAGCTTGTTGATATAAAGAAACCGATGTACCACAACGTTGCTCTGCTGTTTCTAACATTCCAACAGAAAGATCAGCACACACTACCTCAGCACCACGCTTCACCATCTGTTCAGAGAAATACCCCGTACCGCAGCCTAAATCCAACACCTTCAAACCTGAGAGATCGTTAGGTAGTTTATCCAATAAACGATGGCCGACGTCACGCTGAAACTCAGCGTGTTTATCATAGGTTGTTGCTGCTTTACCGAAGGCTTCAGCAATCGCACTCTTATCTTGGCTTACGTAATTATGCACGACTGCTTCTTGTGACATTTACTGAGCCTCTTTCTTTAATTCAACGCTTGATTCTATGCTTGGTTTGCTTTCAGAGTCGTTGCTTCGCTCTATTGTTTGAAGCAACGAGTCAGTTAACTGAAGAACCTGCTTCTGACTGTGGTTGGCCGTTAACGTAATTCGTAAACGAGCAGTCCCTGTCGGAACGGTTGGTGGCCTTATCGCCGTGACCCAAACTTGGTTACGCTTCAATTCTTCCGCTATAGATAATGCAGCTTGAGCATCGCCAATCACAAACGGCTTAATCGGAGTCTGAGTATCAATGAAACCTGTTACACCACTCATCTGTTCTTTATAGAGAGCTCCTAACTCAGTTAACTTCTCTCGACGCCACTCTTGCGTCTGAATCATATGACACGCATGAGACAAAGCGACCGCTTGTGAAGGTGGCATCGCCGTCGAGTACACATGATGACGAGCAAACTGAGTTAAGTAATCACCCACTTCTGACGAACAAAGAATCGCAGCACCAGAAAGGCCAAATGCTTTGCCAAAGGTCACCACCAAAATTTCCGGTGAGATTTGTGCCGCACTGCAGCTCCCTGCCCCTTTATCACCTAATACGCCGATACCGTGGGCATCATCAACCGCCAACCAACTGTCGTATTGTTGAGTCAGGTTAGATATCTGGCTGAGAGGCGCTTGGTCGCCATCCATGCTGAACACACCTTCAGTCACGACCAAGGATTGTGGAGTGCGACTCAATAGCGACTCTAAATGTTGCGTGTCGTTGTGCTTAAAGCGTTTCATGGTTGCAGGTGAAAGCATCCCCGCTTCCATCAGGGAGGCGTGGTTAAGTTTGTCTTGCAACAGAGAGTCGTCTTTTTCGAGCAGAGAAAACAACAAAGCTTGATTAGCACTGAAACCAGAACTAAATAGAATGGCACGTTCAAAGCCAAGCCATTCACACAGCTGAGCCTCTAAATTTCGATGAGCAGGACTAAAGCCCGTGACCAATGGCGATGCTGCACTGCCAGCACCATATTGGGAAAGTCCGGTTTGCCATGCATCGACCAGTTCAGGATCGTTTGCCAAGCCTAGGTAATCATTACTCGAAAAGTTAATAAAGCGAGAACCTTCACTATTAAGCAAAGGGCTATTACTGTTTTCGATTACCTTAAGTTGACGAGTTAACCCTTGCTCACGACGATGAGCAAGGGCACTTTTGATGCGAGATTTAAACAGTGGCATCGTAGAACATGTCATCTTTCGTTGGACGAGCCGCAACGCGCTCCACCACTTGATCTAACAGTTCGTTTTCTTGAATTTCGTCAGGCTTTTGAGCCACCTGTTGGCTATTGATACCCAGCTTCTTAAACAACTGCATATCCGTGTCTTCGTCTGGGTTTGGCGTAGTAAGTAGCTTACAGCCGTAGAAGATAGAATTTGCACCCGCCATGAAACACATCGCTTGCATCTGTTCATTCATGTTCTCACGACCTGCAGATAGACGAACCGCAGACATTGGCATCATGATGCGAGCAATCGCAATAAGCTTAATGAAGTCAAAAGACTCAACATCATCAACGTTTTCCATCGGTGTGCCTTTCACTTTTACCAGCATGTTGATTGGCACACTTTCAGGGTGTACTGGAAGGTTGGCTAGCTCGACAAGTAGACCTGCACGGTCATTGGTGCTTTCGCCCATACCAATGATACCACCAGAACAGATCTTCATACCTGCATCACGCACGTGAGATAAGGTATCTAAACGATCTTGGTAAGTACGAGTGGTAATGATGCTGCCGTAGAATTCAGGAGACGTATCAAGGTTGTGGTTGTAGTAATCCAAACCTGCGTCAGCTAACTCACCCGCTTGATCTGGTGTAAGCATACCCAATGTCATACAGGTTTCTAAGCCCATGCCTTTCACACCTTTGATCATGTCAGTTAGGTGAGGCATATCGCGCTCTTTCGGGTTTTTCCATGCCGCGCCCATACAGAAGCGAGTTGAGCCCGCATTCTTGGCTTTTAGCGCTGCATCCAAAACACGCTCGACTTCCATTAAGCGTTCTTTGTCGACATCTGTTCGGTAGTGAGCACTTTGAGGGCAGTACTTACAATCTTCAGGGCAAGCACCGGTCTTAATCGATAGAAGCGTACTCACCTGCACGTGGTTGTGCTCTTGGTACTGTCTATGAACCACTTGAGCTTCAAACATTAAATCCATAAACGGTTTTTCAAGCAGCGCTGTTACTTCAGCCACTGTCCAGTCATGACGAACTTCCACGTGTCGATCCTTTTAATTTTTTGTTGTTGCAACTCTGTGTCTAGAGTTTGCATTTATGCTTGGCTAGTCTACCGACAAGCTTTAGACTGTCAACACATTGATAATATCAAAAGTTTACATCTGGTTATTTTTTAATCACACCAAGAATGGAAGTTACTATGGATCTCGCCTTTGATCGCCAGCATATCTGGCATCCTTACACATCAACGTTAACACCTCTGACCTGCTACCCAGTCACCAATGCAGACGGTGTTTACCTAGAGTTAGAAGGCGGAAAACGAATTATTGATGGTATGTCCTCTTGGTGGTCAACCATTCACGGCTACAATCACCCAGAGCTCAATGCTGCAGCTCACAGCCAAATCGATAAGGTGTCACACGTTATGTTTGGTGGTATCACCCACCAGCCTGCAATCGATTTATGTAAGAAGCTTTTGAATCTCGCGCCAAATAATCTTGAACATGTATTTTTGGCCGATTCTGGTTCAGTCGCCGTAGAAGTGAGTCTTAAAATGGCGCTTCAATACTGGCATGCCAAAGGACAACCTCGTTCGAAGTTCCTCACACTCAGAGATGGCTATCACGGTGATACCTTTGCAGCGATGTCAGTGACCGACCCTGACAACTCGATGCACAGCCTCTACAAAGGCTTTTTGCCTGAACACATTTTTGCCGATTCACCGAAAACAGGCTTTTGGGATCAATGGGACGCTAACGACATAAATAGCTTCCGTGAAAAGCTAGCAACACATCATCAAGAAGTCGCAGCCGTGATCTTAGAGCCGATCGTTCAAGGGGCTGGCGGCATGCGCATCTACCACCCTGAGTTCCTAAAACAAGTTCGCTTGCTATGTGATGAATTCAACGTATTGCTGATCTTGGATGAGATTGCGACCGGATTTGGCCGCACAGGGAAACTGTTCGCTTGTGAACATGCAGATGTTCAACCGGATATATTATGTGTTGGAAAGGCGTTGACTGGTGGCTACATGACCCTTTCAGCAACGCTAGCGAGTAAAGAGGTTGCTGACACCGTATGTGGTGGTGAAGCGGGTTGCTTTATGCACGGACCAACCTTTATGGGTAACCCATTGGCTTGTGCAGTCGGCGCGGCAAGTTTATCCATCATAGAGCAAGGCCATTGGCAAAATCAGACTCAACAGATTGAACAGCTTTTCTCCGAGCTGCTACCACCGTTACGAGAGCATGCTCTCGTCAAAGACGTTCGCTGGTTGGGCGCTATTGGCGTTGTAGAAACCCACACACCTGTCGATATGGAAACCATCCAAGCTCACTTTGTTGAACAAGGCGTTTGGATTCGTCCATTTGGCAAGTTGATTTATATGATGCCTCCGTTTATTAGTAAACCAGAACATATTCAACAACTTGTGAAATCAATCGATTCAGCAATCAAGGATCCAGCTTGCTTTAAATAAGCCAGCAACAACAGATAGAAACGCCTTAATTGGATGTTTCTATCTGTTATTTTTGAAAGTATAAAATCGACAAATAAGATTAATCTTAACCATAGAAATAAATAAAAAAAGAGTATTACCTATTGGATAAATACTCATCATAAAATGCCGAGACTTTATATAGTCTCGAATATTATGAAAAACTTTCTAATCTACTTTCTCTCTCTACTGCCTTTATCTTTTCAAAGCCTTTCCTCTGAAATAAACCTCAGTGATGAACAACTCAATTATCTACGTTCAAAGAAAACGATTGTTATTGCCAAACCTACCTACGTCTATAAACGAATGTGGGAAGATCTCATTGTAAATAAGAATCACAGATCCGAATCCGAAATCGTTGAATTATTAGAACAAAAACTGGGTATCGACATAGTTGTTAAAGATTACTTATCTTCTCGAACTCTACATAAGGCCATTAAGAACGGAGAGGCCGATCTAACCTTTGGTTATGCTCAAACAAAAGAGCGTGATGAGCATTTCGCTTTTTCTAGCAGCCTGTACGAAATACCCAATGTGTATTGGTACCGAGACGAAAACACGCAAAATAATTCGAAGAAAGAGCTAACGTGGGCTTGTATTCGCAATTCAATGTTTTGTCAGGTCATCAAAGACCAAGGTAACTCTAAAATCATATTTGTAAACAATACCCCCGAGTTAATTACTGCTCTTTCGGTAGGTAATGCGGACGCTACCGTTCTCGATTTGACATCCATACAAAGCTATTACTCTGTTGTGACCCCTGGAGAATGGCAAGGTAATTTGGAATACTCGAGAGAGATACCTTCTTTTAGTATTCAAATAATGATGAGAAAAGAAGATAAGCAACTGAAATCAATCGTCGATCGCTTACTCATTAGTAACGCCAAAGATATTGCCCTACGTTACTCAGATTATTTCTTCCATTTTTATGATGATTTGATTAATCAAGTACTAGAAGGTGAATATGATCGTCACACTATTCGATACACCGTAAGTGAAAACACATACCCATATTCTTATTTGGATCCTGCAAGTAAAAAAACGGTTGGATTTATTCATGACGCAGTAGCATTAATCTCAAGAAAGCTTGGTGTTTCTTTTGAATACATCCCACCAGACGGCAAAGACATTGTCGATATGTTGAGAAACAGAGAGGTCGAATTCCTACCGGGGTTCGATGTCGAGCAACCCAACAATCAAGAGTTCCAATTCAGCCAACCTTTTATGACGCTTGATTGGGCTTACACAGAAGCCAATAAACCGTGGGATGTTAAACGCACTGCGATACTCGATAGAACCGGTTATTTTATTCAAAAAGACTCTCTCAATGCTGACTTGGCAGACGCAGTCCTATATCAAGATATTGACTCTCTAATCAATGATATGAGCAATGGAAAGATCACTCACGCGTACATTCCTCAAAGCATCGCGAATCTTTATGTCTATAACGGGTATGGCAATATCTTTCATATTATCGCGAGTGACGAAAGCGCACCACTTTCTCGAAAAATGGGCGTCATTCTTCGTAAAGACTCTACATTCTTACAGAATGTGATTAATTCAGCGGTGTCATTGACCACACAAAATGAAATCGACTTATTGACCCTGAAGCATCACAACATCACTGCACAATATGGCTACAGTAAAGAGCGTATTATCGCTTATACCCTAATGATCTCATGCATAGTGTTCGCGTTGATCATTTTTGGTTTGGTAAGAACACGTAGACTGTCTTTATCACTAACGCGTGCTCAGTTATCAGAGCAACGTAGCTACGATCAGATCCAGTGGTTAACTGATCTACTAGACAACCTACCTAGCCTCATTGCTATTCATGACCAAAATGGTCAATTGATTCTAGCGAACAGCGCTTTCGATAAGCAGATGTCTGCATGCCGTTCTCTGGCTCATGGAGAAAGACCAAGTTTTTGCTGGCTCAATGATCAGGATGAACAATTGAGTGACAAACTTGGTATCTGGAGCACCATAAAATGTAATTGCAGTAGCGGCGAGCAACACTTTAGGGTGATTCGCCAATACCTCGAAAACGCACCGAAAGATGATTCTTACATAGTGACCGTGCTCGATGACCTGACAAAGTGGGAGAAACAGCAGCGTGAGCTCGAAGTTTCAAATAAAAAAGCTCAAGAGGCGATCAAAGCTCGAGATCTATTCTTAGCGATCGTTAGCCATGAACTGCGTACACCGATTGCAGCCATGATTGGCCTTATGGAACTGCTGAGTACCAAAATAGAAAATAAAGATGACGTGGAGCTTCTTAGCAATGCTCAGTTATCTGCGGAGCGCTTAAAACTGCTGGTCAGCGACATTCTCGATATATCCAAAATGGAGGCGAATCAACTCCACTTAGAGTCTAAGAAGAGCAACATTTACGATGAATTGTGCCCGATATTCCGAACCTTTGAGACAAATGCGCGATTAAACAATCTTCAATTCAAACTTGATTGGAAAATGAACGCAATCGCGAGCGCAAGTTTAGACTGGTTAAGAGTGACACAAATACTCAATAACCTTCTAAATAATGCCATTAAATTCACTGAAGATGGCTTCATTTTAGTTTCCGTTAAAGCATCTGCCACGCAACTGCAATTAACGATTACAGATACAGGTTGCGGAATGTCAGATCAGCAGATCACTCGAGCTTTTCAACCTTTCGCACAGGGTGACCACAGTATCAGCCGACGTTACGGCGGCACAGGCCTTGGCATAACAGTGGTTCAACGCCTTGTGAACATGATGAACGGCAAGTTGAACATCGAAAGTAAACTAGGCTTGGGGACAAAAGTCACTATTACGCTGCCAATCAAAGGCGGCACAGTTCCTATCATCGTCAACACTCCAATCTCTTGCGAAGACAGAGAAGTATTGTCGTGGCTTAAAGCTTGGAAAATCGATAGTCAAATGAATGATTATGGTCCGGTGATTGAGCGCTCCACACAGTGGCAGAACTTGTATCCAGATTTACTGCTCAGCGATATCACTTCGCAAGGTAAAAGTGTGGCTCACACGCCGGCTATCGAATACCACTTTGCTGGTACCGTGCTGATCGCCGATGACGATCCCATTAACCGCTTGCTATTTGCCAAACAGCTCAAGCGCTTTGGCTTAACAACGATCATTGTAAAAGATGGGCAAGAAGCGATGGAAGAACTAGAGAGCAACGAAAGACTCGTGGACATCATCATCACGGATTGTCATATGCCGAACATAGATGGTTATCAACTGACTGAAAAGATTCGCTCGATCGATAAGTTTAAGCACCTACCCATTATTGGTTGTACCGCCGAAGACTCAAAGTTAGTGATAGAGAAAGCTGAACACGTGGGAATGGATCAAGTGATTTATAAGCCCTACTCGTTTGAAGAGCTCGCATACGCACTCGAAACGTTACTGCCTCAGCAAGAAAAAGCAGCAGATCAATCCTGGGCGAAAAACTACAGCTCGGAAGAACAACTTCAGATGGCGACCGTCATCTTGGACTCGTTCAGCTTAGACAAAGCGATGCTGTTAGAGGCAAACCCAAACATCAAAGCAATAGCGCATAGGATAAAGGGATCAGCGAGTTTACTAGGATTAGACTCTCTAAATTATGCTGCAAAGGATTGTGAACAAAATACGGAAAACCCTATGTATTGTCACAAGCTAATTGAAGAGTTGGATTTGGCTATTGCCTCAGCTCATGCAGTTATAAACAGGTTAAATTCACTATGAAAATTCTCATCGTTGAGGATTCACTCTTACAAGCGACGCAAATTCAGATCCTACTCAAACGCTATAGCGTTGACGAAGTCTACACCGCATACAATGGTGAAGATGCGATAGAGCTATGTAAACAACATCGTTTTGATATTGCATTCTGTGATCTTCAGCTACCACAAATAGATGGCGTAACACTGTTGGCTTCCCCAGAGGCACAGGCATCCATACAAACGGTCGTCATTTTGAGCGCTATGGCTGATGCTGCACTGGATTCGACAAAAAGCATGTGCAATCTCATTGGTTACAACGAAGTGGAAGCAATACCGAAGCCGGTAGATGAAACACATATACAACGCTTACTGTCGACATACAAACGCACTCAAACCGCTAAATCTATCTTGCCAACCGCAGTAACGTTGAGTGAGCAGCAAACGATTGAAGCCTTTGAAAAGGAGTGGTTTACCAACGCTTATCAGACGCAACACTCCGTAGAACAATCGACACTGATTGGGGTTGAGGTACTTGCACGTATTATGCACCCTGAATTGGGATTGCTAACCCCTTTCCATTTTATGGATGCTTTGCGCCAACTTAGCTTAATGGATCGACTTTTCTTTACTGTGCTTGAACTGGCTCTCAAAGACATTTCATCAATGCGTAAGCCGATTCACTTCGCGATCAACATTGAGCAATCGACGTTAAAACTCGAAATTGCGGATCAAGTTGCAAGCTTATGTAACAAGTACAAAATCGAGCCATCACTGCTGACTCTAGAGATCACAGAGCATGAAACGATCTTGCTTGACGCGCACTGTTATAAAAATATCGCGAAACTGAGCATGTTAGGTGTTGGGCTATCGGTTGACGACTTCGGCACCGGCTACGCCTCTCTGTCACAACTATCAAGCCTGCCATTTACTGAATTAAAAGTAGATCGCAGTTTTGTAAACAATATTAGCGAAAACAAAAAGAATCAGATTCTAACAAAAGCTTGCATCAACTTAGCAGAAAACCTAGGGCTTTCTTGTATCGTCGAAGGTGTTGAACAACAACAAGACCTTGAATACTTAAAAACAATTGGCATGACCAAATACCAAGGTTTTATTACGTCCAAGCCAGCAAGCTTTTCAGAATTCACGTCAGTAAATAATTTAAAATAAACATGAAATTAACTCAATTAAATGCCCTTATCGTTGATGACTCCGCGATAGTACTTTCAACGATTCGTAATATGCTGATCCATATTGGCTTCTCAGAACGTTTGATTTCCATTGCTAAATCTCCGCGCATAGCAATGACCATCACAAATGACACAACCTTTGATGTGATCATTTGTGATTATAACTTTGGTAATACCATTAACGGCAAACAGCTATTTGAAGAGTTGAAACAGTCGAAAAGATTGAAGGGGGACGGGATATTTATACTTGTCACAGGCGAAAACTCGGCTTTATCGATTCGCCCTATCTTAGAGCTTCGACCTGATAACTACTTACTAAAACCGTTCAATCGTGAAACATTGAAGCAACGTATTACTAGCTCGCTGAAAAAGAAGCTCGTTCTACAAAGTGTCTATAAGGCCGAAAGAGAAAACAACTACCAAGCGGGTTTGGAGTACTGTGAAGAATTGGTCGCATTTCATCCCGAATATTTCGCGACGATCCAGCAGTTTCGCGGAAGCTTTCTGTCAAAACTTAAGCTCTACGACGAAGCCAAGAGCGTTTATGAGAAAGCACTGGATGAAGGCAGCTTCGATTGGGCACAGGCAGGATTAGCAAACAGCCTTGCGAATCTAGGTCAGCTTAACGAAGCACAACATATGATCGAAAGCTTGATTGACTCTGCGCCCTCTAGCACTTTGTACCAAGACCAAGCGGCTCAAGTGAATCTGATCAGCAACAAGGTGCCAGACGCCATTGTTCATTTTAAGTTAGCCAGTGAGCTCACACCCGGTAACTCTGAGAGAGAGTTAGCCATCGCCAATTTATGCTTATCAGTCAACGATTCAAAGTCAGCACTGGCTCACTATCAAAACTATATACAAATCAATAGAGGTACCTTTCGCGATAATCTCTACATGAAACTCAATCATATTCGCTTTTTACTCTATTGCGCGTCTGATGAAGTAAACAACCAAGCAACGTTGGATCAGGTTAACTACCTAATATCAAAGATACCAACGGAGGAAAGAACCGAGTTACAAGTGGACTTAGCGCTTATAGCTGCGCACATTGCAATGGAATCAAAACAGTACCAAAAAGCTGTCACCATTTTGACCACGCTGCACGACAAGAATGACTTCAATGCTTTTCCTGTCATTTATCATCACACATGGCTACTCGACAAGATGAGCTGTGAGAATGAATTCAAAGTCGCAGACAACCGTTGTGGCATGTTGATCATCAAAACGGCCAATGAGACGGTGATATCGAGTCAGATGACCATGTGCGCTGAAATGAAGCGCCGAAACACAGAAAAGATGGAATGGCTAAAGCAAAAAAACATCACGATCAAACAAGCGTCTTCGGATTACAAGCAGGTACTAGGGGCTTACTTAGATATTCATAAGCGCTGTCCGATGATCAAGAACGTGTGCATGAACATCGTAAAGCTACTCTCTGTTATCTGGCCTGATTCGATGGGAGCTAAACAGGTTCTGAGTATTATTCAGCAATGTGATGAGGTCATTACACAGCTGTATACCCTAGATGAGCTGACTAAAAACAATTACCAAAATTACTATCGCAAAGCCTTGCTGGCCTGCAAACAAGCAGATAATGAAGCCAAAGCGAACTTCTCTTACATGTAGCTTCTGTTGATGTAATATCAGCTTTGGTAACCTCCAGAAATGAAAAAGGCTTTGCCATAACAGCAAAGCCTTTTGAGTCATCTATTTTAGGGCAATGCCTAAAACATTAGATTAACCGATATGCGTTACGCCGCCCATGTATGGTTGAAGTACTGTTGGGATAGCAATACGGCCATCTGCTTCTTGGTTGTTCTCAAGAATAGCAACCATAGTACGACCAACAGCAAGACCAGAACCGTTTAGCGTGTGTACAAGTTCAGGTTTTTTCTCGCCTTTACGACGGAAACGAGCTTGCATACGACGTGCTTGGAAATCCCACATGTTTGAACAAGAAGAAATTTCGCGGTAAGTCTCTTGCGCTGGAACCCAGACTTCTAAGTCGTAAGTTTTCGCAGAACCGAAGCCCATGTCACCAGTACATAGAATCACTTTACGGTAAGGAAGCTCTAGAAGTTGAAGTACTTTCTCAGCGTGACCTGTTAGCTCTTCAAGCGCTGCCATTGAGTCTTCTGGCTTAGTGATTTGTACTAATTCAACTTTGTCGAATTGGTGCATACGGATAAGACCACGAGTGTCGCGACCGTAAGAACCCGCCTCAGAACGGAAACATGGCGTGTGAGCTGTCATCTTAAGTGGCAGTTCAGCTTCATCAGTAATCGTGTCACGAACCATGTTCGTTACCGGTACTTCCGCAGTAGGGATAAGCGATAGCGTCTTAAGCGGCACATCACTTACTTGCTCAGTTAGCGGGCTTGTGTGGAACAAGTCTTCGCCGAACTTAGGAAGTTGACCAGTACCGTATAGGCTATCGTGGTTCACTAGGTACGGTACGTACATTTCTGTGTAGCCGTGCTCATCAGTGTGAAGGTCCAGCATGAACTGAGCAATAGCACGGTGTAGACGTGCGAACTTGCCTTTCATCACGATGAAACGAGAACCCGAGATTTTAACTGCGCTAGCAAAATCAAGACCGCCAGACATTTCGCCAAGATCTACGTGATCTTTCACTTCGAAGTCGTAAGTCTTAGGTTGACCCCAACGAGAAACTTCTACGTTGTCGTCTTCATCTTTACCATCTGGCACTTCTGCGTCAGGAAGGTTAGGAATCGACATTGTGATCGTTTCTAGCTCAGATTGAAGCTCAGCCAATGTTACTTTAGCTTGGTCTAGTTCTGCGCCTAAGTTGCCTACTTCTGCAAGGATACGCTCAGCTTCTTCATGGTCGCCTTTTGCTTTCGCTTGACCAATGGACTTCGATCGAGAGTTACGTAACGCTTGTAGCTCTTCAGTTTTCATCTGAAGGGACTTACGTTTTTCTTCAAGTTCACGAATTGTCTCTACATCAAGGGCGAAGCCTCGACGTGCTAATTTTGCCGCTGTTTCATCCAGCTCAGCTCGAAGTAATTTAGAATCCAGCATTGCTAATCCTATGCTTTAGTTATTTGAATATTCAGTAGTTTGCTACTGAATCACTGCTAAACCCCTAAAACTGGTGCTATTTCGACCAATTTCTAACGATTTAATATAAATTTTATGACTAGGTAACGATATCCAAAAAAGACTACTTTTCATAGCGTTTTTGTGGGCTTTTTGCGTCCAAATCCGCCAGATAATCTAGCTTCTCGCCAATTTTGGTCTCTAAGCCTCGTTTTGTTGGGAAATAGTATTGTGTTTCGCCCATTTCAGGCGGTAAATACTTTTCTCCAGCCGCGTAGGCACCTGGTTCGTCATGAGCATAACGGTATTCTTGCCCGTAGCCCATGTCCTTCATCAAAGTTGTAGGTGCATTTCTCAAATGATGCGGCACTTCATATTCAGGGAGATTGTGTGCGTCCGTTAAGGCTTGCTTCCAAGCGGTGTAAACGGCATTACTCTTGGGTGCACACGCTAAATAGACAACCGCCTGAGCAATCGCACGCTCCCCTTCTGCTGGGCCAATACGCGTGAAGCAATCCCAAGCCGACATCGCAACCTGCATTGCTCTTGGGTCAGCGTTACCAATATCTTCAGAAGCAATCGCCAATAAGCGCCTTACGATATACAAAGGGTCACAACCCGCCGCAATCATTCGCGCCGACCAATACAACGCTGCATCGGGATTAGAGCCACGAATCGACTTATGAACCGCGGAGATTAGGTCGTACCAAATATCACCCTTGTTGTCGAAACGAGCAACCTTCTCGCCAGCCACTTCAGCTAACAACTGCAACGTTATCGCTTTCTCGCCCTTATCGTTGTCTTCTGCCATGTCATACAGCAACTCAAGATAGTTGAGCGACATACGCGCGTCACCGTTGACCAGTTCAGCTAGGCGATCTAGAACGTTATCTGCAAAATCAGCCGTCACATCACCCAGGCCACGCTGCTTATCTTCGATAGCTTGGCGAATGACGAGGGCGATATCATCAGTATTGAGAGAAGTCAGTTTGTAGACACGCGCACGCGACAACAAAGCGTTGTTCAATTCAAAAGAAGGGTTTTCTGTGGTCGCGCCGATAAAGGTAACCGTGCCATCTTCGATATGGGGTAGAAAGGCATCTTGTTGGCTTTTGTTAAAGCGATGGACTTCGTCCACAAATAGAATCGTTCTACGCCCTGCTTGCTTGTTCTCACGCGCTTTTTCAATGGCGATACGAATATCTTTTACACCCGATGTCACCGCTGATACGCGCTCAACTTCTGCATTGGCGTAATTTGCTGCCACTTCTGCCAGCGTGGTTTTACCGGTGCCCGGAGGCCCCCATAAAATCATGGAGTGAATATGGCCCGCTTCCAACGCTCTGCGAAGGGGTTTACCTGGACCTAATATATGCTGCTGACCGATGTACTGTTCAACAGTTTCAGGTCTCATACGAGCAGCAAGGGGACGAAAATCTTCGTCCCCTGCAAAATCTAAGCTGTAATTACTCAATTGCAATCTCTTGATTCGTTGATGGCATCAATGCCTATCGACTTACTACCAAACGATCTGCCAGTTTGGATCAGTTTCTTTGGTCGTCGACTTCGACACCTTCCGGTGCCACAAAAGTAAAGCGGTCTGCAGCAGGTTTACCTAAATCAACATTGTTAAAGGTAAACTCACCTTTTTGGCCGTCTTGTTCAATCACATTAAAGCCCTGAACAATGCCTTTCTCGGTGATGTTAATCTGGAAATTGCCCTGATTAGAATCCACAGCCGTTGGCGTTAGCGTAAATTGGTTACCCGCTTGCGCGACATTGTAGTTATCCCAATCGCTTTCTTGGTTACGAGTCAGCAATACAAAAGGCGTTTGCGATGTCGCTTGCTCTTGCCAGTAAATGCTCACTTGCTCAATGAATGGGCTGTAGTACCACAAGCTTTGGCCATCAGATACCAACAAGTTTTCATCAGGGAACGTGGTTTCCCAGCGGAACAAGCTTGGGCGTGCAATCTCTACCGTGCCCTCACCTTCCATCACAACATCGCCATCAGGGCTGGTCACGACTTGTTTAAAGTCAGCACTAAAACCTGCGTTCAATGCCAAACGGCTACTCAGCTCTTCTTTCGGAGAAGCAAACACTGAGAAGCTCATAAATAAAAGTGCGAATACTTTTTTCATCAATAATCCTGTTAAAACATAAGTCGGTCATATTCTCGATTTGACCGACTTAATGGGCATAAGTTCATAGGGCGTGTAGACCTAATCTTTTGGTGGCGCTGGCGCTAAGACTTCTCGGTTACCGTTATGGCCCGGAGCACTTACGATACCTTGCGCTTCAAGCTGCTCTACAATACGCGCTGCGCGGTTATAACCGATCTTGAATCGACGCTGTACGCCAGAAACCGAACCACGACGTGAATGAACAACGTGTTCGACTACTTGATCAAACAAAGGATCAACCTCTTCATCGCCTTCCATCTTCTCGCCCGGAAGCAAGGTTTCAGGAGTTTGTTCACCGTTGGTAATTTCATCAATATAGTTTGGCTTACCACGCGCCTTCCAGTTATTCACTACCGCGTGTACATCATCATCCGATGCAAAGGCACCGTGAACACGAATGGTATGGCTAGAACCCGGCGGTAGGTAAAGCATATCACCCATACCAAGTAGCGATTCAGCACCGCCTTGGTCAAGAATGGTTCGAGAGTCGGTTTTAGTTGATACGGTAAAGGCAACACGTGTTGGGATGTTAGCTTTAATCAAACCAGTAATAACATCTACCGATGGACGTTGAGTCGCAAGAATCAAGTGAACACCCGCTGCACGTGCTTTTTGTGCCAAACGTGCAATCAGCTCTTCAACCTTCTTACCTACCACCATGATTAGGTCAGCAAATTCATCGACGATAACCACGATATAAGGCAGTTTCTCCAGCAATGGCGCTTCTGGATCCATGCTATCACCCGGTTTCCATAATGGATCATGGATTGGGTGACCCGCATCAGCGGCCATCTTAAGTTTATCGTTGTAGCCTTTAATGTTACGAACACCTAACGCCGACATTAGCTTATAACGACGTTCCATTTCGCCGACACACCAACGAAGCGCATTCGATGCATCTTTCATGTCAGTAACGACTTCAGATAGCAGGTGAGGAATACCCTCATAAACTGAAAGCTCGAGCATTTTCGGGTCAATCATGATGAAGCGAACATCTTCTGGAGATGCTTTATATAGCATACTCAATATCATCACGTTCACACCCACCGACTTACCAGAACCAGTCGTACCTGCAACAAGAACGTGAGGCATTTTCGACAGGTCAGCAATTACAGCTTCACCCGCGATGTCTTGTCCTAGAACCACTGTCGTTGGTGACTTCGCTTCTTGGAACTGAGTGCTACCCACAACATCTGAGAAGAATACCGTTTGACGACTCATGTTCGGCAGTTCTAAGCCCACATAAGGTTTACCTGGAATAACTTCAACCACACGTACTGCTAATGCAGACAGTGAACGCGCTAAGTCCATAGAAAGGCCTGAGATACGGCTTACTTTCACACCTGGAGCCAAATCCAACTCAAATCGAGTGATAACCGGACCAGGGAAAATATCAACCACATCAGCTTTGATTTTGTAATCGGCTAATTTAGATTCAACCAAACGAGCGATTGCTTCAAGTGCATCGCGATCAATGAAGGTTTCACGCTTTTCAGGGTGGAACAACAATTCAAGCGTTGGCAATGGTTCTGCTGGTTTAGGCAAGTTAACATCTTGCTGAACGAGGAACGGGTTTTGCGTTGCTGCCATGTTTGCTTGTGCTTCAGAGACAATGTTTTGGAATGCCGCTACGTCTTGGTCTGGATGTACAGGTTCCTCTTCTGTTACCTCTTCCCAAGGAAGATCAACAACTGGTTCTTGTTCTTGGTTTTGCTTGGTCGTTTGCGTCGGCTCTTGTTCGTAAGGTGACGGAGCAAGTGGCTGTTCGTCATTATCAACAGGCTCAACATCTAGCTCTGAATTAGGTTCAAAGTTTTGCTCTTCCGTTGTCTCGAAAGGCGTTGAGAATTCTTGTGGTGCTTCTTCTATTTCACCCATTGGCGAAGCGTATAGAGATTCTGGTTGAACATCTTCCGCAGCGAATTCGTTATTTATGTCTGGTGAGCTATCCATGACTGGAGCAGCAGCTTCAGCTACCTCTTCTGTAGGATTAACTGAGGGTTGCTCATTCTGCATGTATTGTTGGTACGCGATCTGAGATTCATGCGCGTCAACCTGCTCCTGCTCTGCAAGATCATCTTCGTACATAGCCGCATTTTCTAACTGTTCAATAGTCGCGTTCAACTGTTTAGAACGTTCGACACCTTCTTCTAAAGGCTCTTCTGGCGCTTGGTAAACTGGTGTAGCAGGAACCGGCTCTTGCTCAACTTGTTGAGGCTGAATCTGAGGCTGTTTTTGGGCAGGAGCTTCTTGCTTCGCAGGAGCATCGACTGGCATATGAATATTGTAATGACGCTTCGGCAATGCTGCATTGTCTAGCGCATTTGTCGCCACACCTGAAGAATCATTGGTCGCAGAAAAACTCATCGCAGGATCTAGCGGGTCATGCTCTGTTGATTCTTTGTTGTCCTCTATAGCAGGAACATCGCGGTAAGTTGGCTCTTGATGCTGCTGATGACGTTCTTTGATTAAATCGCGGTCTGCTGATTCTCTTAGCTGAGGCTCAAGCAGTTCTTGATCTTGGCCACGTGCCTTATTAACAGCAGAGGTGAAGAATTTGATAGCACATTCACCCAACCATTCCACAATGCTTAACCAAGAAATACCGGTCAATAGAGTAAAACCAGCGCCCCATAAGAAAAGAAGAACCAGCGTACTACCAAGAACATTCAACGTTGGAAGAGCAAGGCTTGTTAAAACGTCACCTACCACACCACCTGATGAGAAATACCAGATGTCGTCAAAGTTGATATCCGCTAGACCACAACTAGTAAGAATAAGAACGGTTAAGCCAAGTAAGCGAGTGCCCCACAACATGAAGTCGATTTGTTCGTCTTCATTACGTTTGCGGAACAACACCCATGCAGCCACAGTCACTAATATAGGCAGCGGGTAAGCCAGTGAACCAAAGACAAAGAAAAGCGTATCCGCCAACCATGCACCTAGGTAGCCACCCGCATTCTGAATGTCACCACCCCACGCCGTTTGCGACCATGATGGATCTGCAGGACTAAAAGTTAATAACGCAACGGCAAGTAGAATAGAGAAGAGAACACCCAAAATCAGGCTGCACTCTTTGAGACGTTGAGAACCATTCAAACGAGGAGACTGAGGCTCTTCACTCGTTTTAATGATTGTTTCTACTTTATTACTGCTCTGCTTGAACATAAACCAACTTAATAATTAAACGGGATAAAAACATAGCGAACGGCACGAGCCATTCGTTTTCATGAAACTACTGTTGATTTAACCATATCAAACAGAAAAACCCAATTCCAGAAAGCAAGAAAGCGGAACAAATGTCCGCTTTCTTTCATTTCACCAATTGTGATTAACGAGTTTTAATCACAAGTTGATTAGTTTGTTTCACTTCTTCCATTACAACGTAAGTACGAGTGTCGTTTACGCCTGGTAGACGCAGTAACGTATCACCCAGTAGCTTACGGTAAGCACCCATATCAGATACACGTGTTTTTAGAAGATAGTCAAAATCACCCGACACTAAATGACACTCTTGGATGTCATCCAGTTTCTGCACAGCGGTGTTGAATTGTTCGAACACATCTGGCGCACCACGGTTCAACGTAATTTCAACAAACACTAAAAGTGAAGCATCAAGGTACTGTGGGTTCAGCAACGCTGTGTACCCAGTAATGTAACCTTGACGTTCTAAACGACGAACACGTTCAAGACATGGAGTTGGAGAAAGTCCTACTCGTTTTGAGAGTTCAACGTTTGAGATACGACCGTCTTTTTGCAACTCATTAAGAATGTTGCGGTCAATACGATCTAGTTCCTTGGACGGCTTCTTATAATTGTCTGCCATTTTTTATTCCACCTTATTACTTCCTTGCAAAAAAATATACTACAACTTTTTAATATTCAGTATCAAATTTTATCTGAACCTATCTATACTAGATATTAATTCGACAGAATTACCCTACGCATAGATAAAACAACCAAAATAAAATGAGGAGTCAGGATGATCATTGGCGTACCGAAGGAAATCAAGAACCACGAATACCGCGTTGGTATGACCCCAGCTAGCGTGAGAGAACTAATCTCACACGGCCACCAAGTTTTTGTAGAAACCAATGCCGGTAATGGTATCGGTTTTTCAGACGATGATTACATCGCTGTAGGCGCATCCATTCTTCCTACTGCTGCTGACGTTTTCGCGAAAGCAGAGATGATTGTAAAGGTTAAAGAACCTCAAGCTGTCGAGCGAGCTATGCTTCGCGAAGGGCAAATATTATTTACCTATTTACACCTTGCACCAGATTTTCCGCAAACTGAAGAGCTTATCAAGAGCAAAGCTGTCTGCGTAGCCTATGAGACTGTAACAGATAATATGGGTCGCTTGCCACTATTAGCACCAATGTCTGAAGTCGCTGGTCGCATGTCTATTCAAGCAGGTGCACAAACATTAGAGAAATCTAACGGTGGTTGTGGTCTTCTTCTTGGCGGCGTTCCAGGTGTTGAACCAGCAAAAGTTGTTGTTGTTGGTGGCGGTGTTGTTGGTGCTAACGCAGCACGTATGGCTGTTGGCCTTCGCGCTGATGTTACAATCCTTGACCGTAACGTAGATACACTTCGTCGTCTTGATGAAGAATTCCAAGGTCGCGCAAAAGTCGTTTATTCTACTGAAGACGCTATTGAGAAGCATGTTCTAGAAGCAGACCTAGTAATTGGTGCAGTACTAATTCCTGGCGCAGCCGCTCCTAAACTTGTAACAAAAGATCACATAGCTAAGATGAAGCCAGGTTCAGCTGTTGTTGATGTTGCAATCGACCAAGGTGGTTGTTTCGAAACTTCACACGCAACGACTCACGCCGACCCAACTTATATCGTTGATGACGTAGTTCACTACTGTGTTGCTAACATGCCAGGTGCCGTTGCTCGTACTTCTACTTACGCACTAAACAATGCAACACTTCCTTACATTGTTAAGCTAGCGAACAAAGGCTACCGCGAAGCACTTCTATCTGATGAAGGTTTCCTAGAAGGTCTAAACGTAATCCACGGTAAAGTGACTTGTAAAGAAGTTGCAGAGAGCTTTGACCTAGAGTACGTAGACCCTGCTGAAGCAATCGCAATGTTTAACTAATGATGTAGTGACTAACTGAGCGTAAAATTTTCTCGTTGAAGCGTTCAGTTACAACACACATTAAAAAGCCAGTCCGACATCGTCGAACTGGCTTTTTTGTATCTGTAGCACTATCGCTCGTGAGCTATGAACAACGATCTATCTTATACTTGTGTGGTTTATCGGTCGCTCTTAACCCCATGAATCAACAGGTTTCGAGGCGTGACAGTCCGCTCACAAAACTCTTCGATGGTTGCCTCATAGCCTTGCTCTTGCAAGTAAATAGCTCGGTCCAAAGCGAGCCATACCTCTAATGGTCGTCTAAAGACTTGCTGAACTAAACTCAACTTCTCCATTTCCCAGAAGAGCGTCTCGCCTTGAGCAAGATAGGATTCAAAGTCGATATCCGAACCAAGTGTTATCTCTTTCACTTCAGAAGCCCACTGGCAAAATGATTCAAACCCTTCAGATAGCTCTGATTTTTTGATGCTCGGTACTGGGATGTATTCATCGATATTAAATTCGGCTTTGAGCAATTTACTGAAGCCTAAACGATAACTCATCTCTAATTGACGATGTCTCTTGACTCTTTCACCACCGGTGACCGTTTCTTGAAGTGGAATTCTTAAATCACTCTTGCTCAATACTAATGCCGAGCTTTTCGCGACAGATGACATCGGTTGATAGGTTTCATCACGAATAAGATGGTAGCAACATGGGGAAATGGTCACTGCTGGAAGCCCATGTGATACCGACTTTTTCACTAACTCGACATGAAGGTCGCCACAAGCGTGAAGAGCGACAGCGTGTTGGTTTGAATTAAACACATCACCTGCGCTTTCTGAAAAAGCATCGCCTTGAACAAAGTTCATCTCTAATTTCTGGTCATCAGCAATTTTTTGTCCACTTTCGCATAACGATTGCTGCCATTCAAAGCTCGTGACTTTTTGGTCAGATTGCTGAGATAGAATTCGACCAAGAAAGCCTTTACCAGAGCACCATTCCAGCCACTCTTGCCCTTGGTGATGCTCAAGAGAAGCCTCTCCCATCGCAACAATTTGTTGTAGCTTTCTACCCGGAATACCATCGGCAGTTCCGCGCGGAAGATCGATCCCAACAAGCGCAGTTTGATTGAACTGGATATTTTGATTGGCTTTCTCTAACTGTGGAAGGAAGCGCGTAACCTCAGCTAGCAAGTCTTGCGGTTGTTCTTTGAGAGTCTGAATTCTCTCGATACTCAAACTATCCAACCAATCAACAAGAGGACGATTCACATCAGCCCATGGCTGTTGCTGAGTTTGACAGAGGTGAAAAGGCTCTGAACGCCAATAGACTTGGTGCTCTAACAAGAATGAGTCGAGAATTGTAAATCGTGAATGCATGCTTCCCCCTATGATGCGTGGATTGTAGGGGCAACAAACGGAAATGGAAAGGCTCGATATAAAGAGGGCAGCAAAGAAAGCTCGAAACCAGAAAGAAAAACGGCCTATAGATACAGGCCGAATAATAATCTAGATCTACACGATGAGATTAACGAACCGGCAGTTCGATATCCTTAAACATCTCTTCAATTTCATCATTTGATTTAAGAGAAATTGCTTGCTCAACAACAGGTCGAGTTAGATGTGGTGCAAAACGCTCCATAAAGTCGAACATGTAAGAACGTAAGAAGGTGCCCTTTCTAAAACCAATGCTGGTTGTACTCGCACCAAATAGATGGCTCGCATCAATCGCAACCAAATCAGTATCTTGCTCGTTGTCAATCGCCATACTTGCGATTACACCAACACCAATGCCCATACGCACATAGGTTTTGATTACGTCAGCATCGGTCGCGGTAAACACAACCCTAGGTGTTAGACCAACTTTGTTGAACGCGGTATCGAGTTCTGAGCGTCCCGTAAAGCCGAAGACGTAAGTCACTAGAGAATAGGCGGCAAGATCTTCAATTGACACTAATTTCTTTTGCGCTAGAGGGTGATCTTTAGTAACAACAATCGAGCGATTCCAGTGATAACAAGGCAGCATAATCGCGTCTTGATATAAATGAAGCGCTTCCGTTGCAATCGCAAAATTCGCTGTACCCTTAGCGACGGCTTCTGACATTTGGCTTGGCGTGCCTTGGTGCATGTGAAGCGATACTTTAGGGTAACGCGCAGTGAAACCTTTAATCACATCAGGCAGTGCATAACGAGCTTGAGTATGAGTGGTTGAAATATTCAATGTACCCATCTCTGGATGAGTGTGCTCACCCGCTACCGCTTTAATACTTTCAACGCGCGCCAAAATCTCTTGAGAGATACGAATGATATCCTCACCCGCTTGGGTTACCTGCGTTAGATGCTTGCCGCTACGCTCAAAAATCTGAATGCCTAATTCGTCTTCAAGTAATCTAACTTGCTTACTAATGCCAGGCTGAGATGTGTACAAACTCTCTGCTGTAGCTGAAACATTTAGGTTATGGTTTAGAACCTCAACAATGTACTTCAGTTGCTGTAACTTCATATCTAACCTCGTAATCCTTTACTCATTTCTGTGCTAACTTATTTGCAAAGAGAGCGTTATAGTCTCGTGTAATATAATTAATAGTTATAACGCTTAGAACACAAAAATGACAGGAAAATTGAGTTTTTCTAGCTTAACAAACAAAAATATCACTAACGCTTTGCAACCCAACCCTCATTCTCATACATTAGTTGGTAAGTTTTGATTGCCGATTTCGCTCAACAAGAGATAATCAGAAATTGCAATTTACGAGTGCCGATACACAATGGAATCGTGTATCCTCTCCAGTTAGCTATAGAAAATAATAAGCAGACTCAAATATATGAATATTGGTTTAATCATCGTCTTAGTAGCCGTTCTTTTGGTGTTAGTTTTAGGCTACAACATCATGCTTCAATATAAAGTTAAGGTAGAAACAGCGAAGAAACAGGAAGCTTCTCGTTATCTAACCATTATTGACGGTACAGAAGAACTGATTGGCAACGCTCACCACATGCCGTTTAGCCAAGATCTCCTTGTATGCTTAAACAATCGAATTCTTGATGCATTAGAAAATATGTATCAACTCGATCCAAAAAATAAGCAACTTGCCCAACGCATTGAAAGTGTAAAACAGCAAATCACTCAGCTTAAAGAGAACTACAAAGGTGGCGAGAGCACGGCTTTCCGCGTGCCAAGTAGTGACAAGCAAGCGATCATGATGCTTAAGTTAGTTAAGCGCCTGCGTGATACGGTGCGCAACGAGCACAATAAAGGCCGCTTTGAGACCCAAGCTTATGTTGTTGAGAATGCTCGTCTAGAGACAATTCAAATTCGCATCAACATTGAAAATGTCATCAAACGTGCAAACGATTCGATTTCTCGCGGACAACCGGGAACAGCAATTCAGCTATTACGCAAAGGTATTGATGCTTTAGCGACTAAGAACGATTCGTACTCTAATCAAGCCAAAGAAAAGCTTCAACAGATGCTCAACGAGCTTGATCAGAAACGCCAAGACAAAAACGCTCAAGATTTACAGCAGATGGAATCTAAAGAGCGAGAAGACGATATGGACGCCCTTTTCGGTCAGAAGAAGAAATGGTAATCGTCTAACCCAAAAAAGAAAAGGCCGCCTTATTTACTTAAATAGGCGGCCTTTTTTGTACCTAGTTAATTTCCTTTCTCCGTATAGGGAGATCTAGTGAGCTGTGATAAAATCCCGCATTATCAACAAAGTTGCCCCGACCATGTATCAAGAACTATTAGCTCCAATTCATTCCTTTCTTAAAGCCGAAACGCCAGATTCATGGATCGATGAAGCCAAAAAGCCAGAAAACCTCCACATCATTTTGCGCGACCACATGTTGTGTGAACTCAAGGCTGCTCAAAGCGCTTTATTCCTTATCCGTAAATACGCGGTAGATAAAGAAAGTGCCAAGCAATTAAACGAATGGATCTTGCCATACGAGCAATTTGCTTACCGTCGCATTGGTGATTTAGAGTCACTTCGTGGCAAGAGCAACGTTTCAAAACAGATCACAGCAAAAGAAGGCTGTAATTACGGCGCTGACCTTATCGATAAGATGGTGCTGTTGATTAAAGAGGAACTCCACCACTTCTATCAAGTAATGGAATTAATGGAGAAGAAAGGCGTGACTTACCAACCGATCGAAGCCGGTCGTTACGCGAAAGGATTGATCAAACAAGTAAAGACATACGAGCCTGATGCTCTGGTCGACAAACTGATCATCGGCGCCTTTATTGAGGCTCGTTCTTGTGAACGCTTCGCTAAATTGGCTCCTTTCTTAGAAGAAGACATGGAGAAGTTTTACGTGTCTCTACTTCGCTCAGAAGCGCGTCACTATCAAGATTACCTTGAGCTAGCAGAGCAAATCGCAGGGAAAGATATCTCTGAACGTATCGCACACTTTGCTCAAGTAGAAGCTGACCTTATTACTTCAGAAGACAGCGACTTTAAATTCCATAGTGGTGCGCCAGTTTAAATTAAGCCAGTCTAGTCCAAACGAATTCTGTTTCTCGAAAACAAACAAGAAGGCCAGCAATTTGCTGACCTTCTTTATTCGTATCGCTAGCTATAAGAGAAACTTAAGCTAGAGTACCGTTAATCTCAGCAAGAACCGCAGCAGGGTCTATAGCTTGAGTAATTGGACGACCGATAACTAGGTAGTCAGAACCTGATTCAATCGCTTTAGAAGGCGTCATGATACGCTTCTGGTCACCAACATCAGCGCCCACAGGGCGAATACCCGGAGTCACTAGTTTGAACTCCTGACCAAGTGCACCTTTCAACAAAGAAGCCTCTTGTGCAGAACATACCACACCGTCTAAACCTGAGTTTTTCGTCAGAGAAGCCAAACGCATAACTTGTTGTTGTGGTTCAAGATCCAAACCAATACCCGCCAAATCAGATTGCTCCATGCTGGTTAGTACCGTCACCCCGATTAGCAATGGACGATCTTTACCATATGGTTCTAAGATCTCACGCGAAGCGGTCATCATACGTTCGCCGCCACTGGCGTGTACATTAACCATCCATACGCCTAATTCAGCGGCGGCACGAACGGCTTTTGAGCATGTGTTCGGGATATCGTGGAACTTTAGGTCTAAGAAGACTGAAAAACCACGTTTATGCAATTCACGAACAAATTCAGGGCCAAACAAGGTAAACATCTCTTTGCCGACTTTTAAGCGGCAAGATGCTGGGTCAATACGATCAACAAAGGCTAACGCATCCGCTTGGTTGTCATAATCCAAGGCTACAATGATTTTTTGGTCGTTCATTTCATCTCCTAACGCAGTTAACTTTCTACAAAATATTTACTCACCTACACATAGCGGGTGATAAATAACAGTCATAAAAATGCAGCCCGAAAGCTGCAATTAAAAATTTGGTCTTAAAATGACCACAAATCTATTCACCATCAAGCCCACGAATAGGCTTGATCGTCCCCCACCCTTTACATGAAGGGCAGTGCCAATACATTGAGTGTGTTGAGAAACCACACTGACGGCAACGGTAATGAGGCTTAACCTTAAGCTGCTCACCAACCATGGATTGAAGCGTGGTTAAGCTATCTTTCGCTCGACCTTCTTCTGCTTCTGCTAGGTGATAATCGATTAATCGATAAAAACCTTTCATGGTTGGGTTTTTAACAAGCTGTTTTGTCAGTAGCTCTTGAGCTGAGCCTACATCTTCATGGTGAGCAACCAATTGTGCCAGCATCAGTTCCGCAGAGACACCGGCTTTCTTCTGGATACACGCTTTAAGGAATTCGACCAGTTGAGCTTCTTGTCCAAGCTTGTGGTAACACTCAGCAAGGGTTGGCAACACCTCACTAATGAAGTCGATATCTTGCTCGAGTACCGATTCAAGACAATCGATGGTCTTTTGGTAATCTTCGTTCGCTAAATGAAACTTGCCTAAAGCAATACTAGCACGGACACATTTGGGGTCTTCAGAAAGTGCCTTTTTAAAATGCTGAAGCGCTTTAGAGCGATTGCCATCGGCTTGCTCTTGCATCGCAAGCTCACACCAGAAATGCGCGACTGTGGCACGCATCTTCATTTTCTTCTTACCGAGTTTGACTAAAATATTTCCGTAATGGATAGCTTTGTTCCACTCACGTGTTTGCTGATAAATAGCAACCAACTGTTGCAGAGCACCCTCTTTATGGTCAGGTTCTTCTACAAGCTGTTCAAAGATTTTTTCGGCACGGTCAAGAAAGCCAGAGACCATATAGTCTTTAGCTAATTGTTGCAGTGCGAGGTTTTTCTGATCGAGCGTTAATCCTGAACGAGAGATAAGATTTTGGTGAATGCGAATAGCGCGGTCGACTTCGCCTCTTGAGCGGAACAAGTTGCCCAAAGCCAAGTGAGTATCGATGGTTTCATTGTCTACTTGAAGTAGCTCTATGAAGTGATCAACCGCTTTGTCAGATTGGTCTGACAGTAATAGGTTCAAACCCGTCACGTATTGACGGGAGATCTGGTGTGATTGTTTTTGTTTTTCTTGCTGAGCGTTACGATTACCCATATACCAACCATAAGCGGCTGCGATAGGCAAAAGTAAGAACAGTAACTCTAACATCAAATATAGCCTTTAAGCTTTAGTATCAGCAGCGACCTGCTTTGATTGCTTATTGAGTTGCTTCTTCAAGCGATGAATTTTTAGCTGAGACCGCATGTGCATGTTACCAAAGACTAACCAAGCAAGGCCAAAGCCTGAAACGAATACAACCCCTAATAAACTTGATAGGTGGAAGTCACCTTGTGCAAGCAGATAGTTGAAATTCACAGTTGTTTGGTTTTGAGAGCCTAAAGCCAGTGCAATTAGGAAAAGTGCGATAACGGCGACTATTTTTATAATTTTCATAGTTCATCACTCATTGGTTGGTTAGCTGTACGATTATGCAGGAAAATTACTAATCAGACCACCATATTATGGTCATAAAAAAGCGGCATACATTATAGTATGCCGCTTTTCTTAATTCCGATAAGTAGGCTACATTCCTGAGTTTACTCGTTCACGTAACTCTTTACCTGGTTTGAAGTGAGGAACGTATTTACCTTCTAACTCAACCTTGTCACCAGTCTTTGGGTTACGTCCAACACGAGGCTCACGATAATGCAGAGAAAAGCTGCCAAAACCGCGAATTTCGATTCGATCACCACTTTCTAGTGTTGAAGCCATATGCTCTAAAATGTCTTTTACAGCGTCTTCAATTTCTTTTGCAGAAAGATGCGTTTGCTCAGCGCATAGTCTTTCAATCAATTCAGACTTAGTCATAGTTACCCTCGTTGGTTTTCTTTTTAGAAATTATAGACCTATCGGAAAAATAAGCAAAAAAAAAGGAGCCTTACGGCTCCTTTCTTGGCTAGATAGCTATAATTCTCTTAATGAGAAGCTATTATTCGCCTTTAGCAGCTTTGAATGCGTCTGCCATTGCGTTACCGAACGCGCCTTCTTCAGACTTGTTCAGTGAAGCCATTGCTTCTTGCTCATCAGCTTCATCTTTAGCTTTGATAGATAGGTTGATTACGCGGTTCTTACGGTCTACACCAGTGAACTTCGCTTCAACGCTGTCGCCAACGCTTAGGATTAGAGATGCATCTTCGATACGGTCGCGAGAAACTTCAGAAGCGCGGATGTAACCTTCAACGCCTTCGATTAGCTCGATAGTAGCGCCTTTCGCATCAACTGCAGTAACAGTACCGTTTACAAGAACACCTTTCTTGTTGTCAGCAACGTATGCGTTGAACGGGTCGTTTTCCATTTGCTTAACGCCAAGAGAAATACGCTCACGCTCTGCATCTACTGCTAGAACAACAGCAGAGATTTCGTCGCCTTTCTTGTATTCACGTACAGCTTCTTCGCCGGCAGCGTTCCAAGAAATGTCAGATAGGTGTACAAGACCGTCGATACCGCCTTCTAGACCGATGAAGATACCAAAGTCAGTGATAGACTTGATCTTACCAGTAACTTTGTCGCCCTTAGCTTGCATTTCTGCAAATGACTGCCATGGGTTAGCTTTACACTGTTTCAGACCTAGAGAGATACGACGACGTTCTTCGTCGATATCAAGAACCATAACCTCAACTTCGTCGCCAACATTAACAACTTTAGAAGGGTGGATGTTCTTGTTAGTCCAATCCATTTCAGAAACGTGTACTAGACCTTCAACGCCTTCTTCGATTTCAACGAAGCAGCCGTAGTCAGTTAGGTTTGTAACACGACCAGAAAGCTTGTGACCTTCTGGGTAACGCTTAGCGATTGCTACCCATGGATCTTCGCCTAGTTGCTTAAGACCTAGTGAAACACGAGTGCGCTCACGATCGAACTTAAGAACTTTAACTAGGATTTCGTCACCAACGTTAACGATCTCTGATGGGTGCTTAACGCGCTTCCAAGCCATATCTGTGATATGTAGAAGACCGTCAACACCGCCAAGGTCAACGAATGCACCGTAGTCAGTAAGGTTCTTAACGATACCTTTAACTTCAGTACCTTCTTGTAGAGTTTCAAGAAGTTCGTCACGCTCAACACTGTTTTCAGATTCGATAACAGCACGACGAGAAACAACAACGTTGTTACGCTTCTGGTCTAGCTTGATTACTTTGAACTCTAGCTCTTTGTTTTCTAGGTGAGCAGTGTCACGGATAGGACGTACGTCTACTAGAGAACCTGGAAGGAAAGCACGGATACCGTTAAGTTCAACAGTGAAACCGCCTTTAACTTTACCGTTGATGATACCAACAACAGTTTCAGCTTCTTCACAAGCTTTCTCAAGTACGATCCAAGCTTCGTGACGCTTAGCTTTCTCACGAGAAAGTTGAGTCTCACCGAAACCATCTTCAACAGCGTCTAGAGCTACGTCTACTTCAGCACCAACTTCAACTTCAAGTTCGCCAGCAGCGTTCTTGAATTGTTCAGCAGGGATAGCAGATTCAGACTTAAGACCAGCATCTACAAGAACGAAACCGTTCTCGATAGCTACTACAGTACCTTTAACGATGCTGCCTTGTTGGAATTCAGTTTCAGATAGAAACTCTTCAAAGAGTTGAGCAAAAGATTCAGTCATTATTTAATCTTCAATAATTAAACGTCCATGGGTATCCTACCGCATGGGGTTGATAAATTCGCCGGTCATCATCCTTGCGACCAACGTTCGTACTAGCTCGGCGAAATTACCCAGCCAGTTTCGATTCAATATAGTGTAGTGCTTTTTCTACTACCTGCTCAATATTCATTGAGGTGGAATCAAGCACTAGAGCATCCTCTGCAGGGCGAAGTGGCGCCACTGGGCGATTACGATCTCGATCGTCTCGCTCTTGGATCTCGCTCAAAAGGTCGTCAAATTTAACATCTAACCCCTTCTGTTGCAACTGTTTAAGGCGGCGACTCGCACGCTCTTCAGCACTTGCATCTAAAAATATTTTGGCTTCAGCTTCAGGAAACACAACCGTTCCCATATCACGGCCATCAGCTACTAAACCAGGAGCAGCATTGAATGCGCGTTGACGACGAAGCAGTGCTTCACGAACGCGAGGTAAGGCAGCCACTTTTGAAGCCGCCATACCAGTCTCTTCCTTACGAAGCTCACCAGACACATCTTCGCCTTCTAGGATAACCTTAACTAAGTCGCCTTCAGCAATAAACTGCACGTCTAAGTGAGTTGCAAGAGGTACTAAAGCATCTTCTGATTCAGTGTCCACACCATGGTGAATTGCTGCTAAAGCCAATACGCGATAGATCGCGCCTGAGTCTAGAAGATGAAAGCCTAGCTTATCTGCTAGCAACATACACAGGGTACCTTTACCTGCACCACTTGGTCCATCAACCGTAATCACTGGGCTTTGAGAAGGCATCTTTTACTCCACGTTTTGTCGTAAGTTTTATTATGTACTAGCAATTAGCCACTACTTTGTAGGCGGCATATTATAGAGAAAAATTGAAAGTCGAGCGAGGTAAATCTCAGATAATTCAAACTTGATGATGCATCAACGAATGCAACCGACTCAATATCAATCACCTTAGGTCAATAAGACTCGCTCCGGCTTTGTCTTGATATAAAAAAGCCCCGTCATTGACGAGGCTTAGAGATCCTGTATGGAGACTCAAAGAAGCTTAACCAATAATGGCACGAACCGCTTCTAAATCTTCAGGAGTATCCACGCCAGCTGCAGGAGCTTCCATTGCTACGTCTACGTGAATTTTCTCGCCGTACCAAAGCACTCTCAATTGCTCCAAGCACTCTATACGTTCTAGCGTACTAGGCTCCCAATTAATGTACGTATTGATAAACCCAGCTCGGTAAGCATAGATACCAATGTGTCGTAGTAAAGGAGACTCCGCAGCCGTACCATTGTTAGCGTAAGCATCGCGATCCCAAGGGATGGTTGCTCGGCTAAAATACAGAGCATAGCCGTCTTTGTCGGTCACAACTTTAACAGCATTAGGATTAAACACTTCATCAGCATGAGTAATTTCCACACCCAAGGTCGCCATCGGTGCTGTGCTGTTCGCGAGGTTATTCGCAACCTGATTAATAATTGCAGGTGGGATCAGTGGCTCATCCCCCTGAACATTCACGATAATATGGTCATCAGGAATCTTCATCACTTCAATCACTTCAGCTAAACGCTCTGTACCTGATTCGTGATTCGGAGATGTCATACAAACGGTCGCGCCAAATGCTTTAGCCGCTTTTTCAACTCGAGCGTCGTCGGTTGCGATAATAACGTTATCGGCTCCTGCTTTCATTGACTGTTCGTATACCCATTGAATCATTGGCTTTCCACCAATGTCAGCAAGAGGCTTTCCTGGTAAACGGCTCGATTGGTATCTTGCAGGTATAACAACCGTATAAGACATTACTTACCCTCATCCATAGAAACGGTGCGAGCTTCAGGTTCTAAAAGAACAGGAATACCCTCTTTAATTGGGTAAGCAAGGCGATCAATTTTACAAACAAGCTCTTGCTTATCCTTGTCAAAAGTTAGTTTACCTTTACATACAGGGCAAGCAACGATCTCAAGTAGACGGTGATCCATAGTATTCCAAAACCTCTTTTATTCTTTTTAAAATTTGCTGTTGCGAATCTTCATTGAACTGCGCAGAAACTGGAAGATACCACCAGTTATCTTGAGCATATTCTTCACATTTTACAGCGTCTTTTTCTGTCATAATCAGATTCATACCTTTCTTAGCTAAGGCATGAAGTTCATCTTTATCAAAATCTTGATGGTCAGCGAAGCCTTGTGTGAAAACCACATCACCATCAAGATCTTCCAATGTTTTGAAAAAGCGCGGTGGGTGGCCAATACCGGCAAAAGCCACCAGCTTCTGTAATTCTGCCACAGACCTTTTCTGACCTGTTTTCAGGTTAACCGCTTGGCTTGGAAGCAAAGACATCGAGAACTCTCTCCCATGCGCTTTACCACCATTGTTAACCAGAAAGTCGACCTCTTCTAAACGAGATACAGGCTCTCGTAATGGGCCTAAAGGAATCAAACTCTCGCTACCAAAGCGCCTAGCGCCGTCGATAACTGCAAATTCAATATCGCGTTCAAGCGCGTAATGCTGAAGGCCATCATCAGTGATAATCACCTCAACACCTTTGCTCAGCAATGCTTTCACCGCGTTTGCACGCACAGGATCGACTGCAACTGGCGCACCAGTTCGCTTCCGAATCAAACGAGGTTCATCACCTGAATGTTCTGCAGGTGTGTTTTCATCCAATATTAACGGGTAGCTTGGCGCTTTTGCCCCATAACCTCGAGATACGACTCCGGGTTTAAAGCCGTGAGCCTGAAGCATCTCAACTAACCAAATCACAACCGGTGTTTTACCATTTCCACCCGCGGTAATATTGCCAACAACGATCACAGGTAAAGGTGGGCGATAGGTTTCTTTATTCCCAGAGAGATACGCTTCGCGACGTTGACTGCTGATCATTTTGAACAGCAGACTCAACGGCCACAACAGTGGCCAGAGAAGGTATTTTAACGGGTGATTGTTAAACCAAATCTTTTCGATCACAACAAGACCTAATCTTATCCGCTAAACTGAATTCGGTGCAGTTGAGCATAGGCGCCATCATGTGCGATTAGCTCAGCATGCGCGCCCCTTTCTACAATACGACCATCATCAACCACTAGAATCTCATCGGCTTGCTCGATGGTAGAGAGTCGGTGTGCGATAACCAATACTGTTTTGTCTTTCTGCAGTTCTTCTAGTGCAGATTGAATCGCTCTCTCTGACTCTGTATCAAGTGCAGACGTTGCCTCATCAAGAATCAAAACCGGTGCATCTCTCAATAGAGCTCGAGCAATCGCAATACGTTGCCTTTGACCACCTGATAGATTGCCACCGTTCTCGCCAACAACCGTATCAATACCGTTTTCCATATTTTCGATAAACTCACTCGCATGGGCAAGTTTAGCTGCATGTTCAATCTGCTCTCGAGAAAATTCATCGTTTGTTGCGTAAGCGATGTTGTTCGCGACCGTATCATTAAATAGATGCACATTTTGAGAAACAAGAGCAAAGTGTTCCCGCAGATTTCTCAATTCATAATCACGAATGTCGTGGCCATCAAGCTCAATTGAACCTGAGTCTACGTCATAAAAACGAGTAAATAAGTTGGCAATGGTACTCTTGCCCGATCCAGAACGCCCAACAAGCGCAACCGTTTTGCCTTTCGGTATATTGAAGCTCACCTTATCGAGTGCTGGTTTCTCTGCGCCCTCATAGGTAAACGTCACATCTTTTACAGCAACTTCACCGCTTACGTTTGCAGGTTTCAACGTACCTTTGTTTTGTTCTGTATCGAGATCCATCAAACCAAATAGCGTGGTACTGGCCGCCATACCACGTTGAAACTGAGAAGTTACACTCGTCAACGCCTTCAATGGACGCATTAAGCCAAACATTGCCGAAAAGATAACGGTAAACGTACCAGGAGTGAGCTCAGCTCGAATAGAGTCAAAACTAGCTAAGATCAAAACAGTAACAACGGCAACAGATGCAATCATTTGAATTATTGGGTTAGCGGCCGCTTGTGCGGTTACTAACTTCATACTCTGTTGGCGCATTTGGTTACTAACTTGATCAAAACGTTGCTTCTCGACGTCTTGACCACCATAAGTTAGAACCACTTTATGCCCTTTTAACATTTGCTCTGCAGACGACGCTACATGGCCCATACTGGTCTGCATGTTCTTCGAGATCTTTCTAAATCGCTTCGATACTATGGTAATAGCCCAAGCGACAACAGGTGCTACAGCGAATAACACCAAAGACAACTGCCAACTATTCCAAAACATCAGCGTCAACAAGCCAATAATACTTGCACCTTCACGGACAATACTGACTAACGCTTTACTAGTTGCTGCAGACACTTGCTCTGAATCGTACGTAATTCGAGATAGCAATGCACCAGTTTGCTCTTTATCAAAGAACGAAACAGGCATATGCATGAAATGACTGAAAATCTTACGACGAATTTCCATCACCACATTGCCAGAGACCCAACTTAAACAATAGGTTGAGACGAAACCACTGACACCACGAATAAACATCATGGCAAAGATAATAATAGGGAGCGTGCGTAAAAAGTCAGATTCAGCATTACCAAAGCCTTCATCAAGTAACGGCTTTAGTAAAGAAATCATATAGGTATCAGAAACGGCATTTATAATAAGCGCAATTACCGCAACACCTAGGCCGGCCTTATAGAGTCGAATATAAGTCCAAAGTCTTTTAAATGTGACCCAGGTAGTTTCATCTGTTTGTGTTGACATAGAATCGCTTAATTTTCTCACAATAGTCTATCTATTCTACTCCCTTACGGAGCATCTGCCTATACCATTGCCCACCTTGTTGTTCTCTAATCGCATGATATTGCCAACCTTCTTTACTAAGAGCGATGGTTATTTGTCCGCTTTCTCCAGTATCTAGCCAAGTGCTCCCCGCTTCCTGATACCGCCCGACAACTGATTCGTTCGGCATTCCCCATTGATTGCCTTTGGCCAGAGAAGCTATCGCCAGTTGAGGAGATACGGTTTCAATAAAGGGCTGAATCGAAGACGAATCACTACCATGATGCGGAACCAACATTACATCACTCCTTAGCAGTTCTCCTTCACGAGCAAGTAACCACTCACTTACCAATTCAATATCACCAGTGAGCAACATTGAGAAATCTGCACTAGGGTCTGAAATCTTTACCACACACGAATGTGGGTTATACGCCCTCTTTACTTGCTTAGGAGGCCACATCACCTCAAAAACAATATCTTGCCAGTTCCAAACATCTCCAAGAGTACATGTTTGAATATTAGACGGAGCTTGAGTGGTAGATTGGCGTTCTTGAATAATGTTCTGACTGGTTCTTATCCACTTGGGCGTATAGTTCTCAAGTAACGCTGGATAACCACCAGCATGGTCAGAATCGAAATGACTCACAATCACGCCTTCTAACTCATGAATTCCCCGCTGATTCAAAGTAGGGATCAACAAAGACTCAACAACCGAGCCTCCTGGCCACGCATTGCCAAGATCATAAACAACAATCTGATTGTTCTTTTCCAAGACCAAAGACAACCCATGCCCAACATCCAAGATATCAATAGTTAGTTTGTCTTGCTGGGGTTTGCTGAACTCCCACCACAGCACAAACACTGCTGTTACTAATATCGATAATGTTCGCTTGAAATACCGACTAACAAAGCTCAAAAACAAGATCAGGAATACTGATAATGCAATCGTCTGATTATCAACTTGGATCCAAAATCGCTCAGAGAAAGGAAGGCTAAATACGAGAGGCTCAAGCGATAAGTCAACCAACATCCACAGCTGACGAACCAAACTGTTGTCTAGCGCTATTAAACTAGCCACACCAGACACTGACTCCGATATTAAGCTTAGAAACATTGCCAGAAACAACAGCGGGATCGTCACCAACGATACCCAAGGCAGAAGTAGTAAGTTATAGAAAACCGAGATCAGGCTAACCCCTTTAAAGAACAACATAGAAAAGGGAGCGATAAGTATTGTCAGCATTAGCTGTATTTTGATGAGTTCCAATACTCGGCTCGTAAGCGTGATATTTAACGAAGATGAAGTACTGTTTAAAGCAATGTAGAGAACCGCACCCAAAGCACCAAAGGACAACCAAAAGCTACTCGACAATGCTGAGAATGGCCAAATAAATAAGACCACGCACAGACTTAAAGCCACATAACGGACCAAGCTGATATTTTGACCACGCCACAAAAAATAGCTTGCGATAACACACATCACGAGCGCCCTTAACGTAGGTAATGTAAAGCCAGCAAACCAACTGTAAAAAGACGCCAACCCTAACCCGAACAGTGTAGGTAGCCAAAGAAGCTGAGGTGATAATAATCTAACTAACTTCCCCAATTGATAGCCAATACCAAAGGCTATGCTGATATGCAATCCAGAAATAGCTATCAAGTGAATCAACCCACTGCTTTTGAGCAAATCCCATCGTTGGGGCGGAATAAGGTCACGATAACCAAAACTCAACGCCATAATGAGGTCTGCATTCGCTAGTTGGTTCAATCTTTCTAAACTGCTTTCAAACCACAGAGAACGTAAGTTGGTGCTTGAGTGAATTCGGTATTTGCTATCGGCCCTGTAAGTTGCATTGGCAACCACGCCTGCACTAAACAAGTACTTTTCTAAATCAAAGCCGGCTTCATTGAGTTTGCCCCATACAGGCTTTATGGACACAGATAAATTGACATCATCTCCAAGCGTTAACTTAAAAGGAGTAAACAAACGCAATTTTATCAATTGAGGAAAGATTAATTTTTCGCCGCCAATTGATCTGGCTACTATTACGCTTTCAAAACCGTGGCTATTTTCACTAAAAAGGCTAACAATCGACGCATTTATGGTAGTATTCTGCCCTGATTGGAATAAGCGACTCGTTTGTATTTCAATCGCATTCCCTAGGCAGATAACTAGTATCAATGCTGTTACTGGACCTCTTGCACTCCGGAAAACGCTATACTTTGTCGATGCTAACAGTAACAACAGCATCAATGGTGCCCAAACCCAATGCGGCATCACAGGCCAGAAGCTGGCAGACACAACTGTCGCAGCAAATGAAATCAAGAACCAAGTGTTAAACAAGAGAGTAGCTTCCTCCTATGCCAAGAAAGTTTATCAAACGATTTATGCCTGACCATGACCTAATCAAGCGTCAGAAAGCATTGAAAGTTTTTGGCAATGTTTTGTACAACCCCAATTTATGGTGCCTTAATCGTCGCTCTGCGGCTGGCGCGTTTGCTGTTGGGTTATTCATGGCGTTTGTCCCTCTACCAAGTCAAATGATTATGTCTGCAGGCCTTGCTGTCGCATGTGGTGTTAACCTGCCTTTGGCTGTCGCGCTTGTTTGGATCAGTAACCCGGTCACCATGCCTGTTCTCTTCTACTTTGCTTATAAAGTCGGGGCGTTTGTTATGCATGTACCACCTCAAGCCTTTCATTTTGAATTGTCTTGGGACTTCATCTTGGCGCAAATGAGCACTATAGGGCCTCCGTTCTTATTGGGTTGTCTGATTTGTGGCGTGGTTTCAGCAATGATTGGCTACTTTGGTATTCGCGGTTTATGGCGTTACTCAGTAGTAAGAAGTTGGAAGAAGCGACAAGCAAGGCATTGAACGCCATTCCTTGTTATTCAATCTAACCTTGTATGTGCTTCACTTAAAACGCACGCAAGTTAAAATCGGATGAGCCACTTACCTCAGCAAGATTGGCATGTAACGAAAGTCGTAAAGAACACGAATTGAATTCAATAAAAAAGGATCCCATTGGGATCCTTTTTTGTTTGTCGAAGCGGGACTGATTTGTTATTGAGGCTAATGCTATTTAGAACTAAGCACTGAGGCTGGGTTTAACTTCGCCGCGCGTGATGCTGGATACCATGTCGCCAGCAAGCTCAATACAATCGCGGTACCGGAGACCACAACAACATCCGTCATATCAAGTTGTGATGGCAAAAAGTCGACAAAGTAGATATCACCGGACAAGAACTGGTGATCGACCAGCTTTTCAAGCCCTTTAATAAGCGTGGTGAGATTCAGCGCCACCAACACACCTATCGCACTCCCGACTAAACTGCCTAACACACCTGAGAATACGCCCTGCCAAACAAAGATGCGCTTCACAAGACCATCTGATGCGCCCATTGTTCTTAAAATCGCGATCTCTGATGCTCTGTCTTTTACAGCCATCATTAAGGTCGAGACGATGTTGAAACAAGCAACACCAATAACCAGTACCATCACCAGATACATGATAGTACGAACCAGTTGAATATCTCGATACAAGAAGCCAAACTTCTGCTGCCAGCTGCGCAGGTACACATACACATCAAGCTGATTACCCACTTCACGCACAATAGAGTTCGCGTTCAGCACATCGGTCACTTTCAAAGATACTCCAGTCACCGCCTCACCTAAGTTGGCGTAGACCTGAGCATCACCAATCGGGATCAGAGCCAAGCTGTGATCTATCTGACCATTAAGCGTTAGCAAGCCAACCACTTTCACTCGAACACGCTTTGGCGCCTGAACCTTCACAGAACCGTTTACAGTTGGAATCATCAAAGTCAGATAATCACCGACTTTCGCACCCAGCACATTCGCTACACCAGAACCCAAAATAATTTGTTGCTGCCCTGCTTTAAACCCGCTCCAAGCTTGCTTATCGATAAAACTCGATAGACTTGATACTTGTTGCTCAAGTTGCGGGTCAACGCCGCGAACCTCAATTGCTTTCAGCTCTTTGCCTTTTTCGGCAAGTGCTGTGATTTTTACATAAGGCGCCGCAGCAACGACTTTATCGTGCTTAACCGACTCCTCAATCACATGCTCCCAACGAGTCACAGGCTCATTCACGCCTTCAAACTCACCGTGAGGAATGACAGAAAGCACTCGGGACTGCAGTTCACGCTCAAAGCCATTCATCGCAGATAAACCAATGATGATCACCGCAACGCCGACTGCAATACCGATCGTCGAAGACAAAGAGATAAAAGAAACCATCTTGTCTCGTTGTTTCGCCCGACTAAATCTGCCGCCTATTAATAGAGATAAAGAAGAAAACACTTAGCTCTCCTCTTTTTCTACGTTAACCAACAAACCGTCTTGCATGTGCAGTTGGCGATCCATCTTGCCTGCAAGTTCACCATCATGGGTTACAACCAAGAAAGCGGTATCGTATTCGCGGTTCAATTCACGCATTAAATCGTAAATAGACAGCGCCGTGTTGTGGTCAAGGTTACCTGTCGGTTCATCCGCCAACACCAAAGCCGGCTTATTAACTAAAGCTCGAGCAATCGCCACACGTTGTCTCTCACCACCAGAAAGCTCCGAAGGTCGGTGATCAACACGATGACTTAGCCCTACTTTATCCAACAAACGTTGTGCTTCTTCTTTTGCTTTAGCAGGCTTTTCACCACCAATTAGCAACGGCATCGCTACGTTTTCAAGCGCCGAGAAATCCGAAAGAAGATGATGGAATTGATATACAAAACCAAGGTGCTGATTACGAAGCTTCGCCTGCTTATTCGAACTCAAAGACGCTAAGTCCTGCCCGAGAAAACTCACACTGCCGTCAGAAGCATCATCCAATGCCCCTAAAATATGCAATAGCGTACTTTTACCTGAACCAGAGGTACCAATGATTGCAACCAGTTCACCCTTTTCGATTTCAAAGCTGACTCCCTTGAGAACCTCAGTATCTAACGAGCCTTCACGGTACGTTTTACGGATATCATTACATTGAAGAAAATTACTCATAACGAAGGGCCTCAGCAGGTTTCACAGACGATGCACGATAAGAAGGGAATACAGTGGCAATCAGGCTAAGTGCAATAGCAAGAACCACAACAACAGCGATTTGAATTGGGTTAATCAAAATTGGTAGCTGACCACCAAATGAGAATAGAGCAACGCCCATCGCCTCTAAAATAGTATTGAGGTTCATCGCTAGGGCAACGCCTAACACACCACCAGAGAGCGCACCAATCACGCCACTGCTTGCACCTTGAACCATGAAGATCCCCATGACTTGACCATCGGTCATGCCTTGGGTCTTAACAATCGCGACTTCAGACTGCTTCTCCATCACCACCATGATAAGTGCAGAGATAATATTGAAAGCAGCAACACCGATGATCAGCCCAAGCATCAAACCCATCATGTTTTTTTCCATGCGAACGGCTTGGAATAGTTCACCGCGTTGGTCACGCCAATCGCTCCATACCCAACCTTCAGGCAGAGGCTGAGTTGATAACTCTGCGACTTCGAATGGGTCATCAAAAAACAGTCGCCAGCCTGAAATCGTGTCAGACTTATAACGCATCAAACGCCCTGCATCTTGAATGTGTGTGACCATCAACTGCGCATCTATATCCGAACCCGTATTAAAAATACCGGCTACGGTGAAATTTCGTTGGCTAGGTATACGACCTAATGGTGTGTATTGGCTCGCGCTGGTCACCATCAGGCGAACTTTGTCACCCATGGATACCTTCAAGTTTCTCGCCAAAGTATGACCAAGGAAAAGCTGATACTGACCCGCCTTAAGCGAAGACAATCTGCCCGCAATCAAGTGGTTCTGAAGAGGGTCATCTGAATTTGGTTCAATACCGATTAACAGACCCGCAGATAACTGAGCGGGACTCTGAATCACCGCCTCACTGCGCACAATCGGTTCGACGTGACCATTAAGCGAGATTTGTTCTGCAAAATTAGGTGCTTGAGCAGAAAGTGACGTTGTGCCTCCTTGCTCGTAAACAACGGCTTGAGGAAGAACACCAAGAATTCGGTCTTTTAACTGCGCTTCGAATCCATTCATTACCGATAAAACAGTAACCAGAGACAGCACACCAATGGTGATTCCGGCCGTCGACATATAAGAAACAAAACGGCTAAAGCGATCACCTGAACGGCCTTTCAAATAACGCAGGCCAACAAACAATGAAATAGGATGAAACATACTTTGAACCATCTAAAGGAGATGCGGGTTAATGTAACGGGTATTGCCGTTACTGTGTAGGGGTTAATTGAAAATATAGAGTGAATTAACTCAATTAGTTAGGCTTGAAAAACAGAACCTTGTCAAATAGCCAATTTTCAAACAACTATTTGAGACTTTCAATTAACTGACCTTGATTACTGCGGCCACATAGCGATAATCAATAGATCACTTCAAGGAACTAACGCATGACAGAACAAGAGTTTTTCACCGTTCACCATAGCCTTACCGCTAATATTGAACCAATGGACAGCGGCTTCACTTTACCTTCTCAAATTCAATTCGAATCTGAGATCCCAGCACCATTTGTGGTGGCAAGTGAATTTAGCCAATTGGACCTATTAGCCGACAGTGCTCGAGCTGAACTGAAAAACAGCGACTTGAAGAATGTCACCAGTTTATTGGATGCACAAAACTCAAAATTAAACCTATTGCTGAGCTTTATGTTATCGCAGCAAGATGATGAGAAATTTCGCACTCACACCTATTCATTTGGTGCGAGTCAATTTTCTTGTTTTTCAAAAGCAGACATCGAACCGGGTTGCTTGGTCAAGGCCAAGCTCTTTATTGAGCACCCTGCTGCGGCTATTTATTGCTACGCGAAAGTCTTCGCTAGCGAACCTAAAGATTCTGGCTTCGAAATCAAATTCAAATATGCTCATCTTCGTGATACTGACCAAGACTTGTTGATCAAGGCAGCGCTTCATCAACAGCAAAAGCTCTTGCGTCAACGCTCTCTAGACCGAGATAACAAGTAAATTAACATGACTAAAAAATCCATATTTACACTACCTAAACTTAAAGGTGCCGGTGACAAAAAGCACATCGGTAACCTAGTCGGTTCATCTCTCGCTCTTGCCATTGCCAAACTTGCGGAGCAGCATAACAGTCATACACTCTTGGCTGTACCCGACCCACAAGTTGCACTTAAGCTTCAATCTGAAATTGAACAGTTTACTGCACATGAAGTTGCGTTATTTCCTGATTGGGAAACGCTGCCATACGATAGCTTCTCGCCGCACCAAGAGATCATCTCAGATCGTATCGCACGCCTTTACGCACTGCCAACGTTAAAAGATGGCATCACGATCGTTCCGATCAGCACGTTATTACAACGCCAGTCACCGCGAGACTTTTTGCTACAACACACGTTAATGGTAAAAACGGGCGATCTCTACTCGCTTGAGAAACTGCGCTTGCAGCTTGAAAAGTCAGGCTATCGTTACGTTGATCAAGTGTTTGGCCCAGGCGAATACGCAAGCCGTGGTTCTATTCTCGATCTGTTCCCAATGGGCAGTAAAGACCCGTATCGAATCGATTTTTTCGATGACGAGATCGACACTATTCGTACTTTCGATCCTGAAAACCAGCGCTCTATCGAAGACATCTCTGAGATCCGTTTACTGCCAGCGCACGAGTTTCCAACTTCAGAAAGCGCAATCGAAGATTTCCGTATTCGTTGGCGCCAACAATTTGATGCGCGCCGTGAACCAGAATCGGTCTACATGCAGGTATCCAAAGGTACCTGGCCTGCCGGTATTGAATATTGGCAACCGCTGTTTTTTGACCACACCGAAACCTTATTCGATTACGTTGCCGATGAAGCGCAACTCTTGGTTCTTGGTGACGTAGAAACAGCTGTTGATGCTTTCCTTACCGACGTTGCTCATCGATACGAACAGCGCGGTGTAGACCCATTACGACCACTGCTCACGCCTGAACAACTTTGGCTGAAAAAAGATGAGTTGTTCGCTCACTTCAAACAGAAGCCGCAAGTCAATCTGAGCTTAGATTCAATAGAAGAGAAAGCGGGACGTACCAACCTTCCGGTTGTGTCCCTTCCTGATCTCAGCGTTCAGCATCAGAATAAAGAACCTTTAGCCAACCTAAGAAAGTTCACTGAAGCCTTCGAAGGCAAAGTGGTCTTTTCAGTTGAATCTGAAGGACGCCGTGAAGCACTGAGTGAATTGCTTCGAGGCATCAAAGTTCGTCCAAGCGAAGTTGAAAACCTCGACGCGGCGATTAAAGGTAAAGATAAGTTCACCCTGATCCTAGGTTCTGCTGAGCATGGCTTTATCCACGAAGAGCAAAACATCGCCCTCATCTGTGAAAGTGATCTATTGGGTGATCGTGTTGTACAACGTCGTAAGAAAGACAAGAAAAGCGTAAACAGCGATACGGTAATTCGCCACTTAGCTGAACTTAAACCGGGTCAACCGGTTGTGCACATTGACCATGGTATTGGTCGCTACATCGGCTTGCAAACTCTCGAAGCCGGCGGCATGAAAACCGAATACGTAACGCTTGAATATCAAAACGATGCCAAGCTCTACGTACCAGTTGCTTCTTTAAACTTAATCGGACGTTACTCTGGTGGCGCTGAAGACTCAGCACCGCTACACAAACTTGGCGGTGAAGCATGGCAGAAAGCTCGTAAGCGCGCAGCTGAGAAAGTCCGTGACGTTGCAGCCGAACTGCTTGATGTTTACGCCAAGCGCGAGCTCAAGCCGGGCTATAAATTTGTACTCGATCGTGGTCAGTACGCTACCTTCAAATCGGGCTTCCCGTTTGAAGAAACCGATGACCAAGCGATGGCCATCAATGCCGTAATGTCGGATATGTGCCAAGCAAAAGCTATGGACCGCTTGGTGTGTGGTGATGTGGGTTTTGGTAAAACAGAAGTTGCGATGCGCGCAGCATTCGTTTGCACCGACAACAGTAAACAAGTAGCCGTGTTAGTTCCAACCACCCTACTTGCTCAACAACACTTCGAAAACTTCCGTGACCGCTTCGCCAACTTACCGATTCGTGTTGAGGTTCTATCTCGATTCAAATCAGCAAAAGAGCAGAAGTTGATCATGCAAGATGTCACCGACGGTAAGGTCGACATCTTGGTGGGTACTCACAAGCTGCTTTCGAGTGATATTAAATTTAAAGACCTTGGCTTATTAGTTGTCGATGAAGAACACCGCTTCGGTGTGCGCCAGAAAGAGAAAGTGAAAGCGATGCGAGCGGATGTCGACATCCTAACGCTAACCGCCACGCCTATTCCACGAACGTTGAATATGGCAATGAGTGGTATGCGTGACTTGTCTATCATCGCAACACCGCCAGCACGACGCTTGGCAATTAAAACCTTCGTCCGCGAGAGTGATGATGCCATCGTAAGAGAAGCAGTACTGCGTGAAATAATGCGTGGTGGCCAGGTCTACTTCCTGCACAACCAAGTCGACACAATCGAGAAAACTGCCGAGTCACTACAGAAGCTGATTCCAGAAGCGCGCGTTACCGTAGCTCATGGCCAGATGCGAGAGCGCGAACTAGAACGCATCATGAATGACTTCTACCACCAACGTTTTAACTTGCTAGTATGTACAACCATCATCGAAACCGGTATCGACGTACCAACGGCCAATACCATCTTGATGGACAGAGCCGATAACCTTGGTTTAGCACAGTTGCACCAATTACGTGGTCGTGTCGGTCGTTCTCACCACCAAGCTTATGCTTACTTGTTGACACCACACCCTAAAGCAATGACCAAAGATGCGATCAAGCGATTGGATGCGATAGCTTCACTTGAAGACTTGGGCGCAGGCTTTACCCTAGCAACCCATGACTTGGAGATTCGTGGCGCAGGTGAGTTGTTAGGTGATGAACAGAGTGGCCAAATCCAGTCGGTTGGTTTCACCTTGTACATGGAGATGCTTGAACAAGCGGTTGAAGCATTGAAAGAAGGTCGAGAACCATCACTTGATGACCTACTGCGTGAACAAACTGAAATTGAGATGCGTCTTCCTGCACTATTGCCAGATGACTACATCCCAGACATCAATACACGTTTGTCTACCTATAAGCGCATTGCGAGTGTGAGTGACACCGACGAATTGGCCGAGTTGAAAGTCGAGCTGATTGATCGCTTCGGCCTTCTGCCTGATGCAACCAAGAACTTGTTGTCAGTTTCTGAGCTAAAATTAGCCGCAGCGTCTATCAAAGCGAAGAAAATTGAGGCTCACGATAAGGGTGGATTCTTAGAATTCTACCCGGATGCTGACATAAACCCTGCCTACCTTGTTAAACTGTTGCAATCTCAACCGCAAAAGTTTTCAATGGAAGGACCAACAAAGTTCAAGTTTACGATACCATTGGTCGACAGACGAAAACGAATTCAATTTGTTAGTGATTTATTGGGCGAATTCAGACAGAACTTGCTGCCTTCAGCATAAAGCCTAATCCACTTGCACATATAAATTATCCAGCCGATAGATCGGCTGGAAGACGGAGTAAAAATGAAAAGACTGATCCCACTGCTACTATTGTTCGTCTCACTGCCAAGTTTGGCGCAGAGACAATTTGATATAGAAGTGATCATTTTTAAGCGTGCTGTTGATGCAGAAAAAGTGAATGAGTCTTGGCCTAACACACAGCCTAAGATTTCACTTGAGCGTGTTGGTTCATTTCAAGATACCCAATACCGAGCAAAGAAAGGCGTCCAGATGCTGCCTTACTCGGAATACAAATTAACGCCTCAGAAAGACAAGCTACGTAAACACGCTGGCTTTGAAGTTCTGATGCATACCGCTTGGCGTCAAGGCGACCAAGGTAAGAGCTCGGCACCTGTTTTCCACATTCAAGCAGGTAAAGATTTCTCTAAACAATTTAATGCTGATGGCTCTGAAAAAGGTGCGGTTACCACCACCACAGCTACAACAACAGGTGCTGATGGCTTCCAAGAAGAGACTATTGATAAACCACTCTACGAATTAGACGGCAAGCTACAAATCTACGTTCAGCATTACCTATACGCTGAAACGACATTGGATTTAAAAGCGCCTAGCGTTCGTGAAGTGACTCTACAAGAGCAACAAATCGAGCTAGATTCACCAGTAAGTGATGCAGAAAGTAACGTTCAAGTGGGCAACCTAACTGAGATTTCTCCGACAGTTGAAGTACAAGAGTTCCTTAAGAGCTACCGCATGGACCAAAAACGTCGTATGCGCAGTACAGAAACTCACTATCTTGACCATCCACTTCTTGGAATGGTGATTCAAGTTCGACGCGTAGCGCAATAACTAGCGTAATAAGAGTAGCTCAACAACTCAGCTGTTCTTATATAGAACTGTATCAATACGCCCTCCATTGTGAGGGCGTTTTATTAGTACAGGCTATATTCACGCCCTTACCTAACATTTACACGTTACTTGGTACGTCCTATGAGCCCTGAATTTCAGATCAACACAAAAAACCTTAGCCTTAAAATCATTGAGGCCTCAGATGCTCAAGAATTTTCTCAGCTGGTTAAGTCCTCCCCTAGCTTACTGCCATGGGTCGACTGGTGTCATGGCGAGTTTTCTATCGTCGAAGCCGAGAAGTTTATTCTGGCGACTCGCTTGAACTGGGTGAAAGCCGATGCGTTTGGCTTTGGCATCTTTGAACGAAAAACCGATAAGCTAGTCGGTATGGTTGCGATCAATGAGCTTTACCACACCTTTAATATGGCGAGCTTAGGTTATTGGGTGGGTGATGACTTTCAAAGGAGAGGGATCGCCAAAGAAGCGATGCACGCCTTATTTGAATTCTGCTTCGCGCAACTCAAGTTAACGCGTTTGGAGATTGTCTGTGATACCGAGAACCTACCAAGCCAAAAGCTCATAGAAAAGTGTGGCGCTGAGCGAGAAACCATTGCCAAGAATCGATTTCTGTTTAACGGTAAGCCAAAAGATGGACTGGTTTATTCTGTGCTACCTCCAACGTCTTAACAGCAAAAATTAGTTCAATACCAGTGATAGCACATAATCGACACGATCAAAAAAGAGCCCCGAAGAGCTCTTTTTTATTATCAGCGTAATGCACTTAGAAGGCTTACCTGATTAGTGAAGCTTCAGGTTTGGACGAAGTACACGGTTAATACGACCAACCAACATCATCAGTGATGTTTTGATTAAGCCGTGAAGCGCCATCTGGTGCATGCGGTACAAAGAGATGTAAACCACACGAGCAATACGACCTTCAACCATCATCGAACCTTTAGTCAGGTTACCCATCAAGCTACCTACCGTAGAGAAACGGCTTAGTGAAACTAGCGAACCTTTATCTTTGTAGATGTAGTCTTTCAGGTCACGACCGTTCAACTTAGCAATGATGTTGCTGAATGCGCAGCTTGCCATTTGGTGAGCGGCTTGTGCACGTGGTGGAACGAATGAACCATCTGCTTGTGTACATTGTGCCAAGTCACCGATAGCAAAGATGTTGTCATCCAGTGTTGTTTGCAGCGTGTTTTTCACAACCAACTGGTTGATACGATTCGTCTCAAGACCACCGATATCTTTCATGAAGTCTGGTGCTTTGATACCAGCTGCCCACACCATAATTTGAGCTGGGATCTTATCGCCATCTTTGGTTGTTAGGCCGTCAGAATCCGCTTGAGTCACCATAGTATTAGTACGAACGTTCACACCAAGCTTCGTTAGCTCAGAGTGTGCTGCACTTGAAATACGAGGAGGCAGAGCTGGAAGAATACGCTCACCTGCTTCTACAAGGTTAACATTCAGCTTGCTTGAATCTAGATCGCCGAAGCCGTAAGTACGAAGCTCTTTAACTGCGTTGTGAAGCTCAGCAGAAAGCTCAACACCTGTTGCACCCGCGCCAACAATCGCGATGTCTACCGTACCTTGACCGTTCTTAGCGTGAAGCTTTAAGAACTGGTTGTTCATTTCTGTACGGAAACGGTGCGCTTGCTCTGGACTATCAAGGAAAATACAGTTGTCACGTACGCCTGGAGTGTTGAAGTCGTTTGACGTAGAACCTAGCGCCATCACAAGAATATCGTATTCAAGTTCACGGCTTGGCATCAGCAATTCACCGTGGTCATCTTTCAGTTCGCTTAGTGCAATCACTTTACGTCCACGATCGATGTCGTTCAGGCTGCCCATTTGGAAATCGAAGTAATGGTTTTTTGCATGTGCGCGGTAGCTTAATGCATCAACACCTTCATCCAGTGAGCCAGTTGCTACTTCATGAAGTAATGGCTTCCATAGGTGGCTTGCTTTACGGTCTACCAGAGTAATCTGGGCACGTTTCTTACGACCTAAAGTGCGGCCTAGCTTAGTTGCTAGTTCCAAACCACCAGCACCGCCGCCTACTACGATAATTTTTGTCACAATGACAATCCTCTACAAAATGAATAAATGGGGTCCGGTTCGATTACTCCAACCGATAAATTCTATATATCTACTCGGCCTTGTTGATAAGGCTGTGACATATTGGATAACCGCGAAAAAGAATAACGACAGCTCACCGAGTAGTTAGAGGGGTTACAAACAACAAACATTCGTTTGTCGCTCTGCTCACATGGATAAAAAAGGCGCCTACCTGAGAGATAGAACACAAATTATGGGCAAGTTTTTTCACTCGCTCTCTATTTTTTTTGATATTTATCAAAATATTTTTCTTGGGAACATTATATATAGCAAACAGATGACCGCAACAAAAAAATCCTTACCCTCAATGAGGATTCGCGACTAATTAATTAACGTTTGTACAAACTTATCTTTAAATACTCAAACTCACCGATAAAACAGCGATAATCGTTTTATGAAACAAAATCTCTTGGGTTCAGATGTAAAAAAGCAGCGCTCATCGAGTGCTGCTTTTATAAAACATCCAGGTTGATTAAGCGTTTTTGAACGCTTTCATTGCTTGAAGATGTTGAGAGATTTTTTTGAATTTATGATTCTCTTTCTCATCCCAGATTACATCGTAGTAATCTTCTAGCGCGGCAGCTGTTTTAGTATTATCGTGAATTTCATCTTCACGAGAAAGCACAACTAAACAGCGTCCTTTGTTTTTCATGCGGTATTGAGCAACACATTTAGTTGCGATGTCTTCGTACTCTTCTGGGCGGTCAATTCGACCTACCATGTTGTTCTCTGGTTGCAGATTCGGGTTGAACACCACCTGCTTAATCCCACATAAGAAACCAATACGCTCAGACCAAAAACCACCTAAACCTACACCACAAATAATGGGATGCGGATCATCGGATTGCTCTATCACTTTATGCACTTCTTTTAGCAGATGCTGCATATCGTGTTTTGGATGCAAAGTACTGTAGTTGATGAAGCGCACGTCATCATCAATGAATTGCAACTGCAGTATTTTTTCGTGATTGCCCGGGCTAGTTGAGTCGAAGCCATGTAGATAAATAATCATTAGTACCTCCTTGTTGAATATTGGTACGTTTTAATTAATCTAACATGAAAAATAAGGTTTTAAAGGGAACACGAACGAAATTATATTTTTCACTTCCTAAACGTGATCCTAGCTACATAAAGTGTCACTCAGAGCCTCTGCTTCACGCAGATAACTTTCATCGCCCCAGAGCTGATGCGCAAGTAAATACCACAGCATCGCCATCATTTGGCTTCTTGGTAACCATGCTTCTACCCCATCAAGCCAAGGTTGGACATCATGGATGCCTCGCAGCTGACAGTACTTGTTAACCGCTTCTTTGACTGGCACGCCGGCAACAGCAATGGTCAGCGTAAGATCAAGTCTAGGGTCTGCTAATGCTGCATATTCCCAATCAATAATCTTAATGCCATCACTGTTTCTCACTAAGTTATAACCACCCAAGTCAAAATGGCATAAAGACAGGTCAACATTAGTAATACTCGGAGCCACACGCCACTCTTGATAAATCTTAGTGCAGGCTTCGGTCTTATGAACCGCATCAAGCTGCAGCCAATAATGGTCAACTCGCGCCGTGAAACTGAATGGTTGCAGTGGCAATCGCGCAGTATTGACCAGATGCACAGAGAGCAGCGTTTTCAACAGTTCATCGAGTTCTAGATCTTCGTAAAGTGTCTCTCCCGCAATCCACTCAACCAATAAACCCTGCTCATTTACCACCTTAGGGCTTGGTCCAATACCAAGACGTTCAATTGTCGAGAGCACTTGATACTCTTCATGACGAGAAATAAAGAAGGCCTTAGTGATCGGTGTGATTGGACGCCACACATAGGCAGTGCCCTCGGCATCAACTAACTTCCAACATCGATTGGTCAAACCGCCAGTTAATGTCTGCGCTCTAACTGGAGGCTCAGAAAAACAACCATCCAGCGAACTCAAACTATTATCAAGAAGCTTAGCCTCAGACCAAGAAAAAATTGCCATTGCTCATTCCCTATAAACGTTTTCATTCCCTACAAAAAAGACACTGACCAAAAGCCAGTGTCTCTTCATTAACAGTACATCATGTACTGCATTGGCGTGTGACCAAACTATGCACTCTCAAGATTACGCACCGTCAAGATCAAGTACTTTCAAGAGTAAGCGCTGTCAAAGCTGACTGCGCATAGTTGGCAAGTAAGCGAAATTAAAGACCCAGTAGGCTCTTAGATTGTTGCTTACGGATTTCAGTCTCGTCAGCCCATTCAATTAAGCCAGACTCAAGATCCATTAAACGCATCGTCATTTTGTAGTATACGTCTTCATCGCTACCCGCTTTCTTAACGATGCTTGATAGGTTGCCGTACAGCATGTACTGAGCACCAACCATTTTACCGAATTGAATCGCTGAACTTTGGTTTACAAGCTCATCGTTGTTTTGGAAGTTCAGTTGGTCACGAACAGACTCTACACGGTCCATATCAACAAAACGGAACTTACCAGAGTTCAACATCTTCGTACTGATAGTGTCAGTGATTGACTCAGTATCGATGTGCTCACTTGTTTTGTTCTTGATTCGCTCTACAAACACGATTGGACGCTGTTCACGAGTAATGTAAGACACCGAACCAGACGCCATCATGCTATCGACCATTTCACCCGCAATCGTTTGAAGGTCAGTTGAACCGAAATCGATTGTTGTGGTTTCTACTGCTTGTGCATCACCGTAGCTTACCTTGTTTGAACAACCGCCTAAAATAACCGCTAAACCTAGTAGCGCAATGACACTCTTTTTCATTTTGTTTCCTCAACTTATCACTGAGCGGGGTTACCCACACTCTTAAATTCTTGTGTTTACGAATCATTAGATCCGTTTTATCTAACTTACTGCTCTCGGAACTGAACTCTGAACTGAGTCGCTTTCGGGTTTACCGACACTTCCGACAACGAAATACTTTCAAAACCACGAACAATTGCTTGCTTCCAAGGACCTTGTTTTAGATTGACCTCAAGACCAGCATCGTCGTACCAGTAGAAACGATAAAGGATATTTTGATCGCCTTTATAGTTACTGTTTAAACGAACAATTCCTCTAGTATGACCATCGACTTGATCAGTACGGATATCTTCAACCTGCAAGCGGCTGCCCAATACCTTGTCACCAAAGAAAACGTTCTGAGTCAAACTATCGACCCTTACGCCAGCTGTATTATCAGCACAACCAGCCAGAGCCATAACCGCTGCTAAGCTCACTAACCACTTTTTCATTACAGCCTCCCTAGCTGTTTATGCCACATTGTTGCGTTGTTTCCTTGTCGAGAAATCCACACCAAGGTGGTCTGCCCTTCTCGTATATCAAAATCATACGTTCTAGCGCCCGCTTCCAACGTATATTGACCGCTGTTTGCTACAAACGTGCTGCTCTTAATCTCTGCCGGTAATGATTGCCAACTACGAGTATCTGGTTGCTCTGTCAGTGTGTTCCACACGTTGAACAAAATATTACCGACATCATCGCCTTTGGTTGCTTCTTTACGAATGCGATCTTTCGCGACTACACGTAGCGCTTGGCGAATGACAATACTCGTCATACGCTCAGATAAATCGTTCTGAGCCATCGCGTTTACATCAGTGATCAAGTGCTCTTGTAGCGGTTGCCCACTGATTCGCAAAGCAGAAAAGCGCTCTACGTTTTGACTCGGGTAATAGGGCAGCGCAAGAGAGTATATTGCCCCCTGGTCGCGACTGTCATACACAGGTAAATCTAGTCGCCAACTGTCCATAGCTTGAACAGCGCTCTGCTCTTGAAGAACAATCACTCGCCCTTCACCTGTACTAAGTTTAGAAGACTGCTTATAGCGTTTTTCTAATGTCGCTAAATCTTGTCGCATCCCTAAGCGAGCGGCTGTCGCCATGGTTCTATCGATGATTTCTTGGTTATCTGGCATCACAGCCAAAGCACGACGATAGTCAACGTAGGCGCTATTCAAATCATTTGAAGCTTCATAAAGCAGACCAGATAAGAACATCAGATACGCATTCTGTACTGACTGCAGCTTTTTACCCGCATCAGGGTAATTGGCAAGGATGCTACCCACATTGGCAGACAAGCCTTGCTTCTTCGCATCGCTGGCTGCTTTGTCTAACTCAGCCTCGCGTTGCTTCTTCGCTTGCTCTTGAACTTGGTTGGCGCGACGCATTTCGATCACCGCACCTTCTAAATCGTTTTTCTTGAGATAATTTAAACCGAGATACAGATGAAGAAAGCCCAACTCGTAATCGGCTGGTACATACTCGGTAATGTTGTCATTCACAGCCAATGCACCCACACTGGTTGCACTGTCTGAGATTGAGATCACGGCTTTGCGTTGCTGCTCAGTAACCGCCTGATCAGCCACTTCAAACGAAGCCTTACTCTCAGGGTATTTTTGATCCAGCAGGTTAATTCTGCCTCTTTCAAAGTTATCAAGGATGTCGCCTGCCGCGTAATCTGGTAGCTCTTGCTGAGCCTCTGAATAATCTCCAGATTTAACGGCTTGGTAGATCGCTTTGTTTTGTGCGCTGTAATGACTGAACAGGCTGCCTGCAGACATACTCGCACAACCTACGGTCAACGCCGATAACAGGGCAATGGAAGCGAATCTAAACTGTTGCTTCACTTATCGTCTCCGTGCATGTTTAAAATGCCAACTTTGTTAGGGTCTGTTGACCTTTCGTGGTTAAATTTTGTTCGAGATAGAATCATTATCAAAACGAAACGTGTTGTAAAAAGGATCTCAAGCCAGTTGAAACCCTACTGATTTAGCCTCTGCCTAGGCGATGCCGACATTCAGACAACAGATAGAACTTAAAGTTGGCATACAAACTACAAATTTTCCAACTAACTACTTGTGTTAACCCACTAATGAGCGCGTTTAAACTAGCTCGTTAGCTTTCATTAACTCATTAGCTCATTAATAGGGGACCAAGTGGACGGCCACCAACCAAGTGCATGTGAATATGATAAACCTCTTGGCCACCGTGAGAGTTACAGTTCACGATAAGACGATAGCCATCTTCTGCGATGCCTTCTTTTTTTGCTAACTTGCGAGCAACGGTAAACATGCGCCCCATCATCGCTTCATCTTCGACTTCAACATCGTTGGTTGTCGGAATCAGCTTGTTTGGGATGATGAGGATATGGCTTGGCGCGCGAGGGTTAATATCGCGAAATGCGGTTACTAAATCGTCTTGATATAGTAGATCTGCTGGGATTTCTTTATTGATGATCTTACTAAAAATGGTTTCTTCAGCCATGTTTTTCTCCGATAAAACATTTATTTTTTAATGCTTTGAGTATGCGCTATGCCGCATCAAACCACAATAAATCTGCTTTAAAGCATAATAAAAAACACCGTTCAAATCAAAGAAAACGAGCCTTAGTTCTCAAGAATGGCATGTTGGTTATAACGGAGCGCTATTTTTGACGTGTGCGTCATAAAATGCGTAAGCCGAGCTCAATAGAATGCTGACAATTTTGTTAGTTTTACTTTGACCTGACATTAGGTCTGCATTTTTATTTAGGGAGAAAGCCATGAAGGGATCTGTGATCAAGCGTATGTACGCTGGTTTTGCACTGATCATCATCATGTTCGCAGTCACGATAACCATCATGATGAACAGCATGAACCAGATACACAGCAATTTTGAGAGTGTCTCAGAAACCTCATTACCACTTGTTGCGCTTTCAAATCAAACAAGTGTTCAATTGCTTTCTGCTGATAAGTCATTCAAAGATTTTTTAACCACACAAAATGCTGAACGCATGTCTGCAATGCGCACAGAATTTTCTGCATCACAAAACTCTTTTTCAGAAGTTCTAAGTAACTTAGAAGCGGCAAGCCAAAACGACGCAACACTCATCGAACGCATCGCACAATTGCGAGCGATGGAAGAACGCTACTTTACTGAAGCAGATGAAGCGATGAACAACTACGTTGCGATGTTTGAAGCACAAGAACAAGTACAAAAAGCATCACGTGACTTCCAACGCCTACATTCAGAATTAACGGTTGGTATGAAAGAGTACGTTGCTGACCAAAAAAGTATCTCTGTGAAAGTAATGGCGAAGAGCTACTTCATCAAACTGCAAGACGCAGAGGTAATCACTTCAGATGCACTAGCAAGCTCTGATGTTGCCTTCGTACAGAAAGCCGTTAACCAAAACAAGAAGGCCGTGACTCACCTAAACTACGCATACCGTGGCTTGGCGACACAGCTGCCTGCTCTTAAAAACGTCTTCGATGAATCGGTTCAAAAATTCACCAAAGACGTTGGCCAAAAAGGCGGCGTGTTAGACAAACACAACAACTATCTACAAGCGAAACAAGCGCTGTATGTGAACATCGCCAACCTTGCGGTCGAAGTAGACCAAGCTATGGCGGTATTAGATTCATTCAACGTAACCGCAGAACAACAACTTAACGCTTCACTGGCAGACGCGAGCAGCATTTACGACAAAGGCCTATTCAACGCAATTGCGATTGGTATTGTTGTTACGGTATTCGCAGCCGCAATTGGTTACCACATTGCACACAGTGTAAGAGAGCCATTAACTCGTATTCTAGGAACATTAGAAGGCCTAACTGAAGGCGATATGACTCAACGTATCGATATTCGTTATGACAACGAATTCAGCCGTGTGAGCCGTCACATCAACACCTTGGCCGACAACCTGCGCAATATCCTTGTAAAGCTGAATGACGCTTCAGATGACTTAACTAAGACGGCAAGCGTAAACCAGAAGACATCTTCTGAAACACAGGCTCAACTGAACAGCCAACGCGAACAAACGGCAACCGTCGCGACTGCGATGACAGAGATGTCTCATTCTGTGCAAGAAGTGGCGAACAGCGCGCAAAGCTCACTCACCATGGTTCAACAAGTAGAATCGGCTTCTGAATCTGGACGTCAGATCATGAACACCAACATCAGTACCATTAATCAGCTTGAGGTTCGCCTTACTGAATCAGTGGGTGCTGTAGGCGAGCTACAACAGATGAGTAGTCAAATTGGTTCAATCCTTGACGTAATTCGTGGCATTGCTGAACAAACCAACCTACTTGCACTTAATGCGGCAATCGAAGCAGCACGGGCTGGTGAACAAGGTCGTGGTTTTGCAGTCGTTGCCGATGAAGTGCGAGTGCTAGCGCAAAAGACCACTCAATCAACCTCTGAAATCGAGACCATGATCAGCAACCTACAATCAAGCTCGAAAACCGCAAGCAACGTGATTGAAAGTTGTATGAGCGATATGGACATGTCGGTTCAACAAGCTTCAAGCGCAAACAGTGCGATGGAAGAGATCCAAGCCCTGATTCTAGAGATTAGCCACATGAGTACACACATCTCTCAAGCAGCGGCTGAGCAGAGTGAAACGTCTGGTGATATCGCACGCAACATCGAAGACATCAACCACATCGCAGATAAGAGTTACCAAGCAATGTCTTCTATTGCGGAAGCAAGCCAAAACCTAACAATTCTGGCAAATCAGCAAGGTGATTTAGTACATCAGTTCAAACTATAGATAAATGAAGAATCGATAGATATTTAGAGAGATTGTTGAGACTTCATACCCAATAGTGGTAACTAATTGAGCTAGGGCAACTTTTATCAAGGGTTGCCCTTGTTTTTTATGAGCTTTGTCATTATATGATTATTAAGGCTTGCTGCTTCCCGTTTTTTCTTTCACCTTTATGAGCGAGCCGCTATTAAGGAATTTATATGGCTGTTCATGTTGGCATTATCGATCAAGACCCCATTCGCTTGCTCACCCCATTACTTGATAACCGAACGGTCAGCACTCACATCGTGTTTATCGGTGACAAGAATCAAGTCAGTATTTACCAACGCTTAGACAGCGTTTTGCAGAAGCGCGACATTACCAGTGAATTTTTCGAGATTCCAACCCTCGTAAATACATCCGCGATAAAAGAGTCTATCCAAACCCTTGCCGAAGACCTCAAAGCACGCGGCCAAGAAGTGAAGCTCAACGCAAGTTGTGGCCTTCGTCACCGCCTACTTTCTGTATACGAAGTATTCCGTACTTACCACTGGCCAATCTTCGTGGTGGAACCGAACAGTGACAAACTGTGCTGGTTATATCCAAGTGGCAAAGAAGACGCGCAAGTACAAGACCGTATTACCATCGATGACTACCTAACTGTGTTTGGTGCTCGTGGTGAATTCAGCGATGTTCAGCTGTCTCCTCAACTTGACCAAAAGCTGTATGAACTGGGCGAACGTTGGGCAAGTAACGCGTTAGAGTTAGGCCCAGGCCTCGCAACGCTGAACTACCTTGCAACAACCTGCCGTAAAGAACAGAGACTGGATGTAGGGCTGTCTGAGAAGCAACAAGGCTATCGTGAGCTAAACATGCTGTTGAGCGATTTAGTTGAAGCTAAGATTGCGACTTACGACAACGGTATTCTGACCTTTGCCAATGAAGACGCACGACGCTTCTCAAACGGCGAATGGCTTGAGACCTTAGTTCACAGCACGGTGAAGCAAATCCAAGATGATATGCCGACCATTCAAGACCGTTCTTTGAATGTTCAAGTTTATCGTCAACTGGGTGAGCGTGAGGTTCGTAATGAGCTTGATGTAGCATCAGTAGTGAACAATAAGCTGCACATCATCGAGTGTAAGACCAAAGGCATGCGTGATGATGGCGATGATACCTTGTACAAACTGGAATCGCTTAGAGACCTACTGGGTGGCCTACAAGCACGTGCCATGCTGGTTAGTTTCCGTCCTCTTCGCCATAACGACATAACACGAGCAGAAGATCTTGGCCTTGCGTTGATTGGCCCTGACGAATTGAAAGATCTTAAAACACACCTAACGGCATGGTTTACAGCTGCGGGTGGTAGCGAAGATCTAGAGTACTAAAATCAAATAAACTCATGAGAGCTCAATGCTCTTAAGCAAATCTTAAAAAGGCGAATGACGATTAAGTCACTCGCCTTTTTTGTTCTCTAGCCATTTATTTGTTTCGCCCTGTTTTCATCTTTTAACTATTTATGTTTCTAATTTCTTTGTCCCATAAAAAATGGCCGCATCATTTGATGCGGCCATTTTAAAATCTAAAGTCAGACTTAAAGCATTTTACGAGCAGCTTCTACAACCACTTTGATTGAACGAGCTTCAGTTACTTTTAGCGTTTCGTGATCAGGCGTCTCTTTTTGAGTACGGTTGATGATTACACCAGCAACACAACCTGCTTTCAGACCAGAACTTGCACACATTGTTAGTAGTGTTGCAGATTCCATCTCGAAGTTTAGAACGCCCATGTCTTGCCATTCTTGCATAGAACCTTGGAAGCGCTTAACAACACGACCAGAGAACGTGTCGTAACGTTCTTGACCTGGGTAGAACGTATCACTTGATGCTGTTACACCCATGTGAACTGTTGCACCTGATTCGTCAACTGCCGCTTTCATTGCTGTTGCTACTTCGAAGTCAGCAACGGCTGGGAACTCCATTGGAGCAAAGTGCAGGCTAGCGCCGTCTAAACGAACAGAACCTGTAGAAACGATCATGTCGCCCACGTTTACGTGAGGTTGGATAGCACCAGTAGTACCAACACGAAGGAAAGTGCGAACACCCAGTTGAGCTAGTTCTTCTACAGCGATAGAAGTAGATGGACCACCGATACCTGTAGAACATACAACAACTGGCTTGCCGTCTAGTTCTGCGCGGTAAAGCGTGTATTCACGATGGCTAGCAAGAAATACTGGATTCTCCATCTCTTCTGCAATTTTTTGTACACGAGCAGGATCACCAGGGATGATCGCAAGAGTAGCACCGTTAAGATCTGCTTCAGTAACACCTAAATGGAAAACAGCTTGAGACATAGTTCGCTCCTTTTGGCTTATTGGGCTTTTTACCCTTATTTAAGCTCATAGTAAATTCGTGGGGTACGAACACACTCTAACCAAGCTCACCACAAAATGAAGTGACACCTGTCACATGAATGATCGCAACAAGATTTCAAGTTTCACGAAAAACCGATTGGCATCACAAAAATAAGCAATCAATACGCCTGTGTTGCATACTAATGAGACAAAAAGCGCCTTTAACGTATTACCGCTAAAGGCGCTTTATATATTAAGAATGCTCTATGTTGATGAGCTCGATTTAATCCGCTTTAGATTTGAATCGAAGCAGACGCAATGCGTTCAATGTGACCAGTGCCGTTGCACCACTATCGGCCAACACTGCAACCCACAGGCCAGTAATACCGAACAAGCTCGTCACCAAGAACACGCCTTTCAAACCGAGCGCGAGAGCGACGTTTTGACGAATGTTGTTCATGGTTGCTTGCGATAACTCAATCATCGCTGGCAGTTCCGTTAAGCGGTTATGAGTCAATGCTGAATCGGCCGTTTCTAAGGCGACATCCGTACCACCGCCCATTGCGATACCCACGTTAGCAGTCTTCATCGCTGGCGCATCATTGATGCCATCACCGACCATCGCTACGTGCGATTGTTGAGAAAGCTCTTCAACATAAGACACTTTGTCGCTTGGCAATAGGCTTGCCTTGTACTGCATACCAATCTTGCTACTGATCGCTGCCGCACTGCGCGGGTTATCGCCAGTCAGCATAATAGATTGAATACCCAAGTCGTTAAGTCGTTCAATCGCAAGCTTAGCGTCACTGCGTAACGTATCTTGCCAAGCAATCAAACCAATCACCGTCGTAGCTCGCTCTGTTGATTCTTCTTGTTCTTTAACCTCAAGAGCAACCACAACCGTCTTGCCCTCGCCTTCTAATGCTTCTACCTGAGAAACCACATCGACACCAAGATCGAACGTGACTTTAGACGGTGACAGAACCTGGTACTTAACACCATCAACATCGCCTTCAACACCACTACCAATCAACGCTTTCTTGTTGTGCGATTCAGGAATCTCAATATTCAGCTCTTTTACTTTAGCGACAAGTGACTGCGCCAATGGATGAGTAGAGCCCACTTCAATCGCCCCAACCACACGCAGCATCGCATCTTGTTGCCAACCCGATAGAGCCTGAATATCCGTAACCTGAGGCTTGCCTTCTGTCAAAGTACCCGTCTTGTCGAATGCAATGGTTTGGATTTTTCCAAGCTGTTCTAGCGCAGCGCCGCCTTTGATTAAAGCACCACGTTTTGCTGCTGCTGCTAAACCAGAGGTAATCGCTGCTGGCGTAGAAATAACCAATGCACAAGGACAAGCAATCAGTAATAAGGCTAGGCCACGATAAACCCACGTTTCCCAAGGTTGAGCAAACAACAATGGAGGTGTGATGATCACCAACAAGGCAACCAACATCATTAACGGTGTGTACCAACGGCTGAACTTATCGAGGAATCGCTCTAGTGGTGCTTTACGAGATTCAGCTTCTTCAATCAGATGAAGAATACGGTCGATCGCGTTCTCACCTTGTTTTGAAGTGATGGTGATACGAACCACTTTATCGACCACCACAGCGCCAGCCATGATGCTATTGCCTTCGATATGTTCAACAGGAACAGATTCACCGGTTAACGCACTTTCATCAAAGCTTGCTGCGTCTGTAATCAATTGACCGTCAGCAGGCAAACGAGAACCCGCAGCCACTTCAATCACATCACCAGGAACCAGTTCACTGACTGCAACTTCTACACGTTCACCGTTGATGATCTTGGTTGCGTTTTCTGGTACCAATGCCATTAGCGCTTGAACGCCACTTCTTGCTCTAGATGAAGCAAACGCTTCTAAGCGCTCACCAATCAAGAACAACAATAGAACCATCGCTGCTTCCACAGTTTCGCCAAGGTACAAAGCACCCAGCGCGGCAACACTCATTAAGGTTTCAATAGCAAACGGTGTTCCTGAACGTGCCAGCTGAACCGCTTTCTTCGCCACCGGATATAAACCAAGTAGACAAGTTACCGTAAACAAGCCTTCACTTAACTGAGGGGAGGTACTTTTCAGAAGCGCAGCAAACAGCATTGCCACTGCAATCGCGATAATCTGCAAATTAGGTTGGATATGAGCTTGCCAAAAAGTCTCAGGTTGTTGTTTTTCTTTCTTTGAACCGACTTCCTTAAGAGGGAAACCCGTTTTGATAGAGACCTGTTCAATGGTGTCGGCAAGGCTTTCATTATCGAATTTCACAACCAGCTTTTCGGTAGCAAAGAGAACCTTTGCTTGAATAACACCGTCAATATTACTGATCGCATTTTCTATTTTTCTTGCACAAGCTGGGCAGTCCATTCCGGCAACCAGCCAACTTTTCGAAAATTGGGCGTCGAGAGATAAGGTTGAGGACTGACTGTCTTCTTCTCCACTATCCAACGAACTGCAACAATCATCTCCAGACGATGACGGAGCAGCAGAAGAGCTACAACAACCAGATGAAGTACCTGCTGCTGTGATGCTTGAAATTTTAGGGCTAGAGCAACTGGCTCCTGCCGCTTGAGTTTGAACGTCCACTTTTGCTGAGCGGCACGCTGCATGTTTTGCGCACATAAAATATCTCCTAAATACTCAAAAGCCTTGAGGTTGTTGCTAACGCACGAGCAACATAACCTTAAGTTCAACAGGAGTATAAACCTTGGAGGCTACTCCAAGGTCAAGAAGAAGTTATCAAGAAAACAATAATATTATGTCAGCACCGATGGCTTACTGAGATTTAAGCTCCGCACACTCTTCACGGTTCGTCGATACATCATCGATAAGAACTGCATCATGTGAACAAAACGGCTGAGTGTTCAAGCTGACAATCGACACATCATCTTCTACAGGGTCGACTTGAGAACCTTGCATCAGCTCAGCGATATGATGTCGAAGCACCAAGATACCTAAAATTCCGAACAGAACATTACCCAAAGCTTGACCATAGAGAACACCCAAAGCGCCATACCATTGTGAACCCAAGTAAACGAATGGCAGAGTACCCAGTGTCGCCTTACCTAAGTTCAACGCCGTTGAATAAAGAGGCTTACCTAGATTATTGAACGAAGTGTTCGCGACAAACAGTGCACCGTTAAAGGTAAAGGTCAGCGCCACATAGGTACAAAACGCAGCAACAATAACGGCCGCATCACCTTGCAGGCTAAAGCCTTGAATCACATAGCCTTGCATGAAGTACAAAAGAATACACACAGCGATGGTGTACACAGTGGTCACTAACAGCGAGTTATTCAGCGTCTCTTTAACTCTGTCCATTCGCTCAGCACCGAAGTTCTGACCAATGATTGGTCCTACCGCACCAGACAAGGCAAAAATCACCGCAAAACAAACTGGCGTTAAACGGCCAATCACGGCAAAGCCCGCGACAAAATCCTCACCATATTGTGCGATACCCGTTGTCACAATCGCGTTACCAATCGGTGTTGCGGTATTGGTGATAATCGCAGGCAACGCAATCGCTAGTATTGGGCGAATATTAAGGCGCCATTGCACAAAAGAAGGGGGAGCAACCAATTGATGGCTGCGAATCAGAGGGTAAAGCGAGAAGAACAACACCGAGAAGCGAGCAATAACCGAAGCGATAGCCGCCCCTTCGATGTTCCAACCAAAACCAAAAATAAACAGCGGATCGAGAATCGCGTTAACAATGCCGCCTGACAAAGTCGCCCACATCGAACGTTTCGCATCGCCCGCCGCTCTTAAGCCCGCACCCGCTGCCATCGCTAACGCCAAAAATGGACCACTTGGCAGCAAAATCTGTAGGTAAGCCTGAGCACGCTCGGCCGCAATCCCTTTTGCACCTATCGCGGCTAACAACTCTGGAATATAAGCGAACATGATTGCAGTAACGGTCGAACTGATAATCAACGCAGTCAGCATGATACTGGTGCTTAGGTTTCTAGCGTGTTCTTGATTCTTTGAACCGATAGCTTTAGACACTAATGCGCCCATGGCAATGGAAGTACCAATCGAAACGGAGGTAGAGAAGAAAGTCAGCGTACCAGCAAAGCCTACCGCAGCAGCCAATTCAACCTGCCCGAGCATACTGATAAACAGCATGTCGAGTAAGTCGACCACAAATAACGCCATCAAACCGACAGAGCCAGCTCCCGACATCACCAATATGTGGCGCATCGTTGAACCTTCAACAAACTTTGCCGTTTGATTTGACATGAAATCTCCAAAAGTTGGAATACCCAAGAGCTAACGCCCAATAAACTAATCAACCGGCTAGAGATCCACAAAGAAAGGATCGACCAAGAAAAGTTCTATACAGAAAAAAGGCGCGAGTGCGCCTTTTTCAATTGAGGGTATTGAGAAAAATAATCGTTCTTAACACGCTATTATACCTGATGTTTGAAGCATTCTTCCAAGTTCTTGCCGATTGCTCTCAAAACATCAGTTCTGGTGATAATACCCACCAGTTTTCGATTATCGATCACAGGGTATGCTTTAGGTTTTCCAACCTGCATCATGTCTGCTAATTCAATAATGGATAAATCAGGTGAAACAGACAGTACTTCTTGGTACATGCAGTCACCCACAATGTGTGTGTCTTGGCAGAAGTAACTGACCTTCACTAATTTCTCGAGTAAATCTTGCTCTGAAAGGAAGCCAATCACTTGTTCGTTATCATCGATTACGGGCCCACCCATGTGGTGGCTACGCATCACTTTGTCTAACGCTAGACTTAACGGCATATCAGGAGTAAATGTCACAACCTGCTGCGTCATGTAATCTTTCACTTTAATAGAATGCATTGCGTTCTCCCTAAATACTTTGCGTCATATATTTTTCTATCTCGTTAAGTTAATTGTTGTCTAAAATCTTGATTTTACTAAATGGATTTCAACAATTTTATTGATAGGCAAAACCTAACAAGACAAAAAAGTGAGACAAACAAAGGGTTGAACACGTTTTCGAACACTAAAAAAAGAAAAAAATAGCCCTTACAAAGCCTTACTTTCTCTTGCTTAACCTTACTTCACCGAACTAGCCTGCGTAAATAAACCCTGTAATCTTCACCGCACTAATAATTAGAAATCCCGATTTAGGAAGTTTATGCAACACGACAACAACATGTACGCGTATGTTTATGCAGGTAACGACGGTACAGAAAACACACTCATCGCCACTATCGATAATCAAGAACAACCGCTTATTTCAAGCTGCGTTGATGAGATAAAACGCATGTCGTGTTTAGCCATTGACTTAGCAGCAAAACACGACCTAAAAGTGAAGCTGGTAAAATATCAAAGAGAGCAAGAGATCGACTTCGGCCTATTCATAAAATAGTGAATCCGACACTGGTTTGGTTAATCACGAACTGGCAGCCACAGTAGCAAAGCATTAGCAAGCGCAATAGCCATGAATGGCTGCCGAATTCGACCTGACAAGCCTAGCGGGTAAAGGATATAATGATTAGACGGCGCCCTTGCAGATTTTCATTGTCTAAATACGGTTTACTATGTCTCCTCAAACCTCACCTAAAACGTATCTAACTAATTCCTTATCTAAGTTAAAAAGCTACTTTAGCGAGTTATTGGATTTCCAATCACGCATTTGGGTGGTTCATATCTTTGAAGACTCCATTACCGATCAGTCGTTTGTGATTAATGAAGATGGCTTTAAAGAACCGTTAGAGTGGATGAAGAAACGTGATTACCAAGCGAGAATGCTTGATCGTGTTGATAAGATGAAAATCTCACAGGTGATTGAGATTCAGTTCGAAGACAAGATACATCGCTTGATGCGAGTGAAGTAGCTCTACTGTTTGGGCATTCACGAAAGCCCTTGCTAGAAATCGAGCATAAAAAAGGCCAGCGCTCGCTGACCTTCTTTGATTTAGTTACAAACCATCATCTAACGCACACAATACTCATGCCACAGACGCACCGCTTTCTGGTATGCCTCAGTTTTATCGTGCGTTTCCGCAAAAAGAATGGCTGTCATGCTGTCGACAACGGTATTCGCCATTAGCGCCATCTCTTCAGCCGACGTACCAAGTACACACTGACTAGGAAGTGGCAGTTCTAGATTCATCATCTCTTCCCAGTAGAATGACTCGACTTTGTCAGGAGAGCTCATCCACACCGTTTGGCTAACTTTAGGATTATATTCCGACTCACCGTTCATCCCTTTGAATGAAATGACCGAGTGGGATTTATTGCCAATGACATGCTCAACTTCCGCGTGAAGTTGTGGGAAGCCAGGATGGAAACTGCCACGCAGACCTAAACGTCCACCACCAGGATTCAACGCACGAACTACCGTGTTAATTGGTGTTCTTAATCCGTAACGGTGTTTCCAACCAATCATGGTTTGCGCTTCGGGCGCGAAGTTAACTAGCGGTAAATAAGCAATGCCGTCTTGTTCAAGAATCGACTTAGCATGTTCAGGGTTCTCAGCACTTTGCACACCGACATCTTGCAAATGGCTTTCAACGTGCGTCCTACCGCTCGGCTTATCCATATAGCCATGCATTAACACTTTATAGCCATTGTCAGCTAAGATTTTTGCTGCCAACAAGTTCCAAGGCTTGCCACTGGCGTTATCGTTACGCTTACCTGCATAACACGGCCAATCAATATCGGCGCCCAAATCTGGCACTCGAGATTGAAACGCTTTTACAAAGCCAGCGATCTCTTCATTGGTTTCATTCTGCACACGAATCAGCATCAGTAGCATAGCCATTTGGTCGTCACCGACCTCTCCGCTTAAATACTCATCCATGATGCGGTAGGCTTGTTCGAACGATAAAGGCTTGCGCCCTCTTTCTCCTCGTCCAACTGTACGAATACACTCTAAAATACTACTCATTGATTGTTTATTCTCTTCCGTTGATATCAATAAAATTCGAATACACTTTCGATTCTATGATACCCACAGTGCATTGCAAAGCGATTCAGTTGTTATCGATCGAATTACCAATACGTGGATTGGTGTTCTAAAAGTAAACTTACTGGTGTAAAATTATCGTATGCAATGCTAACCGCGACATATTGAGTAGTATCCCGATGACTGTAAAAAAAACGCTGAGCCAAAGAAAACGTGAATCGATCGTTGCCGCTGCTATCGCAGAGTTTACTGAGCATGGCTACAAGGCCACCAGCATGGATAAAATATCGAGCCGCGCGGAGGTATCAAAGCGCACCGTATACAATCACTTTGCCAGCAAAGAACTGCTTTTAGATGAGATTCTAGACAGCATTTGGAGCAAAACTCTGGCCGCGACGCATTTCCCTTATCAAGCAGAACTGCCACTTGAAGAACAACTTTCGTCGATAGCCAACCAAGAACTTGAGTTACTTGAGTCAGAAGGCTTTATCGACCTGTCACGTGTACTCTTTTCTGAGTATTTCCATAATGCCGAACTGGCACATCAAGCGATGGAAAAATATTCCCAAGCGGAAAGTGGACTCAGAACCTGGATTAAAGCTGCATTAGCAGACGGTCGTTTAGTAGAACTAGACCCACAATTCGCCTCCACGCAGTTCATTGGCCTGCTCAAGTCTTTTGCGTTTTGGCCGCAAATCATTGGCCATGTGCCATCACCGGATGCTGCGCACAAACAAGTGATCATTACTTCAAGTGTCGAGATGTTCCTTAAACAATATCAGGCGTGATTTTAGTGGTTGACGAGAATTCAACCACAATAAAACCATCACTGGTATCCGCTGTTATTTTCCCTATACTGCAACCCACCTTCGTCATTACGACTCAGTAAAACTTCAACTTTAGGTAGCCCTATGATTACTTTCACCACCAACTTTGGCGATATCGAGATTGAACTGAACCTTGAAAAAGCGCCAGTAACGTCGAAAAACTTCCTTAAATACTGCCAAGACGGTTTCTACGAAGGCACGACATTTCACCGTGTTATTGAAGGTTTCATGATTCAAGGTGGTGGTCACACTATCGACATGACAGAAAAACCAACTCGCGCACCGATCGTCAACGAAGCAAACCGTGGCTTGAAGAATGTAATTGGTTCTGTGGCAATGGCTCGTACTGATGCACCACATTCAGCAACGGCGCAGTTCTTCATCAACTTAGATGACAACGATTTCCTCGATCACACCTCAACAACCAATGCTGGCTGGGGTTACGCGGTATTTGGCAAGGTTTCGGCGGGTATGGATGTCGTAAACAAAATTGCTGTAGCACCAACAACCATTCGCTGGGGACACGAAGATGTGCCTTGCGAAGATATTGTGATTACAAAAATCACCATCAACGAGTAATTCACGACGAAAACGTAACGAAATGGTGAGAATTTTTCTCACCATTTTCTTATTGTCGATGTTATCAACTGTACTCATTTCTGTACGGTATATTTATAGGGTTAACCATTCCCTTACTATTAATCAGTACAAATGACGTGTTATGCTCCTGATCCGCAAGCTCCCATTGCTCTGCAGTCAACCTTACATTGGACGTAACTCTCTACATGACTCGACACTATTTTTGGACAGCAGCCCTCTTCTCTTCTGTTGCCAGTTTCTCTAGTTCCGCATTCGAAGTTGATACAAGAGAATCAAAAGAACCAGAACTCGATGACCAATTTCGTGTTATCGCGATCCCCTTTTATGACCCGAGTGTAGATACCGGGATCTCTGTGGTACCCATCTATAACTTCTACGCCGATGGCGAAACCAAGAACGCTTCCACATTATCAGCGACACTGACTTACACACAGAACGACAGCTATTACATCAAAGGCAATGCGGAGCTGTTGCTGAAAGGTGACTCAATAAGATTTAGCGGCGAAATGGGGTTCTCTAGCACCAACATAACCTTGGTCGACCTTGTTGATACCAACCATCAAGAGTACGCGTTCGATGGCGATTTCTACTTCAAAGTGTATGACAATATCTATCTAGGTATGGGGTTAGACTTTTCTACGGCTCGCTATTTAGCCGACACACCCCGTGACAAACTGTTGTTGAAGTTGACAGGGTTTAGCGAAGAATATAAAGCCGATACTGGGGCTAAACTCTCATTCTTGTGGGATGAGCGAGAGCACTACTATTATCCGTACCATGGCTTTTTGTTCGAACTCACGTATGAGAACCACGGGGCTTGGTTAGGCAATGATGAAGATGCGACTTACTCTTCACTGTTTTCCGACTACCGTTTTTTCTACAGTTTGACCCATAACGACAACCACATTATCGCCAGTCGATGGGTGACTCGCTACCTACTCGATGCTGAAAATGCCCCAAGCAGTGCATACAGCACTTACGGGCGACAAGGGCGAAACGTTCAACGCGGTTTTGTCGCAGGGGATCACATTGCCTCACACATGACCAACCTTGAAATGGAATACCGCTACTCTATTTCTGGCTCATCGATCAACTTTCTAAACAACGTCACCGTGGTCGGGTTGACCGGTGTCGGCAAAGTATTTGGTGAGAGGCTCAACCCGAAAGACCCATACCATAGCTTTGATGATGGTGACCTTTTATCAATGGTTGGATTTGGTCTGCGTTATCGCCTAATGCGTCAAGAGCGCATCAATGTTCGCATGGACTTCACCTACAACAGCGAAGATGAAGTGTTGGCTTATTTTAGCTTGGGCGAAAATATTTAGCTCTCACCAACGACTTATCACATCAAGCCTGTCGCGAACCGCACAGGCTTTTACTTTTAAAGGCATTTCAAAAACTACCAACGAGAACGATAAGTACGGTGACACCCTTTGCACGTCTTATTCGCAGAATTTAACCCTTGCTCTGCACTCGACAAGTCTTGTTCAACACTCGCCTGATACAGCTCTGCAAAGCCTTGGTTCATCTGCAACATCAGTTGGTTAAATTTCTCAGGCTTGCTCCAAATCTCCTTCTTGGCCTTACCTCCTGTGTCAGCTTCAGCAAAACTCGCGTTCAATACATCACCATGTTCCACCAACATGTCACTTAACTCGCCCACCTTCAGCCAATCCACATCACTGTTATTCAATTCTGAGCCGACTTGTTTGCTGACCTCTTCAATAGAGCTAAAAGCCTGTTGACGATTATTTACAACATCTACTGCGGCTGCAGAGATCATAGGTAGAGCAATCGTTGGTAGTGCGATGATTAAAGCGATAGTGAATTTTTTCATAGTGTCATTCCTAGTGATTAATTGATTGAGTGCTTAATTGATTAAGTGATTTCTTCGTTAATTACTGATTGGTTTCTTAGTGAATTGCGGCTTGATAGTTCAACTGTAATTGAAGAGATACATTTAATTTACACAACAATGGTTGCATACGCAACTGTTGTTGTGTAAATTATTCTCGCCAAGAAAATTCGCAAACAGGAAAAGCATTATGAAAATCTGGGATCTACCGACTCGACTGTATCACTGGCTGCAAGCAGCTCTGTTTATTGGCCTTGCTGTATCTGGCTTTAGTGGCAATGGCCCGCACATATATTTAGGGTTAGCACTGTTTAGTTTGATTCTGTGGCGCTTGATCTGGGGAATGATTGGCAGTGATACCAGCCGTTTTTCGCAATTTGTTAGTTCTCCTCGCTCTGCTTGGCAGTACTTACGAGGCCAAATTCAACCTAAACCGGGGCACAATCCTCTAGGTGCATGGATGGTTGTAGGCATGATCACGACGTTGTTCGTACAATGCATGACTGGCCTCACGATTGCGGGTTTCTTCGACACATTGCCGTATTCAGAAGTCATCATCACAGACGATGTCTTTGACCTATTCGTCACGCTTCATGCCATTGCCGCGCGTATGTTAATCGCTTTTGTCGTGCTGCATTTATTGGCTATCTTGACCTACAAACTGCGCTCAAAGCCTTTGGTTCTCGCTATGATCACAGGCAAACAAAATCAATCGTTATCCACCGCTCATTTCGGAAATGGCACTCAATTGGCTTTTTCATCAAATAGAAAAGCGTTGTTGGTGCTAATTGCGTCGGTATTAGTTACGATGGCAATAGTTGTTATGTCATAAAAATTAGGGACTAACGAATGTCAGAAGAGTTTGATAGACAGAATAGTTTTGGATGGATGATCAATGTGATCGCCAACAAAGCGACCAAAGATTTCGATCTTGAGTTAAAGAAACACGGCTTAACCATCGCATTGTGGCCAACCTTGATGTGTTTATGGGAAGAGGAAGGGGTTACCCAGCGTGATATTGCCGCGAAGTCTAAAGTAGAAAACTCAACGACAACACGAACATTAGATAAGTTGGAAAAGCTTGAACTGGTAGAACGCAGAGCTGACCCACACAGCCGCCGCTCTTTTAGAATCTACCTAACAGAGAAAGGTAAAGCACTTGAAGAAGTGTTAATACCCATCCCAGTTAGGTTGAATGAAGAACTGATGGCAGCGCTTGATGCACAAGAGCAACAACAGATGATCGGCTTACTTAAGAAAATGGTCGCCGCTGTCTAGTTCAATAACTTAATAGCTCAATAGCTCAATAGCTCAATAGCTCGCGCTGAAGAAAGCACTTAGAAACTAGATATCAATAGACCCTCGTCCTAAACGAGGGTTTTATTTTCTTCGTGACCATTTGATGTAGCAAAACAGTGAACCAATAATCACTGCCCCACCCAACAATTTCTGCATTTCGACCGTTTCTCCCAACATGCTCACACTGAGTAATAGTGTCCATACTGGCTCTAGAATCATGATAAGCGCCGCCACTTCCATGTTCACAGAGTGCTGCCCTACCGTTTGCAATAAGTAACGAATAGAAGTCGCGATAACAGCAGACACGATAAACCAGAAGATGAGCGTTTTGGTGATTTCAAATTCCGGTTGAGCAGTCATAGACGCAAACGCCATCCCACTGATACCGACCACAAAAAGCTGTACGCAAATCGAAGCAATTGGCTTGATGTTAGTGATAACGCGCTTATTCATCACAAAATGAACAGAGAGCAACATTGAAGCCAATAGGAAGTAGATCTGACTTTGTTCAACGTGCCAACCGTTGGTGAGAGTAAGCAGCAACATACCCATGATCGCGATAGGAAATGATTTCCAAAATGCACGATTAGGCTTAACTCGAAACAGAATCCAAGAGACAAATGGCGCAATGATCATGGCTAGGCTCATGATGAATGCCCCTTCCGACAAACTTTCTGTCACTGAGACAGCAAACACCCATACCTGCAATGAGGCTGACAACAATAGACCAACGCCACAAAGCGACAGGATCTGCTTGAGAGATAGCTTGCGAATATGATGAATACAGAATGGCAGTAAAATCAGACTCGCCACGAAAAATCGTACACCAATGAACACTGGCCCAGGCATTTCCATGACCACCAACTTAGAGGCAATCCACCCAACACCTGCCAGCAAAGTGGCACATAAGAGGTAAAGCTCGCCACGCATCGCTTTTACGTTCATCATTTTTATTCGATCCAATAACAAAAAAAGCAACCTGACTCTGCAAGGTTGCTTTTTATAAACTCTTAACAGGATCAAGATACTATCTCAATACTCTGCTTCAGGCAGCAGTTTTTAGCCTGCGTATTCAGGGTAATCAGTTAGGCCTTTTTCAGCACCACCAAACAAGGTGTTTGGATCGTGCGGCGCTAGCGGAAAACCATTTTGAATACGAGCGGGTAAATCAGGGTTCGCAACGAACGGGCGACCAAAGCCAACCATGTCTGTTATCCCTTCAGCAACTGCTTGCTCGCCACGTTCGCTATCGTACTTGCCTGCATAAATCAGAACACCTTTGAACGCTTCACGAACGGCAGCTTTGAATGCTTTTGGCGTTTCAGGCGCGTCGTCCCAGTCTACTTCTGCGATATGCAAGTAAACGATCTTGTACAGATTTAGGAATGCTGCCGCTGCTGTGTAAGTTTCTACAGGCGTCGCATCAACCGTGCCATTTAGCGAAGTAAACGGAGCGAGTCGAACACCAACACGATCAGCGCCAATCGCATCAACCATAGCTTCAACCACTTCACCGAGGAAACGTAAGCGGTTTTCAGTTGAACCGCCGTATTCATCGGTACGGTTGTTCGCTTCAGAGTCAATGAATTGGTTAATCAGGTAGCCATTTGCTGCGTGAAGTTCGATGCCATCAAAGCCCGCCTCAATCGCGTTCAAAGCCGCTTGGCGATACTGTTCAACCACTTCTTTGATGTCTTCTTTGGTCATTTCACGAGGTTCAACCACATCAACAAAGCCTGGTTCATCAGTGCCGTTATCAATGAAGACTTTTACGTTTTCCGCTTTGATAGCAGAAGATGAAATTGGCTGTTCACCACAGATGTTGTCTGGGTGTGTTACACGACCTACATGCCAAAGCTGAGCGAAAATAACGCCCTCTTTTTCATGCACTGCATCGGTTACTTTTTTCCAACCCGCGATTTGCTCTGCTGAGTAGATACCCGGTGTCCAAGCGTAGCCTTGACCCAAAGGTGAAATCTGAGTGCCTTCTGCCACAATCAAACCCGCAGAAGCGCGTTGAGCGTAGTAAGCCGCCATCATATCGTTTGCTGAATTACCAGGTTGTGTTGCACGAGAGCGAGTCATCGGAGGCATAACAATACGGTTTTTTAGTTCGATGTTACCAAGTTGAATTGGTTGAAATAGTGCGTTTGTCATTGTTATATCCTCGATTAACCTAGTTGAATCAGTTCGATTTGGTAGCCGTCTGGGTCAGTGATAAAAGCGATGTGTGTTGAACCGCCTTTTACTGGACCCGCTTCGCGAGTCACATTGCCACCCAGCGATTTAATCTTGTCACACGCCGCGTAAATATCTTCCACACCCAATGCTAAATGGCCAAAAGCGTTACCCATTTCGTATTCGTTGGTATCCCAGTTATGAGTCAGTTCGATGGTTGTGCCGCCTTGCTCGTAACCAACAAAAACTAACGTGTAGCGGTAATCGTTATTGTCATGGCGCTCAAGCTCTTTCATACCTAATACCTTGGTGTAGAACTCAATAGACTTATCTAGATCAGCAACTCTAATCATTGTGTGTAGGAATTTCATATTTCACCCTTTTTAGCCCATCAACGTGGGCCGATATAATCGTGAGTGGAGGTTATCCACTTCTTTCTTAGGGTTAATATACGGACTGACACCAAATAAATGAAATTATCAAAAATTCTCATTGTGATAATTTTTTGTTATTAACATATAGCTAGTACCAACTAAGCGACACAAAAAAGGGAAGCCAATGCTTCCCTTATAGTTAAATTCTCAATTAAAACCGCAAGCGCCTATCTTTAAGCGCCTTCGACATTGCATCTGACGTACTGATGACTTGTTCTCTGAACCATTTATGAGCGGGGTCGCTGTTCTGCTTCTTCAACCAAATCAGGTAGTGAGACATCGGCTGATATTCAAAGGGTGGCTTGAACAGCTGCAAACTTAACTTTTCTTGGAACTGCACGGCCATAGATAAAGGCACAACAGTAATGTAATCGGATTGGCTACACAGCAAGATATTACTGAACAGCGAGCGTCCATGAAACACGATTTTACGTTGGGACAGATCCAAAGAAGTGTAGTGATTTAAACTGCGAACTTTGCGTCGTGTTCTGTCTAATACGGCATGCTTTTCACTTAGGAACTGAGCTTCACTGATTTCACCTTGGATTCGTGGGTGATCAGATCGACACACGATCACAAACTCGCCTTCATAAAGTGTTTCACTGACGATACTTGGGTGTTCAGGCACCACAATATCGATCATCGCATCAAACTCTTGAGTCAAAAGATCTTCGTAAATGCGCTCATCACTGTCTGGTTGATCAAAGACTTCTAGCGACAAGTTTTGATTGGGAAGCGCCGCAAAACTATTGAGCAGCACCCACTGCAGATGCTCAGGTGCCGAAATCACAAACTTACGTTCGGAGGCTTGCTCATCAAAATTCGCCATCGACTGAAACACACCATTGAGTTCATTGATCGGCGCTTTGATCTGTTCATACAAGCTTTGCGCATAAGACGTAGGCGCAACACCTCTTCCTTTACGGACAAAAAGCTCCTGGCCAATCTCTTTTTTTAGGCGGGCTAATGCGGTACTGATGGTCGATTGGTTAGTACTGAGTTGATCCGCAGCTTTACTTAAACTGCCCTGCTCCATCACCGCAGAAAACACGGCAAGTAGATTGAAGTTGGGGATGTCGTTGCTCATATATCATTACTCGTTAGGCGACCATGAGCACCATGCTATCGTAAAAACGATAGAATGAAATAAGAATCCCTCGTTTAAAGTCCAAAATTGAGACACTAACATCCCGCGTAACTAGTTTCTCAATAGGTTTCCCCATGAAAAAACATTACCTTGCCATCACTATTGCGATGATGACGAGTAACTCGATGATTTCAAATCCAGCACAAGCTGCGGCTCACCTTCTTCCTGAACTTGGTTCTCTCAACGCAAGTACCGCAGGCGCAGGGTCGGCAGCGTTAGCTGAAAGTGCGTTAACCGCATGGACTAACCCTGCTGCTATGTCTCAGCTAGAAAGTCCTGAACTCACCGTCAATCTGGCAGGCCTCTACACAGACATCAACTATTCAGACACAGACCCAACAGAACGTTTTGACAATAACATTGATGCTGGAGGTTGGGCTCCAGTAGGAAGCTTCTACTTTGTTGCCCCTATCAACGACAAATTTCACGCTGGTTTTGCTTTGGCTTCTCAAGGTGGTTCTGGAATCGATTATGGTGATAACTTTTCTGGGCAGCGTTTATTAAAGAATGTTGAATTCATGACAGTTCAACTGATGCCTTCGATATCTTACAAAGTGAATGAGCAGCTTTCGTTGGGTGTCTCTGTCAATGCGGAATACCTCACTGCGAACGGCGAGTTGAATCCTTTTATCGGCACTGGCGACATTGGATCTGAGCACTTATTCGAAGCAGACGCGGATGATTTCACGGTTGGCTACTCTCTTAGTGCCTTTTACCAACCAAACAAACAACACCGTTTTGGCTTTATGTACCGCTCTGAACTTGCTCATTACGGTGAGGGTGATCTTCAACATTCAGCTCGCGACACCAAGCGTGATGTTGGGCTCGACTTTATCATGCCTCAACACGTCCAAATTAGCGGCGTGCACGCCGTTAATGACCAATGGGACATGCTATGGAGTGTGACTTGGTATGATCTATCAACATGGACAGACCTCACGCTAGACATCAATGATAACTCCGTGAAAGTTGTCGACCGTAGCTTCGACGATGTGTGGAACCTAGCCATAGGTACTCATTACCAAATGACCCCAACCTTGCGACTAGAAACAGGCATCAGCTACGAGACTTCTCCTCAAGATGACGCAACTCATCAATATATGGATCTTCCTGTAGGCGAAACCAAACGTATTGGCGCCGGTGCCACCTATGCGCTCAATAAGAACTGGGAGCTGCGCGCTTACTACGATTACATCGATCTGGACGAGCCTGAGCTCAATTACTCAAAGGGGCAAGTTATCAATGTTCAAGGCGCTTATGACAACAGCGCACACTTCTTTGGCATGCAAGTGAACTATCGCTTCAAGTAACATTCCGCCCTGTATAACACTCACTCAGATAAGAATTAAACTTAGTCATTTGGTTAAATCTATATTACTTACTTGGAACTCTTATCTAAATAATAAGCTTAGTGCCCTGCTCGCTAAGCTTTTTTATTTGGGCTAAGCATTTCAATTAATTTTCTTTCTGCTCTCAATCGACAAGTCATTTATCGCCGTTTTGATTTGCATTGATTATCAACCTAATAAACCCAACAAACAAGGGCTTATTGTCTCATTTTTCATGACACTGTTTCACAGTCGCTTTCAGCTACTCAGTAAAGCTCTTTGTCTTTTTCACAGCACAGGCTGAAAATTGTGCATTTCACAAAACACTGTTCTTTCAACTAAACCTATTAATTTTCGAGCGTTTTAGGCTTCAGCCCTTATTCAGCCTGATGAAGGGGTTTGGAGGAACGCTTTCTCCGCTCGCTATTTTCCTAAAGAACGACAAACACATTAGTTCAAAAAGCAGCCCTTTATTTTTATAAAACTCACTACTAATGAATAAAGATCATTAGTTATCGTATTTGCGATGATTACAAAACGAAATATTACGTAGATTCATATTATTCACATCTTCTATATTTCTCGCCAACGAATAAACACTTCATGACTGTGAAGATGAAGTGAATGCCAAACAAGTTATGACTAAGAGTATAGATATGCTTAAAATTAAAAAGAATTTCCTTTATGTTGCCATTACTGCAGCAGCATTACTTTCAACAACAGCAAGTGCACAAGAAAAATTATCAGTACAAGAAGCGGCAAAAAAATCAGCAAACCCAGTATCAGATGTATGGATGCTAATTACTCAAAATGATTATACTTTCCTAGAAAAAGAAGATGGTCACCATGAGATGCAAAACCGCTTCAGCTTTCAACCAGTAATGCCTGTACCTATCATGGATGGTGAATGGAACTTGGTGAACCGTTTGGTTGCCAACCACTACAGTTCACCAGGCGATCGTGAAGACGGTGATTTCTTTGAAGGACGTACAAACGGTATGGGAGACACTGTCTTTCTATCATTGGCAGCGCCTAACCGTGATGATGGGTGGATTTGGGGTGTTGGTCCAACGGTGATCATGCCAACAGGTACTGATGGTTTAACGCAAGATAAGTGGCAAGTCGGCCCTGCAGCAATGGTCGCTCGCCTTGGTAAAGAAACAGGTAACCCAGCCAGTATTGAAAGCTGGAACGTTGGTTTCTTAGCTCAGCAATGGTGGGATGTAGGCGGGAGCGACAGCGTTACTGAATCAACCAATCAAGCGGACATCCAGTACTTCTTAAACTATCGTGTCAGCAACACCGCGTTAATTGGTATGACACCTAATATTCAAATTGATTGGACAAAAGATGGTTCCGACCAATTTACTGTACCTGTCGGATTAGGCTATATCGATATGTTTAAGGTTGGGCCAATGCCAGTTCGTTGGGGTGTAGAACTTCAATATTACGTAATGAAACCAGACGCAAATGTTAATACAACCAATCCCGCTGAGTATGTGCCATATGCACCAGATTGGAACCTGAAATTCTTTATTGCGCCTGTTACATTAAACCCGTTCAAATAATCGATTAAAATCCCCCTACAGGCTGGTCTAATTTATTTAATATTTTAGGCCAGCCTTTTTAGCACTTTTCATCGACTTCTATGATCCAAACCAAGTTAATGAACAATGTTTTCTATCTGTATATGAGCCTTTTCAAATAAATCACCCTACCGATTTAGAGTTATAACTACTAATCGTAATTACGATATTATCAAATCGTAATTCTGGGTAGATACTGGTCAAAACTCTTCCTATTATCCTGCTAACAAATCAATCATCAGCCCAAATAGAAAACTGACAAATGTTTTACTTTGGTATGTCAATTGTCATGGAAGAGCCCCTCGATTGCCGAGGTATTACACGTAATAAAACAGTCGCTAGAAAGCCGCACGAATATTAATTCGAACGCTTCATCGCCATTTCATTTACGTCTGCTGACAAATAATAAAGATTGATTTGTAGAGAAGCATATTCGCTTCTTGATACCGAGAATCGGTTGTCTGGACTGTGCAATATCACTTTAAATATCATCTGTTACTTTTGTTTATTATGAGCACTAATCTACCCACATAATAGACATCTACTTTTTAAGATGTCATTAAAGGTTACTTCTAGGCTGCAAATTCTCTCTTCTTATTGATGTAGGTTGAGATATGAACTTTATAAAAATCATTTTCCAGAAAATCTGGGCCGTTGTGATGGTCTTGATTAAATTCTGCCTGTTTATGGCGGTAATGTTTGCCGGTGCATGGGCTCTTGCACCGTTAGGCACAATCCATTCTAAAGACATCGACATGTCTCAATTCAACAATCATCCCAATGAAATGATGATGAACTTCTTCCAGATGGAGTACTTCTCTGGTTATTTGTTCTCAGTGACCATTGCTGTGGTATTAGCCGGTGTTTACGGCATGTGGCAATTGCATGAACTGGGAGTGCATAAAGCAAAAGAGCACAAAAGCGCTCACGTACAGATCGTGTTTGCACTGTCACTTTGTGGACTGTTCATCAGCAAAACATTCTGGGTTATCGCCTTGGTTATCGCATTGGCGAACTGGAAACATATTGGTCAATCACTGAGTGATGTTATTCGCCGTGGTGTTCAGCCTAAACAAGATGCGACTAATGCAGCGACAGCGGCTGTCCACGTATCACCTGAACAATCGGTAACAGAGCCGTCTCAAACAAATCAGTCTCCAGTAGAACAATCTTCTAAAGAACAGGCTTCAGAAGAAAAGGCTCCAACAAAACCATCCCCTACAGAAAAAGAGGTCGCATAATGAAAGAGATGATGATTCCATACATCCTAATTGTATGGTCACTGTTTGCGACAGGTGCACTGAAGAAGAACTTCAAAAACTACACGTGGGCTGCCATTGGCGGCGTAACAATCCTTGCGGTATTAGCGGTTATCTCTCGCTTATGGGCACCGGTTGATTTAACCAACTCAACCACAGTGAAAGCACCACACGCGGTAATGTCACCTATCTTTGGTCAGCAGATCGACAAAGTGCTTGTTGAGCACAACCAAATGGTTAAAGAAGGCGACGTAATTTACACACTCGTCGACATCGATTCTGCCGCAGACAAAGCAAAGATCGAATCTTCAATTGTTCAGAAAGAAGAAGAGATCAAGCAAATGACTCGCGACTTAGAGCGCGCTGAAACGTCACCTGAAATCTTCAATATGCGTGACGTAGAAAAATACGACTCAGACCTTCGAGTGCTGCACGCTCAACTTGTATCGTTAAAAGCCGATCTACAAAAAGTAAATTGGGCGCAAGAGAAGAAAACCATTAGAGCTGAATTTGATGGTCAAGTATCGATAGTGAATATTGCTGAAGGTTCTGTCATGGGTAACATGCACCTCTACAACACCAGCAAAAAATTCCTTGAGATGCGTATTTCAGACCAAACTTACGGCTATGTTCAAGTAGGAGACTTCGCAGAGTTCTTCGTTGATGCCTACCCAGGGCATGTGTTCAGAGCAAAAGTACACAGCTTTAATGCAGGTACGGGTGAGTCGAGTATTTCTCCACTTCAGGGGCCACAAAGCGTCGGTCAACACGTGGTAAGAAACGGTAACGGTTTAGGTCGTACCATCGTACTTGAGATCATCGAACCAGAAGGTTTCAATATCCCAATTGGTTCAGCTGGCGCAGCTTGGATTTCTGCTGAGAAGCCACATCCATTCTGGGGCTTTATTGATGTAATCGGTGCGGCAACGGTTCGCCTACAATCTTACAAGTCTTACTTAGGTGCTTGGTAAGTGCTTAGGTTTTCGGTAAGTACTCAGGTTCTCGGTAAACACTTATATAACAGCCATTAATTCCAAATTAAATGCCCTGAATGTCAGGGCATTTTTGTATCTGTCACAAGCTCATCTGGCTAATTGATTCAGATCAATTAAAATCGTCAATACAATCATTAACAAAATAAAACATCGTAAAAACGATAGATTGAAATCCTATTAGCGCGTAGATAGCGCCCCCTCTCCTGTCTATTATTTGGCTCAAGAAATCCAATTCCTGTATCCAAATATAAGGTCACTATCATGACTAACACATTCAAAAAAATGGCACTTCCAGTTGCAATCGCAAGTGCACTATTTGTTTCTGGCTTTGCATCAGCAACGCCTGTTGTTGAAGCTACATCAACGGTAGGCCAAGAGCTTCAAACCGCAAATGCAGCTCAATACCAAAACATCGATCTTGATGCGCGCTACAAAAGCGAGGTTCTATTCGAACACGAATCAAACATGTTCTGGGGCAAAGGCGAACGTATCCAAGTGCTTTCAAAAACGGGCGATTCACTGGCTTTCACAGAAGAGTCTGATCACGTACACCCAATCCTAACCAAGCACGGTCGTAAGATGGACCAAGCTATCATCAAAGTTGATGACAATATTTACCTTGGTTACGGCTTCGGTCTGGACACTCCAGTCATGATCGAAGGTGACGATGGCATCATCATCGTTGATCCAGGCGAATCAGTACAAATGGCCGAATCGGTAAAAAACCAATTCCGCGCCATCACAGACAAACCAGTAAAAGCGATCATCTACTCGCACAACCACATTGACCACATTTCTGGTGTTCGTGCATGGGCAACAGATGAGCAAGTGGCTTCTGGTGAAGTGAAAATCATCGCTCAAGAAGGCCTAACCGCTGCAGTGGCTAACTGGTCTTCAAACCTCGGTACACTGTTTGGTCACCGCACTTCTTACACAGGTGCAAAACACGTTGAAGAAGGCGAACACGGCACAGTAAACGATGGCCTTGGCCCTCGCTTCATGCAAGGTGATATCTCGTTCATTGAGCCTAATATGCTCGTTGAAAAAAATGGCACATTAGACATCACAATCTCTGGCGTTCACATGCAGATCGTAAACGTGCCATCTGAAACTAAAGATGAAATCGTGGTTTACCTTCCAGAACAAAAAATCCTGCACGCAGCAGAGGTTCTACAAGGCGAAAACTTCCCGAACCTACACACGATTCGTGGTACGAAATTCCGTGACCCAAGCATGTGGTTCAAGGGCATCGACGTTATGCGTCAATTCGATACAGAAATCATGATCAACTCGCATGGTCGTCCTGTTGAAGGCAAAGAAGCGGTAGCGGATGTACTAACGGCTTACCGTGATGCAATCCAATACACACACGACCAAACGATTCGTCACATGAACAAGGGTCTAACACCTGACGAACTTGTTGAAGTTGTTAAGCTACCTAAACACCTTGCTGACCACCCTTGGTTAGGTGAGCACTACGGTACTGTTGCACACGCTGTTCGCCAAATTTACGTAGGCTACAACGGTTTCTTCGAAGCCGATCCGTGGCAGCTAGAGCCAATGGCTTACGAGCAACGCGCTAAAGCGTTCGTAGAAATCATGGGCGGTCGTGACAACATCATCGACACAGCGAAAGCCGCGATCAAAGCAGAAAACTACACATTTGCAGCAGAGATTCTTTCTTACCCAATCACGGTGAACAAAGACGACATGGAAGCTCGCGCACTGAAAGCACAAGCTTACAAAGCATGGTCTGCAGACCAAGTGAACATCAACTGGCGTAACTGGGCATTAAATGCCGCTGCTGAGCTAGAAGGTACTCGCGATTTCTCTAACATGATCAGCTTTGCTTCTGTAGACGTTCTAACAGCCCTACCAAGTAAGCAGATCTTCGACATGATGACGTCGACTCTAATTGCAGAGAGCACGTTAGATGTAAACATGGCGCTAACGTACAACTTCTCTGATACGAATGAGTCATTCACTATCGAAGTTCGTAACGGTATTGCACAGCTTCATGAAACAGCTGTAGAAGGCGCAGATGTTCAAATCAACACTTCTCGTCAAGTGCTGAACCAAATCCTGATGGCTGGCCCTAATGCTCAGCAAGTGATTGGTAAGAACATGCAGTCTGGTGAATTCAAGTTCTCGAATGGCGATATCAAGGGCTTCGGTCTCTTCATGAGCTACTTCGACAAGCCTCTTTCTCCTGAAGAACTGATGCTTATCGTTCGTTAATTGGATATACACCAATTAAAGGCCTGCTAAGGATGGCGAGCCGATAACTAAGGGACCCATAGTGGTCCCTTTATCGTTTATTTATTGGTACAGTTCGCAGCCTTCACTCAACGATCTAGGTCTATTGTTAGGGTAAGGAAACTGCCCTACTTCGTTTAAGGTTCACACATGCTAAAACGTTTTGTTCTATTGCTTTCACTCAGTTCTTCTCTGGTATTCGCTTGCGGCTTACACCAAGAAACCGGGTTTAGTTTGGTGACTGAACCGGGCTCACTCGAAGTGTTTGGCAACATCATAAATGCTCGACAAGATGACGAGTTCGGAAACCTAGATAAACCGGATCATTTCAAACTGTTTGCGATAAAATCAGCCCTCGCAAAGGCACATCCGAGCAAGATTGAGTTCAACTTATTTGAAGCAATTAAAGGCCACTACAGCCAAATCAGCATTGAAAAAGGCGTGAACGTTTCAGGAAGAGACACTTTGCCGACAGAGAACGATTTATTGCTTATTACAGAGCTCGATGTGTTCGATGCATTGGCGAACGGAACGATCTCTTGGGATCAAGCGACGCTGAATGGATTAGTGGTAATCAATGGCCCTCAAGACAAACGAGAGCAACTTGAAGATTGGTTTAGTGATATTTTCGAGGGGCTGTAGTTCTCAGCTGAACGGCAATATAGATGACAAGATAAACAGACAATCAGATAAAAGGTCGTTGAACCCTCGGATTTAAAAACAGTGAGGGTTCAACGACAAAACTAAATCAAAAAAGCGTAGGCAACGGAATCAGTTCCAGTCCAAGTACGCCGCTGATGCTCATCACCACCAGCAGAGAGACCTTGAAGACTGTCTTTGACCATTGGATGTAGTTAAGACAATCAACCTTACGGAACGTCACTTTGGTCCACATAAAGCAAACGGCTGCCGACACGGCTAGGTATTCATAACCCGCCTCTCCGAGTAAAAATAACCCCAGAGCAACCGCACCAAACGCCACCACATAAGCTTTCATGTGCTGATGTGCTTTATCAACGCCCTCTTTCACCGGTAAAACAGGAATGCCTGCATCGCGGTAATCTTGAATGCGGAACATCGCAATCGCATACGAGTGTGGCATTTGCCATAAGCAGAACATGATGAACAGCAAAACCGCTTCTAAGCTCAAGTAATTCGTCACACCAAGGTAACCAACTAATGGCGGAACTGCGCCAGAGATACTGCCAACTAAGGTGCCGTAAACCGAATTACGCTTGTACCACATTGTGTAGAAAAAGACGTAAAACACATAGCCAAGCAACACCACAACCGCAGACATCGGATTAACAAATTGAAACAGTAACGCTGTGCCTGCCAACAACATAACTAACGCATAGATAAATGCGACGTCTGTGTTGATATTCCCCTGAACCAATTCACGGTTCTGGGTACGTTTCATTTTCTGGTCGATATCTCGATCAAAAATGTTGTTCACCACGCAACCTGATGCAATCACCAGCCCTACACCCGCTAAAGTCGTCAGTAACAACATCGCACTGGCTGGTTCTGTTTTTGCGGCGAGGAAGAACCCCGCCGCAACAGAAATCAGGTTGCCGAAAATGATGCCCGGTTTGGTAATAGACAAATATTTTTTCAGCATACCTGGCCTACAACTTCATGTTGACGTTCATGTTGTAGATGATCCATACCGAGCCAGCGATAAGAATCAATACAACAATGGCAGTAAACATCAGTGACACTAAGTTCCAACGCCCATCGGAAGATTTCGCTTCCATATGCAAGAAGTACTTAAAGTGCACAAAGATTTGCACCAGCGCACAACCGAACAAGATCACGTAAGTTTCCGTGCTTGGTAGCGCATGTGACCACACAATGTAGAACGGAATAATGGTCAGAATCAGTGACGCAATAAAGCCTTTCACGTAATCCGTTGCACCGCTGTATAGATGCTGTTCCATTACATCACCCCCATTAAGTACACGATGGTAAATACGCAAATCCAAACGATATCAAGGAAATGCCAGAACAGGCTTAAGCACTGGAAACGCATCGACATGTTGTCGTTCAAGCCTTTGGTTGAAAGCTGGTGATACGCCACCGCCATCCAAATCAGACCAAACGTTACGTGCAAACCGTGTGTGCCGACCAAGGTAAAGAACGCAGAAAGGAATGCGCTTTCTTGAGGGCCATAGCCTTCTGCAATCAAGTGATGGAACTCATACACTTCCATACAGATAAAGGCTAAACCCAATACGAAAGTGACTTTTATCCATCGCTTCAGTCCGGTAACGTCTTTGCGCTTCATCGCAATCATGCCAAAGCCAAAGGTGATACTACTGAACAACAGCATCATGGTTTCGACAAACACGAACGGCAGTTCAAAGATATCTTTGCCTGTCGGACCTGCGATAGATCCACTCTCAAGCACGGCATAAGTCGCGAAAAGCGTGGCAAACAGGACACAGTCACTCATCAAGTAAACCCAGAAGCCAAACAACTTATTGCCCGCAGCTTCGTGGTGATGATCATGCGAGTGTGCAAGATCATAAGTGTGTGACGGAGTATTAGCTTGCATACGTCGTCTCCAAATCATCTTTATTGTCGTTGTTATCACTGTCAGCACTGTTACCACGACCAGAATGGTCGCCTTTCACTGACTGTTTCTTCGCTTCTTCAAGCTGCGCGCGTCGAGCCGCTTCAATCGCTTTGATCTCTTCAACTTCCACGTAGTAGTCCACATCGTCGTTGTAGCTGTGTTGAATACACGTCACCACGATGCCCACTAGGCTTGCTGCTGCTAACCACCAGATGTACCAGATCATCGCGAAGCCAAATGCCAACGCCCATGCAGAAACATAGATGCCTGTCGGTGTGTTCTTCGGCATGTGAATACGTTCGTATTCTTCTTCCTGAGTTGGGTCAAACTCACCACTTTGCTTTTGATACCAGAACGAATCGATCTCATCGCCCTTAGGCAGTTTTGCAAAGTTATAGAACGGCGGTGGTGAAGACGTTGCCCATTCGAATGTACGTCCACCCCATGGGTCACCGGTTAGATCTCGGTTTTGGTCGCGGTCACGAACACTCACATAAATCTGAACGAACTGACACACCACACCCATCGCAATTACGCCGGTACCAGCAGCCGCAACCGCCAGTAAAGGGAAGAACTCAGGGTTGATGTCTTGGCTCAAACGACGCGTCATGCCCATAAAGCCCAGAGCGTAAAGCGGCAAGAACGCCATCAAGAAACCGATGATCCAGCAGTAGAATGCGCGTTTGCCCCAAAGCTCGTTCAGAGTGAAACCGGTCGCTTTCGGGAACCAGTAACCAATCGCAGCAAAACAACCGAAGACAACACCACCGATGATTACGTTGTGGAAGTGAGCAATCAGGAATACTGAGTTATGCAGAATGAAATCTGCGCCCGGTACTGCCATCAATACGCCCGTCATACCACCAACGGTAAAGGTGATTAGGAAGCCCACTGTCCACATCATTGGCGTGGTAAAGCGGATGCGTCCTTTGTACATGGTGAACAGCCAGTTGAAGATCTTAACCCCGGTTGGGATAGAGATAATCATGGTCGCGATGCCAAAGAAGGCATTCACATTGGCGCCAGAACCCATGGTGAAGAAGTGATGCAGCCAAACCACAAACGCTAAAATAGTGATAGCCACCGTTGCCCATACCAGTGAGGTATAACCAAACAGTTTTTTGCGAGAGAAGGTTGCAGTCACTTCAGAGAACACACCGAAGATAGGCAAAATTAGGATGTACACCTCAGGATGTCCCCATGCCCAAATTAGGTTCACATACATCATCACGTTGCCACCAAGATCGTTGGTGAAAAAGTGCGTGCCGATGTATCTATCCAAAGTCAGTAACGCGATGGTGACCGTTAGGATTGGGAAAGAGATGATGATCAGGATGTTGGCACACAGAGACGCCCACGTGAATACTGGCATCTTCATCATTGGCATAGACGGAGTACGCATGCGCAAAATAGTCGCGAAGAAGTTCACACCCGTTAACGTGGTACCCACACCGGATATTTGCAGCGCCCATATCCAATAATCGACCCCGACTCCCGGACTTGCCTCAATACCAGACAATGGCGGATACGCCAACCAACCCGTACGGCCAAATTCACCTAAACCCAGTGACATGTTGGTTAGGATGATACCCACTACAAACAGCCAGAAGCTCAGGTTATTGAGGTAAGGGAACGCAACATCACGAGCACCAATTTGCAGTGGCACAATGATGTTCATCAAACCGATAACCAAAGGCATCGCGACGAAGAAAATCATGATCACGCCGTGAGCCGTGAAGATCTGGTCATAGTGATGTGGCGGTAAATAGCCTGTCTCACCCGCTGCAGAAAGCAATTGCTGACTACGCATCATGACGGCATCGGCAAAGCCACGAACTAACATCACCATCGCGACCGCAATGTACATGAAGCCCAATTTTTTGTGGTCTACAGAAGTAAACCATTCATTCCAAAGGTATTGCCACTTACCGGCTTTTGTTACCGCATACACCACTAAACCACCCACTAAAGCGATCATGATTAACGTGAACAAAATAATGGGTTCGTGGTAGGGAATTGAGTCTAGAGTTAATCTTCCAAACATGACGATTATCCTTGGGTTTCCGGCAAACAGTTCATTGAACCAGGGTGCTGGGTCACGACATCAGTGAATAAAAATGGTGGGATACTGGAGAAAAAAGTCACAGGTTCAGCAACACTTGGCGCAGCCAATGAACGGAATTGCTCCCAGTCTTCAATACGGTCTGGGCTAGCTTTCACTTTTTCCACCCAGTTTAGAAACGCCACTTGATCAGGCATGGCTGATGCGGTGAATTTCATTTGAGAGAACCCTTTACCACTGTAGTTCGATGCAAAACCTTTGAAGTCACCTTCGTGGTTCGCGATCAAATTCAGCTTGGTCACCATTCCCGGCATCGCGTAGATCTGCGAGCCAAGACGCGGGATAAAGAACGCGTTCATGATGTTGTCTGAAGTTAGCTTAAACGTCACCGGTACATCTTTCGGGAACGCAACATAGTTAACCGTCGCAATGTTTTGCTCCGGATAGATGAACAGCCACTTCCAGTCCAGAGAGACCACTTCGATCACCATAGGCTTAACGTCACTCTCCAGAGGCTTGGAAGGCTCTAGTTCGTGTGTTGTTCGCCAAGTGATGGTGGCCAGAATCGCAATAATGATGATTGGAATCGTCCATACCACTATTTCAATCTTGGTTGAGTGCGCCCAGTCAGGTGCATACTCTTCTGTGGTGTTGCTTTCACGGTATCTATAAGCAAAGTAGATGGTCATCAGGATCACGGGGATGACGACAATCAGCATCAGCAACAGAGCAGTAATAATCAGCTCCTTTTCCTGAACGCCAACGCTACCTTTTGGGTCGAGCAATGCGGAGTTACATCCTTCGAGCATCAGGACGGTTCCCACCAAACCAATCCTCGACAGATTTGCTCTCGATAAAATGCGTTTATATCTTGAAGCTTCCATTAACTTTCTCGATGGTTATCCAGCCTCAGAACGAACGCCCGAGTACTGGTTGTCATGGTCATTAGAATATTTATGTGTTGAGCATGTGAAACGACGCATCTCAAAGCGAAACTGAATTAGCCACGATTTTGAACAGTCGACAGTTGAACAGTTCAACTGCCAAGTTAAAGCCGCAGTGCTGCGCAGCCGAAACATTGCCGCACGGTTAAAACCACACAAAAAATATGACTTAATTGTTACACTTTGAAACACATTGTTACATTTGGCGCATTATGAGGAGTTGAAATTGAAAGCTCACCAAACAAACTTGGAAACTAACCTTCCAGTTATGAAAGTGAGAGGTGGGAAATTGATGCAATTCAGACGCACAACATGAACGTGCCACACGAGTCGAGCCATGTACGGAAAAGGATTAAAGCGAAACGGGAGAGATCAAAGTAAACACACAGTAGAAACAACAATGATTGATTACATTAGAAAGAGCGAATTAAGCAAAGTGTGATGACTGTCAAATTTATGAATTCACATAAGATTTTAAAGGTATTTAGAAAAGACATCAATTCAGACAGCAACCCATCAGGCATTCAAATAACACCCTGCTTTTTATGATAATCATGTCAGTTATACGCAGCAGAAAACGGGCAGAAATGGGGATAAAAAGCCGATTTCATGAGTATTTTGATGGGTTTTAAGTGGGTGTTACTCCCCTCAATAGAGAGGAGTAAGGGTCACCAAAGAAGAGATTATGCTGTTGGTTCGACGACGGTTTTGCGCTGATTTTTAGTCATCAAATGATAAACCACAGGCACAAAGTAGAACGAGATAAGAGTGGTTAATACGGTACCGCCGACAATCGCGACCGCAAATGGGGGCCAGAAACCGCCACCAGCAATAATCAACGGCATAAAGCCACCAACGGTTGTAATCGTGGTCGAGCTGATATGGCGAGTACACGACATCACTGCCTCAACGACCGCATCCACATTGCCTGATGAGGCTTGCTTATCGAGTTTCAATTCCGTCAGAATCACGATGGCAGCGTTAATCGCTAAGCCCGCAATCCCGAGCATGGCGATGATCACAGTAAAGCCGAACGGATAACCGAAGATCCATACCGACAACAGCCCTAGCCCACCAGCCAATCCTGCTACCATGAAGATGATGCCACTCATTCGGAACGAGTTGAACGACATCACCACCACCAACACCATCAATACCACCACGACTGCGACATTCGAGATCAGGCTATTGACTGAATTGTCTCGTTCAGCGGATTCGCCACCAAAGCCAATCGTGTAACCCGATGGCATCTGATAGCTTTCTAAGCGTTTTTGGAATTCATTAAGGACAGTTTGAGGTAAGACACCCGCTTCAATGTAACCCTCAATGGTATTGACACGCTGCCCGTTACGACGAGTAATCGCGCCACGACTGGTAGTCAGTTCAAGCTCCGCCAGAGTCGAAACATTAATCCCCGTGGAATAGAAATCAGAACTGATCGGCAAACGAATATTACTTAAGTGCGCCAAGTTTTCACGCGCATCATCCGCGACACGAACACGGATTGGCACCGATTCACTGCCCTCAATCACTGAGCCACTTTCACGGCCTGTTAGCGTAGTTTGCAGCATGCCAGCAAATTGATTGAGTGAGATGCCGTTAAGTTTCGCGGTGTCTTCATCGACCTTCAACCACACCTTAGGCGTACCCGGTTGCAGTGTTTCCCTTGTGTGAGTGACATGAGGAACACCTGCCAGAATCAAGCGTACATCTTCGCCAATCATTTTCAGTGTATCGAGGTTTTCACCATAAACACGCAGCTCCACTGGCGCAGTAAATGGAGGCCCTTGGTTTAGCTTGCGTACCAAGATTTGTGCTTCCGGCACCTCATTATCCAGCACCTTTTGTATCTGCGGAATTAGCGCATTGGCTTGGTCAAAGTTCTCTGTTTTGACCATGGCTTGTGAGAAGTAAGGCGCGTTGTTTTGCCTTGCCTGCAAGTTGTAATAGAAGGATGGGAAGTTCGCTCCCACTAGCCAATCAATGCGCTCCACTTCTGGATAGCGATGAATGATGTCGTCGATTTTTTCAGAGGTGTTTTTGGTGGCGTAAATGCTTGCTTGTGGCGGCATGTATACCTGAATCTCAAACATGTCTCGGTCTGATGGCGGGAAGAACTGCTCAGTCAGTTGAGACATACTCCAATAGCCAGTAAACGGAACCAACAACACCAAAGCAATAGTGATGATTGGATGCGTGACACCAAAGCGAACAGAAGACGAGAACCAACGTGTTAGTGCAGGAATTCTCAAGCCGGTCATGTACCAATGGTGCTGGCCTTTCTTATCAACGTCGCTGAGTTGTTTCGGTAATAACTTGGTCGCTAAGCCTGCAATTAAGGTATGCGAGATAATGTAAGAGCCGATCAACGAGAAAGAAACGGTAATCGCGATACCACCAACGAATTCACCCGATGCACCCGGCATCAGAATGATCGGCGCAAACGCCAGAACCGTGGTTAATGTTGAGCCTAGCAAAGGCACCCATAAATGTTTCAACGCATTCATGGTTGCTTCGGCTCGCTGTTGTCCTTTCAGGCGGTAAGCCTGAATGGTATCGACCATCACTACCGCGTTATCCACCATGATCCCGAGCGCCACAATTAAGCCCGTCACCGACATCTGGTTAATAGGCACACCGGTCATTTTCATGATCGACAGCGTCAGCAATGAAGTTAACGGCAGAGATATCGCCACTAATATTGCAGCACGCACACCCAAGGTCACGAACAATACGATCAAGATAAGCCCAAAACCGATCATCAAGCTTTTGCCTAAATCGTCTAAACGAGTTTCGGTATAACCTTGTTGGTCGAACAACACAGTGACATCGATGTTGCTGGGCAGCTCTTGTTGGAATTTCTCAATCAGAGCGTTAGCACGCGATGTCCAATTATCGACACGAAGATCAGGGTGCATTCTTGCCGCGACAATCACACCTGGCTCACCATCAATAATGGCAATCTGGTCTTGTGGGGTTTTCTCACCACGTCTCACAGAAGCAATGTCTTCCATACGGATAATGTGACCATTACTGTCGGTGGCTATTGGCACTTGCTTAATACGCTCAATAGAATCGAGTTCAGATTTAATTTCTAAGCCAAAGCGAGAATACGCACTGACTAATTCACCGGCAGAGTTCTTAGCATCCGCTCCTTCAAGAGACTCTGCAATATTGGCACTTGAACGCCCAAGGGCAGCAGCGTCTGCGGTGCGTAAACTGATTTGAATCTCTTCTTGTGGCATCCCGTATTCGTCAACGAATTCAGTACCCGATAAGGTTCTCAACCGTTTGGCTAACTCTTTAGCATAACGGCCAAGCGTCAGTCGATCCGGCTCACCTGCACCAGACCAAGTCAGCGCGGTAATCGTGGTAAAGGCATAGGTGTGGTCGCTGTCGAGATCGGGAGAATGTGAGCCCGCAGGCAAGATGGATTCGATGTCAGACAGTTTGTCACGCGCTTGAGACCAAACCGGCTCTGGCTCGGTGATGGTGTCATTCAATTCTAGCGTGACAATAGACACGCCCGGCCTTGAGGTTGAGCTCACCAGTTTAACTTCACTCAGCTCACGCAGCTTATTCTCGATCACCTCAGTAACTAAGGTTTCAACTCGCTCGGCACTGGCACCGGGAAAACTGGTGGTAATGTTGGCGTAACGGTTGATGATGACTGGATCTTCTGCGCGAGGCAGCGTCATGAACGCAGAAATACCACTCACCATCAGCAGTGCGGTCATTAAAATAAGCAGTCGAGTATTGGAAATAGTCTCTATGATTTTCATACTATTTCCTATTCAGCAGTAACGTTGGCTGGCTTCACGGTTTGACCTGGAACCAAGCGATGTAGACCACTCGCGATCACCTGCTCGCCTTCGGTAATGGCACCACTGACATAAGCTTGTTGGTTATTAGCAAACAGAACCTGAACGCTGCGGCGCTCTACTATATTGTCTTCACCCACCACGAAGATGTTCCACACACCGCGTAAACCATCAATCAAACCCGTTAATGGCACCCAATAACCTTGGTCGTCAATTTGCTCATCAAACTGAAGATAAGCAAGCTGCCCTTCTAATACTGAAGCTTGCTCAGGAAAAAGGTAACGTAAACCGACACTGCGAGACCGAGTGTCGACCATTGCGCCGGGATTCAATAGCTCCACGGCATAATCTGTTCTCCCAACTCGGATGTTAGGCGCAGAAAGCGAGGTAACTTTTTGCATTTGATGTGCAGGAATACCAATGAACGCTTCTTTACCTTCAGAGGCAAGCAGTGTCAGTGTTGGGTTGCCCACATTCACTACATCTCCCAAAGAGACAAAACGCGTTGCAATAGTGCCCGAATAAGGCGCAAGCACTGTCGATTTCACCAGTTTCAATTGATTGCCTTTTACCGAAGCATCAATGCGCAGTAAGTTGGCTTGCAACACGCGTTGTTCACTGGTTAACGAATCAATTTCCGCCTCAGCACTGAAGCCTTTTGCTTTCAATGAACGCTGACGCTTTAAGTTCGCGGCAACAAGGCTCAGTTGAGCTTTCACTTCTTCGGCTTGTGCTTTCAATTGGCTAGACTCGGTTTCCAATAGTTGGGTATCCAATCGAATCAACGGCTGACCAATTGTGACTGTGTCACCGACATCCACCAGAATCTCGTTTACTTTGCCCGCCAGTTCGAAACCTAGATTAGCCTGCTGACCCGCCTTAACCACACCCACATATTCACGCTGCACTGCATAAGAGGAAGACAGCGCCAAGGCCATCGTTTCCACAGTTAAAATGGTTTGGACGCTCGAAGCCGTTTGATTGGTTGAATCAACCGACTCTTGGGCTTGTTCCTTTTCGCCACATCCAACAAGAAAAGCCGACAACGCTACTGCCACTGCGCTTCCCTTCATCAATTTATACATACTTCCTGTTCCTATGCGGTACTCAATTATGTTCTTTTTTTAGACTAACCAAATCAAACTAGACTGTCTAGTTTGATTATGTTAAAAATAAGTTTCATGGTTAATGATTGATAAAACCATCACAAAAAGCATAATGCTTAGCGCTAAATGAGATACCTATAGCGGAGTATCAATAGGCACTAAGCAAAGAGACAAGCTAGGTAACGAACCAACACCAAGTAACGAGAAACAGCACGTGACAAAAATCATCAAGAGTGAACAGAAGAGATCGCAGATCTTAACCGCAGCAAGCCAACTTTTCTCTGATCATGGCTTCAAGATCAATATGGATCAGATAGCGAAAGCAGCGAACGTTTCTAAGCAAACGGTCTACTCCCACTTTAAAAACAAAGACGAACTTTTCGAAACCTGCATGCAAACCAAGTGTGCGGAACGCGAACTCAGCCCTTCAGCATTTGATATGAATGCCACTTTGGAAGAAGAATTGGTGAAGTTTGGTGTGAAGTTTCAAGATTTGTTACTTGATGAGCAGTCTAGGCAGACCTTTCAAAATGCGGTGAGCCAATCCACCACACATCCAGAAATCGCTTCTATTTATTTAGAAACAGGACCACAGAAGACCACTAAGTTACTCGCTGATTATTTGCAGTCGAAAATAGATTCGGGTGACTTAACGCTTTCAACATCAAGTTCACCGATCATTGCTGCACGACAATTGTTGCTGATGTTTCATGGTAAGTCGGCTTATTGGGCATTCTTCGGACACGACAGCGGCGAGTCACAAGATGAAAGACTTCACTACACGCGTGAATGTGTCGCACTATTCTTAAACGGCAACCGACCTCGTTAATAGCTCATAACTCATAGCCCATAACTAAGTTTCTCATAGCCCCTAGCCCGCATTTTGGGCTGATTCAAGAAGCAGTTCATAAAAACGTTTTGCAGCTGGGCCTGTCTTCGCACCTTTCGGCAGAGTCAGATGCAACGGCACTTGATAACCACTGCCATTTTCTACATTCAATACAGCAAGCTTGTCACTGCCTCGGCTATCGACAATATGTTTAGGTAACCTGCAATACCCAACACCCTGATCTACCGCGCCAAAGGCATGGTCGAAATTATCCACCGTAATACGCTGGCTCGACTTCAACCAACCCACATCCTTCTTCTCTCCCAACTTTTCAACCGAACCTAAATCTCTCACCACAATTTGTGGCAGCGACGACAGTTGATTGAGCGATATGGATGACATGCTAGCCAACGGATGCGAATTCGCTACAACGGGCTCCATCTTGATAAACCCAAAAGCTTCTGCCGAGTAATTGGTAATTGGCAAATTAATAATGGCAACATCGGCTCGTTCTTGAGTGACCATTTCGGTGGTCTTCGAGAGTGATGTTTCTATCACTTGTATTGAGGTTGTATTGTTCTCTGCCATAAACGCAGCCATCGGCTTATAAAGGCGCTCAAGACAGCACAAATGATCAACAGCGACCACAATTTCAGACTCCACACCCTTGGCTAACTGCTCACTGATCAGCTCAAGCTCTCGCGCTTGTTCCAGCATGCTGCTCGCCCTACGCAATAAGGCTTTGCCATCTTCCGACAACACTGCCCTACGACCTTCAACCTGCACCAAAGACACACCCAGTTGGTCTTCCAACTTTCTCAACGCATAAATCAGTGTGGTGTGGCTCTTATTCAATTGCAGTGCCGCCGCCTGAATGCTGCCAGCGCGGTCTATCTCATAGAGTGTTTGCCATTGGTCGAGGGTGGTCTTTAATCTCATCGGTCTAAAATCCTGACAGTTAATGGCAATATTATGAACTTTTCTGTCTGTTTTTTACAGGTAATATCTATTTCAACAGGTAATATAAATCTCAACAACAAACGAGAATGGCTTGTTTGTCTTAAACACCTATTTTTTATAGCGGATTTTGTTAAACGAAATTTGTTAAACGGAGAAATACCATGAAACTACTACAAGTTGATTTTGAATTTAACGGCCCTTTCGGTGAAGAAATGTCGAACGCACTGGTAGACCTAGCTAAGTCCATCAACAACGAGCCGGGCATGATCTGGAAAATCTGGACAGAAAACCAAGCTGAGAAACTGGGCGGTGGTGTCTACCTTTTTGAAGATCAACTCAGTGCTGAGGCTTATTTAGCCATGCATGCCGCTCGCTTAAAAGAGATGGGCGTAGAAGAAGTACGTGGCGTGATTTTTGACGTAAACCAGCCGTTAACTACCATTAACAAAGGCCCAATCAACGGCTAATAGAATGAATCAAGAGTTAGCGAAAGGCACGAGATAGAGAGATAACAAATGAACCATAAAACGTTTTTAAGCCTACACGGCATCATTTACGCAGGGTTTGCCTTCGCGTTGTTTTTCCTACCAACGGTCATGTGGCCTATGTACGGCGTGGAAATTAATGACAAGTACGCTTACTTTCTCTCTCAACACACCAGTATCTTCCTTGGTGGTATTGCAGCGATAACATGGTTACTGCGAGATATTGAAGCGGGAATCAGCGCTAAAAAACTCATCCAAGGTTTGATTATCGCCAATATGCTGGGTGCGATTATCACACTGTATGCGGCTTTCACCGGTATCTTTGCTGGCTTTGGTTGGAGTGATCCTGCGTTCTTCCTTTCGCTATCAGTACTGAGCGTATTGCAGGTTCGCAAGCAAGCTTAGTGAGTACGATTTGCAAGTAACACAAACAAAAAAACACTCGGTATATGCCGAGTGTTTTTGTATTCATCTTTCTATCAAGCCCAAAGTTAGATTCGCTAAATAAGAAATAATCTTGATGTCTGATTTCGCTAATTGCTAGCAGACGATGAACGACCAAGCATTCGGCTCAGTGTGCCATCTTTGTCCACTAGTTGGTGTTTCAATGCACCCAAAACATGAAGAGCAAACGCCACCATAATTAAGTTCACCGCATTAACGTGAACAAAAGAAGCTGCAGACTGCAACCATTCCGTTTTCTCACCAGCGGCGATCAACTCTATGCCGAATAGCTCTAATGCACGTCCACCCGCCACGCTCATCACGGCACCAGAGATAGGCATCGCCAATGTCACCAACAGTAAGAAATGATGGATGCTTTTCGCGGCAATTTCTTGTGCTCTAGTTAACACAGCAACGCTAGCAATCGCGCCTTCTTTCATACGCCATGCCAGACGCGAAAGTGCGACAACTAAAACAATCAAACCTAACGATTTGTGCAGCCCCATTAACTCGCCTTTTTCGGGGCCTCGAGGCATGCCTTCGAATTGAAGTCCAATAACAAACACAGCGATAAACAAAATGCCGGTAAGCCAATGGAAAATAACCGTCTGTTTCGATAATGATTTATTCATAATGACCACTCTATGTCTCTGACCTAGGTGTTATTTTGACTCATTATCATTACACTTAACATGGTCTTTGCGTAAAGTTACGTAAAGACCAAGAAACCGCTACATACCCTTATTTAGAATGCTCCACATAAATCAATTCATCGGTGTTGAAGCCACGCTCTTTCGACATCGCTTTGAACTTCTCCATAACCTCAGATGAGACTTCTGGTGTTCGAGAAAGCAGCCATAGATAATCGGTATCTGGGCCAGAAACAAACGCGTATTGGTAGTTCTCTTTGTCCAACTCAAACACCACGTAAGCGCCATAGAATGGACCAAAGAACGACACTTTCAGGTAACCCTGATCGCTGCCTTCGACAAAATACGCCTTACCTTCCGCTTCGTTCCATTCGCCCTCTTCATCCGAATAGCCGCGGTTAATCACCTTCACACCACCATCATCACGTAAGCTGTATTCGGCACTGATGCTATTAAGCCCGCGCTCAAACGAGTGGTCCAAACGAGCCACCTCGTACCATTTGCCTAAATATCTATCCAATTCAAACTGTTGAACAGGCTTTACTGTTTCAGGCATGCCGACACACCCACCCAATAAGATGACACTCAACAGCAATAATATTTTCTTCATCCTAACCTCGACTTGTTTTAAAAGTAATTCGAGTAAGTCATGTGAGAGTCTAACTTACATCCTTGGTAATACGTTAAATCCGTTTAATTGGTTCATATAACAGTAAATTATTCAGAAGCTTATGTGAATCGTTTTGTCAGTGAATCAGTGATACTTCATTGCCGCGCAATACTGAGTCGGTGTCACCGCTAAATATACTGCAGGTGAACTTAATCAGGAGAGCAACTATGGACACTTTATTATTAAAAATCCGCGATATGATTCTTGCCACTCGCTTTCTATACTTATTAAACAGTGGAATATGGAATACATAAGAATGAACAACAAGCTCACTTTGCCGCACACTGCATGGATCGCGTTAGTCACCAGTTTAGGCGCTGTTTCGCCGGTACTTGGACAAGACAACACCGTTGTGCAACAGAAAACAACTGCCCAAAGCCAAACTGCTGACCAAATTTTTACTAATGCCGACATATACGGGCATCGTGAGTCAGACTCAATCGTTACTCACAGAGGTAAGATCATTTTCATTGGGGAACACTCGCAAGCGAAAGCTTTTCAAGGGCAAAATACCGATGTCATCGACTTAGAAAATGCCTTTGTGTTGCCGGGGTTCATTGATAACCATAACCATGTTTTCGAAGCCGCCTCAGAGTTGGGTGGTAATTGCGAACTGGATTCTGAAGCCACACTCGAAGAACAAATCCCTTACTTAGAAGCCTGTAAAATCAACGCCGAGACCGATGGTCGAGGTTGGCTGATGGGTTATGGTTTTTCTCTAGAGTCGACACTCGACAGCAATTATGACTACACGCCACTAGAGATCATCGACAGTATCTTCCCGGATCGTCCCGTAGTCATCATGGAGCAAACCTCACACTCGATGTGGGTCAACTCAAAAGCCTTAAAAATAGCCAGAATCAGCCAACAATCTCCTGACCCACAAGGTGGCGCTTATTTAAAAGACCAAGACAGCGGCAAGCTCAATGGCATCTTATTAGATAACGCTGGCGACCAAATTATGGAGATGGCGTGGAACAGCCAAAGCGAGCTCTTTGAACAAAGCTACCAAGGGTTAATGTTCGGTCTTGAAGAAGCCGCTGCGCACGGCATTACCACCATCGGTGACGGCCGGATGTATTGGAAACGAGGTTGGTATGACGTTTGGCTAGAAGCGAAGCAAAACCAAGATTTGACGGCTCGAGTGTCGTTACGCCCTTGGGTATATCCATCGATGGTAATGCCTTCTCAGCTCGAAGTATTCGAGAAGATGTATTCCGATGACAAAAGCCGTCTGCTACTGGTCGATCAGGTCAAAATGTACAGCGATGGCATCTTCATTAATGGCACAGCAAAAACACTCGCACCCTACTTGGATACTTATCTGCCGCAGTCGCCGAATGGCTTGAACTACATACCACCAGAACAGATGAAAGAATGGCTAACCGCGCTCGATAAAATCGGTTTTAGTGCGCACATTCATGCGATTGGTGACGGTGCGGTTCGTGAATCCCTTGATGCTATCGAAAGCGTGCGTAAACAAGGCTCGCAAAAACCTTACACCTTAACCCACATTGAATTAATCAATGATGAAGATGTTCCCCGCTTCAAGCAGCTCAATGTCTCCGCAGATTTCCAAGTCGGTTCCGATTACGTAGCCAAACATCAACACCAATGGGCCGAAGCCTTCCTCGGAGCTCGACGAGCCAAAGCCATGATGAACCTAGACGCGATACTCAAAACCGACGCCAACATCACCCTAAGCAGTGACTGGAATGTACACGACATCAACCCTTTGGTCGGCATCGCAAACAGCCTAATCATGGGCAAAACTGGCCTAACCGATATCTACACCGCTATCGACGCTTACACGATCAACGTAGCTAAAAGCCTTGGAATTGAAGACGTAACTGGCTCTATTGAAGTGGGGAAATCGGCTGACTTCGCCATTCTCGACCGAGACATCACCACAGTATCAGCAAGACAAATAGCCAAGACTCAAGTGTTGATGACGGTGTTGCGAGGCGATGTGGTTTACGAAAAATAGAACCAATAAGCCATCGAATTCGTTAGCGCCACACAAACGAAAACGAGCCAACTTATTCAGCTGGCTCGTCTGTTATTCACATAGGTATTTTATGTTGTGTTACGCGTTAGTCTCTTTAAGCGCTTTCACATTTGAATCTTGCTTATCATCAAGCGCAAAGTAGATCTTCGATACAATCACTTCAGCAATCAGAATCGTAAATACCACAGCGAAGAACGCTACCACACCATTCCAAGGGCCAGTAAAGCTGACCTTCTCGCCGAACAATAAGTTAATCGCTTCTAGCATCACGAACTTTGAACCCACCAAGATGATGTAAGTCGTGATTGCTCGGTAAACCTTAGGTGCGGTACCCGGCTTACTTTTGAAGTGTTCGGCAATCTTGTGTTCCAAACCAATAGACAGCTTCAACAGTAATTGCAGTAGAACCGCGGCAATCAGAGAGATAGTAAAAGACTCAATATTTACGAAATCCCAGTACTCATCAAAAAAGTTAAGTACCACTAAGTCCACCAGCACGGCTAACGTGTAACCGACGAATAGACGTTGTGGTGTGTTGAATCCGTAAACTTTGTCTGATTTAGTCATGTTGTCTCTCTCTGAATGGATAAGTAGTCTCGATTTGAAATACATCTTAGCGTTCGAATCGAAGCAAAACTTACCATTTCATGACACCACAACCACTCCATTCGAAGCCTTCTTATTAAAGACAACTGAGAGGAGTTCTACAAAAATACTGCTCGTCAAATTTGCATATGAGAATAAATCTTATTATCGTCATATATTGCGTATTTTAAAAATACGACCGACACATGGGCGTCTTGCCTTTGTAACTTATACAGCGACCAAACTTGATCAACCAAAGCGAGTATTATGTCAGAGCAAACAACGCGACTATCTTCAGAAAAACTCTCCGTCGGATACGGTGATCAAGTCATCGTCAAGAATGTAGACCTAATCGTAGAACCTAACACCATCACCAGTTTGGTTGGCCCTAATGGCTGTGGAAAATCGACGCTTTTAAAAGCCTTTGCGCGAATACTGCCTCCACAGTCAGGGACTGTATTGATCAACAACAAACCGATACACAGCTTACCAACTCGTCAAGTGGCACAAAAGATCGCGCTGCTCCCTCAAGGGCCAATCGCCCCCGAGGGGTTAACGGTAAAAGAACTGGTCGCTCAAGGACGCTTCCCTCATCAGTCCTTATTCCGTCAGTGGTCCAAACAAGACACTAAAGCGGTTGAACGAGCTATAGAACTCACCGATCTAACGCAGTTTATTGACCGACCTGTTCACAGTCTTTCAGGAGGTCAAAGGCAACGCTGCTGGCTTGCAATGGTACTTGCTCAAGACACGCCAATCCTTTTGTTAGATGAGCCGACCACCTTTTTAGACCTTAAAGTACAAGTTGATCTGATGGATCTCTTAGCTCGAATCGTTAAAGAAGAACAGCGCACCATTTTGATGGTACTTCACGAATTGAACTTAGCAGCTGCGTTTACTGATCGGATTATTATGATGAACAACGGAGAAATCGTATCGCAAGGTAGCGCGCAACAAGTGATGCGCCCCGAAGCACTTAAGTCAGTTTTTGGCCTTCACTCTGAGATCATTTCAGACCCATTGACTGGACGCCCGGTTTGCCTTCCTCGCACTCCAGAGCAACAATCCCTCTCACGTCCAATTGGAGCAAGCTAATGTATAGTGCTCGCTCAACCATTATGGCTAGCGGATTCTGGCTCTGCATTGCAGCCTTAACTCTTGTGTTTCTATGGCATATTTCTGTTGGAGCAAAGCCACTGCCGATTTCGACAGTTATCGATGCCCTGTTCTTCCCTAAAGAAGATATGTTTGACCACATCATTGTTCGAGAGCTACGCATGCCTAGAGCGCTTTTTGCCGTCTCGGTAGGCGCTGCACTCTCTGTTTCGGGCGCCATCATGCAAGGCATTACCCGAAACCCACTCGCAGAACCTTCGATCCTAGGATTGATGGCGGGGGCTACCTTTTCAGTCGTCATTGGAATCGGATGGTTGGAGCTAGCAGGTACGGTTTATGTTCCCTTGTTCGCTGCGATGGGTGCGCTGATAGGTGCACTATTGGTATGGGGGATCTCAAACTCTGCTCCAGGAGGCGCGACACCACTCACCTTAATCCTCTCCGGCGTTGCAGTCAGTGGTTTTCTTTACGCGATACAAAGTGCCGCAATTCTTACCAATCAAGAAGCTTTCGGGAACTTCCGAGTGTGGCTGTCAGGGTCATTGGCTGGACGAGAGATGAGCACCTTTATGTGGGCGCTTCCTTGGTTAATCGCTGGTTTGTCTGCAGCATTTGTCATCGCACGTCAAATCACCGCTCTTTCTATGGGCGAAGAGACAGCAGCTGGCCTCGGCGTTAATACTAAGAAGATTAAAACCATTGGTTTGGTTGCTGTTATCGCATTGACCGCTTCAGCCGTTTCTATTTCGGGGCCACTTGGTTTTGTAGGCTTAGTCATTCCCCATGTCGTTAGACTCTTTGTCGGTTCAGATTACCGTTTAATCATTCCTTTTTCCGCTATCATCGGAGCGGTCTATCTGGTGTTGGTTGATATCGCAGCGAGATTAATCTTAGCGCCTTTAGAGATATCGACCGGCATTGTCACCACCTTTTTGGGCGCGCCTGTGTTTATTTGGTTAGTAAGGGCGAAGCTATGAATCAGAAGTCGATCGAGTTATTGAATGGACGATTGTCGTTTCATCTTCCCATACGAGCATTAGGAGTGACTCTATTACTCACCATTTCAATGATGGCCGTTTTAATTTGGAGTCTAATGTCGGGCAACTTCTTCTTAACGAGTCACGACGTGATACAAACTCTGTTAGGGCAGCCGCCTTCAAACGTCGCTAACACTGTGGTGTGGGAGTATCGATTCCCTCGCGTCCTAACCGCCTTTCTAGTCGGGGCCATGCTCGCCTTGTCAGGTGCAGCCCTTCAATACATCACTAGAAATCCGTTGTCAGATCCAAGTTTAATTGGCGTGAGTCAAGGTGCAGCACTTGCGGTCGTCAGCGTGACTATTCTAATGCCAAGTATCACGCTATTTTGGAGGCCAATCCTTGCATTCGCAGGTTCACTCACAGTCACCATCATTATTCTGTTAGCCTCTTCTTCTCGCCGTGGAGGAGAAACTCTACGTTTCATTTTAACGGGTATAGGCGTCGCAGCACTTATCTCATCGTTCACGTCCATGCTCTTAACCTACGGCGATTTAGACCGAGCTATGTCTGTTCTGGGCTGGCTAGCGGGTTCTGTTCATACCGTGAGTTGGAATGAAGTCATTTGGCTCACCGTAACCATGATACTGGCAACGCCGCTGCTGCTTATAGCTATTCGCCCACTGTCGGCGCTTAGGTTCGGTGAGGAAGTGGCGACTAGTTTAGGAGTAAGGGTCAAGCTCGCTCGCTGGTCTTTAGTCACTCTTGCGGTTTGGTTAGCGGCAGCTGCTGTAGCCGCGGCTGGTCCACTTGGTTTTGTTGGCTTGGTTGCTCCACACTTGGCCAAGCGCCTCGCTCAAAGTGGTGTCGGTGTACATTTACTCATGACGGCACTGACGGGTGCGTTAATTGTTGGATTAGCTGACTTTGTCGGTCGGGTTGCCTTTGCACCTAACCAAATTCCCGCAGGCATCATTACCGCCATTATCGGGGTTCCGGTATTTACTGTTCTGATTTTAAGAACACAAGCAAGAAATCAATTATAGAAGGAAGAACCATGTCTAAATGGATATTAGCTTTATTGGGAGCCACGATGGCCCATTCCGCCTATGCGAAAGAGTGTTCAGAGGGACAACGGCTATTTTCCCATCCACACCTTGAAGGTGGATCTATTTGTATTCCCGAAAAGCCAGAACGTATCGCTTTTACGATGGACAAGATTATTTCTGCTTATGTACTTGGCTCAGAGAGCGTAATAGACAATTGGTATCTTGAGAGCTTTCGTGAGACGTATCCAAAGGCAATCGATGACAGTCAGTTAAAAGACATGGTCTACATCTCCTATTATCCTCGCAGTGATCCGGAAGTAATGGCCTCAGCAAAACCAGATATGATTGTCACTGAAGCTGATATTGGCGTGAATAAAAAAGTGTCCCACCTAGCGCCGACCGTCGTATTCCGATGGAATGAGGGGCAATCTTGGAGGCACGGCCATGAATTTGTAGGCTCACTTCTGGGTAAAGAAGCCCAAGCAAAACGCTCTTTAGCTGAGTTAGACCAGCGTCTTGCTCGTCTCAAAGCAGATTTAGGTGACAAAAAGCCCACCTTCGCAGTCGCCCGTGTTGGTGAGGAGCAAGGCAGCGTGCAAGTTTGGACAGCGCTCAACTTTGGTTCACAGATTCTGATGTCTGCTGGCTTGAAAATGGGCGACGACATCTTAGGCCCAAAAGATTCAAAAGCTTTAAGTAACGCTTGGTGGTATCCGTTATCGAGCGAGCGTTTACAAGACCTCGATGTCGATTACTTATTCTTATTAAAATCATGGGCGCCTGAGTTTGAAAACAAAATGCTCACCAGCCCGCTATGGAAAACGCTGAATGTTGTAAAGGAAGAGCGAGTCATCTTTGCAGCGAGCGCTGGGCAACACTACATTCGTGAAAATGTACCTTACGCGCACCTAATCATTGATGAAGTGTACCGTGGCGTATTGGGTAAAGAACCGAGTGAGTTGGGCAACCCTAACCCTTACGCTAAGTGGCTCAAGCAGTAACGAAATCACAGCAAATAAAAAAGCTTGGACATATCATCCAAGCTTTTCTCATTATGGCTGCCACTCAATAAGTGATGGTGCCATCACTTTGGGTTAGAAGTTATACGTCACACCCACTCGAATATCTCGACCTGCCGCATACAAGCCAGAAACAATATCGAAGCCTGGTACGCCAGAGTAATCACCCACACTTGAGTGATCACGATAGTACTCATCAAACAAGTTTGTTACCGCTAGGTTGATGTTCAAGTCTTCGTTGCTTAGTGGGTACCACTGAGCATAGATATCATGAACTTGGTAGCCTGGTTTATCGATCGTCGTCCCCGGATCCACGTAATCATTAATCACATCAACATCATTGAGATCCGCTACGTAGATATAGTTCCAACCAATCTCAATGTCTTGAGTAACGTTGTACACAAGGTTCAATCCAAACGTATCGCCACGGGCGGTACCTAAACCAACATGATCATAGCCATTCAAGGTTTGGCCATTCAGTTCAGGCTCAGCATTGATAAAGCTTGCCGTTGCCATGATGTAATCGTTCCAGTACTGAGCTTTTAACTCGTAACCTCGGTTTTTTAGCTTACCGACATTTTGATACTCTCGACCGACCACATCAATGACATCATCAATTTTAGTGTCAAACGCAGTTGCGGATGCCAGCCAATTCGACTGTTCGTAAGCTAAGCCCACTTCAATGTTTTCTGCCGTCTCTGCTTTGATATCAGAGTCAACGGTGTAATGAAGAGCAAAGGTATCGCCAACTTGTTTACCACGAAGAGCTTGAGCATAACCTGCGTTAAGAACCCAACCATCGTAGAAGTTGAAGTTGAAACCAACATTAGAGCTGAACCCGTCACTGTCTACTTTCGTCGCAGTCGCTTTTTGCTCCATCTCGTATTTGTCGTAACGTGAACCAAAGCTAAGCAAGATTGTATCTGTTGCCTGCCAGTGATCTTGCACATAGATGCCGAGAACATCACCCTCTTCTTTATATGCCCAGCTGCCATCAGGCGCTTCACCAGAAGACGTATCGGCTCTGTATTCTGCACCATAAGTGACACTGTGGCTGCTGATGTAGCTAGTATTTCTTAGATCGAAGCCCGTCGATTTCACTTTACCGCCGTAAGGGTCAGACGCCACACTCGGGTTGGTTCCTCGATTGAGCTCAGCTTGGGTGTAGTAAAGTGTGGTTTCCAGATTTACAAAATCATTCAAACCGAGAGTGTGGTTACCTGTAAACGTATGACGTTCAAGTTCGTGGGGATAAAGTGGGGTATCTTCGAATACAGGCCAGTTTGGACGTGTAGAGAAATCACCTTCCTCGACACGGTTTTCGTAACTTAACGTAAGGGTTTGATTATCAGTTAAGTTGCCATCAACTTTAAGGAAACCGAGTTTCTTTTCAGATGCCGTGCCTGATATTTCATTACCGTCACCATCTTCCATATTGTTGTTATCAACATAAACTCCAGAGGCCAATAGTCCCCAGTTGTCGTTGATTTCACCAAATAGGCTTGCACTAGTCTTGTAGCCGTCATTAGTAAAGTAGCTTGCACTTACTGAGCCACCAAACGCCTCTCCTGGGTTCAACAGGTCATGAGCACTTTTGGTTTTAAAGCGAATTGCACCACCTAGAGCACCAGCGCCACTTGTTGCTTCACCTGCACCCGCTTGTACTTCGACGGTTTTTAACAAGTATGGGTCTAGCGTTAATCTACCAGTATGGTGGAAAAGTCCCGCAGATTGAGGCGCACCATCTACGGTTACATTGAGGTATGTATCTTCAATTCCTCTTACATAGACTTTTTGCGCGACGCCTAACGAGCCACCCACTGATACCGACGGATCAGTTCGAAATATATCTTCAAGATCTTGGGCTTGATATCGTTCTAATTCAATGTCAGTAACAGAAAAGTTGGTGAGTTCGCCTACGACTACGATCGTTTCATGATCAGAGTTAGCGGCTGTTTTTGAATCAATCTCGCTCTTTTCTGCTAAAGCATAAGGCGTTACGAATGCTCCTGAGATGGACAACGCGAGTAATGATACGTTGAATTTCATAATTTTAGTTCCGTATTTTTAATAAATCCTTTTGACTGACATCAATGTCAGCACCACTACATAACTTGATGTAAATCGCAATTATTATCATTGCGATTTACATTTATATCAAAACACGGAACTATAGAAAAACAATATATGCAAAAAATTGTATTATTTTATAACGAAGTGGCGTCGATCGCAGTCTGAAAAGTAACCACCAGTTAGCCGTTTCACGTTTGTTCATTTCTCACATCTAAAATTTACTTCCCGCTATAACGCAATTTTCAAAAATATAGAAAAGCACCAAAAGATAAGTCTCGTCATTGCTTGTCACCAAATGGCCATTTTTCAAATGCTTCACCTCATAAGATAACCCCATCAGCGACACACACTCATTTCCAATAGGTGCAGACTATGAAAAAGCTAATCACTAACGCGAACGTATTTAACGGTGTTGATAACAACCTAATCGAGAACGTATCACTTCTTATTGAAGACAACTTGATTACTCAAATTGGCGAGATTGATGCAACGCTAGCGGATGAAATCATTGATGCTCAAGGTGGCACAGTCATGCCAGGTTTGATTGATGCGCACGTTCATATCACGCTATCTGCGTCTTTTAATGTCATTGATACGATGACTCGTGAAGAAGTGGCGATTCGCTCGGCAAAGATTTCAGAAGAGATGCTGATGCGCGGCTTTACCACCATTCGTGATGTGGCGGGTAACACGCTTGGCCTTAAGAAAAGTATCGATAACGGCTACGCAACTGGCCCACGAATTCTGCCTTCAATGGCGGCGATATCTCAAACCTGTGGTCACTCCGATTACCGTCAAAACCAAGCGCAAGAACGGTTAGCCAATGGACACGAAGACTCGCCAATGATGAAGCAAGGCGCAATGAAAGTGGCCGATGGTCGCTCAGAAGTATTGAAAGCAGTACGTGAGCAACTGTTTATGGGCGCTTCACAAATCAAGATCATGGCTGGCGGCGGTGCATCATCGACCTTCGATCCGCTAGACACATTGCAATTCACATCAGACGAAATGGAAGCCGCAGTACAAGCCGCTTCAGACTACGGTACTTATGTTGCTGCGCACATCCACACTTCCGATGCAATGCGCCGAGCAGCTGAAGCAGGCGTGATGTCTTTCGAACACGCGACCATCATGGATGACGACATTGCCGAGATCATCAAAGAGAAAGGCATTTGGGTGATTCCGTCTTACTTTACCTCTTCATTGATTGCAGCGCGTAAGATCCCGCTACCAAACGAAGAGACATACCGCAAAACAGAGCGTGTAGGTAAAGCCATGTTCAAGTCGGCGGAGCTTATCAAGAAATACGATATCCAAAACATCGCGTTTGGTACCGACTGTGTGGGTGAAACCAATGTCCATGCAACTCAGCTGAATGAGCTTGGTGCGATTGAGCAAGTGTTCGATACCATCACGGCACTTCGTATGGCGACATCAAACTGCGGACGCTTGTTCGAAATGTCGACTTACCAACACCCTTACCAAGAAGGCAAGCTAGGTCAGATTGTTGAAGGTGCGTATGCCGATCTATTGATTATCGACGGTAACCCACTGGAAGGCGTAGCATGTGTAGCCAACACAGAGACACAAAAGCTAATCATGAAAGACGGCAAAGTGTATAAAAACAGCCTTTAATCAAGAACCGAAAGATCAGAACAAACAACGGTGCTATGGCGGATTCGTCATAGCACCGTTTTCTTATTTGAAAATTAATTGAGATTTTTTACCGTCTTTTTTTATCAAGCTTCGTCTTACAGATATTCCTTCACTGGACAACGCTTCAAACTGTGTGCGCCTTTGGTAAAACACCACCTCACACTCGTTTCTCGCCTCGCTCCAGTAACTTTATTAGATGTAGATTTAGGAGCTTAAAATGAGCTTTACCTTACTGGCACTGAGTGCCATTTTCCTCGGCTTCTACGTTGTGCTATCTCGCTTTAAAACGCAGAAGAAAAGCTTCAACTTCCGCGTGCTTAGCGCACTGGCTGGCGGCCTTCTTTTTGGCGGCATTATACAAATAGCACTCGGAACAGACAGCGCGGTTGGCCTGCAGTTCTCTGAGCTAATCTCTCTGTTCGGAAATGGCTACGTCAAGCTGCTGCAGATGATAGTGATTCCACTGGTGTTTGTTGCGATGACAGCGTCCATCATGAACGTAGAAGGCACCAGCGCCCTCTCGAAAATCGCACCTAAAGTCATCGGTGTGTTGATTTTCACCGTGGCTATCTCGGCGATCATCGGTATTGCGAGTATCTATATATTCAATATCGACGCGAACAGCTTAGTTTCTGCAATGGGGACTAACACCGCCATTGAAGCGCGCAGTGATAGCTTACTTTCGACTCAAGAACTGATGTCGAACAACACCTTTACAAGTTTGGTGCTGTCTATCATCCCAGCCAATATTTTTGAAATGCTTACGGGTGCGGAAAGAACCTCAACACTGTCGACGGTTCTATTCGGTATGTTCCTTGGTTTTAGCATCCTACAAGTGAAAAAGCGTAAGCCAGAGAAAGTACAAAGTTTTGTTGATTTCATCAATGCAGCGAAAGAAGTCGTGCTATCGATGGTGCGAGAAATATTAAAGCTTACCCCTTATGGCGTGTTCGCTTTGATGACCAAATTCATGATGAACAACGATTTATTCGCACTCTCAGAAATGGGGCGATTCGTTATCGCAAGCTACGCAGCAATCGCAGTGATGTTTGTGGTTCACCTTGTGCTTGTAAGCTTATTTGGTTTGTCTCCGAAGATATTCGCGAAAAAATCTTGGCCTGTATTGGTCTTCGGCTTCGGTTCTCGCTCAAGCATGGCCGCCATTCCACTAAACGTAGAAACACAAACTCAACGCCTTGGTGTGGATGAAGAAACAGCCAATATGTCGGCAACATTCGGCACTAGTATTGGACAAAACGGTTGTGCCGGTATTTACCCAGCAATGCTCGCCATCATGGCAGCGCAAGTAATGGGTATCCCAATTGACCTGAGCTTTGTTCTGCAACTTATCGCCGTGATTGCCATTGCTTCATTCGGTATTGCAGGCGTCGGTGGCGGCGCAACCTTCGCAGCGGTTGCCGTGCTAACCATCATGGGACTAGACATCACAATTGTCGCGATACTGGTCTCGATTGAAGCCTTGATTGATATGGCGCGTACCGCTCTCAACATCTCAGGTTCGATGTTGTCTGGTGTGCTTACTGCCAAGACTAACGGTTCATTAAACACAGAACAGTACAGAGCACAATCCCCGTCGAACACGACCAATAACGAGATTCCTGCTTAACGCAAACCACTCAAGTTATTCAAATTCATCCCAATGAACACTGGGGGCGAATGCCGCGCCCTTATAAGAGAAGTACCACTATGAAAATCGTAATTTTAGGTGGCAGTGCCGCAGGTATGAGCTTTGCTGCCAAGTACAAAAGAAACCAACCTACAGATGACGTTATCGTGATTGAAAAACGCAGCTACCTTTCATTTGGTGCGTGTGGCCTGCCCTACTTTGTTGGTGACAAATTCCCCAATACAGATCGCATGATCTCTCGTACACCACAGCAAGCTATCGATTCCGGACTCGATGTTCGCATCAATACTGAGGTTGTCGCAGTGAACGCTGCTGAGCAAATCATCACAGTCAACACACAAGGTGAATCACAAGATATTCCGTTTGATAAATTAATCATCGCGACAGGTGCGCGCCCTTTAATTCCAGACTTCGCGACCTCTTTTCGTGTGGATAATCATGAGCGTGCTGATTCAAATAACACCGAGCATGTTTACACACTCACTAGCATGGAAGATGGCGTTGCCGTGAAACAAGCCATGCTCGCAGCAGATAAACCTCGCGTCGCAATCATTGGCGCCGGTTTTATTGGATTAGAGATGTTCGATGCGGCACATGACTTAGGGAAAGATGTCACCATTATTGAGCGTGAAGCGCACATCATGAACCGCCAATTCAGCCCAGAGATGATCTCCGACGTCGAAAATGCCATTCGTGACACAGGAACCAACCTGCTGACCCATACCCAAGTCGAACACATCGAGCATTTTGCTTCAAAAGACAGCGGCGAAGGAAATAATGAGAAAACGAGTTATCTGCTTACGGTGAGCAAAACTCAATCCGCGACCAACAACACCAACGAAGCCACTAGCTATACGGCAGAACCTGAATACACTACGATCCAAGCCGACATCGTAATTCTGGCGCTTGGCTTCAAACCCAATACCGACTTGTTTGACCTACCGAAAATGCCTAATGGCGCTTTGTTAGTCGATAAGTTTGGGGCGACACCCGTAGCGAATATTTACGCCGTAGGTGACTGCGCGACGGTTCATCACTTAACGCTCGATCAACCCGTGTATTTGCCACTTGCCACCACAGCCAATAAACAGGCTCGAATGATGGCCGACAGATTAGCAGGCAAAGAGACCTTCCTCGATGGTTTCTTAGGTTCATCGTCTTTGAAAGTGCTTGATTACGAACTTGCTAGCACGGGCATTTCTCATTGGATGGCAAACCAATATGCAGTGCCAACCAGTACCTCTGTCATTAATGACAAGAACCAAACGGATTATTATCCCGGCCAAGAAGACATCAAGATAAAACTTGCTTACGACCCGGAATCTAAACGCCTTTTAGGTGGAGAAATTGTCGGTAAGAAAGGCGCTGTAGGTCGGCTAAATGCATTAGGCGTTGCGATTACTGCACGCATGACAACTCAACAATTGGGTTACCTTGATTTCAGCTACGCTCCTCCTTTTGCACGAACATGGGACGCGCTGAATGTGGCAGGCAATGTTGCGAAATAACCTTCATCTAACTTAATAAAATGCACTTAATTTAATCACCATCACCCAATTTAATGAGAAAGAAAACCATGGCACAAACCATTACCAAAGGCATTAAAGCCCTAAAAGAAGAAGCCTACCAAGTCGTTGAAGATATGTCGGTAGAAGAAGTAAAAGCGCTATTCGACAGCTCGAACGACCAAGAGAACAAACTTGATGACTACGTATTTGTTGATGTGCGAGAAGCTGAAGAAAGAAACAAGCTTGGCATTATTCCCGGCGCTTTTACTTGCCCAAGAGGCATGTTGGAATTCTTGATTGATCCAGAATGTCCCGCTCACAATAAAGTATTCAACCAAGACAAAACCTACGTGTTCTATTGTGCTCATGGGCTGCGTTCACTTTACGCTGCCAAAATGGCTGCTGAGATGGGGTTAAAACCCGTTAAGAACCTAGCTGGGGGCTTTGCTGCTTGGGCGGAGCAATCAGGTGACATTGAAATGCCAACTAAATAAAACATCCAAATCAAATCAATACAATCGTATTGAGTTAAATCGAGCGTAGCGCTCAACTGTCCTACGCTAATTCCTGCTACTCAGTATGTATTCTAGTATCGAACCTGCCCGGTGATACGAGACGTTATATTCTGTACTTGCCTCGCATTCACAGAATGTAATGCAATGGATGGAGCTTGGTCTTTACTCAAACGAATCATCCATATGTACTTAGGTGCGGCGATCAGTGGCTTCTCTGCGGCTTACCGACCTGCAGGCTTGGTAGAGAAATACGTGGGTGGCGACAGCTTCCAATACGTTGTGTAAAATCGGTTACTCAGAACAAAATAAAACTTCGCGCCGCTCATAAAGAGTGGCGCTAATCAGTTGAAAGGGTAAAACCATGATGGATGAAAAATACATTGATTCGCTAAAAGCCTTATCAGAACCTAATCGGCTGAGATTGTTCTGGTTGTTCCTGCATGTGGATGAATGCATGGCCGTCGCTGAAGCAATCGACATCATTGGTGAAACCCAATACAACGTATCTCGCAACCTCAAAATGCTCTACAAAGCTGGCCTGCTCAACCACAATAAGAAAGGAAAGTGGGTGTTTTACACCTTGAAAGAACAAACCGCACCTCACTGCAAAGCTTTGGTCGACTCCGTTCGTTACTTGCCAGAAGATGATTTCCAAGAAGTGGTTAAACGTTGTCAAATTCGCTTATCAATGAGAGTTGATGGTGACTGTGTTATCGGTCCAAGCAGCGAAATATGGCAGAGCAAAATTAACTAAATCGCGATCAAGATATGCTCAATACCAGTATCTCTAATGCCATTGGTGGTGTGAAATATGAATACCTATACTCTACAAGAGCTAGACTCTGTTTTTGAGCAACACAAACTCTGGCTAGAAAGCCAGGGCGGAGAACGTGCACAATTGCGTAATGCCGACCTTAGTAACCTAGTACTTCAAAACATCGACCTGCGTTGCGCCAACCTGATACGCACCGATTTTAGTGGCGCCGATTTATCGGGCTCCAACATGAGTGAAGCTGACATCACCTATGCGAATTTCAGCCACGCGAACCTCAACAATACAAACTTCCGTGATGCTGACTTACGAAACGCAAACATGAGTCACGCTAAAATGCTCAACGTCGATTTACTGCGCGCCGATTTATTTCGTACCGATTTCAGCAATGCCCAAATCAATGACTCTGCTTTTAAACGAATTGACACAAGCAGTACCATTATTGAGTTGCGAGACCCTACCCAACAATGCCTCTCAGGTAAATAGATTCAAATGGTTACGCTCTCCAATGCGCTGATATAAATGCAGCTCATAACCAAGCAACATATCCCAAACGAGTCGAATAATCCCAACTATACATAACCCAACAATCCAGTTGGCGTAAATGGTATGAACATTGGCGATATTTGCACTGCAAGCCAACATCCTGATCTTTATCCTAAACCGATAATCAGCGCACGGAGTGAAGCTAAACCTAGTACGTTAGGTTTCGAAACAAGGATAGTAACTTTCTAACTTGGGATAGAAATGATGACTGTCAGTGAATTACAACGCAGATGTTTTTTCAAAGTCATAGGGAAATATGCAGTTTCATCTGCAGCGAATACTCTTCCTACCCTAGCGAATACAGCACCGACTTCAGTAACAAATTTATCCTCAGATGACCAAACCGTTGATTTACCATTGGTGCGCTCCATTAATAGCCCAACAGACGAAGATTTTCCTCATCAATCGTTTATGTCGAGCACCTTTCGCAATGCTGCATTGACCGTTTCAGTGGCAAAGCGTCATACAAAAAATGACGTTGATACACCTTTATCTCCCCCTCCTATAGGAATCGCTAATGTCACTCTTAACCATCAAATAAAGATTGGCGTCACGCTCGAAGATATCCATGGCAGGTCTCCCCTATGAAGATACGCTCGCTACCAAAGGCGCAGCCGTCTGTTATTTGAATTGGCTTATCTACTAGAAAACGCTAAGCCTGAGCAAATAAAAAAACGCCGATTGCACTTTAAAAAGCTATTCGAATTAGAAAGCAGTTCAATTTTTTAAACTATTCAAATACGAGTTTATTGATGAAACATATCATTTCACTATTTTTGGCAAGTGTCGCACTTGCGCCTCACTCATACGCAGCTCTAGCACCAAGCGAAGGCTTCAGTGGAAACATGACCTTCCTAACAGGATTCACCGCAAATTCAAGCAACCTAGATGTTGGGCAAAGCAACCATCAATCTCAAGCCGATTTGATGTCATCGGGTAATACGGAAGCTGAGGGAATGGTCGCTGTTTTAGGTTCAGTGCAATACACCTTTGGCGCTTTGAATCACAAACAGTTTTTCTTAGGCACCTCAAGAGACGACATCATCACAGGTACGTTGGCATTTGAAATTGGATATAGACAGCAAGTAGACAACGGTATGATAGTCGACTTTTCTATCTTGCCAACCCTAATATCAGGTGATGTATGGGATGACCCTTATGCCGTTGACTCTAATAGAAAAGAAACTGAACACACCGGTACCGTGGTTCGAGTGCAACTTTCTAGAGTGATGGGGTCGAACTTTAATATCGATGTCGCTTCTGGTGAGTCAGAGGTTAAAAATGAAAACACAGGCCTAAAGGGACTAGGACTAACCGACGAAGAACGCGCACTGATGAATAGAGAACGAAAGTACTTCTATCTAAAGTCTGGTTACCAGTACTTCTTAAAAGATGGGTCTGGCATTCTCACACCTTCAGTGAATGTTTTCTCATCAAATTCAGAAGGTGATGCGTTATCGTTCTTGAGTTTAGGCGCAGAAATAAACCTAGCAAAAATGTATGGCAATCATGGCCTCGCTTTAACACTCAATGCAGCAAAACGCAGCTATGATGAAGAGAATCCAATCTTTAATAAGACACGTGAAGACAAAGATTTTGGAGCATTCATTGCCTATGAGTACGCTAATATCTTTGATATCAAGAACTGGTCTCTAGTATCGCTAGTAGGCGCGAAAACAACGGACTCGAATATTGAGTATTACCAATCTTCGCAATATGTGGTTTCAGTAGGCGTTGATTACAAATTCTAAGGTGGGCTAAAACTTTCATTGCTTGTAACCAGTAAATAAATCCTTTATTTTGGGCATATTCTCGAGAAACACACTCGTCAATCACCAATAATAACATGGAGTTACGGTGGAAAGTTTTAGCGCTCAGTTACCGATATTTTGGTTTAAAACTTTAGATTCTGCTATTCAAGCTAGAATAGGAGACAGCAGCGATATTTGGTCGGGCGCGGAAGCATATAAACAACTTTGCTCCGCTGAATCGATCTCAGCTTACCAACTTCAAACCGCCATCACCAATATCTACCAACGCTTTGGTTATGAGCTGATCGACTTATTTGATGAATCAGCTCGCTACTTCGATGAGCTTGAAATGGGTGCTCCAGTAATGGCAATGCTCACCGCACCAAACCTCGCCAGTTTTTGCCAACTCTTTAGTCGATATTCCATGCATATACACCCGTTACTGAAAATATTCAGTCGTGAAACAGAGAATGGTGAGATAGAGCTTTGGGGAGTTACGCCCGAGTACGTTGATGAATCGACACTGATGACACACATCAGTCTAGGGCTCTATTTCAGTATTATGCTCAAGCTTATTCGTAGATACCTTAATGCGCCGAAGCAAAAACTCACTATGCACATCCACAAGTTCACCATAGGTGATGAGTTCTTGGATATATATCAGCGCGTATTTAATGTAGAACTGAAAGAAGGCTTCCCCGCCCGATACCTTCTTTTTCCCAACGATCTCGTCCAAGCGAAACCTCGCCAATACCAAGCCGACTTTCATACAGAGTTGGTGCGTATGGCCGACCAACAGATGGAAAAAGCGTTAAAAATCAACTTAATCTACAAAGTGAATGAAACGTTCAAAGTGCTTGCGGTCAAAGACACAAACCTAGACAGCGTGGCGAGCAACCTGCACATCAGTCCTAGAACCCTGAATCGTAAACTTAAACAACAAGGTGTGAGCTTTCGTCGTTTGTTCGATAAATACCGCCTTGAACTTAGCCTAACTTTACTTAATCTAAACGATGGCAACATTACCTATGTGGCCCACGAACTTGGCTTCTCAGACTCAAGCGCATTCAGTCGAGCATTCAAAAATTGGACTGGGCACTCTCCTACCGAACTAAGGTCGTAGGTTTACAGTGCCCTGTTAGGCCACTCTCATTGATAGCTCCCTGAACACCTATCCTTGAACACTTAAGCTAAAGAGCCTCTGCTCTTTAGCTTGTTAGTCCCAGTACGCTTCAGTTCAAAGCAACTCTAATCCTAGATAACCCGCCTGTCATCTCCCCTAAGAAACGATCTTCAAGGATCTTGCGATCCTCATTGTTGTTGTATATTATCCACACCATAAATTACAGACCGGATAGTCGGTCTGCAAAATAATTGAGTGATTTACATGGACAAGAAGCAGCAAGCAATCCAAGCCGCGATCGAATTATTCGCGACACAAGGCTTTGAAAAAACGTCTATCGCACAAGTATGTGAAACGGCGAAAGTATCGAAGGGTTTAGTTTTTCATCATTTCAAAAACAAAGATGACCTACTAAGACAAGTGTTTGTTCGCATGGCAGAGATCATTAGCGAAGTCGGTGAAAACTCCGATTTATCGAGTGAAGGAATGTCAGCAAAAGAGAGGTTAATTAACCTTATCGAGCACATCTTTTTGTCTATGGCGGATCCGCAACAAAAGCTGTTTTACCAACTTGATTACCAAGTGAAATGCCAGCCCTCAACAAGGCTAATATTGAAAGATTTGTTAGACGAACGCTACCAACTGATGGTGCACTCTTTCGAAGTCATTCTGTGTGACGCTCCCAATGCCAACAGCATTGTCGATAGCCACATGTTAATCGCCGATATCGATGGTATCGCACTCAATTACTTGTTCTCGGATGGTGATTACCCGTTAGAACAAATTAAAGAACGCTTCATAGCTAAGTACTTACTGCTGCTGGATTTATAAGTACCTCGCTTAAAAGCTCAATAAAACGTTGTTGGCTATCTAAAGTAATCAGATACCTGAAAACGCTGACAACCAATAATTTAAGTTAGGAATTTTTCAAATGAAAACCCCTTATGAAATTCAATACCAAGCTTTCGCCTCTGCAGGCGGGCTTTACGACGAACGTCATGCAAAACTGTACGCAAGCTTTGCTGACGATCTTATTGCCGACGGCAGCTTTTCTATCGTGCATGAAGGCGTAGCACACGCATGCTATACCCCAATCACAATAGACGCAGCGCCACACCTGAAGTGTTATGTGCTTGCCCCTTTAGCTGTGTTGCCAGAATACCAAGGCAAAGGCTACGCGACTCGATTGATGGAAGAAGCCGAGAAACAACTCGATGCTGACGTTATCTTCGTGATGGGCGAACCGTTCCACTACGGCAACCGCTACAACACGCCACACAACGTGCTTCCACCAGTAAAAACACTTGCACCACTTGAGTGCTGGTTCGCTAAAGCGCTGACCCCTGGCGCACTAGACGACGTGGGTGAATCTACATCAAGCCTTACCGGCCCTTACGCAAGCGAGCTAATGTGGGGACATCCAAGCGAGCAGGTTTAAGGTAAATCAGATACGAAAAATGGAACGCTCAGGCGTTCCATTTTTGTTTGAGTCAAGCGTAGTGCTTTTCTGAATTAAGAGCGTTGATATCGCGTGCGTTTGGCCTGATTTCGAACCCCTCCCCCTCTAACTCCCCCTCCAATTAAGTTCATCAACCCCTTTAGAAATGCGACCGAGGGGGAGAACCGCCTTTGGCGCTGAATGTGTATCTGCACGTGTAACGATCGGCATTGTGGTTCTCCCCTTTCCAAGAGACACAATGGATCGAAGATGCTGATTAAGGGGAGGGGATTTGGGGTTGGACTAACACGGATTTGCCCAAAAACTGTTTAGGGTAAATAGTCCTCACCTGTTGGATGCAGTATGTTTTCCATACTTAAAGTTATCAATTAAAGTCAAATTGGCTAATTTGACCATCATGTCTGCGAATCGAACTAGGAAAATAATAGCATTGAGTCAGTTACACTAAATTGGCTCTGACCACGTTATATTCACTTAGTAGAGAGCTTCGATCTCTGCTTGAATAACGTTAATGAGCCACTGTGAGAATGGGGTATCCTTAAACTTTTGATTCACAAAGCAACCAATTTTGTTGTGAACTATCCCTTCCCAATGGTTAATGTTGAGAAGAGTTAACTCTTCAAAAAGCCCTTGTCTCGTGATCTCACACACTGCCATGACAGAGTGTATTTTTCTGACAGTATCTAAACAGATATCCAATTTATCGCTCCTCAATAGAACACGAGGCTCAAAGCCACGTTCTTGATAGTAAGACACGATTCGGTTGTCCTTTCGCACATAGTCCGGCATACGCACAACAACGAGAGGATACTGTGCGACATCTTCGAGCGACACTTTATCTTTTTTAGCGAGCGGACTGTCTTTGTGACAACACAATCGCACCTCGGGAGCATTGGTTTCTATTTGCGCGATATTGTGGGACACATCGATAGGAGTGTAGTTGATCCCAATATGAACATCCCCTGCTAAGATTTGCCTCTCAGTTGTCGTTGACCAACTTTCAAGCGTGATGGTGGCTTTTGGCGCTAGCTGATGCAACCTCATGAAAAGGGTTCTAATTAAGGGTCGAGCGAGTGTTCCATTAAGGTGAATTTTTATCTGTCCCCGATAGGTTTCAGATATAAACTCATCTTTGTGGCTATACAGCTCTTGCAAGTTGCGCATGACAGAGGGGAGCTTCGATAACAAGCGGGCGCACTTTTCGGTTGGCATCATACCGCGATGTGTTCGGATGAACAGCTCGTCATCGAATTGCACTCTAAGTCGCTTTACTGCTTTGCTCACGGCTGATTGACTTAAGAACAAACGATCAGCTGCCTTTTGTGTATTGAGCTCTTCTCCGAGTACTTTGAGCACCTTGATAGAATTAAAATCAAGGTTATGCATTTGATTGTCTTTCATCGGCTCGCCTCATTGATTTGTTCAACGGTCAGAGTCGGATAAACATATTGGTCATTTGGGTTGCCACAAAGCGCCATGATCTCATCAATGCTTTTTTGGGTAATTTCGATCAGCCACTGAGAGTAGGCACTCTCTCTAACTCGGTTTGCGACCGTATAAGCAATAGGGTAATGCTCTACATCATTAAGATGGCTCACATCGAGCAGAGCCAGGTTCTCTTCCTGCATCAGAGGGCTAACTATCTCGCTGACTGGCATAACTCCATCGGTTGACTGCAAGATCTCTGAACACATATCCATCCTATCCGTTCGCAGCATGACATTGGCGATATAGCCCCTTCGTCTGAGATAAGTTTCTATGTAGTTTTCATTGTTAGTGATGCCTGGCATGGTCGAGAGCACGAGGGAAGTTGCTGCAATATCTTCTAAAGTGATCGGGTGTTTATTGAAAAGTGGATGCCCCTTTCGACAACACAGCTTGAAATGAGGAGAACACATGACCTCTTGGAAGAGACCATCAGACTGGCTGATCGGGAAAAAGCTGACACCAATATCGACTTGGTTTTGACGTAATAGTTCTTGGGTTGATGCGGCCCAGTCTTCGACAATTAAGGTCGAGTTGGGTGCGAGCACACTCAATTTCTCTATCAAAATGCTGGACAGTGGGTGATTCAGTACCGGGTTGATGTGAATACGGACGTCGCCAGAATAGGCTAATGGGTTAAAACTCAGCTCATCCTTAAATAGCTCTTCAAGCTCACGGAGCACACTCGGTAACTGTCCCAATATGGCTTCACATTTAGGCGTAGGTTCTAAACGGTTATGTTTCAGTGTGAAAAGTGGGGCGTCGAACTGTTGCCGAAGTTTTTTCAGCGTTTTGCTGATAGCTGGTTGGCCAATGCCTAGACGCTCTGCGGTTCTCTTGGTGTTTTTCTCTTCTCCGAGGACTTTCAGCGCTTTCAAACTATTGAAGTCCAACCGGTACATTAGGCCATCTTCCATTGATTTCCCTCAGTGCTGCTTGTGTTCTTAGTATTATGAATTTGAGGAATAGTTAATTCAACTCCAATTCGATTTTTTCTAATTTTGTATTTGTATATATTTCTCCCCGTCAACTGATATGACGAATGAACGCGAAGGAGGCGCAAGAATAAAACATTTAAAATCAGAGAATTAAATATGAACAAGCTAACTCTATCACCAATCACTTTAGCAACAACACTAGCACTTTCTTTAGGCACAAATGTCGCAATCGCAAACGACGCAGCGCCGATTAATGTCACCGTTGAGAACTTTGTCGAAGTTGAAATGGACGCTCGAATTCAGCGCTTTTTCGACGCTGGTGGCATGAACCAAGGCATTATCTTTTCTGAACCAACGCCAGTTAACGAACAGCCTGTACCTCGCATGAATCGCGACACGCTATATGGCGGTATTCCAGTAGATACATCGAAGGGCTTCACGATTTCAATTCCGGAGCACCCTGAAAACCGTTACGTATCGGTTTACCTACTGGATAACGAACACAAGACTATCGATATCCTAAAAGGCTCAAACACCGTTCATGAGTTTGAAGGACAAGCAGACACGCGTTACATCGTTGCGATTCCACGTATTCAGCTGTTCGACTCAAACGATCAGCAAGACATCCAAATTGCGCGTGACATTCTAGACGGAGTAGAAGTGACTTCGGACAGTGCAGAGCCGAAGCCTCTAGCAAACTGGGATTGGCAGGGAATGATGGAGCTGCGTGCCGAATATGAAAAAGAGATGAGAGATACCATCACTCAATACCCAAATGACTGGCAAGGTAAGCGTGGAGAAGTCGACCGATACGAAGGCCATAACATGGCAGTAGCGACTTCATGGGGACTCTTCCCAAGTTCAGAAACCGTGTATATCGCACAAGCGCCACACTTAAGCACGCAGGAGTGTTACACCGCGACTTATGAAGTGCCTGAGAACGATGCTTTCTGGTCTATCACTGTCTATGACAACCAAGGTTACATGTTCTCTGACCATAACAACATCAACGGTGAAGTCGCAGCGATGAATGAAGACGGCACGTTCACTATGCATTACGGCAACACAGAAGTGTGTGGTGATATTGAAAACCGCCTAGATACTACAGAAGGCTGGAACTTGTTATTGCGAGTGTATGAGCCTGCTGAAAACATCATTGCTGGTGAATACACAATGCCAGAGATCTCTCTGAAGCAACTTTAATGTTCATTACTGCACAAGGATGTGCCTTCTAGATTTAAATACGAATTTCTATAGGCACGACAATGATTAACAATAAATCACTCTCTTCAATCGCCTTATCAGTGGCAGTGGCTTTATCAGGTTCAGCACTGGCTGAAACTCAAGATGTGCAGGACATGTCAGATCCGCTATCGGTTTATACCCAAGCAGGTTTAGGTTACACAGATAAAGGTTTAAACCTAAAAATCGGTCAGGCATACGATACCGGTGATGCAAACAGCATGGCGATGAACGTCCTTGAAATAAAAGGCTTCGCTGGCGATGCAATCGGCTGGAATGGTCGCGGCGCAGATGACAGCATCGACTCTTTACGATACCGAAACTTCAGTGTGGATTTGACCAATGGGCGCGGCGCTCAGGTGGATGTCAATGTTGCATTTGATAATGACGAAGGTACTCAAGGCACTGCGTCTTACAGCTTAATTCAAGCGCTTCCTAAAATGGGCCCTGTCAACCTTTATCCTCTTACCGGAGCAGGTTTAGCATTTGGTGAAAGCAATAAAGGTGCAGAACAAGCGCAAGACCGTTGGGACTTACATGGCTCATTCTATTTACTCGGGATGTACGGAAAGCTTGAGCTAACCGACAACATTTGGGTCAACTACAACCCAATGTACATGGGCACAATCTCAGGCTCAGATCAGTTCAAAAATGGCAGTATGGAAGGCAGCGATAGCGTGTTTACCCACGAAGCGGCCGTCAGCTACCAGATCAATGACCGAACCAATGTTCGATATTTTGCGAATTGGACTGAAAACACCAATTACGCCAACGGTGACCACCGTATCGAAGTTAACTATCAATTCTAACTCATTCAAATTAGCTCGTCGCATGTGACCAATATAAGCGACACCAGCACACGGATGTGTCTTTAACGACTACATATTAAAGGCATACAAATGAAAAACGTAAAAACTCTTCTTTCTTTAGCGATTGCTTCAGCACTGACATTTTCAGCAACAGTTATGGCAGACGATGTCCATGATGCAGACCCTCGTAACACCGCTTGGCGTGGTGGTATCGCGACAGATAACAGCGGTGAGATTAAACTGGTTGCAGGTGGTGGATTTAACAACCTCTATGGTGGTGGCGAATACGCAACCCAAACAATCATGATTGGTGAGTATTTCACTCAATCAGAAGACGCACGCTTTCGACTAGCGAACTTTGACCAACGTTTTGGCGGCGTTTATCTTGATACTAACTTTACTGAGGCGATGGACTTATACACCGTAGGTTACATGCTGCCCCTTACCGCGACAAATGGCACCACTCAGTTTTTCCCATCGGTGAACTACTCGTATATCGATATCGACACAAACAAGATTGCGAATGGCCTAAATTCAGCGTCGTTTATGAATGGTTATTCAACAGGCTCTGGTCAGTTTTCCGGTTTTACTGGTGATATGGTCAAGCAAGCGCTAGGTGGCGATGATGCGCATATGGCGTCCGTGAACCTCTACGGTTTACACCCATGGAGCGACACTCACTATACCGTATTCCAAGCATTTGGTGGCTCAAGTTATGGTGGGGTTGACCTACAAATGGTGGATTTGGTGCTGCTACAAGGTGTGAGAACAACCGTTGGGGAAGGGGTATTTAATATTTACCTTGAAGGTAAGTACACTCACATGGAAGTCCATGATGTTCAGGGCATGGATAAAGACTACATCCGTGGTGATGAAGCGAAGGTCTCAGTGGGTTTTGACTGGCGTTTTTAGAGGCAATGCATGAATAATTGATTAGCAATCACGTATTGTAGTAACATCGTTAGTTTTGCTACCTTTGTGTTGGCTTAGCTCATGGTTGCGATGCCTGAGGTACTCTGAAAAGTCAGAGTGTATTTTGATTTGCAACTCGGTTTGTAGTGGCTGAGTGAATCTGGTCACTACAAACCGAGTTTTTTCTATACTTCAAGTAATCCGTTGAATGCTAATTTAGCAGTGTCACTGACTCACTTTTGTCCAACTCCAATTTAGACTCCCAAAACAAAAAAGGGATTGGTATCTCTACCAATCCCTTTCCCAAACTCTCTATTTGCTTACAAGCCCTCAATTGCCTTCTGAACTGCTGGGCCAATCTGACGCTTACGAGAAGTGACGCCTTCCAGAGTTAACATATCGCTAGTTGGTTCAGCGTTGAAAGCCGATTTAATCACTTGATAGTCACTTTCATCCACCCACAATAGGTTCGCTTCTTTGTTCTTAGTGTCTGTGATTGAGAAGAACAGATGATCTAAGCCGTTCTTTTCTTTATAAGACTTCATCGCAGCCAAAAGCTCGTCTTTACGGTCAATCAGTTGTTGAGCGGTTAGCGTTTCAGCAACGCCGATGCCCACCTGTTTGCCACCGTACTTAAAGTTTTTGTAATCCAGCGTCAGAATGGTTTCAGAAGAAAGATGGCTAAGATCTGATTTAGCAATCAACATTTGCTGACCGAAATCTTCGATATCTGAAATGCCTGCAACCTTCGCCAGCTTCTCTGCGTACTCACGATCGTGCTCAGTCGTCGTTGCAGATTGGAATACCACAGTGTCAGAAAGAATCGCACCCAAACCAACACAAGCAAGGTGCTTAGGTAAGGTCACATCAAGCTTTTCAGCGTTATCAGCCAGAATAGTGGCAGCTGAACCCCAACCTCGAATATCCATCTCGACAATCTGTGGTGTGTTAATCGGTGAGCCACCAATCGCGTGGTGATCGACCACAGCCACAATAGATGATTGATCGATGGTTGGCGCTAGTTGAGTCACTTGGTTGAAATCCACCAGCCCCACTCGGTATGAAGAGTAATCTGTCTCTACACGTGGAGATTCTGCATTACAGTAGTTCAAGATAAACGTTGATTCAGGATTGATTGGCTCAGGCACTGTCGCCGTACCACCATAAATATGAGCCGCGAGCATTGCAGACATTACCGTGTCGCTGTCTGGGCTAAGGTGCCCCGTCCATACGAGGTCTTCACTGTTTTCATTGGCAGATTGTTGCAAGCTAAAAGCAAAACTTGCTGAACTGAAAGACATAATTACGGCAGCAACGACAGGTGTTAGCTTCACGGGTATTTCCTTTTCTAGATTCGTTTTAGAACCCAATAAGCTAGCTATTAAAAATTTCAGAACCGTTTCAATTGTGTTTCAGATTTACTTCAGTAAGTAACAAAATGTAATTCACCTCTCATTAGGTTTACCCCAAAAAAAGGACCGGTATCTCTACCAATCCTTTGAGTTTCACAAACCAGTTCAGGCTTAGAGGCAATTAGTGTTTGTACCTAAAGGTATTGCTGTCATCAACAATCTCGATTTTGACAGGCATCGTGCCTTGTTTAACGTTGCCTATTTTTGCAAAAGCCTTATGAGAAAGGTCGATAACTCGGCCTTTTACATAAGGGCCTCGGTCGTTAATTTTCACATCAACAGACTTGTTATTAGTAGTATTGGTCACTCTCACGATAGTCCCGAAGGGCAAGGTTTTATGCGCTGCCGTATAGGCGTTCATATTATACGTCTCACCGCTTGCAGTGAGCCTCCCATGGAACTTATCGCCATACCAAGAAGCTATACCAGCAAGAGCATGTGACTTGGCATAATCCTTTGTTTTAGAACTGCCGACAGCCGACGTTGAGGTGCATCCGGCTAATATCATAAGAATAAGAGCGGTAAAGATAATATGTGATTTTTTCATGTGATTTGGGTGCGCTAATCTCTGCATGTTTCTCTATTTTCGTTGTTACTGGTTAACAATATAGTGCTGAGTATAGTCACTGCTCAGCGAAAGCTACCATTCGGTATGATGGTGCAATTTTTTCATGAACGACGATTTCTTCCGTCATATTCCTGAAAGGTTTTATCTTCAAAACGTCAACTTTAACATGCCTTAAATCTGTATCTTTCTTAATCACTTCATATAGATAAGTCACTCAGCCAAGTATCCAAATACAAAAAAGGATTGGTATCTCTACCAATCCTTTTTAGGTCGCATCTCAGTTTATACCTTATGAAATACAGATAACTGATTACTCGTAATCAGTCGAAGAATCTATTCGTAAGTGTAGGAACTACGCTTTACTGGTTTGTACTGTGTTCGTCATCGGTTTGGCTTTAGTTTCAGGCACCAAAGACATCAACCCCGTAATCACAAGAGCAGCGATGCCCGACATGGTTACAGGTGAACCAAATATGCTTTGTGCTAACTTGGGCGCTTCTTTCAATAAATCCGGTACCAACATTACTCCAAGCCCTAAACCTAGTGAGATGGCAATCGTCATGATTCTGCGGCGATCCAGCTTTTCATTAGCAATAATTTTGATGCCCGCAGCGGCAACCGTACCGAACATCACCAATGTCGCCCCGCCCAATACTGGCTTTGGAATCGTCATTAATACAGCGCCTAAGATAGGAAATAGTCCCAATAGAAAAAGAATAGCGGCAATGAAATAACCGATGTAGCGACTCGCGATTCCGGTAAAATGAATCACACCGTTGTTCTGGCTGAAAGTGGTATTTGGAAAAGTATTGAATACTGCCGCGATAAGCGAGTTCACGCCGTCACCTAGCACGCCAGCCTTGAGTCGATTGATGTATTTTTGCCCCTTAATTGGCTGGCCTGAGAACATGCTATTGGCGGTCAGATCACCCGTCGTTTCAATAACCGTGATCAAGTAAATAAAAGCGATAGGCAAGAAGGCTTGCCAATCAAAAGCAAAGCCATATTTAAATGGGACAGGAATACTCAATAACGGTTGAGATGCAAATGAAACCATAGACGCTTTACCCATCAAAATGGCAACACCCCAGCCAACAATCAACCCAACTAAAATCGACGACAACCTAACCATATTATTGTTACTCAGGTTAAGCGCGACTATGGTTCCGAGGACTATTACACCCAGCATCAAGTTGCTTCCAGAGCCAAAATCTTCTGCGCCAACGCCACCCGCAATATCAGTGACACCGACTTTAATCAAAGAGATACCTATCGTCGTGATAACGATTCCGGTCACAACGGGCGTGATAACGACTTTGAGTTTTTCGATAAAGCGCGAGAGGACGATTTCAACAAATGCACCAAAGAAGCAAACGCCGAAAATGGTGGCGAGCATTTCATCCGGCCCGCCTCCATTCGCTTTAACCAGAAAGCCTGCACCTAACACTGAGCCTAAGAACGCAAAGCTGGTTCCTTGGACGCAGATCATCCCTGCGCCAACTGGCCCAATTTTTCGTGCTTGGATAAAGGTGCCGACTCCAGACACCATCAATGCCATGCTGATCAAATAAGGAATGTGCTCTCCCAATCCAAGGACACCGCCAATAATGAGCGTGGGTGTGATGATACCAACGAAGCTGGCTAATACATGCTGCAGTGCCGCGTAACTGGCTGCTTTAACTGATGGTCGATCGTCTAATCCGTAGATCAATTCACTGTTCTGTTCCATGTGACTTCCTTTATGTATTTTTTATTGTATACAATTTACATAAAGGCAATAGAGCAACATATATGCCAATGGTTTAACATTATATTTATCAATCAGTTAAGTTTTCCATCAAAAGAATACTGCACTAAAGAGCAACATTGTCGGCTTGTTTTAGTGCAACCGAAGGTTTATCCGATGTTCCTTAATATGTCCTACAAGCACAAAAAAGGACTGGTGTCTCTACCAATCCTCTTTAGGACCTTGAAACCTCAGTTAACAAGAGTTTGAACCAAACAATGTTACAGCAATATCTCCGCCGCTAGATTGAGAGCATCGCCTTTATCTCAGGCATCGCCTCTTTTGCCGCCAGATAACCCGCTTGTATCGCTTGTTCTTTTTCATTAAAAGCCGCACTTCCACTCGGCTCATAGTCCGGTCTAATGACAACATCGGCACTGTTTAGCTCTTGTTCGGACAGGCGGCAGCTTTGCATGCGAAAAGCCGCAAGCGTTATCTTGCTCGCCGATATTTCCGGTGTAATTTGATTGTGGCAATAGATATCAACCGCTATCACCTTTTTAGCACCGAGATCTTTAGCCGCGTAGACAGGCACAACACTAAAAATTCCGCCATCGACTAAGATATCACCTTGGTTTTCAACGGGTACAAATGCTCCCGGAATGGTTGATGAGGTTTGAACTGCGTGCCCCGGGTTACCCGAACGAATAATAACAGTCTCTCTCGATGTCATATTGGTAGCGGTAAGCGCGACAGGCATTGGCATATCAGATAGATCATCATACGTCACTTGACTGTTTATCCATTCTGACAAGTTCTTGCCATTCACCAAGCCTTTTGAAGAAAAGACAAAATCGGCGATGTCAGACATGCCAACTTTTTCAATTGCGATTTCCATCTCTTCATAACTCAGCCCTGAAGCATATAAAGTGGCAGCAATCGAACCCGCAGAGGTACCGCTCACGACATCAGGAGCGATGCCCTCCTCTGCCAAGGCTTTGATCACGCCTAGGTGCATAAACCCACGAACGCCACCACCGCCAAACGCAATACCTAGATCATGATCACCCGTTTCCGTAGAAGGTATCGCATTGAGATCGTTATAAACATTAGGTGTTGAGCAGGCCATCAAAGACAGCGTAACTAATGTGAGAATGAAGCTTTTTAACATATTCATTTTCCAACTCTTTATTTTAAAACTACTTATCTCCACCAAGCCTTTTCGTTACAACGACCAGAACTAGATTGAGCTTTTGATAAAGCACGAAAGCAGTTTGCATGCACCTATCAGCGGTAGTATTGTTGTCTGAAGTTACTATAACTCTCACAAAGATTCATAAATAGGCGAATTTATCTCAAAAATATGCCTATTTGTATCAAGTCGAATTTACGGTGCAGATTAATGAAGCAGAAAATTAAGCAACTAGTAGAAAGTCGTGTGATCGAAGATGGCATGATCGAAACGGGAATAAAAGGAGTTCGCCTATTTAGGGTGACCCAGGCTATTCCGTGCGCTCCTGCCGTCTATGAACCAACGCTAATCGTGATTTTAAGCGGCAGTAAAGAAGCGATATTGGATGGCGATAAGTACATCTATGACAGCAGTCAGTACTTGTGCTGCTCAGTCTCCATGCCAGTTGAGGCGGGTACACCAGCAGCAACGCCTGAAAATCCGTTGTTAGGGATATCTATCTCACTCGATACCAAAGTGATGACCGAGTTAGCCATCGCAATGGAGAGTGTCAGCGGCGCGGTCAAGATTCCTAAAGGCAGCCCACAACCTCAAGGGTTATCACTCGCCAATTGGGACGACACTTTCTCTGATGCTCTACTTAGACTCATTCAGTTAGGGAACGATAAAGCTGGAACAGCCATTCTCGGAGAGAGTCGTTTAAGAGAGCTCTATTACGCTGTCTTACAAGGCGAGGCAGGTCTTTCAGTGCGAGGCGCGTTTGGCATTGGTAATGAAATTGCCCGTTCGATAGAGTATTTATCGTTGAACCTGACAAAGAACGTCACGATTGATGAGCTCGCATCGCATGTGGGAATGAGCCGAGCGGTATTCCACCGAAAATTCAAACAAGCGACCCGAATGTCACCGATCCAATTTATGAAGTCGATGCGCTTGAATAATGCGGCGATGAAGATAGCTGCGGGTAAGAATGTCAATGAAGCTGCGATGGCGGTTGGATACGTCAGCTCCTCTCAATTTAGTCGTGAGTTTAAGCGTTTATATGGCCAGTCACCTAAGCAGTGGAGCCAATCAAAACAGCTGATTGAAAACATCGCATAGCAATAAAACAGTTTGACTATCAAATCTCTCCGCCATATCAAATGAGATAAATAGGCATATTTTAGAGAGTATATCGCCTATTTTAAGCTCAACATGAGAGTTAAAGTAACCCCATAAGATTACAACGGGTTATTCATCATGAAAAAGCTAATTTCATCTATAGGAGTCAGTATGGTTATTGCTGCCACATCATCGGCTAACGACATCAACAAAGAGTTACACCAAATGACGGATACAGTTCAAGACGCGGAAGGTAACACTTATCGCACCGTTAGTATCGGTGAACAGGTTTGGTTAGCGGAAAGCTTGAGAAGTACTCAATTCCAAGATGGCAGCCCAGTAAGATCTGGCGCGATCCCAAAAGATGATCAAGAAAACCTATTAAAATACGGACGTTTATACAATTGGCATGACGTTTCAGATCAACGAAACCTTTGCCCAGTCGGCTGGCGAGTGGCTACCGATGAGGATTGGAAAAAGTTGGAGCTGGCCATCGGTATGCCTGAGGAAGAAGTACACCAAAACGGTTGGCGTGGGGGTGAGCAAAACTTAGGCTTGCAGCTCAAAGAAGCTCAAGTTGATGGACCATTTTCCAAAGTAGACCCATCTATTGTCAATAAACAGAACTTCTTTGCTAGACCTGCAGGCGTAAAATGGAATGGTTGGTATATCACTGAAGGTGCTTACACCGAGTTTTGGACTGCGAGCAGCGCATCCGAAAAAAAAGGGATTATCCGAACACTTGCTTACGCTTGGTGGAATACACACAAAGGAGAGATACGCAGAGCAACAAGTTCGAAAGACTATATGTTCTCAGTTCGATGCGTAAAAATCGAAGACCAATAATCCAGCACTGTAGCTGCTGCGATCCCTGCCAACAGCAACATCTCCCCTTCCCCAAAAAGCACAAACAAAAAAGGATTGGTATCTCTACCAATCCTCTTTAGGGGGTGTTTCAGTTTTTCTACCTTATGACAGGTAGATAACGCGATTACTCGTAATCAGTCGCGTACGTATCTTCGTATGTGTGCGAGTAGAATTCGAATAGGTTGCCAAACGGGTCTTCTAGGTAAACCATTTGTGCTTGTTTTAGTTCGTCTTCTGGGTGGTAACGCATGATGTCCATGCGAACCTTACCGCCATACTCTTCAACACGCTTGATTGCTGAATGGAACTGCTCTTTTGGAAGCTGTAGACAGAAGTGGAAGATGCCTAGACGAGAGAAATCAACTTCGTGACGCTCTTGGCGATCTTTCATTTCGAACAGCTCAACACCGATGCCATCAGATGTGACTAGGTGTGCAATGTTGAAGCCTTTGAAGCCTTCACCGAACACTGCGATACACATACGGCCGATTGCAGATTCGCGCTCTTCCATTACTTTGGTGTTGTTCATTACGATTCTTAGACCCAGAGCCTTAGTGTAAAACTCAACTGCTTTGTCCATATCGCCAACCATTAGGCCTACGTGATTCATTTTCATAACTTGCTCCAAATTCGTTTTTAATTCTGTGTGTTTCGAAGACTGGCTTCGGTATTTCGTTTCGATGAAGAGAGTATAGGGAGATGGATTGATTAAATGAAATTATCATAAATTATATTAATGATAATTTTTTGTTATTTACAGATTTCCAGAGATCTCAGCTCCCTTAAAGAAGCCACACCTGCCCTTGCCTACATAGATACATAGATACATAGATACTCACGTGATTAGAGACAAGCCTAAATAGAGAACAACCTAAAGAGCATAGCTACCCAAATAGAACGCTGCCCAATTTGATAGCTTTTGTTGATAACTTCTGTTGAAAGCTTTTATCGATAGCCTTCTTCTATCAAAGATAGGATTTGCCTATTGAATCTATAGAAATGTCCGATTTCACTAATTTACGGTGCAGATGCAATATATCTCCATCGACGCGGGATAGCGTTAAACACTACAAATTAGAAAGAGAGTCCAACATGATCAACACAGAAATCAAACCATTCAACGCAACAGCATTCAAAAACGGCGAATTCGTAGAAATCACTGAGCAAGACGTTAAAGGCAAGTGGGCTGTATTCTTCTTCTACCCAGCAGACTTCACGTTTGTATGTCCAACTGAGCTAGTTGACCTACAAGACAAATACGCAGAGCTTCAATCTCGCGGCGTAGAAGTTTACTCAGTATCAACTGACACGCACTTTTCTCACAAAGCATGGCACGATACTTCTGACAAAATCGGCACTATCGAATACTTCATGGTAGGCGACCAAACAGGCAACATCACAAATAACTTCAACGTTATGCGTGAAGGTCAAGGCCTTGCAGACCGTGCAACGTTCCTTATCGACCCTGAAGGCGTTATCCAAGCAATGGAAATCACAGCTGAAGGTATTGGCCGTGACGCTGAAGACCTACTACGCAAGGTTAAAGCAGCACAATACGTAGCCGCTAACCCAGGTGAAGTTTGCCCAGCTAAATGGAAAGAAGGCGAAGAGACTCTAGCGCCATCTCTAGACCTAGTAGGTAAGATTTAATCTAAGCCTAGCTAACAAGAATAGCTAAAAAGAACAAATAAAACGGTTCTACAGGCGCGCTTCGGCCCCCTCCTAAAGGGCAGTTGCGCGCCACCCTTTCAAAGCATCAACACCACAATATTTGCCGACTTGCGCCCCCTTTTTACTTTCCTTTTTCAGCAAGAAGGTATTGGTCAATACCAAGACACAGAATTTAAGAGCAGGCACGATTATGTTAGATCAAGCAATGAAGCAGCAGCTAAAAGCATACCTAGAAAACCTAAAAACCAATGTTCAGTTAGTGCTGAGCCTTGATGACAGCGATACCGCAAACAAACTTCAAGACCTAGCGAATGATATCGCTTCTCTCACAGACAAAATTGAAGTGACTCGAGATGACAGCGCAAGCACTCGCAGCCCTATCATGCAGGTCGTGAACCAAGAGAAAGGCACTGCCATCGGTTTCGCGGGTTTACCTATGGGTCACGAGTTCACCTCTCTGGTACTGGCACTGCTTCACAGTGGTGGTCACCCTATCAAGCTTGAAGCTGACGTAATCGAGCAAATTAAAGAACTCGATCAAGAGCTTAATGTAGAGATTTTTATCTCACTATCCTGCCAAAACTGTCCAGAAGTGGTTCAGGCGTTCAACATGATGTCGGCGATTAACCCTCTGGTTAAGACAACGATGATTGATGGCGCAGCATTCCAAGAGGAAGTGAAGTCTCGCGACATCATGGCTGTGCCAAGCGTATTCATTAACGGTGAACTATTTGGTCAAGGCCGTATGTCATTGGCTGAGATCCTTAACAAAGTTGATTCAGGCGCAGCGGAAAAGAAAGCGGCAAACCTAAACCAACAAGCACCGTTTGATGTATTGGTGGTAGGTGGTGGCCCAGCTGGTTCTTCAGCGGCTATCTACGCAGCACGTAAAGGCATTCGCACTGGTGTGGTTGCTGACCGATTCGGTGGCCAAGTAATGGATACCATGGCAATTGAGAACTTTATCTCAGTGAAAACAACAACGGGTCCTAAGCTAGTGGCTAGCCTAGAAGAGCACGTAAAAGAGTACGGTGTTGAGGTAATGACTGAGCAGCGCGCTGCCAACATCATTGCTGCAGAAGACACTGAAGATGGTTACATCCACGTTGAGCTAGAGAGCGGCGCAACACTACGATCTCGCACGGTTATCACAAGTACGGGTGCTCGCTGGCGTGAAATGAACGTTCCGGGTGAGCAAGAGTACCGCAACAAAGGCGTAGCTTACTGCCCACACTGTGACGGTCCTTTATTCAAAGGTAAGAAAACAGCGGTTATCGGTGGTGGTAACTCAGGCATTGAAGCGGCGATTGATTTAGCGGGTATCGTTGAACACGTAACCGTACTTGAATTTGCAGACACACTGCGCGCTGACCAAGTGCTTATCGACAAAGCAAACGCAACACCAAACATCGAAATCATCAAGATGGCACAAACCACACAAGTGTTGGGTGATGGCAACCGCGTAACCGGTCTGGAATACAAAGACCGCAACACCGATGAACTAAAACAGATCGAACTAGCGGGTATTTTTGTTCAAATCGGCCTAATGCCAAATAGCGAATGGTTGAAGGGTTCGAAAGTTGAGCTTTCACCACGCGGTGAGATTGAGATTAACGCTCATGGTGCAACATCAATGAAAGGTGTATTTGCAGCGGGTGACGTCACAACCGTACCTTACAAACAGATCATCATTGCAATGGGTGAGGGTGCGAAAGCAAGCTTAGGTGCATTTGACCACCTAATCCGTAACTCAGCTCCAGTTAAAGAGGCTGAAACCGCTTAATCTTTTAAGCAAACATTCCTTAAAACGTTCTTGTTAACTTACGAGTTATTAGTAACTTACTAATTATTGTTAACCACTTAGTCGATTTTTAGACACCACTCCTATGGATTTAGGAGTGGTTTTTTTATTTGTAGCGACGCTTTATGCTGGTTGATAAAGCATAAAGGCAACCACCAGTGCGAGGCTTCCGCCCAAACAACGGTTTACCACCATCATCTGTTTTGGTGATTGCAGCAACTTTTTAAGCATGGTGCCGCAATACGCCCACACCAACATGCAGGGTACGCCCGTGATCACCATACCAGCAATAATGGTCACCACTTGAATCAGATAGTCTGCGTTCGGAGTGATGAACTGCGAAAACACAGTTAACGAAGCAATCCAACCTTTAGGGTTTAACACCTGCACCAGCACACCAGACATAAAACCAGAACGATTGTCGGTCGTGCTTTCTTCGATTTGCATATTCGCAATCGACCACGCCATGAACAGCAAATAAGCTGCGCCCGCGTATTTCAAAATGTTGTATAGCTCAGGGTAAAGGGTAAAGGGTAAACAGGCTCACCAAACCGACGCTAGAACCCGCTAGTACGATGATGATGCCAACAGCGTTCCCAGAGATAAAAGGTAAAGTCGCACCAAATCCATAGCGACTTGAAATCCCAAGTAATGCGATATTCCCTGCCCCAGGTGTAATTGCAATGGATGTTGAAAATAACAAGAACGCCAGCATTAATTGAGAGCTCATTTCCTCTCACTCCTAATAAGTAAAGTATTGATAGGGAGAGAGTTTACAGATTCGACTAGGAATTAAATTGCTATATAGGCTAATATTAACCCAAATTTGAGCAAGATTTTTCTATAAAAGCCATGAAACAGAAAGAATCCACCAAAGAAGTATTAGATGACACAGATATTGCCATCTTAGGACATATCCAACAAGACGGTCGCATGAGCAACAGTAAGCTCGCTGAAAAGGTTAACCTCAGCGAAACCCCATGCTGGCGCCGTTGGAAACGCATGGAAGAGACAGGCTATATCGATGGTTACGCCGCCAAACTCAACCGCAAGAAGTTAGGTTTGCACGTAGCAGGCTTTACCTTAGTGACTCTAGGCAACCACGAGGTTGAAAACACAGAACCATTCGAAGAGTTTGTCGCGGTAACCGATTGGATTCCGATGTGCCACTGTATCGCAGGCGGCGCCGACTACATGGTGCAAGTGTTAGCAAAAGATTTGGAAGAGTACTTTGAGCGTATTAGCTCGATTCGACGAGTGAAAGGCGTGAGTGCGATTCAATCCAACATATCAGTGAAAGAACTGAAAAACAGCTATCAACTTCCTCTTGAGGATTAACTCACTTCTCCTGACAGCCCTTTTCTTTCAGCAAAACAAAAAGCCCAGCTCCCTAGGTTTCTAAAACTCAGGGGCTGGGCTTTGTTTGAAACGAATATCGTTATTTACGCTTTCTATTCACAAGGGTGAGCTAAATGAATCAGCGCCAAGCCGCCAAGAGACGTTTCACGATACTTCTTGTTCATGTCTTTACCCGTTTGGTACATGGTCGCGATAACTTTATCCAACGAGATCAAAGATTTACTATTGCGTTTCAATGCCATGCGAGATGCATTAATCGCCTTCATCGCCCCCATCGCATTTCGTTCAATACACGGTACTTGTACTAAGCCACCAATCGGATCACACGTCATACCGAGTGAATGTTCCATCGCGATTTCCGCTGCAATGCAAATCTGCTCATTACTGCCACCGCGTAATGCAGTCAAACCCGCAGCCGCCATAGAAGAAGACACACCTACTTCACCTTGGCACCCTACTTCGGCACCTGAAATCGAAGCGTTGGTTTTGTACAAAATACCAATCGCACCCGATACCGCTAAGAAATCTTTTAACTGCTTGGTATCGAGCTCTTTGATAAAGCGATGGTAATACATCAACACAGCTGGAATAACGCCCGCGGCACCATTGGTTGGTGACGTCACCACTTGGCCACCAGCCGCGTTTTCTTCACTCACCGCAAAGGCAAACAAGTTAATCCAATCCATGATTTCCATTGGATCGTTTTCAACGGCCGCATTCGCTTCTAACTTTTTCAATAGGTTTGGCGCACGGCGAGTGACGTTCAAACCGCCATCAAGAATACCTTCAGTTTCAAAGCCACGTTCCATACAACGCGACATCACGCGCCAGATCTGGTCTGCCTTTTCTGCAATAGCATCAGAATCTTGGAAGGCCGACTCATTTTTCAGAATCATTCCACCTAGGCTCATGCCGTTGTCTCCAGCTTGTTTCAGCATTTCATCGGCGTTCTTAAAAGGATAAGTCACCTCTACCGATTCAGTTTTAGTACCGTTTTGCAGCTCATCCGCGGTTGCAATAAAACCACCGCCAATCGAATAATAAGTTTCATCGACAATCACGTTGCCACTCTGATCAAACGCAGTAATCATCATGCCATTTTCATGCAGAGGCAGATTGTCTTCGTGGAACAACATGTCGGTTTCGTAGTTGAAGGCAATCTGCTTAGTGCCCGCTAAATCCATCTCACCACTATCTACGGCATGACGCATTGCTTGGTTTGCGGTGGTGATTTTGATGGTGTCTGGCTTATTGCCAAGTAGCCCCAATATTGTTGCTCTGTCGGTGTGGTGACCTATGCCAGTCAATGACAAAGAACCATATAAATCCACCTGAACACGCGTCACTTCTGCGATTCTATCAGCGATTAACTGTGTGAAATGAAAACCCGCAATCATTGGGCCGTTGGTGTGAGAGCTCGATGGCCCCACACCAATTTTGTAGATATCAAAGATCGATAACATAGATATACCAGTAAAAAATCGGTCAATTAAGAAAGAGCGGCATAAAGCCAATCAGGGATAACAGTACAAGCAGCAATCGTCACAACAGCGAACACCAACAAGCCGTAATGACTCGCGGTAGGCTTTGCAAACAAATGCTTCTGCTTGGCTATAAATTCATTCTGTTGCTCGGTTACCTCTCCCCAGAAGCGGCTTACAACAACGCCTAACACCAAAAAAACCACAGTGCCAATCAAGGCAAACCAAGGCCAAGAGATACCACTGTATTTAGCAATAAACACCACAACCACGCTGCCAACACTGCCTGCAATCACCCCTTTCTCATTTGCCTTTTTAAAGAACAAACCAAGGATGAAAGAGCCAAGGCGAATACCAACAAAAATTGAAGTCAGGCTGGCAATGGTTTTAAGTACAGATTCGTTAGAGACCGCCAGTAATGCAGGCACAACAACCGACGCTGCAGCAACAAGGCTCATTTTTCTAGCAACCGATTCATAGTGTGCGTCAGAGGCTTCCTTGCGGAAAAAGCGCTTATAGAAATCGAACGTTGCGACCGTAGCCATTGAGTTATAAGTGGAATCCAGTGTCGACATTGCCGCTGCCGAAAGTGCTGAGATAACCAAGCCAACAATGATTGGGTTAGTGTGGTTGAACACGAAATCGAGAATCACCTCGTTGCTGTTTTCAAAACTGCTGTCTTGATAAAAGACACTTAACAACACCCCCATCACAGCAAAGAATAGATAAACAAAGAACGCGCCATAGCCACAAAGCAACATCGACTTTTGCGCTGTTTTAACGCACTTAGTCGCCAATGTTCTCTGAATAATCAGCTGGTTAGTGCCATATACGCTCAGGTGTAAGAAGCTCACCGCCACTACGCCTGCCCACAATGTGGTGTCGACGCCCAAGTCAAAATCGAGATTGATAATATTCAAATGCTCAGGAGACAACACCTCGCCCGCATCGATTTTCATCAGCAATAAAACAAAGATCGCAATGCTGCCGATAATCAACACTGCTGACTGAAGCATGTCAGTCCAGATTACTGTCGAGATACCACCTGCATAGGTATACAAGGCGGTGAATAAACTAATGTAGATGATCGCCTCAGAGATACTCACTGGCAGCACTTGCACTAAGATCAGAGCAACAGCATACAAAATCACCCCTGCCGAAATACACTGAACCACAATGAACACAATGGAATTGATCGTTCGAGCAACAACGCCAAAGCGGTGCTCTAGGTATTCGTAAATCGAGGTTAGGCCGAGCTTGTAAAACACCGGAACAAAGAAAAGCACAGTGAAAAAGATCACTATTGGATAGTTTAAATGTACGCTCATCGCTTCCATACCTGAGCTATAAACCCAGCCTGGCATACCAACGAACGTCATTGCGCTGATGTAGGTTGCAAGAATCGACACACCTGCCGTAAACCAACCAAACTGTTTTCCACCAGTCGAAAAGTCGCCACCGACGCTATAGCGCCTATTAACTAAGTAGCTGATAAACAAAGTAGTTAGCACATAAAGAGCAATAACCACAAAACTTGAGTACGTAACCATTTTTAGATTCCGTTTATTGTATGTCGCAAATCATTCGCCGCCAATAGTACTCAAAAATGGATATTTTCCCTAAAAAACCCACAATAAGTGTGACTTTTATCACTAAGATAGACGATTAAACACTCAAACCACCCCACAAAGCACAAAAACGCTGTTAAATGAGATCAAGATCACTAAAACACACAAAATGGGTACGCACTCATTTTAAAATTGACTTTGATCACGGATCTAATAACCACAAAAATTCTATTATCTCTCCCGAAATGAAGACGGTGTGATGAAGCTAAATAATCAACACACAATAATTAAAACCAAAACCACCCTATATAAAATAAAGGTTTATCGGTCATGACCATTAAAAAACACATGAGCGAAGTTCCTATGATTCAAAGGGTAGCCGCATATCTAGCAATTCTAGTAGGTTACTTTTTTTATTGTTACAACTTCGTAATTATTGACTACGTACGCCCATACATTGTGGAGGAATATGCTGGTATTAGCCTTTCTGATACCGCTCAGTTCTACACTTGGCAGTCAGTTGGTGCTCTGATTGGTGCTCTAAGCTGTGCATGGTTCGCAACCAAGTTCGGCAAGAAGTCCACACTAGTAGCAATTACGGCATTAAACGGTGGTGCAACCATCATCAACATGATGTTTACCGACTACGCCACTTGGGCTGCAATGCGTTTCATCATTGGACTGTCTTTAGGTGGTTACTTCACTGTAGCTGTATCTTTGATGATTGGCCTATTTACACCAACGGTTCGCGGTAAGTTGACTGCTTTTGCTTCTTCAATGTTCTCTGTTGCTTTAGTGGCAATGGGCGCTTACGCAGCCTTCATTACAAGTGTTGATGCACCTTGGCAGAGCCTAATGTGGGTAGGTGGTATTCCGCCGCTTGTAGCAGCAGCGTTAATGATCTTTGTATTACCAAGCGACAAAACAGTGATCGCCTACGGTGAAGAAGATCAACAAACAACAACCAATGCAGCTGGGGAAGTAACCGAAGCTAAAAAAGGTTCTTGGGGTGAGATGTTAAGCAAGCCTTACCGCAAAATTACGATTACTTGTTTACTTCTTTCTGGTCTTAACTTCTACGGATTTCAATTCTTCGGTGGCTTTGTAACTACCTACCTGAAAGATGTTCGTATGTTTGATGGTGCAACCATCGGTTTGATCTTCTCTATCTCAGCATTTGGTTCACTCTTCGGTGCTTGGTTCTGGGGATGGGCAGCAGATAAGTACGGTCGTAAGATCAATGCGTTCGGTTTCATCCTCGCAGGTATCATGGTTTCTATCTTCTTTGTCGCACCTGGTGACATGATGATTGGCGGCCTAAACATGCTGGCTCTTCTAGGTCTTATCTACAACTTCGGCCTGTCTGCTTCTGCAGTATGGGGCGGTTACTTCTCTGAATTGTTCCCAGCACGCTTGCGTAGCTATGGTGCAGCTTTATTCCATGGCGGTCGTATTATCGGCATGTGGGCACCAATGGTTCTTATCTTCATCCAAGAGCGTACCGACCTACAAACAGCAATGTGGGGCTCACCAATCGTATGGATTATCGCAGGCCTACTATGGCTAACACTGCCTGAAACTCTTAAAGGTGGCGTCTTCGATAAGAGCAAAAAAGCTGAAGCAGCAAAAGCTTAATTCGACACTCATACGCTGAAGTTCAAATACGAAAAATTTAAAGCCGGCTGATAAGTCAGCCGGTAACAAAATCCAAATCGAGTCCTGTTCCGAATGTTGACTCGACAACACAAAGAGAAATTATTATGTCTAAATATCAAGAAGCTAAACGCATTGTTCGTGAATACTTCGATGCAATGGAAAACGCAACTCACGAGAACGTTGCTGAAGTTTTAAAAGCACACACTTCTGAAGACTACTTGTGGCGCGGCGTTTACCCATTCCGTGAGCAAGAAGGCGCTCAAGCGGCAGCTGACGTTTTCTGGGCGCCAATGATGAAGTCAATGACTCGCATGCAGCGTCGTCAAGACATCTTCATCGGTGGTAACAACGAAGTTAACCCAGATGAGATTTGGGTAATGAGCATGGGTCACTTCATGGGTCTATTCGACGCTGAGTACCTAGGCATGCGCCCTACTGGCAAGATCATGAACGTTCGCTACGCAGAATTTAACTGTGTTGTTGGCGGAAAAATCACAAAGACCGGCCTGTTCCTAGATCTACTTGGCATGATGGATCAAGCGGGTTGTTACCCACTTCCACCATCAACTGGTAAGCACTTCGTTTACCCTGGTCCACGTAACCACGATGGTCTGCTATTCGAAGACGCGGCTCCTGAAGAAGGCGTTGCAACACTAGCACTAGTAAACAAAATGGTTGATGACCTGTCTGCTCTTAACGACAGCGGCGCGATGGGCTGCCCACCAGAAGTGCTAGCGAAGAGCTGGTCAAAAGACATGATTTGGTACGGCCCATGTGGTATCGGCGCGTCTTACACGATTCCTCGCTACCAACAACAGCACCAACTTCCTTTCCGTAACAACCTGAAAGACAAGAAGTTTAACGGCCACGTTTGTCGTTTCGCTGAAGGCAACTTCTCTTGCTTCTTCGGTTGGCCAAACCTATCAAACACACCAACAGGTGGCTTCCTAGGTATGACTGGCGGTGAAGTACGTGCAAACATGCAAGTAGTTGACGTTTACTACCGTGACGGTGACAAACTGTCTGAGAACTGGGTTCTTATCGACCTTCCTTACTGGCTACAACAGCAAGGTCTAGATGTGTTCGAACGCACTTCAAGCATCATGAACCCAACGCTGTAATCGATACGCTTTAATCCAAAAGATTGAAACGAAATAGTGGCAACCTAAATAGACATCTGATTTAGGTTGCCACGCTTACTGAGGGACCCTTCTCGCTCCCAGTAAGTGCTCCAACCAATTCATTATTGCTCCACTAATAACTGAATCTACTAGTGCCTCATGGATGGGGTACACCCTGCCAAACCATTACCAATATAACGGGCTTGAAAGCACGGTGGCTTTCTACGGCCTGAATAAAGAGAATTACAATGAAAAAGTCGATTCTTTCAGCAGTGATCCTAACAGCACTTACCTCGGGTTCTGCTTTTGCTGCACATACTTTCACCAATGATGCGGGCGATAGCCTTACTTTAGACGGTCGTTTCGACGTTCGTTACCAAGATAAGGGCGGCGACCATAACGGTGAGTGGAACAGCGGTAGCTCTCGTTTCGGCCTTAAAGGTCAAATGGGACTCGATAACGGCTGGACTGGCTTTGGCCATGCTGAATGGGGTTACAACTCAGGTGCTAGCGGCGACAATATTTACGACCGACTTCTATACGCAGGCGTAGAGCACGACAAATACGGCAAGATTGCTGCTGGTACTAAGCAGTGGTCTACTTTCTATGACGTCGCATGGTACACCGACTTAGGTCGTGTCTTCGGTACTCGCGGCTCAGGTGTTTACAACCTTTCTGACTGGGGTATTGCTTCTGGTACAGGCCGCGCGGAAAACTCCATTACTTACCGTAACTCAATCAACGACCAAGTAAGCTACGGCTTCACTTACCAAACGACACGTGAAGAAGTTGCACTAGCGAGTAATGCGACAGCTTCATTGAAAAACGGTATGGGTGCGTCGATCACTTACAAACCGGTTGATGGTGTAACTCTTGGTGCTGCTTATCACCAAAATGAAATTGCAGACCTAGACGCAGGTGTGGTTGGTGTAGAAAACGGCGACAACATGCGTATCATGCTGTTGGGCGCAAACTACAGCAACGGCGGTTTCTACGCAGGTGCTACTTTCCATGTTGGCGAAAACTGGGAAGCAACGAGCCAAGGCGGTACGGATGTGATGCTCGATACCCTAGGTGGTGAAATCTACACGTACTACCATTTCGAAAACGGCCTACGCCCTACGTTGAACTACAACTACATGGAAGATCGTGATAACGAGACAGATGGCTATGAGCGTAACTTGCTTATCCCTGGTGTTGAATACCACTTCCAGAAGAACAAATTCCTAGTTTGGACCGAGTACCAATTCGACCTAGGTAAAGATCAGTTTGTTGGTAACAAATTCGAAAACCGTGATGACCAGTTCGCGGCAGGTATTCGTTACTACTTCTAACGCCCAGTTAATCGAGTCATAAATTCGCTAAACAAAGCTCTGCTATTAATGCAGAGCTTTTTGGGTCGTACCCAGAATAATATCCAACATTCTCTATTACCCCTTATTTTCATCCCATCATGGCATATTGTATTTTTGAGTACGTACCTAATTATGTTACTCTATGCACAATCAATTTGGTTCAAAAGTATGGTCTATGAACTCTCCAAAACACTCCACTGCGTCAAAGCCAACCGTCACATCTAAAGATGTCGCTAAACTTGCTGGCGTTTCTCAATCAACTGTATCTCGCGTATTTGTACCGGGCAGTTCGGTGTCTGAAAAGACCAAGCAAAAAGTGTTCGATGCAGCAAAATCGTTGAATTATCGTCCCAATGCCTTTGCCCGCAGTCTAACGACAAATGAGTCCAAATTGATTGGCTTAGTTTTCCCAGATGCTGACTACCCTATTCACATGAAAACACTGCAGCTTATCTCCACTGAACTACAAAAACAGGGGTATTCTGCGGTGTTGATCCCTTGGCAAGTTGATGGCAACGATAACCACTCAATTCCCAATATCTTCCAATACCGAGTTGATGGAGTAATTGCAGCTTCTGCGACCTTTAATAAATCGCTTTATGAAGAGTGTGAAGAGTTTGACATCCCTATCGTTCAGTTCGCACGTGTTGTTGAAGGGACGAAGAGTAGCCATGTTGTGAGCGACAACTATGCTGCTGGCCAAGTTGCTGCTCAGCATTTGCATAGCGTTGGTACTAAATCAGCGGTTTACCTAACAGGCAACGTACCGACTTACACCAACGGCGAGCGTGAAGCAGGGTTCTGCTCAGAATTTGAAGAACTTACCGGTGAACAAGCTCGTGTTATTGAAGCCGACTATGACTATCTTGATTCGCTAGAAACTATTCGTACTCTGTTTTCAGAACCTACGTCGCCTCAAGCTATTTTCTGCGCGACAGATAACCTAGCGATGGCCGTCATGGATGTGGCACGCTTAGAATTCAATCTGCGTATTCCTGAAGATCTTCAAGTGATTGGTTTTGATGATATTCCACAAACTCAGTGGTTGAACTACCAATTGACCACCTTCAAGCAAGATTTCAGACGCCTTGCCCGTGAATCAGTGAAAATTGTCGTTAGCCAGATTCAAGAGCAAGACACTAGCTTGATTAAGCTGATGGTGCCAGTGAAATTCATCGAACGAAAAACGACGCTAAAATAGAACCCACGTTAAAACACATTTCAATAAAAATCCCGCTCACACAGAGCGGGATTTTTATTGATATTTAACTAGTTACCCACGCCACCTACTTTCTCTGCTGGTGTTTCAGGTGTTACTGGAGGCCATTCTTGGAATGTCGCTAGATGTTGTTGGATAGCAGCTTGAGCAGGACCAAATGCCCACATTTTTTCGCCCATCCACTTCAAGTACATACCTGACTCTTCTGCCGCTCTTTCATAAGGGTCACGACGTAGATTGAAGAGTAACGGCGCATTCAATTCATCTTTCGGACCACCCCATCCACGGTTTTGCACAATAAAGTGAGCTTTCCAATCACCTACGCGAACAGCTTGTAGCTTATCTCGTTCATAATAGTAAATTTCATTACGATTAGATTCGCCTTTTTCCGTCAGCATGTCGACTTGATTGTAACCATCGAGGTGCGCTTTAAAGCCATCGTGGCCTTTAAGCATTTTTTCTTTTAAATCTGTTGGACCACCTGCGGCTGCAACCAAGGTTGGTAGCCAATCCATACCATCAAAGATACCATTACCGACACTACCCGCAGGGATTTTACCCGGCCAGCTAACCAGTGCAGGGGCTCTTACGCCACCTTCCCAAGTTGTGCCTTTTTCACCATGGAATGGTGTCATACCACCGTCTGGCCATGTCATAATTTCAGGGCCGTTGTCGGACGTGAAAATAATAATAGTATTATCAGCGATGCCAAGTTCGTCTATTTTCGCCAACATTTCACCGACATGATCATCCAGATCTTTCATCACGACTTCTTGAAGCCCCCAACCATTTTGGCCAAGCATCGCTTCGTATTCAGGAGAAAGGTGCGTCCATACATGACCTCGTGATGGACAGTACCAAGTAAAAAATGGCTTCTCCGCTTCTACGGCTCGTTCAATGAAGTTGATCGCATGTTTGTTTACTTCATCATCCAATGTCCTCATACGCTCGATATTAAGCGCACCGTCATCTTCAATGCTTTGCCCACCTTTGCCATCAGATTTAGAGTAAATCACGTTTCGAGGAGCAAATGCATCTAACGATCCATCTTTTGGCCAGTCTGGATCTTCAGTATATTCCATGGCATTCAAGTGATATAACCAACCCCAATATTCGTCAAAACCATGCATCGTTGGAAGATATTCATCTCTGTCACCCAAATGATTTTTGCCAAATTGACCTGTCACATAACCCATGGTTTTTAATACCTCGGGAAGTGTTGGTGTATCAGTGCTTAAACCCACAGGGCCACCCGGCAGTCCAACCGTATGCATTCCGGTTCTAACTGGTAATTGCCCGGTTAAGAAAGCAGAGCGACCGGCGGTACAAGATGGCTGCGCATAGTAGTCTGTCAGAAGCATTCCCTTCTCAGCAATACTATCAATGTTTGGTGTTTGGCTACTCATCACGCCATTGTGATAAGCGCTCAGGTTTGAGATCCCAATATCATCGGTGAAAATGACGAAGATATTAGGTTGTTCTTGTGCCGACCATGCCGATAGCGAAAAGCTACTCAACACGCTCAAGGTAAGAAGGTGAAAAATCCCTTTCATAGAATGTCCTTATACTGTTTCAGATTGTTCTTTGTGAATCATTTTTATTCCGACCAAACCAAAGCCAAGCTCCAAGATTAAATAGACAAAAAGCAGCCAGTGCGGCATGCCATCTAATACTAAGCTGATGACTCGGCCTGCAGCCAAACCCAACATAAAAACCACCAAACTATAAAGCGCTGGCAGTCGATATTTTTTTATCAATGCGCCACTAACCCAAAACAGAGCGAGTGCCAAATACAGCCCCATCATTGCTCGAAAAATATGAGTCACGTTGACAGAACTAGCATCGATTCCGAAAAGGTAATTCATAGAAATAACCGGCTCGTAGCCGTAAGACAACGCAATAGGCGTTAAGCCTAAGACTGCGGCGAACAAGAAAACACTTTGCAGCTTCATATTCCAACTCTTTAAATTTGGCTCTTTTTAAAAAACATAGTCTACAATCAGCAATATACAAGTTGCATATCTATAGAATGACTAATTAATACATACATTTATAGTGTGGACCCTTCAAACCGGATAAGGATATCAATATGGCTAAATGGCATTATTTAATCGCATCAGTGTTGGCTGCGAGTTCAACCGTAAATGCACAAGAGGTAAGTTCACAATCGGACGCGAAAAAATGGCAACACAGCATAGAAATTTATGCGCTTGCTTTGAATATTCGTGGTGATACAACAATTGGTGATATTTCTAGCGATGTTGATGTCGACCCGGCATTCATCATGGACCATATAGACATGGGTGCGATGCTGCGCCTAGAGGGTATTTACGATAATCAATGGGGCTACTATTTAGACTACAGCTACATGAAATTGAGTGGTAAAACTGACTCTGTCTTAGACATCAACAAAAATATTCTTAAAGGCAACCTCGACATCAGACAAGGCGTTTTAGAAGCAAAAGGGTTTAAACGCTATCAATACGATATTGGCACCATAGACTACATGATTGGGCTACGTTGGTGGGATAATGACATTGATGCCAAGCTTTACACTTCAGCTGGCGGCTTAAATAAAAGCAAATCTTTGAATGAAGATTGGATCGATTACCTGGTCGGTGTCCGCTGGACCAAAGAACTCAGTAAAGATTGGACAGTGCACACCAGTCTAGATATCGGCCTTGGTGCTGACACCGATTTTACTAGCTCCATATTAACCGGCGCTCGCTATCAAATTAACGACTGGTCGAATTTAAATCTGGCGTATAAATCCACTTGGGTTGATTACGAAAACAAAGGTACCTTTGAATACGATACAGCTTCACAAGGCTTCCTTGTTGGGTGGGCTGCTCACTTTTAAAACACTTATCACACAGTGATAGAACACTATTGAAGTCGCATTTGATTTAAAGAATTTAATTTAGATTAAAGTGTGTATTCCAACGGTACTAAGCTCTAGCGATGGATCAATTGCTAGAGCTTAAAGCCAATGCAATGAAAACGAGCAAAGCAACCAAAAAACCATTAATAATCAACTACTAGATATCATTATCAAAACATTCAACACATCTAAAAAAATCTAATATTTAGACTCTAATAACAAAGCCGTCCTCTTAACCTTTTTAATCTTTCTTTAATCCTTCACATCTTATTTGAACAGTGTTTTTTATTTTAAATAATGTCGCTAGAATCCTCTCCCGAAATTTACGAACCTTAGAGAATAAAATGAAAAAATTAGTCTTAGCGGCGCTTACGATTGCATCAGTTACGGGCATTACGTCAACTTCAGCGATTGCCCTGAATAAAAAAACATTTAGGGCAATGAATTAAAAGCCATCATTTAAAAATAAGATAAACCTCGTGTTGTTATGCGAAGCTTATCTTATTTTTCAACACACTCTTTTTTCATGATCGTTAGACCAGCATCCAGCGTTTCTGTCCAAGCTTGTTCAACTTGCTCGTTATAATGCGGATCGTATTGTTTGACCGTATTCAACAGTGAATGAAACCACTCGTTGAGCTCTTGTTCAGAGATGTCCATGCCGAGATCTTTGTGCTGTTTACCGAGCCTTTTTACGGAGTTTCGCACACTTGGCAGACCAGAAGAGTTGTAAATCAGGATGATAGAAGCTTTGAGCATCTTGGTTTGCTGCTCTAATCCTATCTTTTCAAAACGTTCTGAAAACCTTGGATTATGCTCGCAAAAATCTGCCAAAAACGTTTCTAGAAACTCTTGGTCAATCCGGCAGCGCTCAAAGCTTTCATAAAACAGTTCGTTCGGTTTCATCTAGCAAGTCCTTTGCAATAGTCAGCCAGTCTTTAAAATAACGGGTTAGTTCAGAGCATCATAAACTAACCCTGAACAATCAATATGCTTAATTATACGCCACTGTGGCATAAATTGAACTATGACATAAGTTGAACTGTGGCGTCAGGTAAACTATGGCATAAAGTGAGTTGCACAAATCTTGTTTCCATCAGGGTCTCGCAAGTAAGCCATATACAAGCGACGCTCATCAGAACCTCTCGCTCCGGGTCCGTTTTCAATGCTAGTACCACCATTTTCGACACCGATGCGATGCCATTCATCCACCATTTCTGGTGAACTTGCCAAGAATCCTATCGTCATACCATTACCGTGCGTCGCTGGTTGGCCATCAATCGGTTTGGTTAAACCCAATACACCCGTTTGGCTAACGTAAACACAGCGCCCTTTGGGATCCACAGAGCCTTCGCTATAACCAAGCACTTTCATGATTGGGTCATAAAAAGCCTGTGCGCGTTCAATATCTTCGGTACCGAGAAAAACATGACTGAACATAACTAACCTCTTCTTTTATTGAAAGAGCCACCTAAACTAGACCTATAATTCGTGTTTGTCTAGGCACGCTATTCGGTCACAACTGTTGCTTAACCCATTGAGTAAAAACCTGAAACTTAGTTCGTTGTTCCATGCCTTTAGGGCACACCAAATCATACCCTTTACCTGATTCAATGCTCATAAAAGGCGCGACTAATAAGCCTTGTTCAATCTGTGGTGTCATAAACTCTAACCGCCCCAATGCCAGCCCCATCGATAATATCGCCGCATCCATCGCTAAGCGGTTATCGCTGTAATAGTCACACTGAAGCGCGCAGTCGGTATCACTTTGAGCTTCATACAACCAACGTTGCCAAGCGGTAATATCGCCACTGTGGATGAAACGAACGTCATCCAAATTTTGTATGCCTTGGTTTAGTTTGAAGCGTTTCGCGTATTCAGGACTGCACACAGGGGTTCTTACTCCACTGAATAATCGCTCACTGTAATGGTTTGGGTAATGGCCTTCGCTATAGAAAATTGCCACGTCATAAGGTTCAAACTGGAAGTCTGACTGGTTCTGTTTGGTTTGCAGTTTGATGCTTAGATTCGGATACAAGCGTCTGAACTCTGGCAAGCGCGGCATTAACCACGAGGAAGCAAAATAAGGCGATGTCGCGATGTATAACTCCCCACTTAGCTCACCCGTTTGAATATCCATGAGTTCGGAAAAGATAGACTCAAACGACACGTTCAGCATGGATAACACGCGCTGACCTTCTGGCGTCAGTTCGAGCTTTCTTGTCTTGCGCACAAACAAGTTGAACTTCAATTGTTGTTCCAATTTTTTAATGCGATGGCTGACCCCTCCCTGCGTTAAGAAGAGCTCATCGGCGGCAAGCGTAAAACTTAGGTGCTTAGCTGCAACACTAAAGGTGTGCAGCAGTGACAGCGTTTGTTGGCGATTTTCGAATAGCCCCATGGATTAACCTCACTAATTCATAAGTCGTCATAACTGGTTTGTCGGTGTATGTAACCATCATATAAATTAAACCAAGTAATCTACAACATTAAATGGTGAACAGAATGCAACACAATCAAAAACTCAAAATAACAGTGATTGGTGGTGGTTCAGTTACACCCCAGAGCTCGTTGAAGGGCTACTCAAGCGCCAGTTGCAAAAGTTGAACGACAATTGCTCGAAATTTACAGAGACCCGATGCTGGATACCAAACCGAAATTATTGGAAGAACGAGGTGGTGCCCATTATTCTGAAGCAGCTTGTGAACTCATGAGCAGTATTCACAACAACAAGCGTTCTATCATGCACGTTAACACTCGTAATAATGGGGCGATTCAAGGGCTTCCTGATGACTGCGCGGTAGAAGTCAGCTCAGTTATTACTAACAGCGCGATCCTTCCATTGAATGTCGAACCTTTTGATAGCGATACGTTACGCCTAATCCAACAAATGAAAGAGTTTGAAACCTTAACAGTTAAGGCCGCAATGACGGGGGATATTGCATTAGCTAAACGCGCTTTGATCCTTAATCCTATTGTTGATAGCGGCTCACACATTGATGAGGCGTTATTAGAAACGATTCGAGACAACTTAGACTTCATGCCTGCGTTTGCTCATCGCTTAGCACAAAGTGAGCAATAACCTTATGTACATTAACTCAGTCGAAATTAAGTTAATTCAAGTTGTTCACAATCCATTTTAGTCACCAGAGGTCACGATGAAACTAATACTGAACGCCGATGATTTCGGCCTCACTGAAACGGTAAATCATGGCATTGTTGAATGCTTCAAAGCAGGTGTAGTGAAGTCAACCACCATCATGATGAATCAACCGGGTACACTGCACGCGATTGAACTTTATCATCAAGGTTTAGTCCCTGAAGTTGGCTTGCACTTTACAGTTACTGCAGGAAAACCCCTTAGCGCACCTGAATTAGTACCAAGTTTAGTTGATGACCAAGGTAATTTCTTAGACAAAGCGACCTTGTTCAACAAAGCCGACGTGGTCGAAGCCGAAGTTATGCTAGAACTTAACGCGCAATACCAAGCAGCTATCAATGCAGGTTTAAAGATCAACCATATCGATAGCCATCACTTTGGTGGTGTCTATAAGGCATTAAAAGCGGCATTTACTCGAATGGTAAACAGCATAGGCCTACCAGTAAGACGTATTGATAATATTCTGAGCGGGCAAGATTCTCTCTTAGTACCGACACCTAACGCTTTTGACATGCGCTTTTTTGATGACGGGGTCTCTCTTAACAACTTGCAAGATATTCTGTTGAGCTACCAAACTGCCATGCCTAACGGTACTGTCGAGTTGATGTGTCACCCATCATTGACCGCAAGTGAAGAGCTAAAATCGTTGTCTGGCTACAATGAAAAGAGAGTGGAAGAACACACGATCTTAACCAGCCCAACACTGAAACAATGGCTTGCAGATAACCACATCGAGTGCATAGGCTTCGATGATTTGAAACGGATAGAAACCAGAGCCTAAAGCTTAAGTCGAATAAGCTTAAGTCGAATAAACTTAGCTTGAAGCAGTAATGCTACTCAGCAATACGCTGAGCGCCCTGCCCCTGGTCATGCAAGATATCTTCAGGGTTTAATAGATGGCACTTTTGCATACTCAAACATCCGCAACCGATACAGCCGGTTAGGTTTTCTTGTAGCGATTTAATCTGCGCCATCTTGCTGTCGAGTTGCCCTTGCCACTTCTTTGCCACTCGCTCCCAGTCGCGCTTAGTCGCAGTCTGGTTCATAGGTAAGGTAGATAGCTCTTCGGTAATCTCTTCCAGCGTGAAACCTATCGACTGCGCGACTTGTATCAATGCTATTCTTCGCAGCATGGCTGATTGATAACGGCGTTGATTTCCGTTAGTACGAATCGAAGCAATCAACCCTTTGGTTTCATAAAAGCGCAATGCCGAAGGAGCCACACCGCTGCGCTCCGATAACTGCCCTATCGTCAAATATACGATGTTTCTCATTGTTACCCTGTCCATGGTGATCACAAATAAATGAAGTTCACTTTAACTTCATCATAACCACAGCTTACCGTCTTCACCAATTATGAATTGGCAGAACTTTGAATGCGAACATCAACTATTTGAGCGGTCATTATTTTGAATGGTAACGATCTGATTTTAATAAAGTGATTGGCAATAAAGTGAGGTGATAATTAACTAGGGTCATAAAAAATGGCTACCGAAAGATAGCCATAATGCAGATTCGAATTTAAAACGAATTAGTCAAACAACTCAATAACTAGCTTATTGTCTTTAATCACCAGATTAGGTTCCGATGACTTGATCAATGACTCTTGAACCTTATTGCTGTCCAATTTGTAAACCGGTGACTGAGACAAAGCAAAGCCAATCATAGAAACGGCAGGCTTAAGTAACTTCTCTATCTCAGGAGAAAGCTGCTTTCCCTTTTCCTCAAAACGTTCTAGACGCAGAGACTTTAAGTAGACCTCTCCAGTCTCTTTGTCGTATTCGGGAATCGCGCTGAACTCGATATCCAGATCTAGCCCCATGTTTGGCAAGTTAAACACTTGAACCTTTGCATTGCTATTCGCCAGAACAGACACTCGCTCGGCATCAGCTCGACCAATTTGCACCGCTAAGTCATCAACCGCCACTTGTGCATACATAACGTTTTGCACACCGACTTCTTGTTCTAACATCACCGAATCTTGCAGGTAGTTCGTCATTTCTTGTTCAGTAACGCTGTAGCTCACACAACTACTTAGCATTAGCGCTATGAAGGCTATAATAAAACGGCTCATTGATTTCGCTGTCATTAGGGATCGACTCTTAATATGTAATTGCATGGAACGGATTTTACCTCGAGATGATACTGTAAAATAGTCGTCACAATTACAGTGTCGGATAACTGAGTAAAATGATCCACCTAATCGGTGATTGCGTATAGTTGGGAATTGGTAAAAATAGTAAGGGAAGCAATGACTTCATTAACGATATTCTACGATGGGACATGTCCATTATGCGCAAAAGAGATGGCGGCACTTGCCAAGCATGATGTCGATAATAAGCTTCAAACCATCGATATCTACAGCGAAGCCTTTTCAGACTACCCTCAGATTGATGCCGACGCAGCCAACACCATTTTGCATGCACTGGATGAGAATGGAAAACTGCTGCTAGGTTTAGACGTGACCTACCAAGCATGGCGCTTAGTAGGAAAAGGTTGGCTATACGCCCCTTTACGTTGGGCGATATTCAAGCCAGTGGCAGACTGGTGTTATTTACGATTTGCCAAGAACCGCTATAAAGTCTCGTTCTGGTTAACCGGAAAGTCGCGCTGCGATGGTAACAGCTGCACAAAATAGAGCTTGGTTAAGACATACCACTCGCGACTTTGTAATACACCACACCAAACAGCGCAGCAAAAACTAAAACGGTAACCGCGACTTTTAACCAAATAAACTTCATGTTTTGTCCTTTAAATTCTGTTTACTGTTTCGCGAGACAAGTTATCACAACAAAACATTCGGTTGGGTAATGATTTATAGAACTTTGTAGTGAGTCTTGATAACTAAGTGAGAACCTTTATGTCGGCAAAAGAGAGAAACCTTCCCACACATCGAATTTCTAGATTCAGTAAGTTTGCCTCGCTGGCGACAAGGGTCGCGGGCAATGTGATAACGGAAGGCACGAAACAGCTCGCACAGGGAAATCGACCCAAAGCAAAAGACTTGGTATTAACGCCCCAAAACATTGCACGACTCACGGACCAACTCGCCCACTTACGCGGTGCGGCGATGAAGCTTGGCCAGATGTTATCGATGGACGCTGGCGATGTTCTCGAACCTGAACTCGCCGACATTCTTTCTCGCCTGCGCTCAGACGCCGACCCACTGCCAGCCAAACAGCTCAATCAAGTGTTAGAAAGTTCGCTCGGAATGAACTGGAAGGCAGAGTTTATCTCCTTCAACTTCAAACCCATCGCCAGTGCATCCATCGGACAAGTTCACCAAGCCTACAGTGATGCAGGAGACAAACTTGCTATCAAAGTTCAATATCCAGGCATTCGAAAAAGTATCGACAGCGACGTAGACAACGTGGGCACACTGCTCAACATTGTTGGGTTGATACCCAAGTCGGTCGACTACAAAGGCTTACTAGAAGAAGCAAAGAAACAGCTCCATGATGAAGCGGATTATGCTCGCGAAGCTGACTACGCGACTCGTTACTATCATGCGCTTAAAGAACACAACCACTTCGTTGTACCTAAGATTCACCCTCAAATGTCTTCAGAATCGGTGCTCGCGATGGACTTCATTGAAGGCGTCTCGATAGAGCAAATAGAAGGTTACGATCAAAGTACTCGTGATTTTGTCATGCGCAGCTTGCTCGAACTCATGTTCAAAGAGTTGTTCGATTTTAAGATGGTGCAAACCGACCCCAACTTCGCCAACTACCTTTACGTTGAAAACACACGCCAGATTGGGCTGTTGGATTTTGGTGCCACCCGTGAATACAGCGATCGCTTCAGTGATGGTTATCGCTTGGCTTTCACTTCTGTGGTCAATCATGATGAGCAGGGGTTAAACAAAGCCCTAGAGCAAATTGGATTTTTTAGTGAGACCATCCTCCCTGACCAGCGCCAAGCCATTCTCAACTTAGTGACAATGGCGTGTGAACCCATGCTTGTCGATGAAGATTACGACTTCAAAGCCAGTGGTTTAGCACAAAAACTTCGTGAAGCAGGAACCATACTCAGCATGGAGCAAGAATATTGGCACACACCACCAGCCGATGCCCTATTCCTCCACCGAAAGATTGGAGGCATGTATCTATTAGCATCTCGCCTTGGAGCCAAGGTCAATATCAGACGCTTGGTGGAGCCCTATTTGCTAAGTGCCAATTGACACTTAAACGACAGCTGATACTGAAGCGATTCTGGCCTTTAAAGTGATCATTTCAAGTCGTTGAACAGTAATAACAGTTACGCCAACTAAAATGAGTCAGACTTATGAAACATTCATTGCTGTGCTCCAGCGCCCTAATCGCGAGCCTAACAAGTTCATTCGCTTTTTCAGCAAGCTGCCCAGAGATACTCACCGGTAAACAAAGGCTGTTAAATTCAAACGAAGAGATTGAGTTGTGTGAAGAGTTTCAAGGCAAAACTTTATTAGTGGTAAATACCGCAAGCCAATGTGGCTTCACTCCGCAATTTGAACAACTTGAACAGCTTCATCAGACATACAAAGACCAAGGCTTCACGGTTATCGGTTTTCCCAGTAACGATTTTCGCCAAGACAGAGGAAGCGAAGAGAAATCGGCCAAAGTCTGCTATCTCGACTACGGTGTAACCTTCCCAATGATGGCGCGAGCTTCTCTATCAGGCACCAACGCCAACCCTGTGTTTACAGAGATACAGCAACAAGCAGGCGTTACACCTAAGTGGAACTTCTACAAATTCTTAATCAGTAAAGAAGGCAACGTAATTGCGACCTTCCCAAGCTCGACATCACCAACGAGCGCTACTCTCAAAAACGCAATAGAGCAGCAGTTATGAGGTCAAATTACTTGGAGACAACTCAAACACGCAACACCATGGCCAAGCTCGGTTATATGGGTTTAATCCCCTTTTTGTTCGGCCTACTGTTATCACTCACCGACAGTCAATTCTTTAGCTTGAGCGGCGAAACACTCTTCATCACCTACAGCGTGGTTATCTTGAGCTTTTTATCCGGTATCTTGTGGGGCAATGGGATAGAGAACTTCGAAAGCCAATCCGGCAACAAGGCTCTGATTCTAAGCAATGTTATCATGTTGGCAGCGTGGTTAGCGGTGCTACTCGGTGAGCAGCAAGAGTTCCTCACCACACTGATTCTTATCATTGGCTACATTGCGGTTTGGCGAGCGGAAAGGTCAATGAGAGAAGAGAACCAAAGCGAAGGCCCCGACGGCTATTTTGATATGCGAACCCGATTAACCTCTAGCGTGGTGTTAATGCACGGTATCGTGATGCTGACCTAAGCGTGGGATGTCTGCACCTAGATAGACACAATTAAACGGAAACTAGACGATGAGCTGCATGACCAAACGAGGCTCATCGTCACCGAAATAATTACTCTCTTCTTTGATGGTCACGAACCCCATCGACAAATACAGCTCACAAGCCGAGCTGTTGTTTGGGTCAACAGTAAGTAACAGCTTGGAATCTTGTGGCAAGGTTTCTATCGCCTGCTGCATCAATGAACGGCCAATCCCCATGCCTCGGTAAGCAGTATCAACAGCCAGTGACAGAACCCAATACTCTTGTTGTTTGTCGGTTGGCGTCATTAACACGTAGCCCGCAACCTGAGAATCTTGTTTCGCCACCAACAAGCCCTTCCCCCAGCAATCAAATGCCTGACGAAAGAAAAACAACGGATAGGCGTGATCGCCAAACAAAACATGTTCCAATTGGTAAATATTAGCGAGCTCTTGTTTTCCCGCACAAACAACATTCATAGATAGACCTTAATAGATTAACGGTAAACCAAACAGCAGAACGAACCCTATTGACGGCTTACCAACAAATTCGCACTAGATAAAGCAAGAAACACAGAACATGCTTTATTGAAGCGCTTAGCCATTTGAGGTTTTGAAAACCAATTTCGTAGATATAAACCAAAGGCCGCATAGATAGAAATCGCGAGCATTTCTAACACAAGAAAAGTGCTTCCTAAGATAAAGAATTGCGTGTTTACATTCGCGGTAACATCAACAAATTGAGGTAGGAATGCAGTAAAAATGAGTATCGCTTTAGGGTTACCAGCGGCAAGCGCAAACTCTTGTTTAACAAGACCAAACCAATTCTTATTTCGTTCGATATCCGCAACCGGGCTGGCTTGTGAGCGCCATAGGTTGAAGGCTATCCACAACAGATACATTGCACCAAATAGCTTGATCAGGAAAAACAACGTTTCAGAAGTATAAAGCACAACCGCTAAGCCAGATGCAGCCAAAGCAATCATGCCAGAAAAAGCGAGGATTCTTCCTAGGCCTGCGACAAATGCGACCTGAAATCCGTAACAACGGGCGTTGTTCATTGATAACAAATTGTTTGGGCCCGGAGTCATATTGAGCGCAAAACAAGCGGGGATAAACAGCAGTAACTTCCATATTTCCATTGATATTTCCTAGTCTCAATATGCCAAGGTTGTCGTATCATTAAATGAGATATGACCTTTTATAGCAGCTATTAAAACCAGCACCAACCCTACTGTCGTATCCTTTCAACTAATTCTCAAAAAATTGCTCATATTCTGGCGTAGACAAATTTTCTGCGACGCCAATTTCACCGATGATATAGATAGCACTCGCAAGGGTTTCGATAGTTTGATTCGGCTCTCTATCGGGCACTTCACCAACAACAGGAACGGGTTGGCGTGCAGATGTTGAATTGCAGACTACGCTTTCACAAACGATGTTGTGTCGTTCCTGCTGAGAAACTTCAGGCGGCTTGAAATCCGGTGAATTGAAGTCGGGAGCAGTAATACCCTCACTTGAAAAATCAGAGGCGCTGTATGAGGCCACTGAAAACAGAGAAAGGAGCAGCATCCACTTATTCATATATCTTTCCATCGTTAGTATTCACTGAATTTATAAATACTATCTAATTCAAATCATTATGAACAGTGTTTTATTATCGCAGATAATTATAGTGCTAAGTGCCGATTAGCAAGCCCAGTGTTTGGGCTACATGAATTCAACTCACATGTGAATGCTTGCCTAACGTAAACTTATCAAGCAGCGCCTGTGGAACTGGAATCACAGAGTATCGAATGAAGGCCACTAACGTCACTATCGCCACAAAACTGCCTAAAACAAAGTCATGAATATCAACCAGCACCAAGCCAATAACTCGATCACAAATGATGGCAAGTATGGCGATACTCAGCGCTGCCATCCATTTACGATGATCGTAAGGTAAGTACTCCATCTTTTGGCTCACGGTATAGAGCAGTAACAGTCTCACGGCGTAAGTTCCGCACAGCACCACCACAACTCCCCACACGCCATAAATCGGTGTCACAGCAAAATAACCAATCGCAGCTAAGATCGCACACCCGCCTTGTATCCACATTTGCGATTGGCTTGAGTGACCGCTGAAACAGCCAAGGTTAAGGTAATCACCTGCATTCTTAATCACACCAATCGCCAAGAGTGCAACTACAATAGTACCTGCATACTGATAACTGCTTGGTAAAATCAAAGTAATAAAACCAGGTACAGTGAGGATCATCAAACACCCCAACACAATGGCCAGATTAACGCCAACTAGCGCTCTGTCCGCACACTCTTTCTTACCATTAGATTGTTGCAGCATAGCCACTCGGTTTGGAAACCACCACAGAGCATAAGGCTGCAGTAGCAAACCAAGAAGCAACGCAAACTTGCCACTGACTGCATAAATCGCAAGTTCTTCAACACCGACGAAGCTTGCCATCACCCAGCGATCTAACCCTGTAATCATGTAAATCGAAGCGCCACCAACTAACGTGGGCAATCCAAACTTTAGGATCTTAGTAGAGTATTTGAGGCTACCAAATGAGCCCATTTCTCGCCATTGATAACGCAGCAAACACAGCATCAACAACACACTCGAAACAGCGGCAGATATGAGTACACCATCGATGCCATAACCCGCTTCTAACAGTACAAACGTCATTGCAGCTTGCACACTCGCCTTCATTACATTGAGCATGCAAAAGCGCTTAGCCATCGCATTCATTCGCATCAGTGTTAGCGGGATAGAAATCGCACCATCTAACATGGTCGGTATCAATAGAAGTAGGATTTGATAGGGTTGGAACTCAACGGGCAGCATCAATAACAGTAGCGGTATGCTAAGCGCAATTAAGCTCCCCCCAAGCACACACACTAAGACACTTAATGTGAAACAGTTTGAGACCAGCTTCCTCTTTTCTTCGCCCTCAGCGACGCCAACATACCGATACATGGCCTCAACAATACCGAAACTAAAGAGGATCGTCCCAATGTCAGCCAACAAGACGATGGCTTCTAAAGAACCGTATTCAGCCAACGTCATCTTATGGGTGATATAGGGGATCATCACGAGCGAGATCCCTTTCATCATCACAATGCCAATGGCGTAATAGGCAGACTGTTTTAGTGACCCCATAGCAGACACCTATTCCTTACAGTGCAGGCATTAGGAAACTCTTACAGTCTCCAAGAAGATGTCGTAACGTTCGTTTTTGCGGAGCCAAAACTAACGAGCGGATACTGTATGAGATGGCCAATCGGTTTTGTTGCAAGCCTCGATAATAGTCAGCGTAGCCTTCCAGTATTCTTGCCTTTGCGATTTTAAAACTTGAAGTGGGTAGATTCCATCGTTGACTGTCATTTTGGTAATGTTGAAGAATGGTCTCTATTGACTGCAAATTTCTCAATTTTAGACTTTCAGTTTGGGTAACGGAACTCGCTCTCATCAAGTAGCCGGCCTGCACTGAGTTCAACACACCGATCTGATGGTTTTCACTCATTCGAAGCCACAGCTCCCAATCTTCTCCGTACTTAATGTCAGCATTGAAGCTGTCTGTTTGAGAAAACACATCCGATTTCACCATGACAGTCGAAGTCCCAATCACATTGTTTTCAATGATGAACTCCAGCGGACTCTCGATATTGATGAACAACTCGTCTTGACCTTGAAACTGAGACCAATAACTAAAGCAATCGACTATCACTTGGTAGTCTTCGGTAAGGTGTTCGTAGTTTGTAAAGCTCATCGCGAGATCTGGGTATCGTTGATGAAATTCGAGTTGGCGCTCAATTTTTTCTGGAAACCAAAAATCGTCTGCGTCTAAAAAAGCAATGTATTCACCTGAAGCTTGCTCTATCCCAAGGTTTCTCGCTTGAGGTGCACCAACACCCAAAGTGGACAAAGTAATAATGCGATCATCGTCTATCGATGCGAGATACGTCGACGTTCCATCGTTACTATTATCGTCAATAACAATGAGCTCAACATCTTGATGAGTCTGCTTAAGTACACTGCCAATTGCCTTCGGCAGGTAATCCAAACAGTTGTAGGTAGGAATAACAACACTTACTTTAGCCATAATGACGCCCTCAGATTTATACGTTATATGGCTGACGTTGCATGTTCTATGCCGAGAGTTTCTTGTTACAAAATCACTTCTAGATCAGTCTACTACGCAACATTCTCAAAATGACGATAAAACACAACGAGGCGAAAAACCTACAACTTCAATTTGATTATCAATTTGAGAAAACGGGCGACTTCCAGAGGGGTAAACTTAGGAAAGCAATCGAAAAGCCCTCCAAAGCTACAATTTGATCTTGGTTCGTATCTTGCTTTATTGGTTATTAACTTGGCTTGATAGCTTTAGTCACATGGATTTGAGGAGTAAGGAATGAAGAAAGTAGCATTTGTAGCGCCAACCTACCCTGTACTCAGTGAGACCTTCATTCAAACAGAAGTCGACTCAGTGAAAGCTTGTGGGCACGATGTTTGTGTAATGACGTTCAAAATTGAAAACAGCGAAAAACAGTTCGACTACGACATTGTCGAAATAGGCAAAAATGTTCGAATGGGTAAAGTCACCAGCATCAACTGGATAGGATTCATCAAGGCTATCTCATTTATTTCTAAGCAAACCAGCATGCCCAAAAAGTCACTGTTCGCTTATGGATTTAAATTAGCGCTGCAACTCGCGGAAAACGATGTAGAACACGTTCATGCGCATTTCTGTCAGCACACCACAGCTCACGCTATCGTCGCAGCAAAACTGTTGAATATCACCTGTTCGTTCGTTGCTCACGGTCATGATGTTTACGAGTTTGCTTATGACATTGAACATAAGATTTCTTCGAGTGATTTTGTTGTTGCAGTGTGTAAAGACATGCTTGCTGACTTCAATACCATGGCGAAAGGAAACATTAAGCTCCTGCACTGCGGAGTAAATACCAAACAATTCCAACTCAACCCAAAAACCGAAACGAAGCAACTTCGCTTTGTTTTCCTTGGTCGATTAGTGGAGCAAAAAGGTATCCACCACCTTATTGATGCATTAGCACCGATTGCCGAACCTCTCGACATTCACCTTGATATCATCGGTACCGGCGATTTAGATCAACAATTAAAATTACAGGTCAAAGAGCAAGGGCTCACTCGAAACGTGACCTTTCTTGGCGCTAAACCTCATGAGTGGGTCAAAGAGAAACTATCGAACTATGACAGCCTAATCGCGCCCTTCTGTTTTTCCGAAACTGGGTGTGTGGATACAGGCCCACTGGTTTTAAAAGAAGCGATGGCCGTGGGAACGCCAGTTATTACCACCAACATCATGGGATGCAAAGAGATCGTCTCACCAGAGACAGGTTTTGTGGTTAGCGAAAAGAACGTGGAAGAATTAAGAGAAGCGATTGAGCGTTTCGCGCAGCTAAGCAGCAACGATAAAACATCGATGGGTTTAAAGGCACGAGAGAAAGTGAAAGACAGTTTTAATTCGATAAAACAAGCTCAGCAATTGTCTCGTTGGATAGAGGACCCAGCTCAATAATGATTAACTCAGGCAGTAAGCATCACAAAAACGGCTAAGCACCATAAGAACCAAAAGAGCGCTACATTGATTTAAAACGTAGCGCTCAAATTAGCACTGCCCAATGGTGACTTCTTAGGCTTTCTGCAACTTTCATTAAGAAGCCTAGCTAGCCGGCTCGCAGTGCCAAAATAGACTCAAGATCTTCGATGTCACAATATTGAGCGAGTTGTTGCTCTTTCGATGAGATAGCGACAATCGACATTCTATCGGCCAATTCATTACCTTCAATACCAACGTGACCATTCACATGATAGATGGTAATTTTTGCAGCCAGTTCTTGGTAAAGTGCATATGCAGGTTTAATAATGTCGAGGTTTTTGATCTCGCCGCCCGACTTGGTCCAGCCCTTTTTCTCCCAACCCGTTGCCCACTTAGTAATGCAATCTATCGAGTACTTAGAGTCACAATAAATCGCAACAGACAAACCGGCTTGCAGCTTTTCTTGCGCGAGGATGAATGCTTGCTTTAAGCCTTGAAGCTCTGCGGTATTGTTCGTGCCCATCGGCTGATATAACCCATACCACAACTCGGTTAGCTCATTCTTCAAGTAGACCGCTAACCCCGTTCCTGCTTCACCAGGATTGGGCTCGCAGGCGCCGTCGGTAAAGATCTTGATGTCAAAAGGCATATCGGTGATTTGCTGCTCTGAAAGAGGTGGCACCTTTGCTTTCTTCGCCTTACCCGCAGAGCTTGGCTTTGTCGCCGTAGCACCTGACGCAGACGACGTTTTACCTCCGAAAGCAGACTCAGCCTCGCCTAGTGTTGGAAACGATTTATATCTCGCCCCTGCAAAACCATCGACTTGAGATTTACAATCATTCCAAGTGGTAAAAATACCCGGTGTACGACCTTTCCAAACCACATAATACTTCTTAGCCAAATTAACTCCTTACCAGAACCTAAACACACAACAGTGAATCCGTACATTAGATGCCACCACGCTATACGTTGCAAGGTCTATCACTCTAAAACAGGTCTAAAAAAGCTGCGTTCATAACTCACGATACAATCAACTTCGTCTGCAAATTCAAACGCTTTAATACACTCAGCATCGCTCAGCGACTGAGTTCTATACTCTTCATAAGCCGCCAAGCTATCAAAAGAGAACAGTGCCAAGGCGATATTGTTCGCGCCCTCTGATGGCAAGAAGTACCCATTGTGTTGACCGCCAAACTTAGCCACTAAAGGAATCCACATTTTTGCGTAGGTCTCGAACTCCTTAATCTTTTTAGAATCAATCACATATCGAACATAACAAGTAATCATATTTATACAGCCCTTAAATTATGAGGAAGAAATAAACCTATAGTGGTAATCAAGAAAAAAGATATTCAACCGCGACAAGATTGTAGAACAAGAACACCGCCATGCTGACGCCGATCGTTAGCAGCACATTGCCTGTTTTCCATATCAACAGACCAGTCACAAGAGCACCGATCAAGTAAGGATTCTCTAGGCTTGGCCAAAATGTTTGTTCTGGTGCAAATACAATTGGCCCCCAAATTGCGGTAAGCACCGCTGGGCTTGAATATCTTAGTAGACGCCTCGCTGCACTATTTAGTCGAAGAGGAACTGTAGGCTCTAGAAACACATACCGACTAAAGAAAACAATCGCAGTCATGAGGAATATCGTTAACCAAATCATCTCTATTCCCCCTCCACGATTGTCTTGTTACCGTTGTTTCGCTCTTGGAACGATTCACTGAAAAAGCCCGCTAACATACCGGCGATCGCTGCAATCATTAGCCCACCGTCAACATTGTTGACCGACATCGCGACCGAGGTGACCAATGAGATCACCACACACACCACAACAGGCAATGTTCTGATTAATGGAAAAACCAAAGCGATAAAGGTTGCTGCGACCGCAAAGTCGAGTCCAATCTCATTAAGCGAAGGAATTTGGCTTCCCGCGACAATGCCAACAAAGCTCGCGATATTCCAAACGAGGTAAAAACCACCACCCACACCCGCAGCATACCAACGATTAAACTCTTGCTGAGACTGCCCACTGCATATCGCGAACAGCTCGTCGGTGAGCCAAAACCCAAGTAATAGGCGCCAACGCGCAGGAAGATGGCTGATTTTTTCACGCATCGATACGCTATACAGAAAGTGCCTTGAGGTGATGAACAGTGTGGTCAACAACATGGTGCCTAAACCAATACCCGCTTTGAACATACCCGCGGCGACAAGTTGCGCTGAGCCAGCAAATAGAATAGCCGACATCGCTTGCGCTTGAAGTTGATTCAATCCGGCATCTATCGCATATGAACCTGCGAGAATTCCCCACGGTATCACCGCGATACTCAAAGGCATCCCCGCTAAAACGCCCTTCCATAACTGAGTGCGCCTATCCATTTTTTGATTATCCATATTATTCTTTTCTCTCTTCACATTGGCTATTCAATGTAAAAACACCTGAGTGGGTTCGATTGTACAAACTTGCTCGATTTAAAGACCTCATTCATCACCCACATTTAAAGCATTTTGATGTATTGCCCCGGCGTGTAACCATTGGCTTTTTTAAAGTGTCGATGAAAATGGCTTTGGTCGTGAAAGCCACACTCTTGCGCGGTATCAGAAATGGTATGCCCTTGTTTCAATAATTTACGAGAAAGCCTTAATCGAGATTGGATCTGATACGCATGTGGCGGAAGACCAAACTCTTTCTGAAAAGAACGCACTAAGTGAAACGGGCTCAAAGCCGCTAACTTAGATAACTCGTCTAGGGACACATCGGCTTGTGGAAAGTCATCTAAGAACTCTTTCACTAAGACGAGTTGGCGCTGAGTTTTTCCGTCCAGTTGAGGCTTAAGGCTCGATTTCCCATGTCGACTAATCAGCTTAACCAGCATTCCATACATCAAGGTCTCTCGTAACAGGCGATTGTCCGATTCATCAATCGCGTTGAACACCAGTCTTAATTGGTTAGCGAGTTCAGGGTCTTCAACAACCGCTCTTGGGAAATAAGGCGCGCCGTAATTCGGTAGGTTTAGCTCTTGAGTGATCTTGGCAAGTTGTTCTGGGAGTGGATACATTGCACGATACGCCCAACCACCTTCGGTAGCAGAATGACCGCTATGTACTTCATCGGCATTGACCAAAATAATCGCATCTTGTGGCGCAATATGATGTCCGCCCGTTCGATAGAAACGTTGAGCGCCCTGCTCGATAACTCCCAGCGTGTAGCCCTCGTGGCTATGGCGTGAGAAGTTCTGCTTTTCATATTCAGCATTCAGGATTTCAAGGCCACCGAGTTCTTCCGTTATCTTATATTCGGCCTTTTCTTTAGAGCGTTTCTTGTTCTCCATAACAATTCCCAAGCCTGTTGATTATCGAGCGACTTATCAGTCTACTCTATAGGCTCTTTCAGCTTTTGTACAAAATTGCGCATTTGTTTGTTAATACGTTTTTTGATCGAGGAATTAAACGGCTCAATAACGTTTTCTAATTGCGAGCAAGATCGTGCTCTGTAAGCAGTTAGCGAAGAATTGACAAATCAGTGACTTAATCATGCTCATAATCCCCGCCAACTATTGGTAACTGTTCAGAGATATGATGAAGAAAGCCTTAGCATTGATCTTTTTCTTAAGCCTTACAGGCTGCACGCACAATCAATCCAAAGCACTAAGCATGAACTCCTCGTCGGTTAATACATACCCACAATCGATGTCGAACCTGCAACTGTGCGACACCTTGTATTACGGGCGCTCAAGCAACCAGACACTCGCAGCAATTGGCAGTGAGTTTAATCGAAGAGGACTATCCAAGAGTTGGTGCGATACCGAAACCAACAAACTCTATCTAACAAAGACAATTGATTGGGTGGCTGACCAAGTAGAAGACAAAGAAGATTCAGAGGAAGAAGCGTCTGCTGTGGTGTTGCCTGCGAATTAAGAAATTTAAACGCGTTGAGCAAGATAATAGAAAAGCTTCAGATAACAATAAGCCGCTCATTAAAAGCGGATTTTTTTAAGGTGATGCTTGCAACATAAGTCTGCAAATTTGAACAACGACTAAGATTCAACGTAGTAAATTTACCACGCTCCAATTAATCCTCTAGCAGACATAATCGACATGTGTGTAACAAACTTTTGGACAAAAGTGTGTCATCAACTTTACTATCGAGGTGTCGATAAGTGTGGTGATTTCATTGATTATTGTCTCAGTCCTTATAGTGATGAAGCGGTTGCTAAAACCTTATTGTATTGATTTTTCCTTGCGTTTAATAATCAATAGTGCCAAAAAAGATACAACTAATGCCATTATAGAAACGATTGTTCCGATGTTCCCACTTGGTGCAAAGTCCCAATCATTAAAGAAAAATGCGGGTACGATAAAAACTTCCACTGTATATATCCACAAATTATAAATCGTATGAAGAATTATAGCGCTATATATACTCATGTATTTCAGTAGAACTATTGATGCAGTGATACCTAGAGAAAAAGCAACGACAGGGTCTTCATGGCCGTAGGCGAATAAGAGTGACGATAAAATTACGCCTACAAACTTGTTTCTCAAAAGTAAGCATATGCTACTTAGCAAGATAAACCTGAAGAAAAACTCCTCTGATAACGGAGCTAATATAACGGTTTCGAAAAGATAATTTAGTTTCTCGCTTACTTCCAGTTCACCACTAACGAGAAATCCTACGATATAGTCGACTTCTTGTCCCGTGACATATTGCCGGATAAATTCCATATAGAATAACGTGATACAAGCCACGCCAATCGCTAGCACAGTAATTGGGAAGACATGATGAGTAAAAGAGGAAACTTGTGGAGTTACTGAAAAGAGGCTATTTTCACTCTTCTTTAAAGTAAGCATCATCACAAACGCCACCACCCAAAAAAGGCCACGAAGATCATTAAAACTCATGTCGCCCCATAGGTAATATAAGGCAAGTGCCAATATGCTTATGGGTAACGAGGTTTTAAGTCCTATGGTGGGAAAGTTATCCATTTGTACCATGTCTAAATTTATTAATTCCTGTATTTAAAGATTACATTTATATCATTCGCCTCACATTAATTTCAATCGTATCGAGATCTTCACGACTAAATAATCTGGTGAAAAACTGGAACAGGATATGTATGGGTTTAACTCTGACGGATTTTGAGGCACACGCGTTTTAGAGTCATAGCACTAAGGCGTTCTTGTCCGAAAGCATGGCGGCATAACACGTCTCTGGACAAAAGCTTGTTAGCGACTCTGCTAAATTAGGAAATAATGAATAACTACAGGTATGGCTAATCCAATCTAATAAACTAGCGATCTAGTCTTTCTTTTACAGAATAAGGTGACGACAGGTTGTAGAATGAACACCTCTTGGGTCGTTAACTAACACAGCCTCAACCCTGAATGGTTAGTTATAAAAAAAGAGCCACACTGGCTCTTTTCTTTATTCCAGTTACAGTGTGTTTTTGTAGATTTCACCATCTTTCATGATAACTTTCTTCGCGTCATCATTCATTACACACTCAACACCGTCCAGTGGATTACCATCGATGATTAGAAGGTCTGCATACGCACCTTCAACGATTTGCCCAAGCTTACCTTCTTGATATGGGTGTTGATAAGTCGACATTTCGAACAAACGTCCACAGTTAGATGTTGCCATGCGAAGCGCCGTGATGGTGTCGAATGTATTCTCAATCGCGCCGAGCTCTTGCATTTGCGTTTCATGAACATTAGTTGTACCGACACAGTCAGTACCGTAAGCGATATTTTCGATGTTATATTTCTTAATCAGGTCTGCCGATTTAAACATCGCTTTACCTACGCGCTCTGTCTTTTTATACGTCTCTTCATTGGGTAGTGGGATCTTACGCTCAGCGATCAGTGAAGCGGTAAAGTATGAAGGTACAACCCAAATGCCTTTGTCTTTAATCACTTGTGCAATTTCGTCGTCCATAATGGTTGCATGTTCAAAACACATTACGCCAGCTTCGGCGGCACGGTGCATTGCAGGTGTAGTATGAATGTGCGCGGCAACGTAAGTACCGTAGTCAGATGCTGCTTGTACTGCTGCTTTCATTTCATCAAGAGTGTATTGCAGGGTATCAAGTGGATCAAATGTAGATGATGCACCACCACCGGCCATAATTTTGATTTGTGAAGCGCCTTTAAATAGCTGTTCACGAACGGCTTTGAGTACTTCTGTGCGACCGTCTGCAACTTTAAACGTGCCCGTCTTCATTAATGGTGAGTCTTCATGACCATTAGATAAACGCTCTTGCGCTTGGTTTTGACGGTAATCAGAGTGACCACATGTTTGAGAAATCGCCGCTTGTGATGGCAGGATACGTGGGCCTGTAGCGTAGCCACTATCGATAGCATTCTTAAGACCAAGTGTATTACCACCCACATCACGACACGTTGTAAAGCCACGCATTAGCATCTCTTTTGAAATTTTTGCTGAGCGAATCGCTAGTTCTTCACGAGGCATTGCATCCATTTCACCGAAGCCTGCAGAAAGCGTAATATGAACGTGCGCATCAATAAGCCCTGGCATTACAGTACCGCCTTTCGCATCAATGACTTCGTCTACAGTTGATGGGTCAATATCACCAATCTTAGTGATCAAGTTGTCTTCGATTAAAACCGACACATTCTCAATAAGTTTGTCGTCTGTACCGTTAAAAACATTTGCATTCGTGATTAGCTTTTTCATGTTTGATTCCTCAGTGAAGTGAGATTAGCTCGTGTAGCTGATGGGTAAATCATACTCCCGTCGCTTCACCATGAATTGCCATTTAATGACACGTCAATCATAAGTATGGGCTTTCTTTTTTCGAGGATGAATAATTAGAATAAATAAAAAAAGAGTCAGCAAAACTGTGTTCCGCTAACTCCTATATTGGATAGAAAAGCTTTTGTATGAATGTTAAGTTTAGGTTTGCATATCTTTTTCTTGTAGCGGCATTGCAAAACCGAGTGCCACCATCACACCACCACCAATCAGTGTGTACCAAAGACGCGGCATAAAGACGAGTTCAACGATTTCCAAGTTGAAAGGGCCGACAGCGATAGTGAGAATAAGAAACATGATAGCCGCAGAAGCCATCGTGTAACTGTACTCAAGATAAATTAGAATTATATAGAGAGATACAATGACTAATGACCACATCAAGACAATCTGAATATCCGGTATTGTCACATAGTTCAGTAACACTCCGGCTGGTATATAAAGCAACGCGCCAATGATTGTTCCGCTTAGGCGTTCCCACACTTTAGGTGCTAAGTTTTTTGTGATGGGACTGTGGATCATCATTAGCAAATACGCCCCCAGAGCAGCACCTGTCCCGCCTAAGAACCCCAGTGACAAAATAAACCCGATACCCACCCCTTTGCGTGACGAATACTTTAGATCGATGACGTTGATTTTACGTTTAAGTTTAGGTGGTTGCTTATCTCCGCTGGCTTTGTTATTCGGCCAAACAAGCGTACTAGCAAGCATAGCAACGGTGATGCCTAAAACAACCGAGACTGAACGTTGAATCACCAGCGTGGTACTCTCTACTCCATCAGGAATCATCATCATAGATAACAGTAAAAAGCTGAGGGGAAGAATATACTTCGGTACTCCTTGGTGATGGTTATCGCGTTCAATGAGAACTAAGACAAACACAAACAGAGCTGTGGTTATTGGAGCAAATGGCATCGGTACCAAAGACAACGGTACTGCAATTAAAGTCATCACCAAGGGTTCGATACTGCCTTTAATGGTCGTTTTGCTGCTGGTAAACTTGAGGTTGTAAAGAAAGTGAATGATACCCACTTCAACGGCGATAAATGCCTCATTAGCATCATAGAAATAGGCACTCGTAACCAGAAGTACCATAGACAACAAGAACATTCTATTACCTAGAATTAGATAGGGTTTAGGCGGTATAGCTCTCTTCATTCGGTATTTAAGCATGATGGTTTCCGGAATTTATGGGTAAAAAGACATCAATGTTTCTGTCTACATTTATTCTGAAGGTCAATAAGATCATTTTTTAGGTTTGTTTCCGATTACCAATTCATGACCAACTCATAAAAAGTACCGCTTCAGCAGTACTTAAAGGCATGAGTAACAAATGGTTAGGTTTTGGCTTTGGTTTTAGTTTTGCTTCGACCTTCCATAAAGTAGGCCATGAAAACTAGATAGACGATGACGAGTAATAATTGCCATATTCTCAAGAAGAATTTATCGTCAAGTGCGCCAGAGCTCATGGATGTCCCCATCAAAACAATAAAACCCGTAAATCCTGTCGTAAAGACCGGTACTTTAGCCGGATCTGTGTATATTTTTGTGGCAAATAAAATAATGACCAGTAGAACCACCAACATATATACAAACATGTTGGGCACGATAGAGATCACCATAAACGCAACAAAAGCGACTAAACCACCGACTATGTTACTGAGGACAAAAAACACAGATGTTTTCCCTGCTTTATCAGCATTGGTCAGTAGTGACAACAGAATGACGAACGCAACGGTAAGCAGCACCTGAGACAATTGATAATAGAAATAGAACACGACCAATGGAAATGACACCATTAGTGCCTGCAGAGATGCGCTCCACCTCATATCATCTGGCAATGGTGACGGTGGGAAATTGTCCATAGCTTGAACATTTTGTTCCGGGAAGTAGACGTGACCAATAAAACACAGTAATACAGCTAATACGCCAGAAAACGCCATTCCAAAGCCAATATCTAATGCCATTCCCTGATCGATAGTGGTAACCGAGGGCGTTAGGATTAAATTTATGATCCAAAACGTTGCAAACATCTGCCACTTGGGATCGGTGATTAAGTAGTAACCCCATAATAGACCGCCAGCATAGATAACTAAGAATGCAATTTTGTACTCTGGCAAGCCCGTCGACACCACCAGCGAAACCGCAAAGCTTGCCACCAATGCGAATAATAGCTGCAAAATATGCAATCGGGTAAAGTGAGGCTTGTCTACCATAAACTTTGCCGTAAATAGTGGGGCACAAAACGCTAAAGGCCAGTTGAACCAGATGGCGATGAACGATGAAGTACCAACAGCAAAAACGTATCTTAGAATCCTTCGCTCAGTGGCTTTATCGATATTATCGAACATAAGAGAACCAGCTAACTAACCGAATCCAAGCCATTCCTAGCATGTTCATAATAGTGTTGTCATTAGTATAAACAACGACATCACCTTGCCCACCAATTCGCATATAATCCAGCGTTTCAGCGTCATCAAGTTGAATGGTCACGGGCATACTTTGAGCGTCTCTTAACCACCCATTTTGAGGCTTAACCGTTGCGAGCATTCCAGGCGTTTTGGTTTGTCCCCAAGAGACACCAAGGTCAACAGAGCTGACACTGCCCTTAAATACCTTACCTGGTGCAAAATCTAATGTGACTTCAATTTCATCCCCTGGCTTAATATTACCTAAGCTGTTTTCTCGAAAATTAGCCTCTAACCATAGCTCGTCTGAACCAACGAATGTCATAATAGGTTTTCCAACACTTGCATATGTCCCTTCAGACAAATAAAAGTTGGTCACCGCACCATTAGCTGGCGCTTTTATTCGAGTATTTTCAAGGTCGAGCTGTGCTTGTTGAAGTTCTAATAGGGCGATTTGAATCTGTGCATTGTCGTCACCATCACCACCCGCTTGAGTTTTCGCGCGCTCTAGGTTCGCTTTCACATTAATAACTTCGGCATCAGCCTGACTAATTGCCGCTCGTGCTTTGTCAGCATCGGATTTTGAAACAATGCCTTTCTCAGCCATAGTGAGTACACGTTCACCTTGGCGTCTAACATTGTCTTGAGCCACTAGGGCGGTAGTCACTTTTGCTTGAGCGGATAAAACCCCTGCCATGTGCGCCCCAACTTGTTGACCCGCTAACTTAACATTGGTTTCTGCTTTTTTTACTGCAATTTCATATTCAGTTGCGGTTACTTCTAGAAGGGTTTGGCCTTTTTTTGTTGCAGCATTTGCTTGTATTGCAACCTGAGAGACTTGACCCGACACTTGGGGCGTAATCGAAACCACATCACCATTAACTCGAACGTTATCAGTCGTTGGAATAATGCGATCTGCAAACACTGTAATCCCAATAGTTACGGTAGCAATCCCTAAGATCGCATTGGTTGTCATTTTGATTCTGTTGCGTGGGTTTGGGGTATTTTCTTGTGCTTCTGACATAACAGCCTCATTGGGTACGCAAAGTCAGAACACTCTTGCTCATAGGCAGCTCAACTCTACGAAACGAAAAATAATTAGAAAATAAGGTTCAAATTCATCATGAGCATATCGATTTCTCACACCTGAAGATTGCCACTTGGTGACATGCGTATATTTGTTACTCCAAACTGCAAAGCTAAAAACCTCTCCGCGCGATTAACTAAATTGGGCTGCTGTCGCTCAATGGCTATAAGAATACAATCGATACAGTTAAATTATTAATGTCAATGGAGCGGCCCCACACTATTAGGAAGAGCTTGATACTATAAATTGAAGGTAATTTTCATGTCTAAACAATCTGGTTTTACGCTCGTTGAATTGGTAACCGTCATCATTCTTTTGGGTATTCTTTCCGCCGTTGCCCTGCCACGGTACTTAAACTTGCAAAAAGACGCTCGAATAGCTTCGATCCATGGCCTCAAAGGTGCGGTGGAAGATGCCGCAAGACTTGCTTATGCTAAAGCTGCAATTGACGGCGTGGAAAACCTAGAGCGTTCAGGCCCGCAAGATGACAACTCTTCAGACACTAATTTAGGTTCACTCGAACTAAGGTATGGCTACCCTGAAGCAAACGCTAATGGAGGTGGTTTGGACATTGTTGATTTGCTGAACCTAGGCTCTAATGACATCGAAGAAATGGATTGGGATGTATGTTATGCAAGAGGTGACGAAGGAGAAGAATGTAAACGTCACACCAACGAAAACTCGGTCCGTATCGGCATTGGTATTGCTGAAGACTACAGAAAAGAGTGTTATGTTAGATACGAGGAACCGGAAGACGAAAACTCTGATTCTACAAACCGAAAAGAACCGCTCATAACGATTGAAACTAGCGAGTGCTAAATGAATCAGTAGACGCCGACATGAAGATTAACTCATCAATATGTATTCAAAAGAATCAAATTTAAAATACGTATTCAGACTTTCTAATGCCCTCAAGGTCGTTCTATTTCTTTAAATCGCTAGCATAACAATAGGTATAAACAGAACCAGTTTGCTTTCTATATGCACCTACATCCACTGGCGACTTTGTAACTTAGTGATAAGCGTGGCTGACACTACGCAAGTTGCTATACCTTGCTATAGATAAAGAAAACGAACTATCTTATTTTCCGTTCACCATCTAATGGCATCAAATGGCAAGTTCGATACCTATTCATTCATTATACTTCTATTTCAAAAGCAAATGCCCTGCAATGAAGCTCACTTAATCGTACATGGAAGCTTTGCTTAACAACACAATGGGACTAATAAGATATGTATGAACTAACACTAATTCTAAGCTTGATGGTAGGCGGCGCTCAAACAACAGCGGAAATTGATGTAAATAAACAATTCACAACGATGGAACAATGTGAGACTGCAGGGGCCACGTTGGCCTCTCAAATTCAAAGTAAAGAAATAGAGACAATTCAAGCTTACTGCGAGTTAGATTAATAGTATCGTGATAAGCTAAACGCGCAATAAGTCTATGAAGCCTACTCGGCTTCACAAATTTCAACGTTCCATGGGATGAAATCCGCCAGATCATTGGTTGGGATTGAATAAAAAGCTTTTCCGCATAGATGATGCGCGTGTGTTTGTATATCACTTTCTAGCGAATCTAGCTTTCTTGCCTTCTGTATACATCAAACACACTCGCGACTTTATAACTTAGTGATAATTCTTCACTAAAGAAGCATTCATAGTGTAACCCATAGTCACATCTGTATTGCCATCAACAAGGTAGAGATTGTCGGTTTCTAATTTCGATGACATGACACCTTCAACCCAAACAGGATATTGCACCGTCTCTACTTTATATCCCTTAGGATAAGAGATCCGTACAATTTGGTTTGCCGGAGGAGGCGGCATATGTATACAGGCACCTGCCACAGGAACTAGCAAAAATTCAGTGGCAACTAAAGGTGCTGAAAATTCAACAGGAACAAGAAAGCCGGGAATACGCACTTTTTTACCATTAAATTCAGTGGTGACGGTTTCTGCCATCCGTTGTTGGCTTTCAATGTATTCGGCGCGCAGTGTTAAAAGAGCATCGGTATCAAGTCCATCTGTTTTTAGGCTCTCTTTTAATGCGGCCAAATCAGAGACCGATTTTGGATCATTGTATTGCGATAGAGTAAAAACTTCCTGCAATGCTAGACGCTGTTGGTAGCTTAACTCTGGTAACACGGTTTGATTTTGTGTCTGCTTTGGCTTCAAGTCTTTCCACTCTAGTTGAATCAATTCACTAGAGAAACCCGAAAATGAAACGACAGAGACAAAGAGGATAATTAATCTATTCAAGGCTGAGATTCACTATAAGTTGGCGAGAAATAGTTACTCATCAGCTCGATAACAAGCTGGTGAGTAACTGAAGCTAGTTAAAGCGTGTTTTTATAGATAACGCCATCTTTCATAATAAGTTGAATCGATTCTGGAGAATCAGGTCGTTTATCGGCACCAAACCATTTATCTCCCGTACCGACCACAGAAAAGTCTTCAAAAGGGTTGCCATCAAGAAGTAGGATGTCGGCATAGGCGCCTTTCTCGATAACCCCTAATTTAGCGTCTGGGTATGGATTCATGAACTCACCCGATAATGTGGCTATTTCTCCACCAACTGAAGTGAGTGTTTTTAGTGACTCAAATGGACCGAAGAAGTCGTTATTGAGTTTCTTCTCGTATGCTACTTGAATATTACAGGCATCAACCGAACCAACACAGTCAGTCTGGAAGCCACGTGGAGCCGGACACTTTTTCATGTTTGGTATATAGTCTTTAAATGCAGCAGAAGCCGATTTTGCTTTCGCTAAGCTTGATGGCACATTTTTCACGGCTGGAATTTCAAGAAGGTTGGGATCAAAGGCGGTTAAGTTGGTGGTAATGTACGCCCCTTTTTCTTCCATAAGTTCAGAAATTTCACAGTCGAACATGAAGCCATGCTCAATGGACCTAACGCCTGCGTTTAGTGCACCAATGATCGCTTCTTTTCGGTATGAGTGCGCCATAACATAACTGCCGTATGTGTCGGCTACCTCAACAGCTGCGCCCACTTCTTCCGGGGAGCCTGCGAGTAATTGCCATGGGTCAAAGGCTGAAACCACACCACCAGATTGCATGTATTTAAGCTGAGTCGCACCCATACGGAAGTTGTTACGGGCGTACTTTTTGACTTCCGCTACGCTATCTACTTCTTGCGCCATGTTTAAGCGGCCAAAGTTGGTGTCTTCACCGACAGGCGCTGTATAGTTAGCAAAATCGGCATGACCACCACGCGAGCTCAAAAATGCACCTGATGGGTAGTAACGAGGACCAACAATTTCACCAGCATCGATAGCTCTACGCAGGCCACCATTAGCACCACCAGCATCACGTACGGTGGTAAAGCCTTGCATCAGGTACATTTCCGCCATACGTGTACCGTGGATGGCGAAATCTTCCCATGTGGTGTTGGATTCCATCGCTGGCAACGTCGGCCCCATAAGCATCAAGTGGGCGTGGTTTTCAATAAAGCCAGGAGTTAAGGTTTTACCTGTACCATCAATGACAACAGCATCATCACGCACATCAATATCTTTTTGCGAGATAGAGGTAATGATATTCCCCTCAACCAACACAAAATGATCTTCATATAACTTGTTTTCAGTACCATTAAAAATGTCTACGTTCTGAAATAACGTTTGTGGGAGTTGAGCCTTTTCTTCAGCAAAGGTGAATGTCGCGACCAATGCTAACGAGGAGGCAAGTAGAGTTCTTTTCATAGTAATATCCTTATCGTTTATGTGTCTCTAATACATTTTAAAAAAATACGGGGTCAAGCGTTCACCTCAGCTAGATAAATATTCTTGCCCTTACACCAAACACCCAAGAGCTGCTTTCACCAGAGAACGCAGGATCTTTGATGTATTGGATGTCCGGCGTTACTTGTAAATGTTCACCAAATTGCATGTTGTAATACAGTTCAGATGCCCACTGTTGGTCTGAGTTCGCATTTGGTTGTAATACTTCTTCGTTAATCTCTGACCAGTTGATGGCAAATCCTAAGTTGTTCTTAGGTGAGCCAAGGCCAAAGTAGCCTAACCCAGCACTCAGAGATTTATCGTACAGCGCGACTTGTCCTTCAGAGACACCGCCCCGCACAAAAGGCATTAATTGAGGTGATAGAAACTGACTCCAAGAAAAGTTAATGCCTTTTCCGCCATCGGTATAGCCAGGCCCTGGATAACCCAAATTATGTCGAGTATCGTCGCCAAAATGCCACAAAGTAATATGGACGTTGTCGGTATAAATCTGATCGTGTGATGCGGTCCAGCCTAGTTCCAAGGTAGAGAAATACGAGGCGTCACTGCCAAATACGGTACTGAACCCTTCGAAGATATCATCGGATTCACCATTTGCATCAGCGACACCTGCGACAAGGTAAAAGCTCTCATTAATCATGTGTCCTGCCGATAGAGCAAGTACGCCGTCGTCGGGAAGCCCCATGACTCCAGAGCCTGTTGAGAAAGCCAGATTAGTAAAGCCTGACCACGGACTTGCGAGTGCATAGACGTCAACATAGTTGGTTACGTCTTGCCAGCCAATGATGATAGTGCCTTTGCCGTCGTTGATTTTCTGTTTCCAATTCAAGTCGGTAACACGAAAGCCTTGATCGCTGAATGCTGGGGCAATTAGACCTACATAGCCGATATTATCCTTATCGATAAACCCAAAATTCTTTGGCGAGCTATCTCCATAAGCGTGGCGATGCTCTATCTTCCAGACCAAGCTACCACTGTTGCTCGTCCCTTGATTGAATAGGCTCCATGAGCCATAAAGTCTCGCGACACCAGACGCTGCATTGATAGAATCCCCATTCGCCCCATTATTTGAGGTTATACCAAGTGAAAAGTAGTCTGCACCAAAGCTAAAACCGTTAGCTGCTAACTTTTCTCGCCAATCGAGCTGTTGCTGCTTTTGCTGAGCTATAGTGTTTTCGACAGAATCTGGGCTTTCAAAATTTGCAGATAGTGCGGGAACAACGTGAAACACGCTAACAATGATGGAACACAAAGGGAGTATCTTTTTGTGCTTAAAGAAAGTTCTCATTCAATCGATTTCCTTTTCGACAAGAGAGTTTTTCGAACAAGAAAATGTTAATTAACTGACATTCTTGTAATTAAGTTATTAATAAATATGATGCTTTATGATATTAGCAGATTAAAAAACACATTCAACAGCCACTTGATGACTGCAAGATTAGCCTTTTGAGTAGAAACTCTATTATCTAGATTGCTTACGATAAGTCGAAGGTGATTGATTGAAGATACGTTTGAATGAACGTGAAAAGTGCGCCGAGTCAGAGTAACCAAAACGATTTGCAATCTGGGTGATAGACTCGTCACTAGAGTGTAAGTGATAAGCTATTTTTTCAAAGACAAGTTCTTCTATACACTGTTTATACACAATGCCCTCCGAACTAAGTCGTCGTTGTAACGTTCTCACATTCATACGCAATATTTCTGCGGCAAGTTTGATGGGTAATTTACCCATAGATAAATAGGGTGAGATAGCCAATTCAAATTGTTCTTTGAAGCTCAATGCATTGAGGTCCTTCGAGGACACCACAACTTCCCTACGCTTAACATTAGCCTCTATTTTCACTGGTGCGAAAAGTAGCACCTCTGATATTTCAACGGCAGTCACAGGCCTTTCTATAAAGAACTGAGCCTGATCTAGTGAAGACAATTTGGAAAAATCTTCGATACAAGGGCTTTGAACACCAATCCTGTTGGGGCTCCATTGGTTATTAGTTAGAGATCTTAAAAGTTCAGCCATATAAATAACAGAAAACATTTCAGCGTACTTAAACCATACATCTTCTACACCGATTTTCTCCCTAACTAACCACCATGTCCCCCCTTTCTGTTCGAGATAAACATTGGTTGCAGTAGATTCATTTGTAATGTTTTTACAAAATTGTTCTAGCGCATCTTTTAGGGAGGTCGTCTTAGAAATCGTCATAAGCATACGTGGAATAAAAGACTCTTTGCATGATCGAAGGAATAACCAACCGAGTCTGTCATCCTCTAGATGTTGCGCCAAAACCTCCAAACAATTTTTTAAACAAGACTCAGGTAAGTACTCATAAGGTGTGTCTTTGTGAATATCATTGGGTATCGTCGCGGCTCGCAGTAATGCGTATGTTTTGTCGTCGATGTCCTTAAACATAGACGCAAAAAACTCAACACTTTCACGTGAAACTAACGGAATATCAGAAACCTGATTACTACTCATAAAATGAACTCGCCATAACAAAATTTATGCTTTTTAAGAAGTGATAATAGTAAAAGATTATGTATCTTCCTATTATATTTTTAGGTTAAGTTCTTTCAAGAGAATGAGCAAAGCAATAAGAGCCACTTTTGAGTGGTAGACGCGCATTTTTGCATTTTTAAGGCTCGCGAGATTGGAAAGCGAAAAGTAACGCGATTTCCAGATGTGCTGAGTTTGAATTATTTTTAGTAGGGGAAACGCATCAGCAGAACATAAATGAGAATTTACTCTGAATTGCTTTGGGGCAATTCTGAGTTACGAAGTGCCATCTTTGACGGTTCTGGCCAAAAACGTTTTAGGCGTGCTGATCTAAAACGTTTCTTATGTTTGAACTCAACGCCAATGCTGTTTCCTTAATTTCTGTTCAACGTGTCCATATGAGCTATGTTCAGTGTCGTTGCCTTACTTATCTGTAGGAATAAGTCCCTCGATCAGTGCAGATCGCCACTGCTTTGCAATTGGATCATAAGCACCAAATCCAGAACTATAGTGCCAACTAAAGCTCCGCTTTTCCGACTCTCTTGCTATGAAGGCTGTCCAAGCTCTTTGATCTAAGGGATTTGAGACTTTGCTATAGACACCAAACTCTCCGATATTGATTTCAAATCCACGTCCTTGCTTATTATTCCAGGCAGAGACTGCATCTAAATAGTTATATAGCGTCTGCTTTTCAGCATCAATGCCCAGCCAACGCATTCCAGCCCAATCGCTAGCACCATCAACCCACTCAGCTCCTTGGTGGGTGAACTTAAATGGTTCATAAAAGTGCACTGTGATAATGGTGTTGTCAGGCGTTGATTCTTGCGGCAGTTTTAGATCCGGCAGTTTGAATGGCCCTCCCCAATCAGCCGTGCCAATCATGATTTTTCGTTGGCCTAGAGAATTGTTCTGGGTATCGGCATTGTCTTTCCACAGTAGGCTAGTTAGGTCGTCGATAAGTAGGTTCCACTGATCGACACCCACCTCTTCATGCGGCTCATTGAGTAGCTCAAAGACAAGCTTATCTTCTGGATATTCATCCAATGGGAAATGTGTGGCTAATTGGTTCCAGATTGCATTGAGTCTTTGTCTGTGGTGTTGAAACTCACCTTTGTTGTAGAACATTTCGTTGTAGTGATGGGTGTTGATGATCACGCGCAGATCTTCTTGAATCGCCTCATCAACCACTTGCTGAACTCGAGATAGAAATGCTGTATCAATAGTAAATGGGGCGTTTTCCAGCGCATGTGCATTCCAGCGAACAGGGATACGTACACTCGCAAACCCGTGGCTTGCAATATTACCAAAATCACTCGCTTGAATGGTTAGATCACCATTCCATTCGCCCTCGTAGTTAGGGGACTCAAAGAAGTTACCCATGTTAATACCGCGACCCAGAAAGCTCTTATTGAGTCCCTTACTTTTGTTCCAATCATAGAGGTCGGTATAGTAAGACTCATTGAGCACGACTGGGGCGTTGCTGTTGTGCGTGTTTGAGCTACATCCTGATAATGTTATAGCGCAAATGAGGCTCACGCCAAGAGCATGGTGTTTTGCTAATTTCAAAGGTGTTTCTCCATAAACTCAGTTGGAGTTAGTGGAGCATAAAGAGTTACTGGGATATATATAATTACTCACAAGTTATTGTTTATATTTGCCAAATAACTTGCTCCTCACATTTCCATGAAACAAAATAGGCTGTCGTGAATGAAGAAAATAAGCCATGTTGCTAGAGCTTTCATCATGAAAAAAGTAAGTTAAGTGATGATAATTTCAGATAGCAAAAAGCCGCTCATAAAGAGCTAATGCCGTTCGGATAAGCATTACTGCTTGAACCTAAACGGATATTTGGCTGGAACAAAGAGGACTGAACGTGGAAACGTTCGGTCCTTTCTTTTATCTGGAAGAATGAAGTGACTCAGACTTTCTCTCATCCTTTTAAGTTTGACTGGTAGGGTTCCGTCTGGACTTAAAGCTAACCAACGTAACTGAGCATCTATAAGGTTAATTGCAGCAGTAAAGCTTACCCTAGTTGCTCGAACCCCGGCTTCTGAAGCTATCTTAACCATCTCTAATCGCACTAAGTTATAGGCGAGTAATACGCCCCAAAGCTCTTGCTTCACACCGGCAGAAAAACGACTTCGTAAAGTGACGTGGCTTTGCAGTTGAGTCTGTTTTATTTCACCATAACCCTCTTCAATCTCCCAGCGTTGCCAATAAATACGCAGCAAGCTTTCTAGCGAGTATTTACTAGGGTCTGTAAGTGAAGTAATAAAACCTTTTATCTCACCTTTTGGCTCTTGATATAAGACTAATCTGGCCTCCCAACGTGCGGGTAAATTTGGGTTCTGCCGTTGAGCTTGAGGAGAGATAGGCATTGAAATGAGCATATCGTTCTCAGCATATTTCTCCAACACTTCATAGCGTAGCTTACGTTTTGCAGGCATTAACCAGTGAGCATTTTCCGCACTCTCTTGCCACGACAACAAAAGGTCTGCCGAGAAATAACAACGATCAAATAAGGTCAATGAGTGTGCGGGGATATCATTGAATAGGCGCTTGGCTAGGGTCGTTTCACCGACATGACAACCATCAAAAGCTGCCCCCATAATCATTCGTGTTTCTGTTGACATCAAAGCGACTAAACGAAGTTGAGGGTAAGGTTTCAATTTTTTAGAGATGAACCCAAATTCTTCAGCGTTCTCTGTGGAATCTTGACACCTAAATGTTGTCCCATCGACAGCAAGAACATTAAGCCCTAAGTCTTTGTCTTGTTGAAGGATATCTTCGCGCCAAGCCTTTACCGTTGTGTGAAACAGAGCCGCTAACGGACTCTCATCTAGACGTCGGCGTGAATCAGTTAGGACACTGGGTGCAACACGAGACCAACTATCTTCAGGTTTAGGCTGAAGTGCGATGTCTAATGAACTGCATACCTCTTTGATAGACATGTTGCGTTGCAGTCCCATCCAAATAACTAACCAGACAGCTTGCTGAGCGGGAAGTCGGCGTCGTCTTATGCTCGCTTTATTGGTTTCAAGAAGAGCTTGTTCTATCCACTCAATCTGAATGGCGTCGACGACAGATTCATAATTGTCGGCATCTTCAATGGTCTCGTGTGCCATTGCTAATTCTTGTTCAAGCATAAAAAATCCCCATCAACATTGTTGATGAGGATTATCTTCTAACTGCAGGATCGTTCAAGTCTTCTTAAACGATCGGCATTAGCTCATAAAGAGCGGCTTTTTTAAGGGTGATGCTTGCAACGTAAGTCTTCATAACGCGAACAAACTATCAACAAGTTAAAATACCATTTGCAACATAAGTTCACATAACATTGCATCAAAAGTCTGCAAATTTTAACAATAACCCAAATCCAACGTTGTAAAATTACCACACCCTTATGAGCCCTCCGAAAGCATAGTGAGCATGTGTGTAACACACTTTTGGACAATTTCGTGTTATATGAAATGCTAATTTAGCATTTAGCGGATAACTTGAGGTATAGCAAAGCCTCTAATGTAGCGGCCCAATTCACTGACCACTACAGAAATGCTTCAGAACAATACAAACCACTCGTAAAGTGGTTTGTATAATTGTAACAACTTAATCATCTAGCCCTTTAATTTGGCTCATCGAGTGATAAACGGTTTTTAAGTCACCAGTAATCGACAACGAACTCAAGTCATCAATGAAGAAACGGCTGGTCATTGTATGCTTACCGCCATTGATAAAGATTTCGATCACTGACTTATCGACATAAACTTCGATGGTTTGCTTGGTGCTCAACCTCGGTGCTTTTCTCACCAAACCAAACTCTTCCGCGTAGAGCTGAGACATCTTACTGCGATCAAGCATGAACTCCGTTTCTGTAGCACTGAACACAATATTATCGCCCGCAGAATTAGCAATCGTTAACTCAAACTTGCCCGTTTCCGTTTCAAGCTGAACAATGAAGCTGGTTGTATCCAGTTCAAGAACGCTCTCAACCACAACAGCTTCACCTTGCAGCGCTTTCAATTCAGGTAAAACAGATTGAACAAGATAACCATCTTGGATTTTCAACTCACGAGGTAATGACAACATACCCGCCCATTGGTGCACTACAGATGGAGCGTCGATATCAGGAAGGCCTACCCAAGCAATCAAGATCCGGCGACCGGAATTGTCTAAGTAAGTCTGAGGAGCGTAAAAATCAAATCCGTAATCAGGCTGCGCGATATCTTGATGGTTTTCAAATTCCATCGAATCTAAATTCAAACAATCACCAACAATGTAAGCCACTGAGTAAATGTTTTTAAAATCGTACGGATTATCGCTAGAGACACCTTGTGGAGAAAACAACATCACTGACTGGTTATCTATCTCGAAAAAGTCAGGGCATTCCCACATATAGCCAAGATTTTTGTAACGAGTTTGAATAGAACCTTTATGCTGCCAGTTCATGAGATCACGACTTCTGTACAGCGCCATTGAACCACGTTTTTCTTGGGTCTGAGCCCCAACAACCATCAAGTAATCGTCACCGTCCTTCCACACTTTTGGGTCGCGGAAATGTTCTGTGTAGTGTTCATTTTCGATAACCACACCATGCTTTTCTATTTGCCCTTTGACAGACATCTTTGCAAAACACTGAGTTGAGGACCTTTCCCAGTTCTCATCACGATGATTTCCCGTGAAGAATAAAATAGCTTCGTCGTTTTCAACGAGAGATCCACCAGAATAAACCCCATGAGAATCGTAGTCTTGGTCTGGATGCAGTCCAATGCCATGGTCTTCGAAGTGAATAAAATCTTTTGTCGACAAGTGATACCAATACTTCATGCCATGAACAGGGCCAACCGGCGTCCATTGGTAAAAAATATGATGCTCGCCGTTGAAATAGCACAAACCATTCGGGTCATTCAGCAAGCCAAATTTGGGAGCAATATGGTAACCAGGGTATCCAGAATCTTGCTTACGCTGTTTTACCATCGCATCCATACTGTCTTGAGAAATCTGCTCTACGCGACAGTACCTTTGCTCTACTGTCCAGTTCGAATTCAAACTCATACATTCTCCTCAGTGTTTGTCGCACTTGAGATGCCTTGTTTATTAGACTGAGCCGAGATGGCAACTTGGTCAGCAGCAACAAACTGTTCAGGAGTAATAAACTGAGCAAGAGCGTCTTGCGTTGGAAGTGCTGTCATCGCACCCTTTTGCGTCGTTGCTAGAGCACCACAACCATTTGCCCATGTAACTGCAGAATCAACGACTTGCTGATTGTCCCACCCTTCGTGTTGAGAAAGCTTTGCAAGCAAGCCGCCAACAAAAGCATCGCCTGCACCTGTAGTATCCACTGGAGTAACCGAACGACCTGAAATCAATACGCCTTGGTTTTCAAATACTCGCCAGACGCCTTTCGCGCCCTGCGTAACCAGAACAAGCGTGTTTTTGAGATCAGCAATATGAGCCAAACCTTGGTCCATCGAAGTCGAATCGGTTAGGAAATCCAGTTCTTCTTCTGAAAATTTAACCACATCAGCCAGCTCAACGGCTTTCATGACAACAGGTTTTATTTCAGATGGGTTTTGCCACACTTCATCGCGAAGGTTTGGATCGAAGCTGATGTAACCGCCCGCGGATTTCATGCGTCGGATTGCTTCAAAAGTGCTGCTACGGCTTGGTTCATTAGCCAAAGAGATTGAGCAGACGTGTAACCACTCGTTTGTCTTAAATACGGGAATGTCTTCAACAGACATAAACTGGTCGGCACTTGGTTTAACCATAAACGTAAAGCTGCGCTCACCTTGGCCATCAAGATCAACCACCACAGTGGATGTACGTTGTTCAGGGTCCTTCACCAAACGCTCGGTATTCACACCTTCTTTTTGCAAAGCCTCTTCCATAAAAGCGCCAAACGGGTCATTACCCACTCGGCCAAAAAATGCACTTTTGCCTAACAGGCGAGAAATCGCCACAGCGACGTTAGCTGGAGCACCACCAGGACATTTTAACAACGTCGTATCAGTCTCCGGAATGAGGTCGACGACGGCGTCTCCAGTTACCCAAACTTGATTCATCTTGCTTACCTTAAAATTCAAACTCATGACAACCAACCGCAATGTAGCTATTCAAACTGTCATGCAAAAATAGAAAAAGACTAGCCAAGTTAATTTACTCAGCTAGTACCCCAAACATAGAAAATGAAGTGAAGGGGGGACTTCACTTCTAGGGAAAGTACTAAGCTATGGCTTTTGTGTTCTGTTTACTGCGCTCACGCAGATTTAAAACGACGGTCAATACAAATGCAGTGATGAACGCGATGATCATCCCCACCACGTAATAGCCAATTTTTTCCGGTGATATGGAAATAACACCTGGAATACCCGCTGCGCCAAGCGCTTGTGCTTTCACATTAAACATAGTGATAAACGCACTTGAAACCGCTGCGCCACAAACCGCAGCAATAAATGGGTAACGAAGTTTTAAGTTCACACCAAACATTGCAGGCTCAGTAATACCAAGCAGGCCTGTTACACCAGAAGGAATCGCAATACTCTTCATTTTTGTATCACGAGTCATGAAACCAACCGCCAGTGCCGCAGCACCTTGTGACACGTTAGACATCGCCGCGATAGGGAAGATAAAAGTACCACCAGTCGTTGCAATATCTGCAAGTAACTGCGTTTCGATAGCGATAAAGCTATGGTGCATACCTGTGATAACAAAAGGCGCATAAATCAAACCAAGTGCCGCACCACCTATAAAGCCAGCACTGTTGTACAACCAGTTCAGTCCATCGCCAAGTAGGAAGCCAATGTCGCGAGTAAACGGACCGACAACAGTGAATGTTAGCAACCCCGTCACAAAAATGGCCAACATAGGCGTTAACAGATTATCTAAAACAGAAGGAATAACCTTACGAAGACCGAGCTCTACTTTAGCTAGAATAAACGCAGACACTAAAACCGGAAGTACGGAGCCTTGATAGCCAACCTTCTCAATCTCAAAACCTAGAATATTCCAAACAGGAATGTTGCCCGACACTGATGCTCCGCCAAACCCCCAACCATTTAATAGGTCTGGGTGAACCATCAACATACCTAAGGCTGCACCTAAATATGGGTTGCCACCAAATTTCTTACTCGCTGAAAATGCTAATAAAATAGGTAAGTAGACAAAAGGAGCATTAGCAAATGTGTTGATCATGCTTGCCAAGTCGGTTAAAGCCGGATTGACGTCGATTATGGATTTGCCATCAATAAACAAGCCTTGAGCCGTTAATAGATTGTAGATCCCCATCAACAGACCACCAGCAACAATCGCCGGAATAATTGGCACAAAAATATCAGACAACCCTTTCACGGCTTGTTGAACAATATTTTGATTATCAGCTCCAGCAGACGCCACCTCTTTGGTAGACATCTCCGTCATCTCTGTCAACCTAGACAATTCAACATAAACTTGATTAACAATTCCGGAGCCGAAGATAATTTGATATTGACCCGCAACCTTAAACTGGCCTTTAACCCCATCAAGGTTATCTATCGCCTTTTCATCAATTTTGTCTTGGTCCGCAACAGCAAGGCGCAGACGAGTCGCACAATGTGCGAGTGCAGTGATATTACTTTTACCACCTAATAGAGTGAGCAACTCTTTTGCTATTTTTGGATAATTCATTACATACCCCATTGGATTATCATTTGAGCCTTCGAATTTTCGGGAACGTTTGCAAAACAAATTTTTGCCTATAAAGAACAAATGATCAAAGATAACGATTCAATAGTGTGAGAATGATCTTCAAATTGTCTCCCTAGGATGAAGTGACAAGGTTAAAATCGTCTTGCAAACAGGGAAATTTGATGCTCTGTTTGCAAACAATCCCAAAACTAAAAATGGATAATGAATAATGGCTAGTCTTCATGATGTCGCTCGTCTCGCAGGAGTTTCCAAGTCGACGGTTTCTAGAGTAATCAACGATGAATATGGTGTAAAAGACGCGACCAAAGTGAAGGTGCGGAAAGCAGTCGAAGAGTGTGGCTATCTCCCAAACCAAGTCGCTAAAGACTTAAAGTCTCAGAAAACTAACCTGGTTGGGGTGATTGTTCCTAGGGTTTCTTCCCACGCCACCTCTCAAGGTGTCGACGGTTTAACCGCAGTATTAGAGCAAGCGGGGAAACATGTTCTTTTAGCGAGCACACACCAAAAACACCACAAAGAACTCGAATATATTCAAATATTTAATCAAAAACGTGTAGAAGGAATTATCCTGTACGCAACTCACCTAGACGATCAATTAGTCAAAGCCATTCAAAGCTCTGCAGTACCTGTTGTATTGGTTGGTCAAGATGGCTCTATGTTTAACATCCCAAGCATTGTTCACGATGATGCACGTGTAGGGTTCGAAGCGGGTAATCGCCTCATCTCGAAAGGTTGTAAGAATATGGGATTCATTGGTGTACAAGGCGATGACATCGCGGTTGACAAGATGAGATCGGAAGGGTTTACTCAATCGCTCCAATTCAACGACCTCACACTGCAATTTCACGCGCGAGGCGACTTCACCATAGATTCCGGCTACCAGCTGGCTAAGCAGTCTCTCAAAGAGCGCAAGAAGCTCGACGGCCTGTTCTGTGCCACTGACCGTATCGCAATCGGTGCGATCAGAGCGATTCAGGAAGCAGGGCTCGTTCCAGGAAAAGATGTCTTGGTGCTCGGTGTGGGTGACGATGAACTCGCTTCAGTATGTACACCAACGCTTTCTACGTTTAACTATGCATTTGATAAAGCGGGAGAAAATGGAGCCAAACTGTTGCTCGACCGTATTGAGAAAAAAGGCTTTGAAATGAGTAAAATGGTGCTGACCTTCACCACCATTGACCGAGAATCTTGCTAGTTAATCAGTTCAACAGCTGGCAAAAAGAGCCAGAGTATTAACTAGTCAAACATCTAAACACAGATGCCAAAATGCCAACCCACAAGTTAAAACGATAAGGTTGGCATTTAATGATGCAAATATCACATCATGATTGGCACTCTCTATCTAAACGATATATCAAGCAATTAGAACCAAGTTTCCATCTGAAGAGCAAATAGAACCTCGCCGCCCTCTCCCATCGTTGCTGCATCTGCGTCAGTGCTGATCGAGTAACCATTCAGGTCTTCACTCCAGTCCACATAACTCACAGCAAAACGCAGTTCTGGTCGATCAAAAAAGCCGGTACTGGTTGAAAGCTTTAACGTTGGTGCCACTGTGGCTTTGTAGAAACCGCCGCTCGCTTGCTCTGTCGAGTTGTCCAAATCCATGTACTGCAAGGAACCTTCGTAAACCATCTCAAAGTTTTCTGTGAACTCTTGAGCTAATCGAACGTTTAAAGAAGCCCATGTGAACTCGTCATTCTTCTTCAATCGGTCTTGGCTATGCTCTGCCATTAACGCAGGGGTTAAACGCCAGTTGTCATTAATGCGAGTCGTACCGTAACTAAACAGGCGCACTGCTTTTGCATCATCAAGTAAATCACCATTTGAGCCGATGCCTTTTAGTTCCGCACCTAAACCGCTGCCAATTAACATACCGGTCTTAGAGAAGCCTTCGCTCAAACCAAAGAAGTTATCTCCATGGTAAGCAAGCATCGCGTGTACACCGCCTTCAGCAGCACCATTTAGGCGGCTATCGTTATCTGCTGAAGTCATGCCACTCAACATAACTTGCCATTGGCCAATACGGTTATTCATGGTTGCAATGTAGTTTTCAATATCCGTCGATGGGCTATCGATCTCGCCAAAGTCTCGACCATAAATCGAAAAATTAGCTTTCCAGTTGTCCGCCATCTGGACATCGTATACACCCGCGCCTGTGCCACCTAAGAAAACGATATCTGAGTCGAAAAAGTGAATATCAAAATTATCGCGATCGAATCGTTTACCCGCCCAGAACGCGGCTTGAGAAAACGCTTCTGACTCAGCGAACATAGTTAACCCACTTAATTCTGAATAGATTTGTCGCACATTTAGTTGGCTTTCACTCGCTGTCCAGTCGTTACTTGTTTCGGTACCATCTGACATCATGAGGCTAAATAATGCGCGAGAACCGTCATCATTGAAGCGCTTATACTTAAAATTGGCATCAACGTAATTATCATCTTCAACCCCTAAACGTCCAATAGGCGCACCAATCGCACCCGCCGCTGTCATGTAAGGACCAGTACCTGTCGCGCCGTTTAGGTCGTCGTTGATCAATAACCCAGAGCGCGCATAGCCGTGAAACTCAAACGAAGAAGCCTTTTCATTGGCTTCGGTAGAAACCTGCTCCGTTTGTGCAACTCTTTGTTCTAATTCATTAATACGTTGCTCTAATGCTGCAACGTCTTCACTTGCTAATACCGATGTAGTCATTAGCCCCATTGTTACAGCAACCGCTAAAGTGTGTAGTTTCATTCTTATGTTCTCACGTTAATTGTTTTGGATTCCTTGCAAACGTTCCCCAAATAATTCGTAAGCGCATTTCGGCTTATACTTTTGATGTATAAGCTCTATATCGAAGAAGAAATAGAAATCAGTCGTGTTGATTACTTCACTTTTGTATCTGGGTGGATGATAGATTGATACTTTCGGGAACGTTACCGAAAATGCGTAATTCTGATAACTTTGTCACAAGTGAAATTGATTAATGGGCGAAAAATAGTGTATCGCGCACATTGAAGTCTTTAGCATGAGTCAGTTGCGCAGAAAAAGTCATAGATAAACCAACAATGGTACACTCTATGTCATAGATGAGGCGCGGAAGGAATGGTTATTACCCGATACTCTGAATATATCTATAATAAGCAATTCATGAGAAAATTTAGCGAAAACCACATGACCGATGTTTGAGAGGCTGAGCAGCGCTAGCACAGTTTGGGGCAACAACTTGTTTGAATACCAGCTAGTGAGCCCCTAAGAAATGGGGTTCATTTCAACTAACAATCAGTGTTTTCTGAAAGTAACAATGCGTCTTCTAGTTCAACACCAAGGTAGCGGATTGTGTTATCTACCTTTGTATGCCCTAGTAAAAGTTGCACCGCTCTGATATTTTTCGTTTTCGCATAGACTAATGTCGCTTTGGTTCGTCTCATTGAGTGCGTGCCACACAAGTTTTGATCTAATCCAAGATTTGATGCCCACTTTCTAACAAGGTATCGATAGTACGAACAGCTAATTGGTTGCAGCTTCCGTCTTTGGCTTGGGAAAAGAAAATCGTTAGAATTTAGAGAAGCAATCAAAATCCATTTCATTAGACTTTGTTGAGTTCTTATCGTGATTTCAAATTGAACTTCAATGTCTGTTTTTCGCTGAATATGCTTAACGCTATTAAATATTCTATCTTGCAAAGAGATATCGCAAACCCTGAGGGGGAGCAAGTCACTAGCTCTAAGTTTACTGTCGATAGCTAAGTTAAGTTAAGTAGCGCAAGTTGCATCAAACTATTTTCAATCTCTAGTCTGGTTCTGATTCTCCAAATCTCTTCAAGCCGAAAAGGCTTTTTGACGCCACTTCGTTACGTTTTGCTAAAAACCATCATGATGACCTCCTTATTTATTTGGTCATCACGATTGTAGTTAGAAGGAAATGGACAATTCTGAGGTACGAACCATCGGACACTCTGAACTTACATAACTTCGAATATCGCAACTATACGGGCAACAATTATGCAGCAGTCCAAATTAACTCATTCATTACATGCTGAGAATACGAAACCTTTAAAAGGATAGAAGTAACTAACCGGTTAACTAGGGTACATTGTTACTTGGTTTCATTACCAATATAGCTTCATAGATCAATTTTAAGCATATGATCATGTTTAATCGATAAATCTTCTTGTAAAAAGTCCAACAAGTATCGATGTAACTTAGGCTGGTATTGTCTTGAGGGATACAGCGCCCATATGCCAACAGGGTTCACTTGACAGTCTGCTAGCAAAATAGTGAGAGCTCCAGCTTGTGCTTCATTGTCAATAAAAGGCAGAGGTAAACACGCTATACCTTTGCCATTAATAGCTGCATTAAGAAGTATGGAACTATCATTTACAGAGTAGTTACTTGTGACCGTCACATTAATGGGCTGAGCAGATTTAGAGCCGACCTTAGGAACAAACAGCCAATCATTGCCTATTCGTTTGTGGATCAAGCAATTATGATCGAGTAAATCTTCGGGAGATAAAGGAGCCCCATGTTCTGCTAGATATTGAGGGGAAGCGCAAACCACCGATGGACAATCAGCCAATTTCTTTCCAATTAAAGATTCGGGCAGGTCATTGCTCAACTCGATAGCCATATCAACCCCATGTTTTATCAAATCCAGTGACTGATTCGACAGCGTGAGATCGACTTTAATGTCAGGGTACTTAAGCATGAATTGTTCAATAGCTTGGGCAAGATAACCCTGACCAAACGAAATGCTGGTAACCAGTGAAATTCTTCCTTTAGGTTGAGAGTGCTGTTCTTGGGCTAAGCTATATAGTTGGGCATTCTGCTCTAAAATATTCTGGCAGAAAGGCAATAAATCACGACCCGCGTTAGTGATACCTAAGCTTCTTGTTGAACGATACAGTAAACATACACCTAAAGACTTTTCCAACGCGGTTATATGCCTAGTCGCCATGGATCGTGACATTCCTAAAGCCTCAGATGCTGCCGTCAGGCTTCCTAGATCGACAGTAGAAACGAAAACTTCCATTGAAACAATTCTATCCATACACCCTCAATAGTTCGATTTATGCAACAATCTATTGACGTATAGCATATATATCAACTTCAAACTAGGTTTTATACTGACCTTCTATTCCAATACCGAGCCGAATGAAATGAAAAAAACAATGGTACTAGTCGCATGCCTCAGTGCAGGTTTAATTCAAAGTAATACACTATTTGCCCACACCCAAAACTCTGAAAACTCAACTGTGGCAATCATTGAGTCTGGTAAACTTATGGGAAGCAACCATGATGGTGTGACCACATTTTATGACGTTCCATATGCGCAAAACCCTTTTACGACAGATCGCCGATTTCAAGCTCCGCAAGCATACGAAGCTTGGAGTGGAATATTAGATGCAACAAAAGCAGGCCAACCCGTTCCACAACCAAGCCGAGGTAAAAACACCACCTTGGTGGGGGCTCCCGGACATCTTACTCTGAACATATGGACACCGACTAACGCCATTGCTACCAACAACAAGGCATCAAATGAAAAGCTGCCTGTCATGGTGTGGATCCCAGGCGGTGCATTTATCCGAGAAGACGCTGCAGAGTTGGCTTATGATGGTACAAACTTTGCGAAGAACAACGTGATCGTTGTAACGATCAATTATCGCGTAGGCGTTGATGGCTTCATGCACCTTGAAGGCACACCGGATAATCGCGGCATTCTTGATCAAATCATGGCTCTTAAATGGGTACAAAATAACATCGAAGATTTTGGTGGAGACCCTAGCCAAGTGACGGTCGCAGGTCAATCAGCCGGGGCTGAAAGTGTTGCCATTTTATTAGGTACCGAAAAAGTCGAAGGCCTATTCCAAAAAGCCATTATGCAAAGCCCCCCAATGGCATTTTTAACCCAAAAAGAAGCTCAGAAAATCACACAAAGCTATACTGAAAAACTGAACATTCCAGCCACCGTTGAAGGTTTATCGTCGGTCCCATTTCCTGAATTAGTTAAGAACGTTATTGATATGGGCTATACCATACAAGATCGTGACAAATGGGGAATGCTGTCGTGGGGAGGCACCGCATTTTTGCCCGTTGTTGATGGCGATATCATTGTCGAGTCTCCAATGAAAGATCTTACCAAAGCATCACCTTCCATTCCGGTCATTGTTGGTAGTACCGATCAAGAATCACGACTCTACTTGGTACCAAGTGGTGCCGTTAACAATACGAAGGAAGAAACGAAGTCACTATTATTGTCAGATTTGTCATTGGAAGGTTGGCCTGCGGGTGTGTATTCAACAAAAGATAAAGGAAAGTCTATTGGAGACACGTTTGCCGACATTCAATCTGATTTTACGTTTAGAATGCCAGCACTGCACATTGCTCAACAGTTAGCTAAAAATGACAACAAAGTTTGGCATTATAACTTTTCTTGGATGTCACCTGCGTTTGAGGGTCAATTAGGAGCCGCACACTTTGTTGACGTACCGTTTGTGTTTAATACCACTGACAACGAACAAACAAAAACATTTGTCGGCTCACAGCCTCCAGTTGAACTTATTAATGCCATGCACAACCAATGGCTAACATTCATCAAGACAAGTAAAGCTGATTGGTCTCCTTACAATTTATCGGAACGACCAACAATGCAATTTGATGTTACATCGGAACAGGTCAATGACCCTGATAGCTCAGTTCGAAAATTGTGGAAAGATTTTGAATTCTAAGTGAATCTGTTCAGATATTGGATGAAGACTGCTGGCATCTATTAGATTAGAGAAATTTAGTAATCACGTGGCTTGGGCTTTGCTATTGATAGGTTTAACTAAGAGATAATGGGGCAAAACCTTGCTAGTGCTTTTGCTACATTAGCCAGAGCTTTGTGGTGTAGTGGTACATTGACTATTCATGATTTATCCCATTAGGCGTAACCATTACAACCTTGGCTGAGTTTAGATTGGATAAAAATAAAGAAAGTCCCCTACCAGAAAATCACATAACTCCCGAACTTTTCGTTCAACACGCTTGGAATATGGACTTAAGGATTTTTGCCGCTGACTAGGCGGTAATTCACCCTGATTTCATCAAACATGCCTCCATACTCGCCGGTAAAGAAGGCATTGATGTTCACGATTTAGACTTTTCAGAATACGGCACGGCAGCGACAGCGACAGCATTATCCGCAAAAGAGAATTCAGGTTTTCTTGAGGCGCTTGAAGATGGAAGCAAAAAATCTTTACTGTGGTTTGTTACTTTCGACTCGCTCGCGCCCTTGAATGTCGCTGTTACATACTCGCTTCGTACCGCTTTAACGACGAGACAAGCAAGCAACACAGTCAGTATTTATCGCAACTAAAGCGTCACTATTAATGATGTTTGCAAATCGTGAAGCTCCTTTTTATCAAAGCCATTTTAGATTGACAGACTATAGCAGCTAAGCGAGTAGCTCATTCAGCTTGAACATATTTAGTGAAACTGATCAGCAAATAAGCCTGATTAAAGGGACTAGGTATAGAAAGCGGTAAAAACAGGAAACATTCGACAAAAGATCACCAAGCCTAACCCTTGTTGGACAAGACACTTGGAAAGCTTCAGATAGCAAAAAGCCGCTCATAAAGAGCGGCTTTTTTAAGGTGATGCTTGCAACATAAGCCTTCATAACGCGAACCAACTATCAAAGAGTTAAAATACTATTTGCAACATAAGTTCGCATAACATTGCATCGAAAGTCTGCATATTTACAAAACTACTAAAATTCAACGTAGTAAATTTACTACGCTCCAATTAATCCTCTAGCAGACATAATCGACATGTGTGTAACAAACTTTTGGACAAAAGCTTGCTAGTGCCTTTGCTAATTTAGAAAACTATGAATAATCACAGGTATTGCAAAGTTGTTGGGAAGAGCTAGTGCGATTTTACTCATCGCACTAGCAAGAAGTCTTGTTAGTCCTAAATAGCCCAACGGAAATACGGTCTCTTACCATCCATTCGTTCGACTTCTGCACCTAACTTCTTGTAGAAATTATGAGCTTTGGTGTTGTGTGGGCTAGCTGTCCATGAAATGTGAGAACTCAACGATTTTTCAGCTTCTAGTTTTAGAGCTTGCATAAGTCCAACGCCAAACCCCTTTGACCGATGCTTATCAACAACTAGCAGGTCATCAAGCCAAATAGATGGTTCTCCAATAAAGGAGGAATAACGATAATGAAACAAGGCGAACCCCTGAACTTCGCCATTGGCTTCCAATAGCAGTGCGTGAGCAAACGGATAATCACCAAATAAGGTTCTTTCAATCTTCTCTTTGTTCGTAGAGACTTCACCGTGAAATCCTTTCATTTTTCGATCGAAAGCGGCTTTGTGTCCAATAAGTTCTAGCAACTTGCGTGAGTCTCGTTTAATCGCTTTTCTTACATTCATTCTATTCGCTCAATCCACTAGTTTTTATGCAATTCGATAGATTAGATTACGTGCATTAGTAATTTTTAGTCAAGCTAGTGTAACTGAATAGAAGCTTTTATTTCGCCTGAAAAGAAAAGGGGCAAAGACGTGTTTGCTGAGATCGGCGTCAGCACGTCTTTGGACAGAAATGAATTATAGCTTCAGCTAAATTAGCAATTCATGGATAACTAATAGTATGGGAAGTAACTAAGTTTAATGCCCCCGTTTTGATAGTACGGGTGACGTCCATTACTACCAACGATGACGCTCAACATAGTCATCGAATAAATGTATTGCTTTTGTTAATTATCTATTTTATTTTAAAAAAATGACGCTGATAACTACTTCCACTCAAATTCTATGTTGCTGTTGTAAATACCTCATTTACGGCCGCTTTAGTGTACCTATTATATAGCAAACCTATCGCACTCTTTCCTAGGCCGTTGATGTTTTCATCCACGGCCTTTTTGTATTTATAAGGATATGATTTATGAATCAAGCTACACTCCAGCTCTTTAATACCCTTGATAGAACACTTAGCCCGTTTTATACGATTAAACCTCGTGAGGTTGGCCTCTATGCATGTGGCCCAACCGTTTATGACTATGCACATGTCGGTAACCTGCGTACCTACTTGTTCGTTGACCTTCTAAAACGCGTACTACAGCTCAATGGATATCATGTTAATCATGTCATGAACATAACCGATGTTGGGCATCTGGTGTCAGACGGTGACACTGGAGAAGACAAAATGGAGAAAAGCGCACGTAAACAAGCTAAATCAGCTTGGGATATTGCTACATATTTCGAAAAGGCATTTTTTACTGATCTCGAAAGGCTCAACATTCTCAAACCTTCTATCACTTGCCGAGCAACCGACCATATTCAGGAACAAATTTCGTTTATTCAGTCACTCGAAGTTAAAGGCTATACCTATCGAACCAGTGATGGTATTTATTTTGATACAGACAAACTACCCGACTACGGCAAGCTTGCACGATTAGATAAAGAAGGTTTAGAAGCTGGCATTCGCGTTGATATGGCGGAGAAAAAGCATCCGACAGATTTTGCACTTTGGAAATTCACTGGCGAACAGAAAAGGCAAATGGAGTGGGCAAGCCCATGGGGAAATGGCTTCCCAGGGTGGCATATTGAATGTTCAGCGATGGCAGAAAAGTACTTGGGAGAAACCTTCGATATACATATCGGTGGTGAGGATCACATCCCTGTCCACCACACCAATGAAATTGCACAATGCCAAGCGAAAAACGGTCATGTACAAGCAAACTTTTGGTTGCATGGTTACTTCTTAAATATGAACAATGAGAAAATATCTAAGTCGGGTTCTACACTACGTTTAGAAAGCCTAATCGACAAAGGTTATGACCCTCTATCTTATCGTTATTTAACTCTAACCAGTCACTATCGTAGCCAGCTCAGTTTTACTTGGGAAGGATTGAATGGCGCACAAAAGGCACTGCGTAGATTAAGAAAAAAAATCACTGGCATGCCTGACGGTGGTCACGTTGACAACCAGTTCAAAGCTGAATTTCTTGCACATATCAGCCGTGATTTGAACACGCCACAAGCACTCGCTTTACTATGGGAGGTCACCGATAGCTCCATAGAGCCTGCCAATAAAAAAGCGACACTACTTTATTTTGATCAAGTATTTGACCTTGATCTTGAAAAAGTTGAACAGGTCACTATTCCAAAGGAAGTTCAGCAGCTCGCTGAGCAACGTCAATGTATGAAACAACAGGGGCGATTTGATGAGGCAGATACAATCCGAGAGCAAATTCGAGCTTTGGGATATCAAGTTAACGATAGTACTAATCAATCGAGTGTAACCAAGTTACTTTAACTAAAATCACCCGCTTTACCGAATAAGAGGTTAGCAATAGCCTCTTATTTCTGGGTTATAGGCTAGTTTGAGCTCACACCGAAATTCATAAGGCTCGGATTAGAATTTGGTAGGGCAAACACACGCCCCAAATATGTGTAGAGTATTTAATCTAACCAATTCCAGGGCAGATCTGTTTTAGCCGCTAGCCTCATAAAAAGTCAACGGTCGAAATAGCGATTCAGCAATTGTTGTTTTGCACTAATCGAAAATTTCTTTTTGATATTTTAGTAACCACTCGTCGCCGTCTTCACCACAAACCACGAAACCTAACTTCTCGTATAGCCGTTGAGCTGCCAAATTTATCTTCCAAACGGACAAAGCTACATCTTTGCCCTCTGGCTGAGCTTGTTCGATTAGGTTGCGAATTAAAGTTCCGCCAACACCTATACCATGAAAGTCGGGATGAACCTGAATTAGGTCTAAGTAGTAGCGGTCCTTATCTTCTTCAAATACCACCCGCCAGAAGCCCGCATCTTGACCATCTACTTGGATGATTTGCGCTGCTTCTTCATACTTCCACATAATATTACGTTCGTAGGCTTCGCGTGATACATCCCCCCCAACTTCTATAAGGTAATCATGCATAGTGACATCACGTAGATGTACAAGGTAATCCACATCACACGATTGAGCTTTACGTAAGGTTACTTTCATAGTCGACTCTCAAATATTTTTCTACATTCGCTGCTAATGTTATATAGATGATGTATAGCCTCTGAAAATATACGTTAATGAAAAGAGGCAAAAAAGTATTAACCATGTTCACATGGGACGATTTGTCCCGTCAACTCATTGTTGGACAAAAGCTTGCTAGTTCCTTTGCTAAATTAGAAAACTATGAATAATCACAGGTATTGCAAAGTTGTTGGGAAAAGCTAGTGCGATTTTGCTCATCGCACTAGCAAGAAGGTTAGATTAGTTTAGGTGCGGACTAAGTGCCATTACGTTAAATTCAATTCATCACATTTAGCTACATGTTGCCTTCTAACATTCAAAAAATCAGTTTAAGTCTTTGATATCATGTTGACCATGAAAGGTTAAATAGGCATAAATCAACGCATAAATACGACCTATCACCGTATAGAAAGCGTTATACGACCTAAAGGAAATGATATTTATGGATAAATTTACAATACTTCAAGAACTTGGGGCAGGTGACTTTCAGCACCTTAACGGTTCATTGGAAGCACACTTGAAAGGAACTGAACAAGTTCTGATTAACTGGGGTAGTAGCGAGTTACTTCAAATCGCAGGTCTTTTTCATGCCGCATATGGAACAGCAGGTTTCGATGAAAACATGGTGTCGTTAAACCAGCGCCAAGAAATAGCGCGAATTATTGGTAATGATGAAGAAGCATTGGTTTATTTGTATTGCTCATGCGACCGAGACTATGTATTCCCTCAATTTGGAAAAGTGCTAGAAATCCAATTTAAAGACAGATTTACTGGTTCAATATTCAAACTCGATAGTACAACGGTAAAATTGTTTTGCGAGTTAACGGTCGCTAATGAGCTAGAGCTTGTTTATAACAGTGAAGAGTTCAAGCTCAAATATGGTGCTGAACTATTTGAACTGTTCCAAGGTATGGACAGCTACTTAAGTACCGAAGCTAGAAAGGCGTACAAATCAGCATTGTCGAATTTCGCATAACAACAACGGTTCAAGATGGATTCGCAACGCGTGGCGTTAGAAATCTGGTAGTTATTATTCCTATTATGTAAAATCCGTCAATTTGCGCTCAGAAACAGCCCTTATAGCAAGTCAAACGCTCTTAGCGAAGGTTTTAGACGGTTAATCAAGGCTATATGATTCTATGCCGCCTTAAAAGTTTGTAACGATTTCAGTGCGATTTACAGAGCAAAAACCAGCGAGTTCATTTGAGTCAAAAACTGCACTCTGACACCCATTTTCGTACTTTATGAGTTTTGGGTGTCGGATTATATATATTTGGTCAAAATTAACCCAACTGAGTGCGTAGGCTTTTTGATGAAACCAACAATGGGGCAGAAATAATTCACGAAACAGGTTGTACCGCAATTGTGCAACAGGCTGTTGCACAATTAGAAGATTGGAGTTGTTGCAGAATTGGCAACAACTGAGTTTTTCCTCGAAACCTTAGTAATTGATACTAGAAAAGGATGTATCCGAGTATTAAGCCCACAACCATTATGATGATACTGGTTAATGTCATATTGTTGTCGACCCATTCATCAAGCTTATTCATTCGAAGTTCCTCTTTCTTTGCTAATCATGTCAAAACCATGTTCAATACCATGAGTTACTTCACGTAAGAGTGTCTTATTTGGTGAATTCAAATTAGCTATAACCCGACCAATTTCATTGCCCAAATCACAAAGCTCAATATCACCATCAGGAAGGCGATCAAGTGCTAACTTGAGGTTTGAAAGAAAAATATCTGGGTTCACAAAGCCTGAACTAAGCTCATCGAAAACCTCATTTCGGTTAGCCATTAAATCATCTGTAATCCGCTCTACCTCGTCGGCGAAAGGCACCCAATCAGGCTTTGTTTCGGTCTTGGTGAGTAAATCACTGTGGGCATTATAAGGAGTAATCCCTTCTAACAGCTCTTTTTCGGTCAGCTTTTTCTTGCTCATCTCATACAACCTAGCAGGAATTTTAGATAAGTTGCAGTATAGCAAAATCAGCTAGACTACCGTTAGAGTGAATGCGCTTAAACAAACTTCGCGGCATTTCCATGTTAGAAAGTGGGACGAATAAAACCGATTGTAAACAAACAAAAGCCACCAAGCTTAAACTTGATGGCTTTGATTTTAACTGCTTGTTCAGCAGGAAGGTTGCTTTCTTCCTGGCCTATTCTTAACTGCCTATGCGGCAGGACACATCGGTACAACTAACTTTGATATGTTCAGTAGTTTCTTAGCTGCCTATGCGGCAGGACACTGTTAACTATAGTCACTAAGCTGTTAATTCTATTGGTTTTACATTACAAAACCCCAAAATACCCTTTTTATTCTTAGTTCTGTAAGCCCTTGTTTTTAAATCTCTAAAAAAGAGCTTTAGAAAGAAGGTCAAAAACGAAACTCAGGTACCGTGCCTTTTCTTTCTTGATTGGTGGCTAAACCATAGCTATTAAAGTTTGCTGCAACACGCTCACCGACAAACTCCTTTTGCACAAACAAATTATAATCTTCCCCTGATGAACCGCTGGAGATTGGTATTCGATGAAAACTATCGATGACACGCTCTTCATTAGTGGCTGGTAACGATGGTTCAACACCAGATAGTTCGGCTCTAGCCATGCTTCGTTTGATCCGACGTTTCTTGGAACCCAGAAAACTTTTCCCGATCGTTTGGTTACGGACAAACCGCACCTCAGCCGCAGTGTCTGGCACCTCACATACACTGGAGATCTCAAATAAACCTTCATTTACCATCACAGAGAAATAGGGCTGAAAAGAGAGTCCAACCATCATCTCTTTATCTTCGGCAACAAAAGCTATGGTTTGACCAACCGTAGCATCACTCCAGTCGGGAAAGCTCACACCTATTTTATTCATGGCTTGTCGGTTATTAACCATAAACAAGTGCATTTGGGATATACACCGGCCTGCCAATAATTCATGGTCGGCTTGTGCTGGTATGTAACGTATTAAGAAGTAGTAACGCTTTGTCATCATTATTCCTTACTTCGCCTTGGAACAATTGAAGAGGCCGCCTTTGATCAAGACAGACATGATGAAGTGCACATCATTTGGGATGACTTGAGAAGCTGTCATACTTTCAATCCAGCTCTCTGTATTTCTGAGTAGTTGATAGAAGTCATTTCCATGGGACACGTGTCGCCTTGCTATCACGTATTCTCGATCTGCCCCATATTCGTTCACTCTTAATGGTTTATCTGCGTTTTCATGCCACCAATCGTCAATCGATTGCAACGCGGCTCCAACTTTTTGACCATGAAACGCAACAGTTTCCTTTCCGTTCAAGAATTCTACGGTAGCTAACTGCTTAGTAGGAACACCATCTTCTCGGCTATCTAAAAACTCTTGGCTTGGGTAAACCTCATCTCCCCAACCAACTCCAATTTTAGCTTTGACATCCATATAGAAATATTCGGTTGGGTCAGCCAGAGCTCGCATCAAATAAGCGGTAAGTTTTTCTAGGCATTCTGCTGACGCTTCATCCCAATGACCATACCAAGAAAGCCTTGTTGCGTTTTCTACAATCAAGGTTTGTGAATCACTAGTGGTCACTTCTATCGACAATTTTCGACACTCTCTGTTTCTCCAAAGCCAAGTACCAAGCAGAATGTTCTTCGCGTATCGTAGAGCAAGTTCCTGATACCCATTGAGCTCTTTATAAGTATTAGCCAGTAACGAAAGTTTACTGCGCACTTCATCGTCACTACAGATATCTGGGGTTAGAGAATTTGCTCGAATTCGAAGGGGGAATGCACAGTAGATATCATCTACACCCGGCTTTACGTAACACTCTTCGATGAACTGAGGATTGGAGTAAGCTAAGTCTTGTGGAGCAACATTCTTTTTTACGAACTGGCCCCCTTTATACGCTTCTGCATAACCACCTTTTGGTGCGCGCAGCCTAGTTCTATCAATTTCAAGGGGACACATCTCACCACTTTTGGATAGATAGTAGAAATATGCTTTGCCAGCAGAGAGTGATCGAACGTAGTTCAGCTGAGTGCAAAGTTCCATAAACGATTAATCCCTATAGTTTTTTATAAGAATAGTTTCGCTACTGCATTCTATCGACCAAAAGGCATGGTTTAAAAAGTGATCTCTTCCACTAAAACGCACTTCTATCGGGTTGACTCGCTGAGCAAGCCCTATCGCGTTCTCTGCATAAGCGTGACAACTGGTGATTGAGTTGCCCCGTTTAGTTGGACGTTCTAACAAATGGTAGCCGATGGAAACTGGCAAGTTATCAGCGTCTTTAGTAATTAAACGTTCTAGCTCATCAAAATCACTCGGCTGATTTTCTCTTGGGTACAACCATCGCCCGTATGCTGGTAACCCTTTTATGACATGGAAAAGCTCACTCCTGCTGGTAAACGTCTTAAGCCACTCAACCTGCGTCGAGAGCTGTGGTTGGTATAATGCCCCTCCGGCGAAAGCGACGGGAAGTGCCGTTTTAAGTGCGGACTTAAAATCTGAAATTCGGCTGTCACTATGGACTCTGATAACTAGGTCTATTTCTAGGTCTGCCAATCGTTCACTACGAATAGTTGGTCGCTTCGCGTTAGAAACCGTTCGTGCTTTAGCGACTGAGTTGGGTTCGGTAAGCTTGGCCGTCGGTTGAATGTTCTCACTTCGAACATAAAAAGAGAAACTCGAAAACTCAAACGGGGAATCACAATTAACTAGCTTGTTAAACTCTCTTTGATACCGGTGCATAAAACCCCAAATAGCCGTCAAAGAAGGAGCACCACACAGATATGGGCTACTCATTGCGACCGCATCTTGCACTCTCATTGATGACAAATAGATATACTGCTCACCCGCTACCTTATCTTCATTGCCATTTGGTTTACTAAGTTGTTCAAGTACCCATACAATTTGGGCTTTGGCGACCTGCATAAGCTTAGGATGATAGGCAAACTTTGCGGCATACCTATTATTCTGAAACGTGAGATGCAAGCGACGGTTAAACTCATTAGCTAAAGAGCCTAGATCCGATTCTGGTAGCGCCAAAAAGGCTTGAGCTAAAGTGTCATCATGTTCCAATTGCTGTTGATTAGAGTCAGCATCAACGATATCTCTTAACTCAATTAATGGAAGCATCCACAGGGCTATCTGCTTTCGCAATATCTTACTTCTAACCTTACGAGCGATCTCTCTTTGCTTCTGTGTTTTTGATGGCTCTGAACCAATTAGATGATTTAACACCTGACAACTTTTAGCGTTAGTTACCTGATAGTCATCAAAGTAGTGGCCACTCTTTTTGCGACTTTCAGTTAACGTCCCACCCTGCGCTGGTTTGACGTCTAGCGGGTAGTTTAGAACTTTCATATGCCCACCTAAACTGCCACACAGATTCCCGATACTTGCAGAATTCGGCAGTGACGAAGACACAAAGCTGAGCTTACTTTCTCGACTTCTCGATCTCACTTCTAACTCTCTTTGGATGGCATGACTGACCACTGGGGTCACCGAAACATAATCATCCCCCCATGGAAACCGCAGTTGCTTGCTGTAAGTGCTGACACTGTCAGGAAAACTATTTTCAGGAAGTTGTTCTTCAATTGTATGTTTTAAGCGAGCAAGTGAATTAGCACCTAAACCAAATTCTTTGAGCAGCTCAACCCAAACAGGGGTTTCTTGCTGAACAAGTGAAAGAAGACTCACGGACTGTGATTGCCAGCGGAAAGGATTCAATAACCACAATGTATGGCGATACACCGCGGAGTTATGCCCCCACCCCAAGCTTTGCTCTAATACTGAGCTTGAGATAAGCGCCTCGGTTGTAGCAAGAGGTTGTGCAATTATCCGCTGATCTTTAACTCGGCAGTCTGGAAACTTGAGATTATGAGTGTGGAACCATTTGATTTCATCAAGGGAAGCTTCTAAGTTCTCAGCCGCTTTTAAATGCCTCTTAGCACGGGCAACATCCAACCAGTCAGAACATCTGTCTGATTGATGGCTTGAACTGAGATTAAGCAAGATCGTTAACGCTTCTTTTTCAAATCCTTCAACACAGACATCTTTCGTATAAGGCATGAACATCTTCTTTAACGTAATCTGCTTTACTGCCTCGTCTTCGATTGCTAATAAGTCACTTAATTTCGTCATAATTACCACTCAGGTAGATACACACTTAAACCATCACTTTCAGAGCTCATTCTAGTCAGCTTTGTTTCGATGACACTTCGTAAAGTAAACGCCGACTCGTGACTCGCTATCTTTGTATGCATTCGCGGCCTGACAGCGGCTTTAATCTCACCAAATTCATACAACCGATACACTTCATCCGTTGTGCCAGAGAGCAATGTAGAAGCTTCTAAGGGGCTGAGCAGTACATCACCGATATTTCCTTTGGCACTTGAGGGCACTGTTGCCACTAGCTTTGTAAAGTAAGCTAACACCTGAGTAAGTACGATATTGTGACTCAGCTGCCGACTGGGTAACTGACGGCAATCTTTAAGCAGAGCACCAAAGGCTTCATTGAAAAATACCTTCTTCCAATCTTTGACTCGAACGAGTTCTGCCTTCTCTTTCAAAGCATCGAGGTCTTGCCACAATGACATTGGCCAAGCGCCACAATATTCAATGAATGACTCAAGACTGAGGTCATCGATATCACCATAGCGATCTACATACCACAGTAAAAAACCGTAGCGCTCAGAGATGGTCATTTCTGCCTTCAGCAATCCCAAGGGTTTTGAATCACTTCCTGACAACCAGCGGGCGACCAAGGTCTCAGCGTCTGGAGCACCTTCGACTGGCGAGTTTCGGAGTTCAAAACCACATTCACATTGGCTAATACTCTCTGTACTTTGGTATTCAAGCCTCGACTTACACTCAGGGCAGTGATGAATCAGCTTACAGCCATGATGTTCACAAGCTTGGTGAGAGATAAATTGCCACTGCTGATGAATGTAGGGAGCTTCGCCAATACATAGGGGGCAAATAGGCGTGAAGCGCTTACGAAGAAAAGCATAAGGATAGTCAACACCAAATCTATGAACAGCTTTGTATTGCGGAGAGAATTGAGCTTTTGAATGTGATAACGCTAGGCGCAATACACCAAAGTTATTGAGCTTTAATTGGTTCTCAAGATGAATAAGAACCCGCACCCGCATTTGGCTTGTGGTTTGAGCGTGGTAGATATTGACTCGGTTGAGCTCTAAGGGGAAAGCACCAGCAATCGCTCCATGCAGATCCATAGTGTCGAACCAGATATCTTCGGCGAAATGAGAAAATCGCTCGTAGCCTTGTTCTTGCGATAAGCGCAACAAGAAGCTTTCGAGCGATTCGTCAGGGTAAAGTTGAATGTCCGTTTTCACACGCCACCACTAAAACTTAGAATTTCTAAGTTTTAGTATTACCGTTAATCCGAATAATTCAAATTCTATGGAGCCAAATTGTGAACTTTAATAAACTCTAAAGAGGTAACGTCCTCGTAAGTCAAAAATTACTTATGAAATAATGCGGCCGCAATGGGAGCAATACTTTCAGGGTGAAGTAACTGATTCGACTTAGCCTTTAACACCTCTGAACTTTTAATTTGGGCAACTTGAAACAAGTCCTTTAAGTCCTGTTTATTCCTCTCAAAATATGAAATACCGTCATCTTTCAGCCAGTTGCAGAAATCTTGAGTGTTCAATGTAACCTCTTTATCCTGGCTAACTTGGATAGCCACTAACTCTTGTCGCTGCCTCAGACCAAGAGAGTTTTGCCACCTTAAATATGAACATATTACAGCACCTTCTAGCAGAGACGACTTGCCAATGGAGGCTGTTAGTCCACCAAACTCATACGACTTAGCTTTTTTAAGTAAATACTTGAAAATAAAGTTATCGAGATCCATCATCTCGCAATTTCCACGACTCGCATGAAGAGTACGGTCAAACGTAATCTGCCACCTAGTTCTCCTTACCCCTAAATCCGTTGCAATAGCGTCATTTAGTTTAATTTGCCATATAAGGTTTTTATGGGTCTTATCTACAACTTCTATATCCAATAAGTCAAACATTCCTTGCGTAAAAAACATCACATGTTCCGATGTAATATTTAGCTCTTCTTTTACCTCTTTAGGATCAAACCCTGCGGCATATTCGAATAGCTCACGCTGTTTACTTGCTGAATTTTTGGCTTTTTCTAACGCTTCTTCGATGCGCTCTCTTGTGCGAGTTATACCGTCGCTTGTAGCTTCTAGCAGTATGTCTCCCACATCGACAAGGTCCGCGACTTCTCCCATTATGTCATCACTCAAACGCTCATTGTATTCCCCACTCAATGAAGATAAGTCACCTACAACTTGTTCAATTCTTTCGTGCATCAGATCCATTATTTGATCATCCATTGACTCAGGAGAATAAAGGTTAAAAACTACTACACGGTGTTTTTGACCATAGCGATATAAGCGACCAATGCGTTGTACCAATCTCATGGGGTTCCAAGGCAAATCATAATTAATCATAATATGACACTTGTCTTGAAGGTTAATACCTTCACCACCGGCTTCCGTTGAAATTAAGAACTGCCCTGCATCTTCAAAGTTTCTGATAGCTTCTCGGCGGACCGGATGTTTCATAGAACCATTAATCAAATTCACACAGCCATCGCCATAATGTTCTTCAAGGGCTGTCTTTAGGTAGTCTTGTGTTGAGCGATACTCTGTAAATATCAAGATTTTCTCTGACTTGTGGTTTGCGAGTATTGATGGGATCAAAACCTCTTTAAATTCCTTCAGTTTGGGATCCGTTATAAGTACTTGTTCACTCTCCGCAATCAGAATATTCAGCTGTTCTAGCTCACCGTCAAAGAATTCTTTTCCTTGTGTAGTTTGCAACTGTAGCTCTTCTGCTTCGCCAAAGTAACGTTCATCCTGCACCAATAGGTCGTCATCAACGCCTACTGATTGAGCCTCTTCAACAAGCCTACGTTTCCTATTGTGTAGTGCTTTATTAATCGCTTTTGCACTGGATGCTGCTAGCTTTCGGTATACAGTCATAACAAATCCGATTGCATTACCTGTTTGCCCCATCTCACTAGCTGTTTGGTAACCTTTTCTCAGATAGGATTGAAGTGAACAATCAAAATCTTTCAAGGCTTTGTCGTGCGTAACTCGTATTGCTTTTGTGGTTTTACCTTTAAAGATAAAATTACCTTCTAAATCGGTCACATCCGATTTATTATTTCTAATAATCATCTCAGACAGAATTTCAGGATTCAGTGCCAATGTCTCAATTTCTTCTTTTCTATCTGGATTTAGTAACATCAATAAGCTTTGAAACTTGTCAGGTTTGCCCTGGTGAGGGGTAGCACTTAATAGCACCATAGCTTTTGTTTTAGCCCTCAAAAAATTAGCAAGTTGGAATCGATTCGAGGCATCATATTTCATCCCATACTGTCTTCGACTAAGGCGATGAGCTTCGTCAAAAATAACAAGATCCCAAGGCTCTGCACGCAATAACTTTTCTAAATGATGCTCTTCTTTGAACCTATCAATTGAACCTATCACGTGTTTGTACATACCCCATTCTCGCCCTTCATCGATATTGAAGTTCTCGCCATATATTCGGAATTCGCTCAAGCCAAATTTATTATGGAGTTCTTCTTTCCACTGAGAAGTCAATCCTGCTGGTGTAACTAATAGGACACGCTCAGCTTGTCCTCTTTGCTCTAGAGCCTTTAGTAACATTCCCGTTTCTATAGTTTTGCCTAGACCAACATCATCGGCAATCATCCAATTGAGGTGACCAGAAGCTAGGATATGGTGAACCAAATGTACTTGATGCGGCAAAGGATCAATGTCTAACCGTGATAACGACCCTGTATTTTCATTCCAATTCTCAATAGCGTGCGCGAGGACTTTTAACTTAAATCTTACCGGTGTAATTAAGTCACCAAAGTCATTAGTACAAAACCGATGTTCTACACCTTTAATCCAAGACAGCCGCTCAAATGGCAACCAGCGAGTAATTGACGATTCAGAAAAATTAACTAGAACCTGATGGAAGCCCGCAATTTCTTTTATTTTGAGTACAATCCCTTCTTCTAGACATGACTCTACTTTAGACGCAGGAACATGCTGCACCTCCATACCTACCATAAAACCAGAACCTACAGATGAAGCTGAAACGAGTGTCTGACCATACTCACGATTTTGCCAACCAACCTTTAATGTAACTCCGTCAATATTATCCAAAACTTGGCGCACAAGACCGCGACCAAACTTTTCGTGTAACACCCAGCAACCTCTGACGGGCTTGAGCCTCTTTTGAACATGCATGGTCTTTTCCTCTTAGCTCTATCTATGCCTTTTGGTTCCATAGCTCTAACAAATAGTCATCCGTATAATCATCACTCACAAACGAGTTTTTACTCACAAATTTATTCGCTAAATCAATACCCATATCTTTAAGTGATAACATTTCATCCGAGTGAGGTAGGTGGGACGATATTGTATTTAAACCGTCAAAAAACTCGGGGACAGCAAAACCGCCAAACATCGAATCAATATTTCGGCTATGGAGTCGATAACTAAATAAATAGTGATTAAAAGCAGGGAAACAGCGCCTCAAAATAGTATGCGCGTACCAATACTCAAATTCAGTTTCTAAGAAATCATATATTTCTTCAAACGTTGGAACGCCATTAAACAAACGAACTAAGCGTAAAGCTTGTTTCCAACTACAATGTTTATAGGTTGAACCTGCACTCTCTCCGCTAACCCACGCTTTTGAAAACGTAATCCAATATCGTGAACTATCCTTCCAAAATGTCTTAACTTCAAAGGCCAACTCTAATTCTTCTACTGTTGCCCCAGACTGAACTTCTCTTGATAGTGCAACTTTTGTATTATGCCAACCAGGTCCACTAAATACATCGACCAAAAATGGTAACTCTCTGGCATGCCAACCAAACTCAATAATACAGTCTACAGCAACAAAACGAGCTCGCTCCTCAAAAGTCAGGCTGTTCTCTAAAGCACTATTTCCTGCATTGTCATCATTAACTTGCTCATCATCAACCCACAAGTCATAAAGCTCTAACTCGTTATTATCAGTTACAAATAATTCATCTTCTGGAATTACTTCTTCTGCATAACTATAGATATCACTCGCTATATCATCATTCGTATCTTCTTCATTTAATTGTTCGAAAAATCCATCTAGATCTTCCACTACATAATCATCTAAATCCTCTGCTGGGCTCAGCGATTTTCCACTTTGCAGTTCGAGGCTCTTCGTGCAGGGTTTTGGTATGTCAATTCCGACTTGCTTTATAGATGATGAAGAGTTGACGGGAAGGTCGGCTTCATCCGCCAGATTTAAGGGCTTAAGAAGAACATTTTTTTTCTTAGAACGATGATATATTTTAACTTCCGATTCATCAGATGAGTTATTCACCTTTCTGTTTAAGCTCAAAGTTTTTCTGGGTGATTTTATTGGTTGAGTACCAGAGCTTTCAAAATTGTACTCAACATCCACTAGCTCACTTGATTTATCCGCCAAAAAAGAAACATCACTTTCATTAGGCAATTCCATTTCAGAGTGCATAGCAGAAGGTGATAAGTCATAAAAAGCCGCTTCGGTAAATTCCTTTGCTTTGGCATAGTTTCCAAGTTTGTGGTGGAGATTGCTTAAGATACTAAGTAGCCTTTCTGAACGAGGTTTTTCGCTATGTGCTTGCTCTAATAACTTAACAGCCAACGTAATTTCATCTCTATCGACTAAACGCGCTGCCCGTATTAAGATATCAGTCTCGCTCAAAAGGGCCATTGGTACAGTATCATTCACCTAAATTTCCACCATTTACAGTCAAGAACATTCTTAAAAACTTCAAAAAATCACAGGCCATTTATCTACAATCTCATACAGATTCTCTAAGCACTCTTACTCTCTTCAACCACAGCATTCGCATTCACCTTGCGAATCACTCCAAACAGCTCTACCACGGTGCCTTCATCGAAGAAGCCATAAGCGCTTTCACCATGGTTATCAGTAAATGGTGGCTCGAAGAGTTGTGACATATCGAGAATGCCGTTATTAACTAAGTAATCGATCACTTTATCGACGAATTGAATCTGTTCAGCGTTGTAAGACTCTGCATCAAGGAAGCTACTGAATGCTTCTTTGGCTGCATTCATGTCTAAACCTATGAGTTCACGGATAAACGTGCCTAGCGGCTTCTCTTGTAAGATCTTCTCACGGTAAGCTTCCACGTCGCTCATACCGCTTGCATCCAGTAATAAGCCTTCTAGGACGTCTAAATCGGCTTGAGTGATGGATTTATTGCGCTTGAGCTTTTGAATCGTTAGCTGATCTTGGTGGTCTTGAATATAGAGCTCAATTTTCTTGCGATACTGGGCTAAATCAACGCTTGGATTCTTGTACACATTTGTCACGTCATGGACACCTTGAACTTCGTCTTCAAAGTTGGTGTACACCATCTCTTTTTTATCTTTGTCCAACGCGAACATTAGATTTCGCAACTTACGTCGTAACTCTTCTAGCGTGACTAAGTGGATATCCTGCCAAAACTCTTGGGTCTGAATATCTTGGATAAGTTGCAGCTGCGCTTGTACTGCCGGAATCGTCGATTTCGCTTCAAGCTGCTCAGCAAATTCAACCACTCGTCCGCGGCTTGTTTCCGACAACATACCTTTCTCTAACAGGTCCAATTGCATGGTTAACACCAAGCTATCGAAGCGGTGTGATAAGTGATTAAGTTGCTCATCGGAATTAAACGCTTCAGCTTCAGTTGGTAGCGCAGAGATTTGGCTCTCTAGCTCGGTAAACTTGGTATCGTCAATATTGTCCCAATGGTCTCTTTCTAAGAAAGGCTCTACTGCTTGGCGCTTTGGTCTTACGATAAAGTTATCGAGATTCATGCCACTCACAAGGTGGTGCAACATGTCTAGTTGATAACGGTTTAGCTCTGTATAACGTTCACAGTCTTCTGGGTGTTGTTCGCGAAACTCTTCATTAGTTAGCTTGTTATTGAGCAACGTACTAAATAGAACGCGCTTCTCGAATACCTGTTGAGTCACGGGTTTTGCTACACCCACAGCTATGCCTTCGGGGTTAGCATCGAAATACTCAAAGTTCTGACAGTAATCGAAGACCTTGAAAGTCTTTTTGTCGTCATTTGGACCAAAGAGGTCTTTACACAAACGTGTGCCACGGCCAATCATCTGTGTGAATTTCACTTTAGAACGGATCACTTTGAAGAACACAAGGTTAACCACTTCCGGCACGTCAATACCGGTATCCAACATATCTACAGAAATTGCGATACGGCAGGTTGGGTTCTTCGGGTCGAACTCATCAATTTTGTTTTCATCGCCACCGAACTCATCGATTAGGCTTTGTGCGTAGGTTTCTTTGAAGGTAATGACGCGAGCAAGCTTGCCTGTCCATTTCGGATAGTTCTTGTTGAACATTTTCTCAAGGAAAACGGCGTGATCATTATTGGCTGCAAAGACGATGGTTTTACCGATGACATCGCCACCTTCAACATGGATACCACCTCGATCATCTTTACTCATTAACTGAGCAAACATTTTTTCTGCAGTATCTTCGTTAAACAAAAACTTATTCACTTCTGATGGCAACACTTCGTCGCGATCTTCGAGTTCGGCTTTGTTTTCCCACTCTTCCTGCTCTTCGTCTGACAGATCTTTGTACTTCACGCCTTCACGTAAAAACTTAGTCGCAACAGAGATTTTGGTCGGTGGTACAAGGTAGCCTTGGTCATACGCTTTATCGTCTTCATAAGCGTAGGTTGGCATCCCTTTTTGTAGTTCGAAAATGCCATAAGTATCTTTTTCGACTTCATCTTTTGGTGTCGCGGTTAAGCCCACTAAGAAGCCGTCAAAATACTCAAAAATTTGGCGATACTTGGAATAGACTGAGCGGTGCGCTTCATCAACAATAATCAAATCAAAATGACCGACACCAAACGGGCGTTCATCTGAACCACGATCTAATAGATTCTTCATGGTTGGATAAGTAGAGAAATACAAACGGCTGTCGATGTTGTTCTTACTTTGACCTGAATCCAAAATAGAGCAGCTTACACGAGGCAGTAGCTTAACGAAGTTCTTCTTAGCTTGGGTAAGCAATGCGTTACGGTCGGCAAGGAACAGAACGTTCTTAACCCAATCGTTTTTCACCAACAAATCAACAAGGCTGATCACGGTACGCGTTTTACCCGTACCCGTTGCCATTACAAATAACCCTTTGCGCTCATGCTCTAGCTCAAAGTCTTGTAATAGTTTAGTAATGGCTGATTTTTGATAGTGACGGTTGGTGATCTCGTTATTAATAACAAGATTACTGTTAGGCATACCATTTTCAAAGAAAGGTTTACGATCGGTGCGGCGCTTCACCATAAGCTCAAGTTCGGCTTTGGTGTAAAAGCCTTGAACTTGACGCGGCGGGTATAAATGATCATCCCACAGATGGGTATCATAGCCATTGGTGTAGAAGATAACTGGGCGCAAACCACATTGCTCTGCTAGACAATTAGCATATAGTTCAGCTTGTCGCTTACCTTCTTCTGGACTGATGTTAGCTCGTTTTGCCTCCACCACCGCTAAAGCTGTGCCGTCATCTCCCCAGAGTACATAATCGACAAAACCGTTTCCTTTAGGGTTGACCTTTGAGATAGGCATACCTGATACAGGGTATTCACGGTCACGTTTATGCTCTAGCTTCCAGCCAGCTTCGTGTAGAAGTACATCGATAAGATAAGTTCGAGTTTCTTCCTCGTTATAGTCGTGCGCATCGGTGACTTTTTCAGCACTTTGTTTAGCTTGCTCTATCTGCTCAAGTAATGCTTGGTTTGCCGCTTTTAACGTTTCGTTCTCTTTAAGTTGCTGTAAGTAGGCTTCACGCTCGATTTTGTCGTCTTGCTCTAGCTGCTTCTCTAGCTCTTTAACCCGTTTAATGCTGCTCAGAGCTTTGGTCGCAACTGTGGCATCAATTGAGACTTGTTGTGGAATAAGCGCTTCATCAAACGGTTGAACTACAAACTGTTTACGGTCTAGGTTGGGTGTATAGGTACGAATAAACCAATACAGCACATGGTGCAGCTCTTTTACCGCTTGTAGGGCATCACGCTGTGGCAGCGTCGTTTTACTGTGTACCGCTTCGTTACCCACTTGGATCACCAGCTTGAGCTTGGGAAACAAGTGAGTTTCTAAATTTTGCTTAAAGTCCTTATCATGAATAAGCGACATTAACGTCGCATCATGACGTGGACGAGTAAGCCAATTATCAATGTCAAACACGGTTTCAACCATTAACTCCAATGCATTGCGGGCATAAAAGCCTGCAATACGAGGATCGGTTTTGATGTTGCTTTCCGCATTTTGGGCACGAGTTTGAATCTCGGCGCAACGCGTGGTGTACACATCGTTGCCACCGTTAAGGGCAACATCCATAAAGCCGAAGTTGCTCGTTGAACCGTTAACCGTATCTGACATTGAGTTTCCTTTTTACATCATTGTTCTTTTAATATTCGTTATAGGTCTAGCTCGCCTTTGAAGGCTTTTTGCATGAGAGCGTTGAATAACAAGTTATACTCAGCTTCTAGCTGCTTAACGTCAGCAACCTTAGTTCTTATAGCGGCAACTCTTATTGCAAACTTTTCTTGTAACTCTACTGGAGGCTTTGCAATTTTGATTTTCTGGAATTCTTTAGCGTTAATATTGGCCATTCCAACAATACTTTTACACATTGACTGGAGAGTCTTTTTCCCGTATTTCGAGTTCATAAAAGAAGAAATATAGTCTGGATGAGCTAATTCATTACAGCGAGCTCGGACTAAATAACCAGCATAAGCCATAGAGCTAACCTCTCTATAAACCGCAGTTTTACCAACCAATTCCTTGCTGTTTGTTCGATTGAACAAGATATCTCCACTTTTAACTAAGTACTTATTTTCATCTTCCTTACTCATATCCATGTATTTCAAAGCAGAGAAGTCCCAATTACCTTCATAGGTAATGTTATTCATTCTTAGAACTGGAAATTTTTTCTTTTCAGTAGAGGATTTTTCAGACGTACCGTAGTTCGCAGATGACAGCATTTCGCCAATGATTCCAACATCCCACCCCTTAGGATTCGTCACCGGATCACCAAACATATCAATAAACACTGACTGAGCGAGGCTGTTTAGCTCTTGTTCCATTTGTTGACAGTCTTTACGCAGTTGGTCAGCTTCTTCTAGCACCGCTGCGATTTGCTTTTGGGTTTCTAGTGGAGGGAGTGGGATTTCAAGTGATTCGATTACTTTCTTATTTATTTGAGGAAAGGTCGAACCCGTTGAATTTCGATATAATTCATCTTCAATTGATGCGATAAAGTACCATAAGTATTTTGAGTCTAACTTTTCATCATGGACTCTAAGCCCCGCAACACCGCGCCCGAGGCAATATTCTTTATCCGCCCAGTTCAAATCACCAATCGTAGCTCGAACACAAATTATGATGTCGCCTTTTTTACATAGCTTTGTAGGTTCAAGTGTTGCTTTCTTTGGTCGAGGAAATACATCGCCATAGTCTGCTGCGCCAGCTATGAGTGGCACACCGCTATCGAGCTCTACATATGTAGAACCTTTAGGTGCAGAACCCATATCGATTTGGCAGATAGTTGATAAATTAACTAGAGGCCAGCTCATTTCAGCAACCCTTCTAAATCAGCTAATCCCTTCGCCATACTATCTTGTAGCGTTTTAATGCGTTTCAAAATGTCTTGCGGCGCATCGTATTGCACTTCTTCGTACACCACTTCTTTGTAACGATTGAGGCTTAGGTCAAAGTCGTTACTGGTAATGGCATCGACTGGCACCATAAAGCTCTGCTCTGTCTTTTGGCGTGTGTATTCTGGGCTGTCGCCGTTTGGTGTGTTGTCTTCATTGGTTAGCGTGTTAAAGCGTTCAATAATATCGGCAATGTTGCTTTGCTCGTGAGTTGGTGTTTCACCATCTTTAAAAAGCTGACTACGTTTATCATCTAACGAGAAACCATCAGCTTGCATGTCGTAGAACCAAACATTATCCGTACCGCCACTGTTGGTTTTAGTGAAGATAAGAATGGCAGTACTTACCCCAGCGTAGGGCTTGAATACACCAGAAGGGAGTGAAATTACCGCTTCTAATTTCTGCTTAGATACAATTTGCTCACGAATCGCTTTATGCGCTTTAGTCGAACCAAATAGCACACCATCAGGGATGATAACCGCCGCACGACCACCCACTTTGAGCATGCGAAGAATTAGGGCTAAGAACAGCAGCTCTGATTTCTCAGTTGGCTTTTTCTTTTTAACCTCAACCTGAATTTCATTGCCGTCTTCGTCAATTTCAGTTGTGAACTTCGGTGCCGTTTTCTTTACTACTGGATTTTTACCTAAGGCACGCAGCAAATCTGGTGCGACAATGTCAAAATCAACAGAGCCTTTAAACGGCGGGTTTGCAAGAATGAGGTTATAGGCTTCAGAGATGTTCTCGTCACCTTGATCTTGCAAGCTGTCACGGTAATGGACACTTGGGTTTTCAATACCGTGCAATAGCATATTCATCGCGCCAATGCGCAGCATGTGTTTATCAAAATCAAAGCCCGTAAACATATCGTTATTGAAGTGTTTACGGTGTTCAGGCTTGTTCACTTCTTTAGCGTGATGCTCTTCAACATACTCAACCGCCGCCATTAAGAAGCCGCACGTACCTGATGAAGGGTCACAGATGGTGTCGCCCACCTTTGGTTGCATCAGCTCAACCATCATTTGAATGATGTTACGCGGCGTACGGAACTGACCATTCACACCCGATTGTTGTAGCTTGCTTAACAAGTACTCGTACAGGTCGCCTTTGGTGTCTTTGTCATTCATGTCGATTGCACTAAGTAAATCCACGACCTGTGACAATAACTTTGAAGATGGGATCATAAAAATCGCATCTTTCATGTGTTCAGCAAAGCTACCTTCATTTTGTTAATGCCGATCGTTTAAGAAGACTTGAACGATCTTGCAGTTAGCAGATAATCCCCATCAACAACGTTGATGGGGATTTTTTTTATGCTTGAACAAGAATTAGCAATGGCACACGAGACCATTGAAGATGCCGACAATTATGAATCTGTCGTCGACGCCATTCAGATTGAGTGGATAGAACAAGCTCTTCTTGAAACCAATAAAGCGAGCATAAGACGACGCCGACTTCCCGCTCAGCAAGCTGTCTGGTTAGTTATTTGGATGGGACTGCAACGCAACATGTCTATCAAAGAGGTATGCAGTTCATTAGACATCGCACTTCAGCCTAAACCTGAAGATAGTTGGTCTCGTGTTGCACCCAGTGTCCTAACTGATTCACGCCGACGTCTAGATGAGAGTCCGTTAGCGGCTCTGTTTCACACAACGGTAAAGGCTTGGCGCGAAGATATCCTTCAACAAGACAAAGACTTAGGGCTTAATGTTCTTGCTGTCGATGGGACAACATTTAGGTGTCAAGATTCCACAGAGAACGCTGAAGAATTTGGGTTCATCTCTAAAAAATTGAAACCTTACCCTCAACTTCGTTTAGTCGCTTTGATGTCAACAGAAACACGAATGATTATGGGGGCAGCTTTTGATGGTTGTCATGTCGGTGAAACGACCCTAGCCAAGCGCCTATTCAATGATATCCCCGCACACTCATTGACCTTATTTGATCGTTGTTATTTCTCGGCAGACCTTTTGTTGTCGTGGCAAGAGAGTGCGGAAAATGCTCACTGGTTAATGCCTGCAAAACGTAAGCTACGCTATGAAGTGTTGGAGAAATATGCTGAGAACGACATGCTCATCTCAATGCCTATCTCTCCTCAAGCTCAACGGCAGAATCCGAATTTACCCGCACGTTGGGAAGCCAGATTAGTCCTATATCAAGAGCCAAAAGGTGAGATAAAAGGTTTTATTACTTCACTTACAGACCCTAGTAGATACTCGCTAGAAAGCCTGCTGCGTATTTATTGGCAACGCTGGGAGATAGAAGAAGGTTATGGTGAAATTAAACAGACTCAACTGCAAAGTCACGTCACTTTACGAAGTCGTTTTTCTGCCGGAGTGAAGCAAGAGCTTTGGGGCGTATTACTTGCCTATAACTTAGTGCGATTAGAGATGGTTAAGATAGCTTCAGAAGCCGGGGTTCGAGCAACTAGGGTAAGTTTTACCGCCGCAATTAACCTTATTGATGCGCAATTACGTTGGCTAGCTTTAAGCCCAGACGGAACCCTACCAGTCAAACTTAAAAGGATGAGAGAAAGTCTGAGTCACTTCATTCTTCCGGATAAAAGAAAGGACCGAACGTTTCCACGTTCAGTCCTCTTTGTTCCAGCCAAATATCCGTTTAGGTTCAAGCAGTAATGCTTATCCGAACGGCATTAACCTTCATTTTGTAGGGTTTTAATCTTTGGGAACACACGGTCGCGGACGATTTCCATCATCACGTCTGGATCTTTATCTTTGAAACTGCTCCAACGAAGCGCTTGCTCATCAGACGAAAACGTTGGGTTATTCAGCGGTAGACCCGTTGCTTGGCTGCGACGCTCTGCGGTCTTTTGCAATTCATCTAAACGACGAATAAATAGTAGGTAGGAGATCTGCTCGATAACGGAGATTGGGTTAGCGACGCCGCCTGTCCAAAACATTTCCCAAACTTGGTCGATCTGATTACGAATTTTGCCTGTTAGCATGGTGATTCTCTTTGGTAAATTGTTACCTTCTTAACAAGAAGAAAACAACTTAGTGATGTGTAGGTCTATCGCGCGATTTTATCATACATAGCCAGCTATACGTTAATGTGCATCACATTGAATTGATCATAAATAAAAGTGCTATTTTTTATTCAGTTAGATAGTATCTAGCGCATCGATTGTTGTTAAAAGAGAATGATGATGACTAGAGGAACGCAACTCAAAATATACTTGGCGAACGGCTCTGTGACAGGTATTCGACATGCTGAAATTGTGAACTGGACAGGTCAGGCTATTGCGGTTCCTAGAGTACACATCAAAGAGCTCTCTGAATGGGAAGAAACTCAGCGGCCCGGGGTTTACTTTTTATTTGGTTACAACGCAGAGAGTGGCAATAGCCTTGTTTACGTTGGAGAAGCTGAACATATTCAAAAACGCTTATCACAACATTTAGCAGGCAAAGAGTTCTGGAATGAAGCCATTTGCTTTACCAACAAAGATGAAAACTTAACCAAAGCACACGTTAAGTATCTTGAAGCTCGTTTGATCGAAATTATCTTAGAGTCAAAACGATACGATCTCGATAATGACAAGCAACCACCGACGTCTTCATTACCCAGAGGTGAAAGAGACGCCATGGAGACCTTTATTGACAACATTCGCACTGTTATCGGTTCTTTAGGGCACAAGTTGTTGGAGTCGAAGGTGTCTCAAACAACTACACCCTTACCAAGCGAACCAGAAAGTATGGTGCTGCAGCTCAAGGTAAAAAAAGTTAATGCTAAGGCAATGCTTACGGATGAAGGCATTGTCGTTTTGAAAGGGTCCCAGGCATTAACAATAGCTCAACCTAGTTTATCTAAAGGCTATACGAAGCTACGTAGTAACCTAGAAGATAAGGGGATTCTAGCGTCATCAGGAGACCGCCTAGTAGCAGCCGAAGACATTCTATTTACTAGCGCCTCTCAAGCCGCCGCAGTACTGCTTGGTTACCCTTGCAGCGGGCCCGATTACTGGAGAAGTGCTACAGGTAAAACACTGAAAGAGATTGAAGCGGAATCTATTTAGATAAATGCGGTGATAACTCGTTGTTTAAATTGGCCCAACCTCAGTTCATCAAATGCTAAAGTGAACCCAGCATTATTTGAATTAATGACATCTGAAGTTTTTCCCCAACTGAGTAAGCTTGGTTGGGGTCGATTAAATTGAACGCTTTCCGACACCGTACTTGACGGCAGGCGTATTTCATCAACACCACTCGGTACGTTGTTATCTTGTTTAATGTACATGCAGCTATCAGGAATATCCTGCTCAATTCTTTCAGCAAACCCAATCAGACTTTCTTCAGCAAAGGTATACAACCACGCTTCTTGGTTGGGTGAATCATTGATTCTTAAAATTCGCCCGAGCACTTGCCTAAAATAGAGTTCCGTTTTTACCGAACTCATATGGCAGCAAACCTGAAGCCTTGGAATATCCGTTCCTTCACTTATCATCCCAACACTGACTATCCACTGAACCTTTGAGTGACGAAAGGACTCAATTTCATGTAACGGATTATCATGGTGATAAGTCACGATGCATGCTGATTGATTAAAGTGCTCAACAAGTCGCTTTTGAATATCTTTAGCGTGCTTAATAGAAGAGGCGACCACCAAGCCTCCAGCACTTGGGGACTCTTGCCTTATCTGCGCTAGCTTTTGGCAGCCATTATTTAATATGTAATTCATAGCGTCTTCGTTGTGAATGACGCTTTGATAAGAGACATCGGATTGTTTAAGGCAATCAAGAATAGAGGCGAAGTGTTGATTGTCACTGCCAGCTTTTACACTCAGGTGTTCATTATCTATCAAAACAATCTTCGGGCGGCGGCATACTTCGTCTTTAACAGCTTGTTGCAAACCGTATTGGTAATCGCAAACAACCTTGCCATCAGGATCAGAATACTCAGCCATGACAATCGGTAACCGATCAGAACGCCAAGGAGTGCCCGACAGCGCTAGAGTATAACGAGCAAAGCCTTGGATCTTCGAGACAATTTCTAGCCCCCATGAGTTTGACCGCCCCTCATCATCAAACGAACAATGGTGGATCTCATCAAATACGACTAAGACTCGATATTTACTGACGGTGTTCCAAAAGTTCTGTTCTAAAAAACGGATTGATTGATAGGTGTAAGAGCCCCCAAGAGAACCCAAGCCTCCATTAAAGGAACATTCTAGTTTCCATGAAAAGGTCTTTTTCATCCCTTCCGCAACAGTCAGTGAAGGAGAGAAACACAGCACTAAGTCAATCATGCCTTGTTCAAATAACCGACTCGCGACCTCGGCGGCCATAACGGTTTTACCAGCTCCAGGAGTCGCTTGGCAGAAGAAGTGTGAATGCTTGTTTGAAGTGAATTTCTCGATAGCTTGAGCTGCGCACTCGGCTTGCCATGCTCTTAACATTGAGGAACCTTACTTTGGGCGACTTGCATCCAGTTGGTTAGTGCATTAATTCTGCCTAATAACTTGGCTGAGCGTTCTCTTGCTGCATTAAATAGCGGCTGCATATCTTGCTTGTTGTTTGGGAAACGCGTTAACAACGATTGGTATTCCTCAATCTCGCCTAGAGTAATCGCCAGTTCGCCTTCATGCTGTTTCTTCTCTTGCTCTAATGCATTTAGAGAGTACTCCGAAGTTTGAACAGCTATTGAATCGACTTTAGTTTTCCTATTTCTAGCCACTCTAGGCTCAATTGTGAGCGCTTTGAATTCGTTAGTTTGATGGTAGCGTTTGTCTCTACGAGCCCCAATGACAGAAAGCCAGCCTTTCTCCTCAAATGATAAAAGTTGCTTATAAACATACTTCCGCGCATCGTCCTTGCTCGGGAAGGCTGAAGCACTGTTTAGCAAAGCATCTCTAGCTTCTGTGACGGAGAAATTATCCATTCCTTTTTCAATCAATAGGTTAAACATATGAGGGTTAATTCTGGTTACTTTCTTCATGTGACTCTTACAGGCAATAAAAACTTAGGATTGCTAAGTATACAAAAATCAGTAAAACTTAGACAATCTAAGTTATCTAAAGGTTGAAAAGAAATGTGTAAGTGCAAAAAGACAACCCCATCCCAGCGAGGCTCAAAGCTGCGCGTAAAAAAGCCAAGATCACCCAAAAAGATTTAGGGGTGAAAATTGGTATGGAGCAGAGTTCTGCTAGCGGTCGTATGAATCATTACGAGAAAGGCAGGCATGTGCCTGATATTGGTACGCTTGAACGCATGGCTGAAGAGTTAGATGTGCCGCTGAATTACTTTTTCTGTAGGAGCGAATTGAGCGCTGAGTTAGCGTGCGCAATTGATAAGATGAGTGATGAAGAGAAGGCGGTGTTGCTGGAGAACCTAAAGAACGAGAAGTAATGCTTAAGCTTTAAGTCCATTTTTGCTCAATAGCATGCTCAACGGAATTGCATCCGTAAAACGAGGGGCGAGAATCTTATCTTCTGAAGTAATGGCATTTAGGTTGTAAGACGATCCAGAGTCAATTTGATGAAGACGAAGCTCCTCTACAGGACAATTAAAGGGATTATCCAAGTAGGGAAACTTAAATGAAAACGTGCGCGACAATATCTCTTTGTCTATCGTATCGACGTTCTCATTGAAACTCATAAGTAGTGCGTCTTTCAAGAAGTGCTTTAACGCTCGGCACTCCCCTCTACACATAATAAACAAAGGATATAACACTTCATTTTTTGTAAGCACTGGCGGTTCATCAAAGCCCATTCTCGCACTCAAACCAGCAACAAATTTAGCAAAGTGCTTTTTTTGCTCCAAGTCAAAATTATAAGATGCCGTTCCACTCGAATGGCTGTTAGCTTTCAACAGCTTAAAATAGTTAATCTTTCGTCTCCAACTTAATCGCGAATTCCATTGTGGCTCTGTCGCTATTACATCAGCATATGGCATACCAACCAGAACAAACGAGACTTTTGCTTCTTCACTTATGTATTTGAACGTATTAGCAATAGCCTGCCTTTCTTCTGCTGTAGAAAACTCCACAAGCTCTTGAATTTCATTGACGATAATCAGCTCAACAGATTTACGTTTAAGTTGCTTTACGACAGCCTCACCAAGAGCAATTTCATTACGTCGTCGGGTACCTCTTCCGCCTGACTTTCCATCTAAATCGACTAGAAACTGCGTAAGCGTGTTCTGTTCATTTATGCGGCTTGGCACTCTGGTGCTAAGAACAGATTGTTTGCTCCAAGTTGAACTCGGCAGAAAGCGTGATAGATAGTTGTTAATCAAAGCCGTCTTTCCACTTCCGGCCTCACCAGTTAACAAGAAAGACTCCGGTTCACCGCCAAGGGAGTGATTAAAACGAAGCTGATCGAAGATAGAGTAGATTTCAGTTATTGCAGGGTACTCGATAAAGCTGGTTTCAAAGGATCTTAGCTGCTCAAACTGACTAGACGTTAAGTTCAAATTAATACCCCTCAATATCTTCAAAATCATCATCAGATAACTGATCTGAGACATCGAACACTACAGTGGTTTCTTGTTTAACAGGAGTCGTGTTGATGGAGCTTGGCCCCTCTGACCCCACATCATTAAACTTTGCTAATTTCGAAGTATTGCCCGTTTTAGGCAAGCTAGCCTTATTGCTTTTTGCACCGCGGAATCTATCGGTTTCTTCCTGAATACGTTTCTTCATATACAGAAATGTATCCGCAAGCGCCTCATCATCAGTAAGCTGCTTAGTATTGAGCCGGCGTACTTTTTGTATTCGCTCGTGTTCAAAAAGCGACAGCCCCTTTGTATATCCGGTGTTGTCTACCGCTGGAACTTTTATGTACATCTTTTCCGATTCTAGATAAACATGAATAGAGCTGATATCAGAAGGGTCTGTTTTGGTCTTAACAAACAGCTTTTTGCCATTGTTGGACGCCCAATATTTACGGTATTCAATAAGTTCTGAGGACTGATAGTGGAGATTATGAAGCCTGATCCCTGCTACTCTAATGGTTCTGTGTCTAAGCAAACCTAGCTCGACTCTCAACTGCTCCTTCTCAACACCACTGTAGTAAGAGGGAGTCCATTCCGATTGATTCCACTTGTGGTATGGAATGTCACGTTCTCTTGAATCAGGTGCCATATGGTAATAGTCGACAATCCATTTATGAAGTAGCTCAAGAAACACGGAAACTCTAACCACCGCATCCTTCTTTGGGTTGTAATCTTGTAGCTGAGTAGGATTGGTGAACGTTTTTCCAGGCAGTGAATTCACTAACCCTTTGTTCATCTGATCAAACAGCTTTTCGATCCCTGACTTTCGCCAAGGTTTAGCAGCTTGACTGTATTGGATATCAGACACTAGAGGCCGTAACGAATCTTCTAAGCTTTGGCTCCAAAATTCAGCACCATTATCGACAACTAAACAGTCAATTTTGCCGTGACAAGGCCATTCATTATCAATGGATGGATACCTTTGCTTGACCCAACTCTTATCTAGTAGCGAGTTCAATAGCGCCTTTCTGACAGAGTCAAAACTAGGCTCTCTAAAGTTGATACTGCACCCTACGATACATTTACTGAAGCGGTCATAAAGCATCGTCAGATAGGGTCGTCCCAAAGGAATATCTAACTCATCATCAATCAAAATCACAGGGACTGGTGTATGGTCAATTTCGACATATTCCATTGGTTTGGTCGAAACTACTTGCTGACCAACCGAGCGAAATTCTCGGTCTGCGTATCGTTTACCAAACCTTGCAATCGCTACCTCATAAGGAGGTAAGTCGTGTATTCGATTGTAAAAAGAACGTTCAGCAATTGGTTTTATTTTCCCCTCGACAATCCCACGATTTAATTGAATCACTCGACTTTTATAGTATCGATATGCTTCAGCAGCACTTAAGCGTTCACGAGTCAGGTATACGCTGTTAATTGCTTCATCAACTAAAGATTGAGAATCGAACTCTTTTTGTCGATTGCCTTTAAACGTATGCTTAGGAATAAGCGCACATGGGTCTTTACCCGCTTCAAAGTAAGATTTTTTCCAAGTTGCTAAAGTTCGCCAACTCGGGGGAATGAGTTGTAATTCCGATTCCACAAGAGTTAAGAGAGGGTTCAAGTTTTTCTCGGTCCATCCGCCTTTTAAACGCTTCTCTACGAACGCGATGATTTTGATACGACGGATAACTTCTTGCTGTACCTTCGGTGATTGAGAATCAATAGTTGAGGAGATTTCAATAGGTTCATGAATTAGCTCTATTGGAAGCGCCTGAGACTCTCCTTCTGAAGCTTCAAACTCATCAAAGAACCCAAATATGTTATTAGAGTCCGATGGCATAGTTAGCACCAAACGTAAGTTTCGAGGCCAAAGCCAATATTGTTGACGTCTGTTTGAATTTGCCCCGAAGAGATCCAAGGAAGAGTAGAGATAAGTGTGTCCTGTTCCGATAATCCGAAATACAAAGACACCTCTTGTAGCTGCACCATTTGTTTACGTTGAATAAACGCTAACACTAACTTTTGAAACTCAGTCACAGTTCGCAATCCGGAATAACGATGCAGTAACTTAAAGTTATCTAACGTCGGTCCCATTCTAATTTGTTTCTCAGTAACCAAAACTAAGCGTCTGTTGAACTCATTCAACGCAACTCTTTGTTTCTCTTCAAATCTATTCCTGAAATCAGGTTTGAGAATCTGACTAGAGTGTTTTACTTCGAAGAGGGTTGACTGCTCGTTGTGACCTGTTACTAAAAAATCTGGGGTATATCGGCACTTACGACTATTGAATTGATAGTGGAAGCCAAAAGGTTGAGAGGTAAAACTTTTAATGTTTGCGTTATATTCGAGGTGAAAGCAGAAATCGAACTCCAAAATGGAGAGAGTGCGAACAACAGCATCATTCTTCAAGCTCATGAACTTACAGATGTTGTGTACGTGAGATGATTTCTTGGTTTGGTCGAACATAGCAAATCACTTTTGTTGTAAACCTACAACAAAAAATAGACTATGAAGACTTATGGTGCAAATATGAAGACTTATGATGCAGAAATGAAGAAAGCCTGCAATTTATGCGAACATATATTGCAGGCTTCATAAGGGGTGGGAACCCAGCCACATCCCGGCACACAAGTCACTCGCTGCGGCTGCTCCCTTCCAGGCCTGACCGAGTTCACGAGCTATTGTTGCGGGAGGACCAGGCCCCCATAGATTCGTTTTCTAAGAGGCTTGCCTCAAAGAGTGATTGGATTATTAAGCATCACAGCAACCATTGCAAGCCCTTCCACCCTATTTTTGAACAATTGCGGTCTAAGTGCTTATCCTTTATTCAAACCACTAGAAAATCGCAGGTAAATTCACCATTTACCTGCCTTTAGAAGGTTTGAATTACTGTAATACTAGATATCGATGTCTTCGTTATCTTCTGTGCGAATGATGTAATCTGTCATCCATGCGGTGCCCAACAAACATAACCACACCACAAACACCGGGCTTGGCACTTCAATGCTTGGCGTGATCACCAGAGCCGCAAAACCAACCGTGGGCAGAGTCCAACACAAGAGCTTGTTCCAACGGAAAGTTTTTAAGCGCGTCAGCGTTTCCATCGATGCCATGATACCCGTTATACACAAGGCCAACAAAGCAGCATAAGGTAAGTCGGCTATCCATAATGGAAGTATTAAGCCTAGTGACCACCAGCTGTGTCGGCTAGCAGGCTTAAGATGATTTGCCGCCCACCAAATCACGATAATTGATAAGGTTTGAAGTGTGGTAACCCACGGGACGCCTTCAAGCTTGCCTGCTGATTGCGTGACCATGATCCCGACCTGCAAAGTAGTCACAATCAGGCCGGAAATAATCACGACCGACAAACTACTGCGTCTTGAGAAGACCACCATCAATAGCGGGAATAGAACCCACGCACTCACAGAGAGCGTGATGGGTTGTAGGGGCAGCGTTAAGCCGTAAGTCGTCATGGAAACAAGCAAAGCTAATCCTGCTATACCCCCCTGCGGTAAAATCCATAAGGCAGGAATTACCATTGCAAGCACTGGGATATCTCCCTCACTTAAACTGATTGCTCTCGCGCAAACAACCGCTAATAATGTGGTTATCAAGAACTGAAACGTTGTAAATACCATAGCCCTCTCCTTCTACCGATCCGTGGTATTAATGAACTAGGAACATTTAGTATGGACCAATTTTTGAGCCAAATCTTTGCAGTGATTCACCAAATTCCATATGGAAAAGTAACAACTTATGGAGACATAGCACGTTTTTCAGGATTTCCGGGCTATGCGCGTCATGTTGGTAAAGCGCTGGGTAACCTGCCCGAGGGTAGCAAACTACCTTGGTATCGAGTGATCAACAGCAAGGGTGAAATATCTTTAAAGGGTGATTCGTTCGACCGACAAAAGCAGCATTTGGTTAAAGAAGGGATTGAAGTGAGTGACGCAGGAAAAGTCAAACTCAGAGTATACAAATGGCAGCCCTAGAGCTGCCATTTATCAAAAGACGTTAATTAAGATGCCTTAACACTGGCATCTATTTTTAATTAACGAACACCAACCAAGCGTAAGTCTGCTTGTTGCGTGTTTTCTACGTCGGTAATCACTGACTTAATCGTGTCAGTTGTGAAACGCAGTTTGCCGTCAACATGAATCGATGCACGCATGTTGTAACGGTGGTTAGGTTGAATTTTGTTGTTGTCGTAGCTCAGTTTGAATGCGAACGGTACTTGCTTACCGTCTGTGGTGAATTCTTGAGTTGCGATAACAGTAGATGGTGCGTCAGCCAATGAAATATCTTCTAGCGTTACGGTAACCACTGCATTCTCTGGCAATGCAATTCTTTCGCGATAGCTTACTGTTCCTGAAATCACTTGAGTGTTCTCTGCAACCACTTCCTGAGAAGCGTTCGTTTCTGATGTTGCTTGGCAGCCAACAAGTAGGCCAAACGATACTAAAGACGTAATAAGAATTAGAGCCTTTTTCATATTCAATTTCTCTCAACATATTTGCCGGACTCGGCAAATCTACTCATCAATTATAAGAGAGCTTTCATATTCTGTCTTGAAACCCTATGATTTATTGACAGATATCTGACTAATCTTAATGATTAACACCATAATCTGACATCCATTTTACGAAGAGGAATGCTGGCGATGAGTCAACCTTTACAAGAATTACTAAGTTTACTTCAGCTAGAGAAACTGGAAGAAGGTTTATTCCGTGGGCAAAGTGAGAACCTTGGCCTGCCACAAGTTTACGGCGGTCAGGTATTGGGACAAGCGCTTTCTGCTGCTCGTTATACTGTTCAAGATGACCGTAGTGTTCACTCGTTCCACAGTTATTTTCTGTTTCCCGGCGATCCTGAAAAGCCAATTATTTATGATGTTGAGAACCTAAGAGATGGACGCAGCTTCAGCACACGCCGTGTTAAAGCGATTCAAAATGGCCGCCCTATTTTCTATCTCACGGCTTCTTATCATGGCGATGCACCAGGCTTTGAACACCAAAACGCAATGCCAGATATTCCGGGGCCTGAAAACTTTGCGTCTGAAACTGAGCTTGCGAGCCATATTGCGGAGTTCTTACCAGAGAAACTGCGCAAAACCTTCTGTGGTGAAAAGCCGATTGAGATGCGCCCTGTTACGGTTGTTAACCCACTGAACCCTAAAAAGACCGAAGCAAAGCAGTACCTTTGGGTGAGAGCGAACGGCGCGCTGCCAGACAACCAATTGATTCACCAATACCTGCTTGCTTACGCATCGGATTGGGGGTTCTTGGTGACGGCGCTGCATCCTCATGAAGTTTCTATCATGACACCCAACTTCCAAGTGGCGACGATTGACCACTCAATCTGGTTCCACCGCCCATTCAAAATGGATGAGTGGTTGCTTTATGCGATTGAAAGCCCAACAGCAGCTAACACTCGCGGCCTAGTACGTGGTGAAATTTACAACCAAAAAGGTGAACTAGTCGCGACTGCAGTGCAAGAAGGTGTGATGCGCTTTACTAAATAGCGATCAAATAAATAGCGATCAAGCGCTGTTTTAAAAACCCCAAATATGTACGAGAAAACAAAAAGAGAGGCTAGGTTTAATACCTAGCCTCTCTTTTTTATAACACTAACGAAAAGCCGTCACTTAAGAGTGACTAAAATTTATTCTGTTTCTAGCGTCGGTTCGAATTCACTTTGTACTCGCGTTTTGATGCCATCACCTGCGTCTCGCAGTAGGTTAAATGGCGATAACACTACGCCTTTCACCGCACCCTCTGCTGCTCCCTGAGCGAGCTCTTTGCTCTTATCGGCTAACAAATTAGCTTGTGACAAAATACCAGGGACTTCCGCTCGTAGCATTTCGGATTCAGTGACAATGACAGGAATAGTCTGTTCGCGGTAAGACTTACTTTCAGCGAGCATTGGTGGCATTACATCTACGCGGTATCTTTTTAATTCCGTTAATGTTGGTGGGATAACATCGGTTCTTACCTGCTCGACTTCCATCCGAACATTTTTGACTTCATCCAAAATCGCAGGGATTTTGTTGTCGACCGACGCTACGGTTTGATTCACATCATCCATCGTCTTTCTGACTTCGTCGACAGTGTTTAACACCTGAGGAGCAAGATCGCTGACATGTTCTGCAAGTGCTAATAGCTCTTCGACTTTGAGCCCTTTGGTGAGGCCCGATATGTCTTCGATAACTTGCGGATAAGTATCGACGATTTCACCGACTTTATTGGTAAATGAGTAGATGGTGTAACCCAAGTAAAAAATGGCGACCGCCAATACCAGCTGGATAGCGGTAGATACTTTTGCAAACATGAATAATCCTTTTCTTTTATCGCAGAGCCGAGAACTAAACTGAGAAGATAGTTAAACTGAGACGATAGTTAGTGTATTACTAGGCGTAGCTTAAAGGGGCAACGCTGTCGTGTACTTCAACGGCTCCATCGCAAACGTCGAGGTCACATTGGAAATACCATCAATGCTATTCACCAAGCGCTTATAGAAATCATCAAAGCACTTCATGTCTTTAACTTGAACCTTCATCATATAATCATACTCACCGGCCATGCGATAGAACTCCATCACTTCTGGAAATTCCGATACAGTATTCACAAAACGACCATACCACTCATGAGAATGATCACTGGTTTTCACCAATACGAACGCGGTAAAGGAAAGATCCAGTTTTTCCGGATTCAGCAGTGCGACTCTTTTCTCAATAATGCCGTTCTCTTCGAGGCGCTTAAGCCTTTTCCAGCAAGGTGTTGTGGTGAGGTTGACCGCTTCAGAAATATCATTCAATGACAGGGTGCTGTCTTCTTGCAGTAACCCTAATATTTTTTTATCTACAGCATCTATCACACTTTCACCAAATCGCATTTAAAGAGAATAATTTTCTACAATTTAAGCAAAACAAAGCAAATATGGCAAAGTTTTTCTCTCGGATTATAGATAAATTAGAACCATACCAATTACAAAGAATTCCTACACAAGATCAGGAGAACGCTTATGTGCACTGACCATCAATGGATTAACAACGCGATTCGTAAAATTGAAGCAGACTACCAACGCTCAGCGGATACGCACCTTATCAAGCTAGACCTTCCAAGTATCGAAGGCATTGATGTTTACCTTAAAGATGAAAGCACACACCCTACCGGCTCTTTAAAGCACCGTTTAGCGCGTTCTCTTTTCTTGTACGCTATCTGTAACGGTTGGGTTGGCCCAGAAACGACGATCATTGAATCTTCATCTGGTAGCACGGCGGTGTCTGAAGCTTACTTCGCTCGCCTACTCGGTCTTCCATTTATTGCGGTAATGCCAAAATGTACAGCGAAGAAGAAGATTGAGCAGATTGAATTCTACGGCGGCCAAGCGCACCTTGTTGACCGCTCAGATGAAATTTACGATGAGTCTCGCCGCTTGGCTGAAGAGTTGAATGGTCACTACATGGACCAATTTACTTACGCTGAGCGCGCAACCGACTGGCGTGGTAACAACAACATCGCGAACTCGATTTTCAATCAAATGCAGATGGAAGATCACCCAGTTCCAGCTTGGGTAGTAATGAGCCCAGGTACTGGCGGTACTTCAGCGACGATTGGCCGTTTCATTCGCTACCAACAGCATGAAACTAAGCTTTGTGTTGTGGATCCTGAGAACTCTGTATTCCACGAATACTTCCAAACCGGCAATGCGAACGTGAAAGGCAGTACATTCAGCAAGATTGAAGGCATTGGTCGTCCACGTGCAGAACCAAGCTTTATTCCTGGTGTGGTTGACGAAATGCGTAAGATTCCAGACGCAGCAAGTATCGCTACGACACATTGGTTGTCTGACATTCTTGGTCGCAAGGTGGGCGCATCAACCGGTACAAATATGTACGGTGTGCTTCAGCTAGCCAGTGAGATGAAAGCGCGTGGAGAGAAAGGTTCTATCGTGACTTTGCTATGTGACAGCGGTGAACGTTACCTAGACACTTACTTCAATGATGAGTGGGTAAATCTGAATATTGGTGACCTACAACCTTATGCAGCGAAGTTAGAAGCTTTCTCGCAGACGGGTGAGCTGGCTTAAATTCAAAAGCCAATCATCATTGCGTCTGGCCCGCCCTGATCTATGTTGACACTTTAGTTAAAACGCTATGATGACGACCTATCAGCAGAATGAAAAAGACCACAATATTGTGAAAGTAGCAGAAGATTAGAATCCGTGGTTAGCTGCAGCAGACTAAAGTAAGAATTCAAAATGAACAAAGGACGCATAATACATGCGTCCTTATTCGTCTACTTTAACTGTCAGTTTATTAACTGCTTCTAGCAATTAAGAGAGGCTTACTTTAAATATAGTCAGTGAAGCCTTTCTCTTCGCCCGCATACATGTAAGCTTTATTAACAGGCGTAAATTCAGTAACACCGTTCTTTATCTTATCTACAAGAGTCGGATTCGAAATATAAAGATTACCGAACGACACTAGGTCGGCGCTTCCTTTTTCCAAAACTTCAAGTGCAGAGTCTGGTGTGTAACCGCCGTTAGTCATTAAAGTGCCATCATAAATGTTTCTATAATGTTCACATACAGGCTGTTCAAAGCGTATCTCTTCACTATCGTCACGTTCGGCCATTACGCTATCAAGGAAGTTTGTCGGCTCTAAAAGCTCTAAAAAAGCGATATCATAGTTATTTAGCTTACGGACAATATAATCATATGTCTCAATGATATTACTGTCAGGCAATACTTGAATCTGGCCAGCAGGAGAAAGGCGGACTGAAACCTTATCGCTACCAACAATAGCAATGACTCGCTCTAACACTTCAAAAAATAATCTTGATCTATTTTCAAGACTACCGCCATAATTATCTGTACGTAAGTTCGTCCCAGAACGGAAAAACTGGTCAAATAGATATCCATTTGCGGCATGAATTTGAACTCCGTCAAACCCGACGTCTATAGAACGCAGAGCGGCTAATTCAAAATCGCGAATTACCTCTTCAATGTCTTCCAGTGTCATCTCTTGGGCAACTACCGAGTCTTTAAAACCATCAAGAGTATAAGTTTGAGTCAGTGGATTTACCGCTGAAGGTCCTTTGGGTGGGAACCCATTGTGATACGTTGGGTGTGATACAGCACCGCAGTGCCAGATTTGCGCAAAAATCTTACCACCTTCTTGATGAACGGCCCGAGTGACTTTTCGCCAACCATCCATTTGACGCTTAGTATAGATACCTGGAGTCTTAATATATCCCGCCCCCTCAGGGGATACGATAACGCCCTCTGTAATCAATAAGCCAGCGGTCGATCTTTGTTGATAATATTTAACCATTTCATCGGTAACATTACGGTACTCAGTAGCACGAACTCGTGTCATCGGCGCCATTGCGACGCGGTTTTCTACGGAAAAATCATTCGTTTTGCTTTCAAAATGGGTTAATAGCTTATTCATGATATTACCTTAAATAATATAAAACCAATTCCTATCAATTGCATATAAAATAAGAACTAAAAAGTAAGTTGGAGAACAGTTAATCATTCTCCAACAATTAAACTACCTTAGTTAAACTCAGTAATTGAAGTTACTACGGCTAAAGATGAGTTATCACTATAAGTATCAACAAACAAAAAACCGTCCAACTTAACTTTCCCACTTGTATTAAGCAATCGGTCAAACGCATCATTAATATATTTATCTAATGAACAACATGACACTAAAAAGTTATCTGTCTGAATTAAAAAACTGCATCCTTCATAAGAAATATCATCTGCAGGTTTAATATTACCTTTTACAAGGCTGTCTTTTATAACATAGCCAACAGTGCTAAATTGGTTCAAGTGAATACCCTCGACATATAATTTAAATACAACAAAAATCAAAAGTGATCGATAACTTTATCTCAGCTATCAATAATTATGAATTGACTTCAAAAGCTTCTGTTAATGCTTCTACTGAAGTTTCAGACACAAATTCACCGTCTACGAAATACTGTATCTTGGTGCCGTCTTTAACACCCGTCACTGTTGATGAAGTGCCGTCCACAAACGTGACTTCCATTTCAATGGTATTTTCATCTAATGTTCGGATCTGACTATCTTCAATATTGTGGTAAGACAATGGATCAATGGGAGCATCACGCAATGAGGGATCGAGATCGCCATTAATGTCGATCATTGTTTCGACTTTGCTATCAAAGATATGCGGTGTGCCATCAAATGGGTTTGTACCGGTCCAGAATTCAATCGAGTTCACAACAAAGTAATCTGCTAACGTTGTAAAACCATAAACAGGAGCCAATAAGAAGTTAACACCACCGCGCGCATATCGGTTATCAACGACTTTAACGTTAAATTCCATCAATTTTTTTGTCGTAAAGTTACTACCTACACAACCCGTTACCAATGGTGTCACTAACAACATAGCGGCTAGTTTTAATGTATTCTTTTTATTCAAAAATTTCATTTTAATTTCCTACACTTTAGAAAAAGTAGCCAAACTCAATACCAACCGATGTATCGTCGAATTCATACATAGTGACTGATGCGTTGATATCGATATTGCCGTTGGTCCAACCCAAAGCATTTTCGAATACGCTGTCGTAATCTGAATCCAAGAAATAGGTAAAGTCACCGCGGTAATACATGTTACCAAATGGCACCAAAACGCCCGCTTCTAGGTCAAAACCGTCGCTCACATCACCAGTTGAATAGTTGGCACCCACGTTCCAAGCACCAAAGCCAGCATCAGCGACATAGTTACCACCGACTGTAAGATTGTCGTAGTCTCCAGAGATATTCCACTCACCATCAATAACAATGTTATTTGAAATATTATATTGGCCAGAAAGAGTCATCACATCGCTAGTCTCGTCATAACCATCAATTCCGAGTTGTTTATACCCTACGCTAACACTTGCTTTATCATTGATACCATATGTACCTTCTACAGAAAGTAGATCCAAATCTTCAATGGTTTCATATCCAGCTTTAATGCTACTTTGCACATTTCGGACATCTTGGCTGTGGTAGTTTTTATCAATAGATAAGTCTTTCGCTGAGTCTTCTTTTGTATTCATATCGCTGGCTGCGACTGCACCAGAAAAAGAAAGAACGAATAAAGAAGATAGTGTCACTAATTGTGTTTTCATTTTATTCCAAAGGTTAAATTAACGCCTACTATGGCAAGATTGAAATTGGGCTATTAATCCATTAATTTAGCCGCCAAGTTATAAACTGTAAGTTATAAAATATATATAATTATTATTGAGACAATAAGAGGCCATACCATACTTTAAGTAAAATATGGCCTCTTATTTTTCTATTTTTAAATTTAATATTTATTTGAAGTGGTTTAACATCCGATTATTTTTCTACGGCACCACTCAGTGTTTTTTCTAAACGGAAGTTAATTATCTTGTGAGAAATTGCGTTGTCTTGATAATGCAACTCCGACATATCAACAATATTATTATAAGAGACAATCACTTTGCCATCTTGCTCTACTACTAACACTTTTTGGCCAAAAGCATCTAAACCAATGCTTGGGAAGTCGGTCATCGCTTTCGCACCCGGGGCTGGACCACCAAATACAAGTAAGGTCGCATTAGGCAAGGTCTCACCGATCGCTTCAGCTCGTACTTTGAAATCCCAGTTAATAAACCAAACCGTGTCACCTTGGTCTAACACATCTCTTTTAATGTTCTTTAAGGTTGTCTCAAAATCATAGTCTGAAACCAATGTCTCGATACCGTACCCTTCGGTTAAACCTTCACTTGCAACTGGGGTGGCATTGTCTAAACCTTTAACCAAACTTGCAGTTGCGTCGGCATAACGCGTAAGTGCGTCACTGTCCGTAATGGCATGTCTCTTTTGAATAAACTGCGCGTCTGTATAAACCGCTTTTTGCACATCGTTCTCAACATAATTCAAAACACGAAAAGGTAGGTCGAGCCCAACTTGCAGGTCATCTTTTAATAACTGTGTATTGAGTGCGTCGTCGGTATAAAGGTCGACACGGCTTGGTGCCAAGTATTCACTGGCTTGACCTGCTAACCGAGAATGGTCAATGGTTAATATTTTTTCAAACTGTTGTTTTTGCGCGTTCGCATCGACAATTAAAACGCTTTCATCAACCGCATTTAGTTTAGATTCATGAGCAACAGGGTCGACCGTGGTTTCACAACCCAGCATTGGCAGAGCTAATAAAGTAATCAAAGACAGTTTTTTCATTAATAATCTCTCTAGAAAGTAATAATATAAGCGATGAGACATTGTTATTAGCATATAGCCAATCGCAGTTAACCTATTGAATATTATTGTCCACAATAAAATCCTCAAGCACAGAATGTGCGCGTTGCTGCTCACCATTATTAAGATGAACTAGATAGTTATGTAGTGCTTCTTCATGCTCAACCATATACGTCATTTGTGTTTCATAACCTTCAGGACTCGATGCTTGGATTTCCTTGAGTTGACGAACAAATCGTTCAGCACTCCCTTCTAAATATCGAGTTCCTAAATAAGGCATCGCCTTCAAAGATAGCGTTACCGTTTTAGCAAATAACTTATCTTTACAGCCAATTTCACTGTCTACGCCATATTGATCTCGAACGGGCTCCATCACGACAGTATTGTGTTTTTCCATTTTACTCAGCAACTCTAAGCTGCTTGCTGTCATGCTGCCTGGTGGTTTGCTCTGTAATTCAGAAAATACCTGTTTACCTAAGTTCCTAAACAACAGTTCGTATTTAAGCCCTTTAGAAAACTCTCGAAACTCAGCTTTTTCAGTTCTAGTCATTGTATTTTCTCCACTCATCGAATTAGCCGCAAATACCGCAGTGACTGGTAGCAATGTAAATATCAGGATGGCTAAAGATTTTCCCCAACCAAAATAATTTTTATAGAAGATCATCAACAGGTGTCTCGCCAAGCCAAATATTTTTAAAGGCTATGCTCTCTTCTGAAAATGAATGAGCCTGATAAACCACCTTATTATTATGCTGAACTTGCATCTCCTGATCTTTGTAGACAATCGCAATAACGTCTCCTTTGGCTAACGATAAAGATAAACTATCGACAAGATTTTGAATGCTAGGACTGTTTACGTTGATGTCTGAATTCGAATCTTCAAGTGCTTCAACGGTTGCCGTTCTGACTTTCTCTCGGGTTAATTTTTCAGGCGTAAACGTCAGTAAAAGTGCACTGTCGCCCTGATGATTCTTTAAATGCGCGATATCGTAGTAGTCGACGAACCAAAGCGTTCTCGTATTAGTCTTAACCACTTGATAGTCATCGTATGTCCACGACTCACCCAGCGCTTGAGAGGGCTCCAAATTAGGTTCATTTGCGATTGCTTCTTTGGCAAATAAAAACGCAACCAACAAAAATGTGACTTTATATCTCATCGAAAAAGCACCCTGATTAAAGTTAAATGAATATGTGTATTTGATACGTTTTGGATAACCCTTTAGGAAGCGAGCTTCATCATAGCCAAAGAGTCTAACCTCTCGACCTTTTCTGATGTTGGAGAGATTGAGTGAGCTAAAATGCTTTCCGCGATGCTTGACGCTTGAATTGGGATGTACTTTTTCATGTGTCCCAACATCAAAGGTTTCAGCACTTTCAAAACACCTTGAAGTACCTTTTCATCGGTTCTATTTTCAGCACGATCTCCCGCTAAAGGACCCGGATGTAAGAATGTCGTTTTTTCAAAATCAAGTAGCTCAACTTTGGCTTCCATTTCACCTTTGCAGCGAAGGTAGTGCGAACGAGCTTTGGTATCAGCCCCTAAGCAAGACACAACAATAAGGTGCTTCACACCCAGTTTTTTCATGCTTTTCGCAGTGGAAGCAACAAGGTCAACATCAATCGCACGTAACTTCTCTTTTGTACCGGCTTTTTTAATTGTGCTGCCTATAGCAATGACACCGACTACTGGTAATTCAGAATCCAAAGCATTCACAGAAACGCTTAAGTTGCTATCGATTAACTGGATCAATTTCTTATGGTTGGTATTCAGTTCACGTCGAGAAAGCGCATAAACCGTGTCTACATGATTACTTTGCAACAAAGTACTTAGCGTTTCACGTCCAACCAAGCCACTTGCTCCAGCAATAATTATTGATTTGTTCATATTGAATCCACCGTTTAATTTATGTTCAACACTTACGTTGTCTCGACTATGTATGTATAATAGACCATACAAACCGACCGGTCTAGTCAGAAAAGTGTCAACTTTGTCAGAATTAGACTGGACGGTCGGTATAGTGGGCGTATAATCGCACTATTCATAGAAATACAGAGCAGAAATATGAAAGACTTAAAACAGAAACTCTTAGATGTAGGTTTTGACCTTATCAGTGAACAAGGCTTTGCTGGTCTGGGTTTGATGAAAATCATTAACGGTGCTGAAGCAACCAAAGGGTCGTTTTACCACCATTTCAAATCAAAAGAAGATTTTGGTTCGATACTATTAACCAACTATTTTGAAGAACACTTAGAAACGCTAGACAGTTTTCTAATGGATACCTCCCTGTCATACCAAGAGAGAGTAAAAGCGTATTTTGAGAATTGGTGTTCAGAAAAGCTAACTTCAGATTTCCAAATCAAATGTTTGGTCGTTAAATTATCTGGAGAGGTCGCAGGTACTTCAAACCAAATGCAGCAAGTGTTGAATGAAGGCGCAGAAAAGATCATTGGCAGAATGGGACATTTCTTCAAAGAAGGCGTTGAGAATGGCAACTTCGACATGGCAGATGGTTACCAAACTGCACGAACACTTTATGGTTTATGGCTAGGCAGTACGCTGTTGGCCGCGATGCAAAAAGACCGTTCGCTATTAGATAACGCGATGGATGAAACATTAAAGCTAGTGAAATAATAAACAGCTAGCGGTTCATGTCTGATAAAAAAGCTCACTTATGTGAGCTTTTTTTGATTTCGACTCTGACTATTGCTGAATTTGTTCAATAACAGAAGCCGGAATAATGTTTTCAATCGCGATATATTGGTCAACATCGAGAAGCGCGAAACAACCGTAAGCCAAACTACTCCAGCCCAATATTGATAGCGCTAACATACCGAATGTTTTGAAAGCGCTTTGATTCAGTCGTTTCGATACAAAGGTATAACTAGGAATACCAACCAGAACCGGCGCTAGTATCGCCATTGAAAGTTGACCATATTGATTCCACCTTTTCATGAACTTTCTAAGCTTAGGTTTAAAAACGACTTGCTGTCGCTTGCGGAAAAAGGTTGAGTAAACTGGCGCTATCTTCCAACCCGCATAAGCAGCAATCAAGGCTGGCACTAAGTTAAACATCAACATTTCAGGGTAAGAATAAGATAGAAACGCAGCAATTGCGGGCCCAGAATACGTTTTCCAGAGACTCAATAACGCCATAGACAAACCAATAGCCAGATAGCTTTCTAATGCTAAGTTCATGCTTTATCTCCTCTCAATGGTTTGCCATTTCTTTTTAAGATCTCGGTAAGTATAGGATCGATATGCTTAAAGAAACCCATCCAGCCGGAACATAAATAATTAAGGCCGACTTCACCGCTATCGGTGGTTAATATACGATTTTTAGGGCATTCACCATGGCATGCAAAACGGTAATTGCACTCACGACACTGCCTTGGTAACGATTTACTTTTTGCAAAACCAAACTGTTGCTGCTTAAAAGAGAGCGCGAGAGAACCCAGTGGAACTTCTTCAATATTCCCTAACAAAAACTCATCAAATACGTAATGGTCACAAGAATACACATCGCCATTTGGCTCAACAGCGAGTCCTTTTCCACAGATTTCACTTAAGGTACACATACTGCTTTCGTGCCCCATCCATACTCCGAAAAAGTTATCAAAATATGGAATAAACACACGGCCAAAATCGTGTGTTAACCATTCATCAAATATCGTAGTAAGAAAATGCCCCCAACCTTTGGCAGTCACACTCCAGGGTTCAACGACACCTTTAACAGGAATAATGGCTAAGTCACCGTAGGTATGCCATTGGCTATTTGTTGGGGCCGATAACTTATCGACCACTGGAATGAATTGAATTTGAGAAGGTTGAATCACATCTCGCAAGAACTGGTACACCTCTAGTGGTTGGGCACTACTCAAATCATTTACGCAAGTAAGCGTCGCAAATTGCACGTCATGCTTTTTAAGTAGCTCAACACCACGCATGGTTTTGTCGAATGTGCCTCGACCTGCTCTATTCTTACGGTAGTGATTATGGATGTGTTCTGGGCCATCGATGCTCACACCAACGACAAAGTTGTGTTGCTTAAAGAACTGACACCACTGGTCGTTTAATAACGTGCCATTGGTTTGAATATCATTGGTGATAGTTGATGCGCCTGGGCAATATTTGGTTTGCAGTTCGACAGCGTATTCGAAGTATTCAACACCGAGCAGCGTGGGTTCACCGCCATGCCAAGAGAAGATAATTTCAGGTGTGTTTTGAGCTTCAATGTATTGTTTGATGTAATTCTCAAGTGCCGCTTTGTCCATCGTTGGTGAGCGTCGTGACGAGTAATTTAGTAGACCTTGCTTTCCCAAGTAATAACAATAAGTGCAATCGATATTGCAAACCGCGCCAATGGGTTTTGCTAACGCTTGAATTTTGCTGTGTGCTTTACCATTAAACTGTGGTGCCGAGATAGTTGTCATAGTTGCTCCCAATCATTGAAGAGTTTCCTTCTCTACCTGAGTCTCGTTGTTATTTCGAGATGTTGGATACATAATACACAAAACAAACCGACCGGTCTACATTTAATGTATACGGCAAATATAGAAAAGCCCTCAAGCACTTTCATTAGGAGAGCTTGAGGGTTCTAGGGGAACTCATTATTGAGTTACAAACCGTCGTTGTTTAGTGAGACATGGTATGCCCTGCGGCGCCTAGCCACGGATTCCAATCTTCTGCAACATCAACAATGTTATGGTCTTGCTGGTACTGTTCGTAAGTTGCCATCATCTCTTGGTAAATCTCAGGGTATTTATCTTCCACTGGCACCGCTTCTGCTGGATCTTCCTTGATGTTATACAAGTGCCATTCGCCATCGCCATACATACCTGTGCGAAGTTTCATCAACTTGTAATCACCTTGAATCACAAAGCCATTACCAAACAATTCAAAAGCGAACCAATCATTATCATCCCTTACTGTATCGGCATCACCTGATAGGAATGGAACCATAGATTTACCTGAAGGTAAGGCGACTTGTCGATCTTGGTATTGACCTCCAGGATGAGCAACGCCCGCGTAATCTAAGATAGTCATTGGTAAGTCTTTTACGCTTAAGGTTGTGTTAGACATGACACCTTGTTGATCGAAGCCTGTACCTTCTGGTGGGCTAACGATAAGAGGAACACGTACGCCGCCTTCAGAAACAAACCACTTCCACCACTGTAATGGACCTGTTGTTGCATTTGCCCATTCAATGCCTAATTGACGGCTTGAATCAGCAGTACCAATCGCTTCATCAGACATATCGAAATGATCTTCTGTCCAATTTTTCCATAGGCTGTTTGCTAGGGGGCCCATCGCATCAGAGCCTTCAGGGCCATTATCAGGCATGTAGATAACGAGCGTGTTTTCTAGCTCGCCAGTTTCTCTGAGGTAATCAAGAACGCGACCAATATAGAAATCTTGAGCTTCGATCATCGCAGCATAAGTTGCCATCAATCGTGCTTGAGTTTTCTTCTCTGCGTCCGTTAGATCATCCCACTTTTTAGTGATCGGGTTGTCTTCCGGATATGGCGTATTTTCTTGATACACACCCGCTTCGATCATTTGTTCGTAGCGCTGTTTCTTCAAACCTTCGTAACCCAAACCTTCGTACATTTCAGTGTACTTATCGATCAAGGCTGCTGGGGCTTGAAGTGGGAAATGTGCAGTGGTCAGAGCTAAATAACCGAAGAAAGGTTTACCTGATTCTTTACCGTTTTCAATGTATTCAATCATTTTCCCGGTATAAAGGTCGTCTGAGTAAATACCCTTAACACGTTCAACCTGCTGACCATTTTCAAAGAATTTCTGCTTAGTGACCGGTGGTTGTTTACCTTCAGCTAATGCCTGCTCAGCCACTTTTACTGAAGGATACATATCGGTGTCATCCCAGTGGGCAGAACCACCAGAATAGACGCCATAAGTTTGATCAAATCCCCAATCTTGAGGCGGGTGACCATGTCCATCACCAGAACCTAAGTGCCATTTACCCGCATGATAGGTGTTGTAACCACTGTCTCTTAATAATTCAGTGATAGTAACGGCATCACGAGTCAAATAACCCTCGTAACCTTTTTTGCCTTTTGAGTCTGGGTAGATAGAGTAATCAAACGCACCCAGACCAATTTCAATGCTATTCGCCCCTGTAAACAATTGGCCACGAGTCACCGATGAAACTGGAGATGCATGGAAGTTATTAAAACGAATACCTTCTTGTGCTAATGAATTTAACGTAGGCGTTTTAATTTCAGAGCCGAATGGTTGTAAATCTCCCATGCCGATATCATCGCCGACAATCAGAAGAATGTTCGGTTGATTATGTTCTGTTGTCGCCTCTGTTGAAGCGGCACCTAGCGAAGGAAAGGCAACAAAAGGTGCAACCAACCCTAAGGTAATAATGATTTTCTTGTCCATTAGTAAACACCAACTTTACTGCGCTGTTGTGTATTCGCGACACTTGAGCCTTTTAATGCAATGTAACCAGAGAAAGCTATGACAGCTTCAATCACCGTGTAGCCAATCAAGATAATATTTGGCGTCCCATCAACTAACATGCTGACTATTCTGGCAATAGCTAAACCACTCATGAAAACGATCACACTATGTAATGCAGATAAGGTGTATTTGGTGTTGAATGCTGCCACTAACCAAAACGCACCCATTGCCATATACAGACCCATCGTTGCTCGGAAAATGTTGGTCATTTCGATGGTATTCAGTTCTATACCGAAAAACATATGCTGAAATAAACCATAAGTGAGCGCGACAGGGAAAATCCCTAGAGATGCTGCCAACAGAAAGATATTTTCTTTTTTCATTTGAACGAACCTTTAGATTATCAATGGATTAAAAACGATACTTTGTAAGTGTCAGTCCGTGACCCTATCTTCCTTAACGTCTAGGACGGAGGCGCACATCGCACTCAGCCGCGTCGACAATATGGCTTGGCGAGTTATTGCCATACTTGTTACTTCTGATTAAGTTGCGGCCAACACACAGCATGCCGACCAGTTGGTCTAGACGATAATTGCAGTTTGCTAGTACATGGTTCACATTAGTCATGTGTCGCCGCGTTAATGTTTAAAGTGTTATATGAGTAAAATTAACGTAAGTGAGCCGGTGTTTTACTTTTGTCACGCGTTAAGTAGTAATAAACATAAAGTAATGAATACACAGTAACAAAGCCATCGAGAGCAAATACACCACTCCAGCCTAGAAACCACTCATATTCATTCACACAGACGTTATAAAGGAATAGACCGACAAACATCGCTTTCTCAAATCCACTGTAAATCATGGTTGAGGTTCGCAAAGGCTTGATGTAGGCCGAGGCCATTAAAAGCACACCTATACAGCCCACCATTACACCCCAGTGTTGGTAAGTCGCTAATAAGTATTCTTTGTTCTCCATCATCTGCTGGTCATAGAAAAATAGGTTTATCATGCTCCACTCAGGAGCAACAAACGTAGCAAATGCACTCGCCGTTAATAAGCCCGTAATCAACAAATAACCACGTATTGTTTTTTCAAAAAAACGTTCTAACATTTGCCTTCCTCTCAGATATTGAATTAACGGTTAGGGTCTACTTTCCCAGCATGGCTAAAACAGCAGACTTAAATTCGTTATCTTCCTTTGAGAACAAGTGTTTAATTTGGTGATCTTGACCACTGGTCATTACCGTCTTAGCGTGCGAGAAAGTAATAAAGCCTTCCTTGCCGTGGTAATTACCTTTACCCGACTCCCCGATACCACCAAATGGTGCATCATCAACCGCTAAGTGGAATACACAATCGTTAATACACATACCACCAGAGTGAATCGTTTGTTTAATTCTTACTTGTAACGCTTCATCAAAAGTCATCAAGTAAAGTGCTAATGGTCGTGGCTTACTGTTAATCAGTTCGATAGCTTGATCAACTTGCTGGTAACCAATAACAGGGAGCAACGGGCCGAAAATTTCTTCATCCATAACATTCGAATCAAGTGATGGCTCGATAATTAAGTGAGTCACGAGTCTGTGTGCGTTCTCGTCGATACTATCCGTATGGCAAGGCTCGATTCTCGTGCCATTTGCAATTTCTGTATTCAACAAAGAAGTAACACGCTCGTACTGACGAGAGTTAGCCACTGAAGTCAGATTTTCAGAATGAATGCCTTCTGGGAACAATGTTTGATATTGGCGTTTATATTCACTGATAAATGCTTCTTTCTTATCTTCCGGAACTAACACGTAATCCGGTGCTACGCATACTTGACCATTGTTCAAGCTTTTGCCGTAAATGATGCGTTCTACCGCCAGCTCCATTGAAACGTCATCAGCGACTATAACGGGTGATTTTCCACCAAGCTCAAGAGTTAGCGGTGTTAAGTTCGCGGCCGCAGCTTTCATCACTAAGCGTCCGACAGCAGTAGAGCCCGTGAACAATAAGTGATCAAAAGGAAGCGCGGTAAATTCAGCGGATAATTCCGCTTCACCTTCAACAACAACAACTTCGTCATGACTGAAAATGCTTGATAGCATCTCACTCAACACTTGGTTTGTGTTTGGTGTGAATTCACTCATCTTAATCATAGCGCGATTACCTGCAGTGATAGCAGAGATAAGTGGGCCAACCGACAGCATTATCGGAAAGTTCCAAGGTGTCACGATACCGACAACACCTTTCGGTTGGTAAACAACTTCAACCTGCGATAGTGAAAGCAATGCACCGGCATTACGAACAGAGGGTGCCATCCACTCACTAATATGTTCGATGCTGTAATCAATATTCGCCACACATGGCAGCACATCAGCAATAAGAGTGTCTTGTACGCTACGTTGGCCGTAGTCTTTGTTCATTGCTTCACAAATAACGTCACTGAAATCGATCAGCGCGCTTCTTAGCATATTAAGCTTTGCAACTCGCTCATCCAGTTTTGGCATTGGGTATGAGTTGTATGCGTCTTTCATATTTGTGTAGTGATGCTTCATTTCGTTTAGTGCTGTAATGCTATTCATTTGATGTACCTTTCTTGTTGAGTTGATCTTACAATAAACAAAACAAACCGGTCGGTCTAGTTATTTTTAAAGGAAATTGTCCAAATTATGTGAATTCCTCCTACCTCATGGACACAAGAGATAAATTAAAACTCATAATTTCAATAAGTTAGAGATGTAATGGTTTTGTTTTTTATTGATTCAATTTAATTGATTAATTTATGACATGAAAAAATGATTAAAATAAACACAAAAACAACTAGACCGACCGGTTTGTATTAGTGTAGGGTAAATGCATACAGTAAAGAGAATGATGGAACTTGCTCAACAAAATGGAAGCTTAGCTCTTATTAAAAGCTAACCACTTTACTCCCAATTTTAACTTACAGTAGGTAACTTCAATGCTATATAAAACTGAACGATTTTTTGTAAACACATACCACGCGATTGCGAGTACAGCTTTTCCACGTATGCCAGTTCCAGTACCCAATGTACTGAACGGTGACAAATCGCTCGATACACTTGCAGCACATTTGGCAGACAAAGGGATCAAACGTCCTGTTATCTTTACGGACAGTTTCTTTGCAACTCTCCCATCATTCCAACTGCTTATTGATGCGCTAGAGAAGAAGAATATCGACTATAAAGTCTTCAACGAGATCCAGCCAGATCCTTCATATGCAATTGTAGAAAAAGGAATCGCAGCGTGTCATGAACACAACTATGACTGCGCAATCGCGATTGGTGGTGGTAGTTCAATTGATGGCACCAAGATGATCAACGGCTGTGCCAAACACAATTTGGATCCGCGTAAGATCACCCACGGTTTGATGAGCATGCTTCAGCTTCGTCGTAAAGGGGCTTACTTTGTCGCCATTCCAACAACGTCAGGAACAGGCTCTGAAGCAACAACAGTAACCGTAGTTACAGACGAAAAAACCAACCAAAAGAACGCGTTAGTAAGTTATGGCGTTGTACCAGACTTAGCAGTATTCGATTCAAGGCTCACCATGGCGCTACCACCTCATATCACAGCTTCAACCGGTATGGATGCACTGACACACGCTATGGAATCATTCATGAGTACCTACGCGACAAAACAAACAGACGAAATGAACCTAAAAAGCATTAAACGTATATTCGAATTCCTTCCACGAGCTTATAAAAATGGAACAGAAGACGATGAAGCAAGAAGTGAAATGGCATTAGCTTCATTTGATGCTGGTAAGGCATTCTCTAAAACACTATTGGGTTGGGCACATGGTATTTCACACCAACTAGGCGCTTTTTACAAAGTTCCGCACGGTTTAGGCTGCGCGATCTCATTGCCGCATGTACTTCAGTTTGCTCTACCAAAAGCCACTGACCGTCTGGCTATTATTGCTGATACATTGGGCCTTCAAGGGTCAACAGACAAAGAAAAAGCTCAAGCTGTCGTTGATGCCGTATTTGAGTTGAACCGTACGTTAGACATCGATTCAAAACTGGATATGTTGAAAGAAGAAGACGTTGCTAATATCGCAAAAAATATCATCAAAGAGGGCAACATGGCCTACCCTTCACACCGTAATTTTGATTCTTATAACCACCTAGAGAACTTCTTACTAGGTCTAAGAAATTACACACATCAGCCTATGACGAACTAATCGCTGACACTCACTCCAAAGCCTCATTAACTCCCTTGAGCTCAATTCACTTCAAATGAATTGAGCTCATTTATTTTAGATATCGGACCAACACCGCGAAGAGGCTAAATAACTCTCATGACGACACGAGAGCTAAGATCATCATATTGACCAAACCAGTAAATGAGTATTTGCGTCAGCTACCTAGCCGTGTAGACTCTAAACTAAGGATAATCATTAACTTGAAAAGGAAAGAGTTTTGGCTGAATTCAAATACAAGCAACTAACTCAAGAAGAACAAGACAAGCTAGATGCAGCTTCATTTCGTCGCCTATTATCTCATCTAGACAACAATAAAGACGTGCAAAACATCGACCTAATGATCTTGGCTGGCTTTTGCCGAAATTGCTTTAGCAAATGGTATGCAGCAGAAGCTGAATTGATGGGAGTCGATTTAGATTTAGACGATGCACGTGAACGTGTTTATGGTATGACTTACGATGAGTGGAAAGCTAACCATCAACCGAAAGCGACGCCTGAACAATTGGCCGCATTTGAAGCTCGCCAAGCGAAAAAGAGTTAAGAAATTGAACACCAAATAAAAGTTCGTATTCTGAAGGGATTTTTATTATCGATTGAACGCATTCCTACTTTCAATCATCAATATTTAACTAACAAAAAGCCCAGTAACTCAAACAGTTACTGGGCTTTCTTTATCAAGCTTTAAACGTAAGGGCTATAGCAACTATCTATAGTCTAGCCCTTCATTTGGCCAACTAACCGTGAGAGGTTCTTCCCACGTTATCAAGGCTAAGCTCTTTATTAAGTTCCGCTTCCACGTGACCCGGAGAGCGTGTTGAGCCAGAAATCAGTCGGTACATCGCAGGGATTACGAACAAAGTGACCAATGTTGCGAAGCCCATACCGAAAAAGATAACCGTACCCACAGCCACTCGGCTTTCATAGCCCGCACCCGTAGAGGTAATCAATGGGATTGCACCGGCTAACGTCGTGAATGCCGTCATCATGATTGGACGTAAGCGTCGAGCCGAAGCATCAATGATCGCCTTTTCAAACTCGATACCACGGTCACGAAGTTGGTTGGCAAATTCTACGATCAAGATACCGTTTTTGGTTACCATACCGATCAACATGATCATACCAATCTGGCTGTAGACGTTGAGCCCTTGACTCATCACCACCAAGCCTAAGAAGCCACCAAAGATCCCCATAGGTACGGTGAACATCACGACTAGTGGGTTAATGAAGCTTTCAAATTGCGCGGCCAGCACCAAGTACGCGACTAGCATCGCCAGCGCAAATACCACTAGGATACTTGATTGGTTCTCTTTGAAGTCTTTTGACTCGCCAGAGTAGCTCACTGAAATATCACCCGGTAGCTGTTCAATCGCTTGTTCATCAAGGAAATCGAGTGCGTCACCCAGCGTGTAACCTTCCATGAGGTTCGCTTTGATGGTCACCGATTTCTGCTTGTTGTAGTGCGATAAACGAATCGATGAAGCGACTTCTTCAATGTGCGTCAGCGTATCAAGCGTTACTAGCTCGCCAGACTGAGTTCGCATATAGATTTGGCTTAAATCGTTGGCGTTATTGAAGCTGTTCTCATCACCACGCAGGTACACGTCGTACTCTTCACCACGGTCAACGAAGGTGGTTTCACTGCGTCCACCAAGCATGATTTCTAACGTATCTGAAATATCTGAAACGCTCACACCTAACTCTGCTGCACGCTGCTTATCTACGGTTACCAATAGCTCTGGTGTTTTCTCAGAGTAATCGATGTCCGCGCCTTCCATCATTGGAGACTCTTCAGCGGCTTGCTTTAATAGCTCGGCCCATTTTTGAAGTTCAGTGTAATCAGAACCGCCAAGTACAAATTGAACTGGCTCACTTGAACCACCTTTGAAGCCAGGCATAAATGGGAATACACGCACATCAGGAATGCCATTCAAAGATTTACGAACTTCATTCAACGCTTCTTGTGCTGTAACGTCACGCTCATCCCAATCTTCTAGGATCATGATAACGAAGCCCGTTTGGTCGCCCGCATTACCACCAAACGCTGGTGATTGAATACTGAATGACTTCAAGAAGCCTTGACCAAGCAATGGCATTAAGCGCTCTTCAACGATGTCCATGTTGGCAGACATACGGTTGTAACTGGTTGCATCGGCACCACGAACAAACGCAAAGATAACACCACGGTCTTCTTGTGGAGTCAGTTGCGACGGCACTTGTTGCATCAAGCCATAACTACCGCCCATACACGCGATAATGATGATTGGAGCTGCCCAACGCCAGTTTAGAGCACGACGCAAGACCGAGCGATATCCAGACTCAAGCTTGCCAAATACGCGCTCGACAAACAGATTGAAACGGTTCGGTTTAACGTTCGCTTTTAGGATTTTACTGCCTAACACTGGCGTTAACGTTAATGCGACTAGCGACGAGAAAATCACCGACATCGCCAACAATACCGAGAACTCAGTAAACAGAAGACCTACCATGCCATCCATGAACGAGATTGGTAAGAATACCATCACCAATACAAGCGTTGTTGCGATTACCGCGAAGCCTACCTCTCGTGTTCCTTTATAGGCTGCAAGCAGTGGTGACTCACCACGTTCAATATGGTGGAAAATGTTTTCTACTACCACAATCGCGTCATCGACCACCAAACCAATCGACAGGATAAGTGCCATCAAGGTAATCAGGTTGATAGAAAAACCGAAGTAGTACGCCGCAATAAACGAAGAGATCAAAGAGACGGGTACGGTTACCGCTGGAATAAGTGTTGCACGTGCTTGACCAATAAAGATGTAAAGCACAAGGATAACTAAGCCACCCGTAATAAAGAGTGTGCTGTAAACCTCTGAGATCGAACGATCGATAAAGACCGTTGAGTCATAGTCGACCGCCAGACGAGTCCCATCAGGTAGGAACTTTTGAATTGCTTCGACTTCTTTGTGTACTAAGTCAGCAACCTCAAGTGGGTTTGCATCTGACTGAGGCACAATACCCATACTTACGTTAACAACGCCATCACTCTTAAAGGTCGAGTTCTCGTTTTCTGCACCAATGTATACATCCGCTACGTCTTTCAGGTAGATAGGCGTGTTATCAGAGGCACGTTTTACCACTAGGTATTCGAAATCTTCCGCTTCAGTGTAAGAACGAGCTGTACGCACCGACATCACAATCGCGTCATTACGTACTTCACCACCCGGGCTTTCAATATTCTCATTGTTCAATGCAGAGGTGATGTCCGAGGTAGTAACACCACGACCCGCCATCTGAGCAGGTTTCAGCTTGACGTACATTACTTTGTACAAGCCACCTGAGATATCCACCGAGCTCACGCCAGAAATCAAACTAAAGCGGTCAATCAACACACGTTCGGTGTAGTCGGTTAACTGCGTTCGGTCCATCTCTGTCGAACTTAAGTTGATGTAGACCGAGGCTTCACCACTACCATTGTTCTTATAAACAATTGGGTCGTCGGCTTCATCGGGCAATGAACGCTGCGCACGAGCTACGGCATCACGAACATCACTCACACCGGTATTGAGGTCGTAACCAAGCTCAAAGGTAATGGTGATACGCGACATACCGTTACGGGTAGTAGACTCGATCTCGTCGATACCACTGATGCCGGATAACTGGTCTTCGAGGTTGGAGGTTATTTGGCTCTCAATGATGGTAGCCGAAGCACCCTCATAACGAGTACTGATCGATACCACTGGGCTTTCAATATCTGGCATCTCACGAACCGCAAGCTTATTGAAAGAGACAAGACCAAACACAACCAATAGTAGGCTCAATACGACAGCCGCTACTGGTCTCTTTACAGAAACATCAGATAACAACATTAGTTAGCGCCTTTTTGTGCTTTTTTATCGCTCGCTGCATCAATTGGGCGATTAACAGCAAGCTCTTGAACCAATACGCCGTCACGCATGTTCACGATACCTTGCACCACGATCTTCTGACCAATCTCGATACCTTTGTCGATCACAACTTCGTTATCAATACGAGCCCCAAGGAAGACTTCTGTACGAGTTGCTTTGTTATCTTCGTCGATAACATAGACAAAACGCTTCGTACCTGAGTATTCGAGTGCTTGAACTGGAATAATAGGGGCTTCCACAGGTGGGAAGTCCATATCCGCTGCCACTAACATACCCGGCTTTAGATAATCATTATTGTTATCGAAGTGAATTCGAACTCGAAGGTTTAAAGTTTCAGCGTTAATACGAGAATCAATACCTACCACTGTGCCTGTGAATTGAGTATCGCCCCATGCACTTGTGCGAGCCGTTACTTTCATACCTTTAGATAGTTTGGAAAGGTAGCGCTCCGGGATCTGCAGGTCTAATTGCATTACCGATAAGTCATCCAAGGTCACGAGTTCAGTACCTGCAGTCACCATTTTACCGCGGCTAAAGTCGATAAAACCAACCGTGCCCGAGAATGGCGCGCTGATGTGAAGATCTTTCAGGTTAGCATTTGCAGCAGCTAAGCGAGCGTTGGCGATCTCTACGTTTGTTTTCTGAGCATCAATTTCAGTTTGCGTGATCGCGTTACGTTTCACTAGGCGTTGAAATTCCGCTAGCTTACGTTGCTCGTCTTTTAAATAAGCTTGAGCCTCTGCAACCGCGGCTTTCGCTTTGTCATCATCGAGTTGAACCAACATCTGCCCTTTAGTGACATCTTGATTGGCTTTAATGTTGATAGAATCGACTCTGCCAGCTACTTCAGAAGTGATCATGACCGATTGCTCGGCTTCTAACTTACCGACCAACGAAAGAGATTGGCTAACTTGGTGAATATCAACCTGCTCAGTCACAACAGTGACAGTGCTAGGGCCCATACGCTTAGCAAGTACGGCTGGAGACGCCATAAGAATAGACAAGCTAAGTAGGGTTAAAACAGATTTATGCTTCATAATAATGGTCTGCAAGTAAGATTTATTATCTATAAATGAAATTAACCGTATTCTATCAACTAATGAATACTGTAACGTCAAGAAGTGTAAATCTAGATTAAATTCCATTTACGTTTCATCACGTTTTAGACCCATTGAAGACAATACAGAAAACTAATCACCTCAAGGTGTTACCCCTCAGTACGTAAACCTTAGTACAGATGTTCACTTCACGAGCAATATGCGTACTTTTCGCCATCTTTGCCCAAAAAGGCAGCATTTAACACAAAACCATAAGAAAAACCCTTTACAGGTTTAACGTGTTTGCTATGATGCGCTCCGCACTTGAGAGATGCGTTGGGAAAAACATCTCTTTAGCCTATCCATTATGAGTTAGGAAAAAACACCCTGGAGGGGTTCCCGAGTGGCCAAAGGGAGCAGACTGTAAATCTGCCGGCTCCGCCTTCGATGGTTCGAATCCGTCTCCCTCCACCATATTCTTCTTACCTCTTTCGAGAGTTAAGAGAACAACCTAGTTGATGGGCTTATGGGAAAACATCAATTTAGGCTTACTTTGTGAAGAGTAAGACACACCCTGGAGGGGTTCCCGAGTGGCCAAAGGGAGCAGACTGTAAATCTGCCGGCACTGCCTTCGATGGTTCGAATCCGTCTCCCTCCACCATATTCTTCTTATCTCTTTCGAGAGTTAAGAGAACAACCTAGTTGATGGGCTTATGGGAAAACATCAATTTAGGCTTACTTTGTGAAAAGTAAGACACACCCTGGAGGGGTTCCCGAGTGGCCAAAGGGAGCAGACTGTAAATCTGCCGGCACTGCCTTCGATGGTTCGAATCCGTCTCCCTCCACCATATTCTTCTTACCTCTTTCGAGAGTTAAGAGAACAACCTGATTGATGGGCTTATGGGAAAACATCAATTTAGGCTTACTTTGTGAAAAGTAAGACACACCCTGGAGGGGTTCCCGAGTGGCCAAAGGGAGCAGACTGTAAATCTGCCGGCACTGCCTTCGATGGTTCGAATCCGTCTCCCTCCACCATATTCTTCTTACCTCTTTCGAGAGTTAAGAGAACAACCTGATTGATGGGCTTATGGGAAAACATCAATTTAGGCTTACTTTGTGAAAAGTAAGACACACCCTGGAGGGGTTCCCGAGTGGCCAAAGGGAGCAGACTGTAAATCTGCCGGCACTGCCTTCGATGGTTCGAATCCGTCTCCCTCCACCATATTCTTCTTACCTCTTTCGAGAGTTAAGAGAACAACCTAGTTGATGGGTTTATGGGAAAACATCAATTTAGGCTTACTTTGTGAAAAGTAAGACACACCCTGGAGGGGTTCCCGAGTGGCCAAAGGGAGCAGACTGTAAATCTGCCGGCACTGCCTTCGATGGTTCGAATCCGTCTCCCTCCACCATATTCTTCTTACCTCTTTCGAGAGTTAAGAGAACAACCTGATTGATGGGCTTATGGGAAAACATCAATTTAGGCTTACTTTGTGAAAAGTAAGACACACCCTGGAGGGGTTCCCGAGTGGCCAAAGGGAGCAGACTGTAAATCTGCCGGCACTGCCTTCGATGGTTCGAATCCGTCTCCCTCCACCATATTCTCCTTAATTGGAAAATCGAAAAGCCAACTCATTGAGTTGGCTTTTTTCGTTTCTGAGCTTTATCTCTTTCTAAACGTCTTTGTAAACGTGTCTTTCTAAAACAGCCCTCTACTTCCTAAACACTAGCCCGCTACTACAAAAGACTAAGCGATCTAGCCCATTCAAACATCAGTGATTCCATACTTCTGCATGACGCTCACAAACCAGATAAGAAGCGCAGCCTAAGCAATTGGTAGATAAATGTTCTTCGCATTCATTCGCAATTCTCTGTTTCTGCTGCAAAGTAATCTCAGGCTCCAATACAGGTTCAAAGAACTTTGTCATTACTCATCACATCCAAATAAAATCAGTTCGTTCGTCTCAGGTTAATCCAACCTTTGATCAAGATACACCTCTTAATATTTGTCGTGATGACACACTTCCTCTACTCATGTTCTTTGTCGATTCCGCACGTTTCGTTATATTGGCATTGCTTCATGAATCTAAAACCCTTCCCCACCTCCCCCCAAAAAAGCTCAAAGCCTATTTCCCTGCAGCGACTTAGAGATACATATCATTAGACACAAAAAAGCCCCTGCTGATTTCTCAGCAGGGGCTTTCTATTATTTGGTGTCATTCCGAATAACTACATCATATTGATGTTGAGTTAAATCCTGGAATTAACCTTGAATACCAACAATTAACCAAGGTGCATTGTCAGTTGTTAGGTCACGCTCTAGGTGCCAGATATCAGTGATATCTTCTTCAACGCCATCCGCAGTATCACGGTAACGACCGCTAAACTGAAGGCTTAGCTGTGCTTTGCTACCATCGTGGTCTGCACGAACGATTTCAGCATCAACGTACATTACATCTGTGTGCTGATCACCTAAAAGCTTATTACGCTCAGCTTTTAGGTCTTCAAATAGGCTTGGAGATACGTATTCTTCAATCGTATTTAGCTCGTTGTGATTCCATGCACCTTGCAGTGTACGGTAGTGTTCACGAGAACCGTTGATGAATGCCGCTTGATCAAAGCCCGGTGGGTAGTTATGTGGAACATCGCTTTGTGCACCAAAACCGAAACCACCAGCAGCGCCTTGTGATTGAGGTTGTGCTTGCTCGAAGTTATGAACATTGGGTTGTTGCTTAGGTTGTTCAAACTTGTTCTGACCCATGCCACCGAATGCAGGCTGTTGGCCACGTGCATTCTGCTGATTCATTGAGCCCTGCTTCGCGCCCAACATTCCGCGTAGGAATTTAAACGCTAGGAAAGCAATCAGACCCATAATCAGAATATCCATGAACTGGATACCTTCAAATGCGCCACCAAAGAATGCAGCTAAAAGACCACCAGCAAGTAAACCACCTAGCAGGCCGCCCATAAGGCCTTTCTTGCTAGAATTAGCTGCTGTGTTCTTACCCGTTTGATCTTGACGGATCGAATTCGTGTTTTGTTGTTTTGGTGCTGGAGCCGTTTTAAAGCTTTTGCCAAATGACTTACCACCACCAAACTTTTTCGCTTCCGCGATTGGCGTCACCGCGACTGTTACCAACAGAATCGCGACTAGTGAGAAAAATCGTTTCATTATTATCCTTTATAGGTTTTTTATCTTTCGACACCTTAATCATACTCGTTAACAAAGAACAATGAAATATTCACTGTGTTTACACATGTATCATAATATTGCGGCTATTAATTGATTACTAAATTAGCGAAGGGATTGACGGCACTCTGGGGCAGCATTAAAATATTGAACGATGTTCATTTAATAGAAAGTACCCATGGCAAGACGAAACGATCATACTCGCGAACAATTAGTGCAATTAACCTTAAAAACGGTGACCGACTTCTTAGAAGAGCACTCTTATCACGAGTTAAGTCTACGTAAAATTGCCAATATGATTGGTTACGTTCCAAGTACGTTAGTGAATGTATTCGGTAACTACAACCTACTGCTTTTACATGTGGTAGCTCAAACATTAGATGAACTGGCGTCAGAATCCGCTGTAGCTGTTGAACAATCGAGCAATCCTCAACAAGCTCTATTCAACCTTGCCTACTGCTACCACGATTTTGCACAGAGAAACCCTCACCGTTGGCAGCTTATCTTTGAGCACAACATGAACGGTGAAAACCTTCCTGAATGGCAATCAAATCGCATCGATAGAATGACAGGCATGCTAGAACAGTTGCTAGTAGCGATTGCTCCTGAACATACTAAAAGCGAAGTTGTTAAAGCCAGCCGTGTATTATGGTCTGGAGTACACGGAATTACTCTTCTTAGCGTTGATGATAAATTTTTCGCCTCTGAGCCCATTGATGGTAAAGAGCTGATCAATAACCTAGTCTCAAACTACTTAACCAACTGGTAATCATCCAAGGAAAGACAATGAACAACAGCAGCCAATCTTCGCTGTTAACGCAAAAAAGGTTCCTCCCCTACTTTATTACCCAATTTCTAGGAGCCTTTAACGACAACATATTCAAAAATGTCCTGTTACTGTTTGTTGCTTTCGCAAGCGTAGACACGCTGCCTATTTCTAGCAATCTATTCATTAATTTGGCCGCAGGCCTTTTTATTCTGCCCTTCTTCCTATTCTCTGCTTTAGCCGGTGTACTGGCCGACAAATACGAAAAATCGTGGTTTATCCGTAAAGTTAAGCTCCTTGAAGTAGTGATTATGTCACTGGGTGCGATCGGCTTTATTTACGAAAGCTACGGAATATTACTTCTGCTCCTATTCCTTATGGGAACGCAAAGTGCTTTCTTTGGCCCGGTGAAATACGCCCTGCTTCCACAACAGTTAGAAACAAAAGAACTGGTATCAGGTAATGCTCTTGTCGAGACAGGTACATTCTTGGCGATCCTGATTGGTACTCTAGGCGCTGGCATTATTGCGTCTGAAGAAGGCGCGAAGCTCATTGCTGCGGTGTGTATTGTTTCATTCGCCGTGCTTGGCTATGTATCAAGCTGCTTTATCCCACAAGCGCCAAGTAATGCACCAGACCTTAAAGTAAAGTGGCAGCCTGTAAAACTAACTCGCGCGACACTGACGATTGCCAAAAAAGACCGCCCGACCTTTCAAGCACTGATGTCTATCAGCTGGTTCTGGTTCCTTGGTGCGGCTTACCTAACTCAGTTTCCCAACTTCACCAAACTGCATCTAAATGGCACTGAAAGCTCAGTCGCCTTTTTACTGGCATTGTTCTCGGTAGGCATTGCAATCGGCTCTTTGGCTTGCGATAAGTTATCTAATCACCGAATTGAAATCGGCATCGTGCCAATGGGCAGCTTAGGTATCTCGATCTTCGGTCTTTTGATGGCGATATCCATTCCGGAGTCTTTGCCTGACTTTAGCTCTTTCCACCAATTCGTAACCTATTCAGAGCTATGGCCACTGTTTGCTTACCTTCTGCTACTGGGTATCTCTGGCGGTATCTTTATTGTTCCTCTGTATTCACTGATGCAGTTACGTGCCAAGCCAAATGAACGTGCCCAAGTGATTGCCGGACTCAATATTTATAACTCACTGTTCATGGTGGGAAGTGCGGTTTTAGGTATTGTTTGCCTTAGTGTTCTAGAGCTTTCGATTCCACAGCTGTTCGCGTTGCTCGCGATAGGCAACACTTTGGTGATGCTGTACCTGTTTTATCAGGTGCCTATCTACGCTTTCCGCTTTTTTACGTGGGTGGTCACTCACACCATGTACCGAGTTAAACATAAGAACTTACATCACCTGCCAGAAAAAGGCGGCGCGTTGATTGTCTGCAACCATGTGAGTTATATGGATGCACTGCTGCTGAGTGCGGTTTGCCCTCGTTTGATCCGTTTTGTGATGGAAGAGGATTACACCAAGTTGCCGCCAATTCGACGCTTCTTGAAAAGAGCAGGGGTTATTCCAATCTCCGCGACCAACCGCAACTCGATTCGAAACGCTTTTAAAGAAGTAGAGCGTGCCTTGCATGAAGGTCATATCGTATGCATTTTCCCAGAAGGAAAGCTAACCTCTGATGGAGAAGTGGCTGAGTTCATGCGTGGTATGGAGCTGATTATCAAACGCTCCCCTGTTCCAGTGATTCCAATGGCTCTCAAAGGATTATGGGGCAGTTACTTTAGTCGCTACAAAGGTCGTGCCTGCAAAGGGTTACCAACTCGCTTCTGGACCAAATTAGAGATAGAAGCTGGCGAGCCTATTTCACCTAAACAAGCATCTTGTGAAACTCTTCGACAGTCGGTGTCTGACCTTCGCGGCTCACTACGCTAAATAACCAACTCTTTATTCATATCAGCTGAACAAACGTTAAGTTTTCCTTAACGTTTGTTCAATTCATTTAGACTTACTTATCATTTTATTGAACGTATAGTGGTCTCATCATAATAACGCCACAACCAAACAAGACTCTAAACACAATGAATCTAAAAAAGTCTGTTCCATTTTATCTTGCTGCTCTGTTTTGCTTAACCCCATGGGTGAGTTCACCAACGGCACTCGTGATCGGTTTCCTTCTTGCGAGTTTAGGTTTAGTCCCTGAGCACCTAGAAGTAGGCAAGCTCACCAAGAAGCTCTTGGCCTACTCGATTGTCGGCTTAGGTTTTGGTATTCAGTTTGAAAAAGCACTGGCAGTAACAGGCGACGGTATCGGTTTGATTGTCACGACCATCATTGGCACACTAGTCATTGGTTGGTTCTTGGCGAAACGAATGGGACTAGACCGCACAACGGGCTACCTTATCTCTTCTGGTACCGCGATTTGTGGTGGTAGTGCGATAGCAGCTGTGGCACCTGCGATTAAAGCAGACGATGAACAGATTGGCTTGGCGTTAGCCACTGTATTCGTGTTGAACTCGGTCGCTCTATTTTTGTTCCCGATGATTGGTCACGCGCTTGAACTCAGCCAACAAACATTCGGAACTTGGGCAGCCATCGCGATTCACGACACATCTTCTGTAGTCGGCGCGGCTTCAGCGTATGGCGAAGAAGCACTGACGACAGCGACCACATTGAAGCTCGCTCGTGCACTTTGGATAATCCCAATCGCTTTGGTCAGCGCGATGATCTTCAAGAACGATCAAAAGAAGATTACTATTCCTTACTTCATTTTCTTCTACTGCGCTGCTATCGCTGTCAGTGACTTATTGCCACAGTTTGAGATGGTCTACCAAGGTATCTTTGATGTATCTAAGCGTGCGCTGGTTGTTTGTTTGTTCTTGATTGGTTGCGGTATTTCAGTTGAGAAGCTTAAAGCAGCAGGGCCGAAGCCATTGATGTTTGGTATTACAATGTGGACGATGATTTCGACAGGTTCGTTAGCTTGGTTAACCCTCGCTTAATCTACCTAAAACTTAGCCGCTCGTAAAAATGGCGAACAACAAAACAAAAAGGCAAAGCTCGTATGGGCTTTGCCTTTATCGTTTGTCATCTATATTGACTAAACTACTATCCAAACAGGGGCTTATCACTCTTCTTGCTCTCTCTTTTCATCAAAACAAGTACCACAACCAATACAAATGCGGTGAGCTCTGCCAACGATCGCGTAAGCCCAGACGAAGTCACTGCTTGGCCTATCTGCAGTAAAACCGCAATGATGAGGGCAATTTTCATAATAAGACCTTATTCTATAATCCGTTATTTATAGGGCTTATTATGATGGATGGTTATAAAGATAATAAATTCTGTTTTGAACTATCTAATTGCTAAATTAACTAACCGTCTTCCAATCTAGCAAACCACAAACATCTTCCAGAGATGTGCGGCTTTCTAGTTCCTATGCTGAAACAACCAAGATGCTAAGCCCGACCTAGATACCTTAATGCCCTGCTGCTCTTGATCAGGCATTTGATAATACTCGATAGGAAATTTGAATCGCTCTAAGCTCCCTTGTAACTGTTTTGCAAACCAGTCTTTGGTCGGTAGTTCATCACAGTCGATAATCGCAATCGGTCTAAAGCCAAATTCACTGTCTTCAATAGGGATCACAAAGGCTTGTTTAACTTCAGGTAATTGGTTGAGTGCTCGCTCAATTTCTTCACAGTGGATATTCTCTCCCCCAGAAATAAACTGGTTATCAGCACGACCAATAATCGATACTTGTTCGCCATCCCATTCGCCGAGGTCTTTGCTATCGAACCAACCTTGGCCATCCACCAGTGGCGTTAAATCACCTTGATAGTAATAACCAGAAGCAAGCGTATTTCCGCCAATAAAGATACGTTGATCTTCAATTTTCAACTGGCGTTGGTCGAGAACAAAACCTGCAGTATTACTAGAATCGACTTGCTTCGCGGTCACTGTTGAAGCCGCTTCTGTCATGCCGTATCCAAGCCAAGTTTCAATGCCCATTTGTTGAGCTTCAAGCCCTAGCGCTTCTGGGATATGGCTACCGCCTAAAAGCACATGAGTTAGAGTAAGTGCTTGCTTACTCTGCAATAACCTATGTAGTTGAGTAGCCACTAAAGAGGCATGACTGCAACCTTCGATGTCTGACTCAAGCTTACCTGACCCTATTTTGATGCAGCCACCAGCCGCCAACCAACGATGGACAATCGCCAATCCTGATACATGGTACATAGGTAGGCTAAGCAACCAAGTGTCAGCTTGTTCAAAGTTGAAAACGTCGAGTAAACCCTGAGCTGAACATAAGTGTTGCTGCAGCGTGTGAGCCACCGCTTTCGGGTTTCCGGTAGAGCCAGAAGTGAATACGATGCTCGCTAAAGATTGAGGATTAAAGTTAGGATTTTTCGGTGTTGTTGGTTTGTCATCACCATCGACCTTAACTTCGTTCAAGCAAGGTAGCGTCACCAATACAGTCTTGAGGTCAACAACATCAGAATGATCTAACCCACAGCTATCTAATAGCCAAAAGTAACGTCTGTCTAACTGACCATAGAGGGATTCAAGCTTCTGCGTTAAACGAGCTGCTGGCTGAGGCATTGTAAACGCACAAACCACACCTAAATTTAAGGCCGCAAGATACACTGGAATCACTTCAGCTTGGTTCTTACCGACAATCGTCAGTACACCACCTGCAGATAGGCCTTGATGAGACAACTGTTGTTGGTACTCACTCACCAGCACAGACACTTGCTGCCAAGTGTAAGCGCGGTTAGGAATCACTAACGCTGTTTGATGTGGGTTCTGCTGCGCCCACTGTACCCAGAGCGGGTGATGATTAGATTGTGGGCGCATCATAAGATAACCAAGTTATAGATTGAGAACGGTCTAAGCCAATCGAACGATCAGCCTAAGAAGACCAAATCAATTGTTGCTGTTCAAGCGTTGAAACTGGAAGCTGACAACCCGGCCAAGAGACTTCTAGTTGTTGCTGATACAAGCCAATCGTATCAAGCCCTGGAACTTCATTAGGTAAGTACTGCTGCGCCAATCGAGCAATCTGAGTTAATCCAAGGCTAGACTCTATGCTTGAGCTTAGTACTGGTTTAATACCAAGTTGTTGCGCGCGCTCAATGATAGCAACACAACGCTCTACTGAGCCAATCAAGGTTGGTTTAATCACAACCGCCTTAACACCCGTTAAATCACTAAGATCAAACTCAGGGCTTCGCACCGCTTCTTGTAGTGTCTCATCCCATGCAATCGCCACACCGTGGTCGATGGCAAAGGCCAAGCTGTCTTCTGGTTTCTGACAAGGCTCTTCAATAAAGCTAATACGTTGACGCAGCGAAGGCGAAATGTACTTGATGAACTGCTTGGCTTTTTCAGGCTTCCACGCGCGGTTAGCGTCTAGTCTTAGCGTTAAATCAGGAATCGATTCAAGGAATAAGCTCACCAACATGCCATCACGAATCGCTTCATAAAGGCCAACTTTTACTTTAGCGACCTTCTCACCTTCCATCTCATTAAGCACAGGAATAAGTTCATCAGGGTCACCGGTACATAAAGGGGCAGCTCGGTAGTTACCTTCCGCGTTAAGTTCACCTCGGAGCTCCATCAATGCCATTGAAAAGCCAAACGCCACTGAGGGATATAACTCATCGAATGAGGTGTGAGGTTTGTTGTGACTCCAAAGCTCTAGCTCGTTTTGCAACTGAATACCGGCTTGCTCAGCATCTTCTTGGCTAAATCCCGGCAGAGGCGCAACTTCACCAAAACCAGTTTTACCATCACACTCAAGTTGGATGATGTAGCCAACGCGCTCGTTCAGCTTGCTGTCACGCAGCACCACACCGCTATCCATAGGTAATTGATAACGGTAGAGTTTAGCGTGACGCTGGGAATTCATTGAATTCATAAGATTTCCTAAAAAACGGGAACATCAAAACAAAACGAGCCGCTAGTTAGCGACTCATTTTGAAGAGGATAAGGCTATGGGTTACGCGGGAATTTGTCGAAATCAGGTCGACGTTTCTCGTTAAACGCATTGCGGCCTTCTTGGCCTTCCTCTGTCATGTAGAACATCATGGTTGCGTTACCTGCTAGCTCTTGCAGACCCGCTTGACCATCACAGTCAGCATTAAGAGCGGCTTTCAAGCAACGCAGAGCCATTGGGCTGTGTTGAAGTACTTCACGACACCAACGAACGGTTTCTTTTTCTAGGTCAGCAACAGGAACAACCGTGTTCACCAAACCCATATCCAATGCTTCTTGAGCATCGTAGAAGCGACATAGGAACCAGATTTCACGTGCTTTCTTCTGGCCAACGATACGAGCCATGTAAGAAGCACCCCAGCCGCCATCGAATGAACCCACTTTAGGACCAGTCTGACCAAATTGTGCGTTTTCAGCGGCAATAGTAAGGTCTGCCATCATATGAAGAACATGACCGCCACCTACAGCCCAGCCAGATACCGCTGCGATAACTGGTTTTGGACAAGTACGAATTTGACGTTGGAAATCAAGTACGTTCAAGTGGTGTGTACCTGAATCATCTTGGTAGCCGCCGTAGTCACCACGGATACTTTGGTCACCACCAGAACAGAACGCCTTCTCACCAAGACCCGTTAAAATGATTACGCCAACCTTCTCATCATAACGAGCATCAGCCAGTGCATTGATCATCTCTTTTACGGTTTGTGGACGGAACGCATTGTGCACTTGAGGACGAGCAATCGTGATTTTCGCAATACCGTCGTCAGACTTGTGGTACTGAATATCTTCAAATTGACTGCTTTCATCGCGCCAGTTAACGGCTGCGTAAAGTTCTTCTTCTGTGATGCCTACTGTTTTAGCCATGGTGATTCCCATTGTTCTATTAGAGACCACGACTAACGAATAGTCGTGACGGTGTTGCTCTGCTTTTGATAGTGCTTGATACGAGAGAATCGCTCAGTCAGATTAACGACGACTGGCGATACATTGGATGATCAGGTTGGAAAACAGCTCAGGTTGCTCAAAATGAACATTATGACCAGCGTAATCCACCTGACTATATTCAAAGCCGCTATTCTCAGCTAGCTCCATGAATTTACGATCTTTTTCTCCACATACATAATGCAATAAATGCTCATGAGATTTCAATGTGGCACGTAAATCCGGTTGCTTAGCCAACGAAGTAGATAACAACATATTTGCTACGGATACTCCAAGGTTACCACTACGCTTTATGACCAAAGTTTGTCTTTGCTCATGATTTAGTGAAGAAAAGACGCTTTGTTGATACCAATCGTCTAAAACATCTTCAATCGACTGCTGCGCAAAGCGGACAGCCCACTGCGTATCATGTACTAACCTTTGTGCTCGTTCTTCATCACGCTCCAGACCAAAGTTGCCGCCTTCAATAATGACTTTCTCAAGATTGAGCGTTTCGAAGCAAGGGCTTGTCACCCCATACATGGCGAGTCTGCCTCCCATAGAGTAGCCAATCACCACGATAGGATAATCGGCAGGAAGATCGTTCGCTGCCAATTGATAAGTGATGCACTGAACTATCTTGGTACAGCAATGATCAAAGCCTACCGGATCAATAAAGCGACTTTGTCCGTGCCCGGGCAAATCTATGCAAAGACGAGGAAAATCCTCGAGGAAGGGATGACATGCGCTCCAATCATCCCCGCTTCCGAGTAAACCATGTAGAAAAACAAGCAAAGGTTTGTCAGAAGATTCTTGTACAGCTGGGTAATAATTGGAGTAAAGCATGTAAAGTCCTTAGGCTAATGCCTCGGTGAGCATTGAACTGAATTGTTTCAGCAAAGTAGACGCTTGTTCGGGAGGCGTCTTAACTTCAACGAGCAAGGTACCCTGACCCTGTTCGAAATGTTGTTCGATAGTCGTTTGATAGCAATTCAAAGTTTCTGGTGCCGCATAACCAAGCTGGAATTGCGCAGCGGCATGTTCAAAACCGAAACCATGGGGCATTTGATATAGAGATTGTTTTTGCTGCTCAGGAACGGGCAACAAGTCAAAGATTGCACCGCCATCATTGTTGGTCACAACTATAACCATCGGCGTTACATTGTGAGTAAGCAGAGCCAGTGAGTTGAGGTCGTACAACAAAGAGGTATCGCCAATCAACATAATCAAAGGGTTCTTGTTGGCTTTTACCACGCCCGCAGCCGTCGCCACCAAGCCATCAATGCCTGATGCGCCACGATTACTGTAAACTTGATTCGCAGATATTGATGACAGCATATCCACCAGCCTTACCATCAAACTATTTCCCACAAATAGCTCTCTGTCTTTAAGTCTAGTCGACAAGTCAACTGCAACGCTCAACTCGGTTAGCTGGTCATTATTGGATATTTGCGCCAACGCTAATTGTTGAACCGTATTCGCGATTTCGACCAAAGGTGCCGCCCAACCTGCATGTTGACCTAACAAGGTAGGTAAATGCTGTTCTGACACCCATAACTCGATATCAGCAACGATATGGGTTTGAGGCAGATGATCTTGGTTGATTCGGTGCGAATCCGGTGACACAACAATGTATTGTGATGAGCAGAATGATGATGCTTGTGACTTTATCCAATGATTAAGGCGCTTAGAAACAATGCGCTCACCGAACTGAAGAATGAAATCACATTGGTTAAGTTGTTCTTTCGCTACGTCACTCTGCATCCACAGATCATAATGTTTCCAATCACTTGTGACACCTGATTGAGGATCGCAAAAAACTGGCCAGCCTAATGCAGTGGCAAACTGCTGAGCTTTTGTCGCTTGTTCAATATCGAGCGAGCCGAGAATAACCACACCCTTACGCCCAAGGTACTCACCTGGAGCAATAGGTTGCGTGTTCAATTGATTAGGTAAAAACGTTTGGCTGTAACAACCTATTCCCGATTTCCACCCAGCGACACTGGAGGTGTATTCCGCATACATTTCCGCGCTATTTGCAGAATATAGAGGTTCTGGGAACGGACAGTTGATATGAATCGCACCACCAACATTACGTTGTTTCGCCAGCGCGTTATCAACTGATGTCAGTAGCCAGTTCAAAGAAACTTGTGTACTCGGGCTTGGTAGATTTAAAGCACTTTCAACATGGGAAGAAAAGATACCCTGTTGTTGAATCGCTTGATTGGCACCACAGTCGACCAAGTCGATGGGTCTATCAGAGGTCAGCAAGATCAGCTTCTCGCGTGTCAGCCCAGATTCAGCCGTCGCAGGAAGCAAATTCGCCACAGCGGTTCCCGATGTCACAATCACTGCAACCGGCTTATCGCTGGCTTTTGCTAAGCCTAAAGCTAAAAAACCAAGACCACGCTCATCAAAGTGCGTGTGTAAGGTTAACTTGGGGTTCGCTTCAGCTTCGAGAGTTAACGGCGTTGAGCGAGAGCCCGGTGCAACACAAACATGTTCAACGCCATTGCGTGAAAGCTCTTCAAGTAACGTGTGACACCAAACTCTGTTTAATACGGCTTGGTCGTGATTCATGACGCCACACCTAATGGTGGGTGATCAGAAATGAGGCTGAGCAGAGTCGACATCTTCTTGTTCAGCTCTTGCCACTCATGCTCGGCAACCGATCCCGGCACGATCCCCGCGCCAGCAAATAGCTGTACTTGATCGTTTACAATCAAGGCACTTCGAATCGCCACGCAGAATTCCGCTCGCTGATGACTGATATAACCCACAGAGCCTGCATACCAACCTCGAGCAAACGGTTCGTGTTCAAGAATGAAATCCATCGCCTCTTTACGCGGCAAACCCGCTACCGCAGCAGTTGGCTGTAAGGCAGCAAGTAACTGCACACCATTTACGCCAGTATTAAGCTGAGCATGGATATTGCGCTTAAGATGCTGCACCTTACGCAAACGCACTAAACGAGCGTCTTTTTCAACATCGACCGTTTGAGAATGAGGAGTGAGACGCTCAATGATGTCGTCGACCACATACTGGTTCTCGTTGAGGTTTTTGCTGTCTTGAGAAAGCCAGTTGGCCAGTTCCATATCCTCAGTAGCACTCTCTCCGCGACCAATGGTTCCAGCAAGCGCTTCTGTATCGAGCTCAGTACCGTGTCGGCTATATAAGCGCTCTGGTGTTGATCCAATGAAACTGTGTTTAGAATCTAGCACCAACATAAAGTGGAAACTGTGGTGATTTTGCAGATAGCTGGCTTTAAGTAATTGAGCTGCGCAAATAGGCGCGTCGAGTTGCAGTGTAGTTTTACGCGCTAAAACGACTTTTTTATACTCTTCGTCGCTAATACCTTTGAGCACTTTATCGACAAGGTTGTCCCATTGCTCTCTTTCTGGAACGTGATTGATCTGTTCAATATGGGCAGACAAAGGCGCCAATATCGCGGCTTCCACAGAAAGCTTATTCAGAGCACTAATAGAAGAAACTCGATCAGGGGACAAATTAACCGCCAACGACCAAGTATTGTCAAAGCGGATCAATTCAACCTGAGGAAGGAAGAAAAACGACTCCATGCAGCGACGATTCTTTGCGGTGTGCCCGTCAAACGAGCGTCCACCCCAGATTCGTTGGTCTTCACCAAGAATTGCGTACGCGGGAGCGGGATCAGAAAAAGTGTGCAGTTGACCGAGCGCGACGACCTCTTCACGAGTGTCACGTGACTGCCAGTAGAACTTAGGAAAGAGCGGTTGAGCATGAAGCCATTCTATAAATGCAAACGATGGTTTTTGCGTTAGAACTTCAACACAACGAACTTCACTTGCTTGGGCATTTTGTACTCGCTCAATCAAAGCGGAGATAGTTTGCTGGAAATGTGACAAATCGACCTCGTTCACATCTAAATTATTATTATATTAGTTTGATACTTTATGGGCACTACCCACTTAGATCAAGAATGTACTATATCTTTTCAACATTCCTGTGATTTTAAGCGATCCCACCCCTTTATTCATCTTAGTTAATAACCAAGAAAGCGATTAATTAAAATTTAGAAAAGAGTGACAACAAAAAGACCAAACGTGACACTGAAATGCGACATTCATCAGATTTTTATTCTATCAAACACCATTTTGCGGTACTTTAATAAAGTATTTAAATTAATTTCAGGAAATCGGCAATGCAAAATATCGGGATGTCGTCAAAACTCAACAGCGTATGCTACGAAATCAGGGGGCCTGTACTCAAACATGCTAAGCGCATGGAAGAAGAAGGGCATAAAATACTAAAGCTTAATATTGGTAACCCCGCCCCATTTGGTTTTGACGCCCCTGATGAAATCCTTGTTGACGTAATCCGTAACCTACCGACATCTCAAGGTTACTGCGACTCAAAAGGCATCTATTCAGCCCGCAAAGCGGTTGTTCAGCACTACCAGAAAAAAGGCCTACGTAACCTTGATGTAGAAGACGTTTACATTGGTAACGGCGCATCAGAGCTTATCGTTATGTCTATGCAGGCGCTACTGGATAATGGTGATGAAATCTTAGTTCCCGCTCCGGACTACCCACTATGGACAGCGTCTGTTGCGCTTTCTGGTGGTACACCGGTTCACTACATGTGTGATGAAGATGCTGATTGGTATCCAGATTTAGACGACATGCGCGCGAAGATCTCACCAAAGACGCGCGGCATTGTACTGATCAACCCGAACAACCCAACAGGCGCGGTTTACAGCCGTGATTTCCTATTACAAGTTGTTGAGATTGCTCGCGAGCACGGTTTGATCATCTTCGCCGATGAAATCTACGACAAAGTGCTTTACGACGGTGCAGTACATACTTCAGTTGCAACGCTGGCTGAAGACGTACTAATGGTCACGTTCAACGGCCTATCTAAAGCTTATCGTGTATGTGGTTTCCGTGGTGGTTGGATGTTCTTAACAGGTCCTAAACACCTAGCGAAAGGCTACGTTGAAGGGCTAGAAATGCTGGCCTCAATGCGTTTGTGTGCCAACGTTCCAATGCAACACGCTATCCAAACCGCGCTCGGTGGCTATCAGAGTATCAATGAGCTGATCCTTCCGGGTGGTCGACTACTTGAACAGCGCGACCGTGCATGGGAACTGATCAACAAGATCCCAGGCGTTTCTTGTGTGAAGCCGAAAGGCGCAATGTACCTGTTCCCTAAAATCGACACCAACATGTACAACATCAAAGACGATCAGAAGTTTGTACTCGACTTCCTTAAGCAAGAGAAGGTGTTATTGGTTCAAGGTACAGGCTTCAATTGGCCGAAACCGGATCATTTCCGCATCGTGACTCTGCCGCACATCGAAGATCTAGAAATCGCGATTGGTCGCCTAGAGCGCTTCTTGCAAACTTATAGCCAAGACGATCTTATCGACGCTAAATAAACACAATGAAAGGTGGCTACAATTTACTGTTTTAAAAGACTTTAACTTGTATTCATTCACTTCTATGCTTAAAAGGCTCCTGTTTAGGAGCCTTTTTTGTATCCGCTGTCTCGTACTGTTTGAATTAACACAAGATACGAGTGGAGCATTGCTTATACCAATCACAGTAAGTAAGTGTTCAGAAATAGCGCAGGAAAAAAACTTGAGAACAAGGCAGGATTTTTTGGTAAGTAGTTATTCTACAATCAAAAATTCTAACAAAGTTATCGAGCTTTTTAACAAGCTAGGATGACCAGTTATTTACTACGATTGGTACTAAAAGGACTCTTATGAAACAAAGCCATTTTTTTGCGCATCTCGCACGTATGAAGCTGATTCAACGTTGGCCTCTAATGCGCTCTGTCTCAAGCGAGAATATTTCAGAACATAGCCTACAGGTGGCTTTCGTCGCACACGCCTTGGCGCTCATCAAAAACAAGAAGTTTGATGGGCAGCTTAACCCAGAGCACATTGCTCTGCTTGGCATGTACCACGATACCAGTGAGGTACTGACTGGAGATTTGCCAACGCCAGTTAAATACTACAACCCAGACATCGCCCAAGAGTATAAGAAGATAGAAGCCGCAGCAGAACAAAGACTGCTTTCTATGTTGCCAGAAGAGTTCCGAGACGACTTCGCTCCCTTCTTAATATCTGGAACGGCGAGTAAAGAAGAGCAAAGCATCGTCAAGCAGGCCGACACCATCTGTGCTTACCTGAAATGCTTGGAAGAGCTCAGTGCCGGCAACCATGAATACGAGCAAGCCAAACGTCGATTAGAAGAGACACTCGAACAACGCAAAAGCCCAGAAATGGACTACTTTCTCACCACATTTGCTCCCAGCTTCGAATTATCACTAGACGAGATAAGCTAGGTGGGTATAAGTTGTTTTTAATTAGCTAAATAAAATCAATTTGATAGGTGCTATTTTGAATTCTCTACTCGAACCACCCTTTGTACTCGAACAAGAATGGCAGCATCGAAATGACGATGAACATAAAATAAGACGTGATGATCACCGCAGCCCGTATCAGCGTGACCGTGCGCGCGTGCTTCACTCTGCTGCTTTCCGTCGTCTACAAGCTAAAACCCAGATTCATGGTACTACGGTCAATGATTTTCACCGAACACGCCTTACCCACTCGCTCGAAGCCGCACAACTTGGTACCGGCATCGTTGCCCAACTGAAAAAAAAGCAGCCCGAGTTTCGAGACCTATTACCCTCAGACAGTTTGATTGATTCACTTTGCTTGGCTCACGACATAGGTCATCCACCTTATGGACATGGCGGCGAAGTCGCACTCAATTATATGATGCGTGACCACGGAGGCTTTGAAGGCAACGCCCAAACGTTTCGCATTGTCACACAGCTAGAACCTTACACCGAGCATCACGGGATGAACCTATCTCGACGCACTTTGTTAGGCCTTATTAAGTACCCTTCTCTACTGAGTGAGGTTCAAGCTAAATTGCAGTCCAAGCCAGTAAAGCATCAACGACAGCTCCGAGCCAAAGATTGGATGCCAGCCAAAGGCATCTACGATCATGATGAAGAGCTGTTTAACTGGGTACTGGAGCCGCTCTCAACAAACGACCAGCAGCTTCTCAAACAGAAAAGAAAAGCACACACCGAGCCTCTTGAGCATAATAAGACCAAATATAAGTCACTTGATTGTTCGATTATGGAGCTTGCTGATGACATTGCTTATGGCGTGCACGATTTAGAAGATGCGATTGTGCTTGGTTCAGTGACCAAAGCGCAATGGGTTGAATCTGCTTATCCTCAATTGAAAGAGATGGCCGACCCTTGGATTTGCGAGCACCTAAATTCAATTACCGAAATGCTGTTTTCTGGAGAACAATACCGCCGTAAAGACGCCATTGGCGGAATAGTTAATGCGCTACTGACCAGTATCTCGATTAAGCGAGTCGATGCAGGCTTTGAGAATGTGCTTTTGGCTTACAATGCCGTGCTTGAACCAAGCATGGACGGCACGCTCGAAAAGCTGAAACACTTTGTCAGCGAGTTCGTAATTCAAGTGCCACAGGTTCAAGTCATCGAATATAAGGGTCAACAGATCATCATGGACATGTTTGAGGCATTCAGTGCTGACCCTGAACGCTTGCTACCACTGCCAATCAAGAAGCAATGGCTAAAGCATGAAGATGAATCGAGAAAGATGCGCGTGATTGCCGATTACATTTCGTCAATGACTGATGATCTTGCACAAAAAATGCATCAACAATTGTTTTCAGCGCATACAGAGTTTTAATTTCTGACTCGTGCTCGTGAAACGGCTTAATCTTAATCTAAGTAGTTTTTCTCAAATACGCCCGGCGGCATCTGATTGATTTGAAACTGAATCATCTGGTCAAATGCCGTTAGCAAAGGGCTAAAGTCTCGGTCATTTTCCAACAAGCTCAACAGGTGATAACCCGCCTCTACAGTCGAAAGGCTGTTTTCACTTGGCGCTTTGCGGATTCGGTAATTACCTTTAAGGTCTTTGGGTAGGTGAACGGTTTGCAACCCGTGCAAGTTACTCGACACCTGCCACATCTTAAATGCCTTCTTCCACGTACCATCCAATAGAATCACACGCATTTTTTTGCTTGGGCATGTTGCAGAATCAACAGACACAGAGTGCTCACTTGGGTACAAAATCACGTGTTGGTAACCCTCATCGGCCAGCAACGCGTTCAATTTTTTATTATCTGAAAAGTCTTCACCGACAAACGTCACACTGTTATTTAGAGATAACGAGAGGATACGCGCAGTTCCCATCGGACGATGCTCTTCTGATGGGTGCTGAAGAATGATAAGCTCAACATTCGATTCGAGTGGTGTAACCCACTGACAAATACAAGCTTTCAAAGCCTTGCTGCATTGGGGGCAATAACGAGACATGGATTTAATGTGTACCCTGTTTTAATTTTCACTTCACTTTTATGCGTCTTATTCCAAATTGAACCAATACAAACTTGGGTCGTTTGGGATAGCAATGCGATTGCCGATGGGCAATGGTGGCGAATCCTAACAGGAAATTTTTCACATACCAACACCTCACACCTTCTAATGAATCTAGCAGGCTTGTGGATCATCAGCTACCTGTTTCAACCGAGTAAAAAACAGCTTATTGTTGCTTTGCTAGTGATTAGTTTAGTGACTGGGGGCGCTCTGTTATTTTCGAGTATTCAGATCTACGTTGGCCTATCGGGCACTTTGCATGGACTGTTTGGCTTATTCGCGCTCAGAGAAGCTTTAAACGGCAGGAAATCTAGTTGGCTATTAGTGTTGGGGTTAGTAGCTAAAATCGCTTGGGAGCAGCTTTTTGGCCCCTCTAGCACGACTGGCGAACTGATTAACGCTCGTGTCGCAATTGAAGCCCACCTAGCAGGTGCTCTGGTCGGGGGCTTCATAGCTATCGTTCTATACCTAACCAATAAAGAAACGGATCAAAGCTGAATTCTTTCGCGGTTCTTTTTAACTGTCGCTTCACCTATCCCTTTGACACTCGCCAAGCCATCAGCAGTTGTAAACGCCCCGTTCTGCTCTCTGTAGTCGACAATCTCTTGGGCTTTTTTGTCACCAACACCAACCAGTAGTGCTGATAGCTCTTCTGCTGTCGCGGTATTGATGTTAACCGTAATCTCAATGCCATCGTAAAGCTCAGCTTTAGTTGGGCTGTCTGCAAACACTGCAGGGCTTAAGAGCATCAGAAATGAAAGAAGTAGTGTTGAATATATCGTGCGCATAAATCGTTCCTTTGTACAAAAAAAGGTAACTTATGCATTTGCCGCACTAGATAACACAATCACCAGACAAAAATAAAGCGGGTCACCTAAGTGACCCGCTTCGTTATACATCTTGTTTTCATCAGTGTGTTTGTTGGCTCACAAATCTGATTTATCGAATAAACCTAATTTGAAAAACAACAACCATCGCATGTGACTCTCGGTAGTCAGTAACCAAACAGGCTTAACTACCGGGCTAATCGATGCTTACTGACCTTGGCCTACTACGTAGTATTCAACGTCTGCGTTTTTACGAAGTACGTTTAGTACGTTAGTCAGATCTTGTTGGTTACCAACTCGTTCCAACTGTGCACCAATTTGAGTGCTGTAAGCTGGGTTGATTTCAGCCGTTACCTTAGAAAGCTCAACAACAACGATGTTACCGTCTTGGTCTTTAGATTGACCGAACACAGCTTGGCCTGCTTCTGGTTTCGCTAGAGCGAATACAGATGCTGCTAACGGAGAGTTGCGGTCAATCGTTTCAAGTTCAGTGAACTCAAGATTGTTGTCCGCTAGCACTGCTTCATTGCCTTGCTTTAGTTCGTTCACTAGAGAAACACCTAGTTCAACCGCTTGTTGCTCAGCTTGTACAGCAGACAATGCAGCGACAACTTGATCTTTCACTTCAGCTAGAGGAAGAACTGTCTCGTCGCGAGTCTCTTCTACACGAACAACGATCACGTGTTCAGGAGCCACTTCGATAACTTCAGAGTTTAGACCGTCTTCTTTCACTTCAGGGCTCAAGATAGCTTGCATAACTGCAGGCGTCATCAGAACTTCCGGAGCGTCAACTTGAGAGATGAAATCAGTTGTCGTGATCTTCGCATTGATAGCTTCAGCAGAATCATCCAAAGAATCTGGGAATTCAAACGCTACTTTTTCTAGTTCAGTTTGCTGTTCGTAGAACTGGTCTACAGCATGCTGATCTAGTAGTTCTTGCTTAATCTCAGCCGCTACTTCTGTATAAGGCTGAGCTTGAGACGTTTTTACTTCATCTAGCTTGATGATGTGGTAGCCAAAATCAGATTTAACTAGGCCAGTAGTATCGCCAATATTCTCAAGAGCGAAAGCCGCGTCTTCGAATGCTGGGTCCATAACATCGCGTTCAATCCAACCTAAGTCACCGCCAACATCTGCACTACCGAAGTCGTCAGATTTCTCTTCCGCTAGCGTAGCAAAATCAGCGCCTGCATTTAGCTCGTCTAGGATTGACTGAGCTTTCGCTTCGTCATCGCCTTGAACTAAGATGTGACTAACTTTACGTTGCTCTTCAGTTGAGTACTTGTCTAGGTGCTCTTGATAGTATTTCTGTGCTTCTTCATCGCTTACTTCAAGCTGAGACTTAAGTGCTTCAGCTGAAAGCTCGATGTAAGACACCTTAGCTTGCTCTGGACGAGTGTAAGCTTGAGGGTTCACAGAATAGTACTGTTCGATTTGCTCGTCAGTTAGCTTGATGTTTTTCGCTAGATCAGCAACAGACAGTGTCACTGTACGAATGTCACGAGTTTGAGCAATCAGTTTACTTTGCGTGTCGATTTCGCCTTGAAGAACAAATTCGCTGCCTTGTAGGGCAGTAACAAGTTGGTTGCGCATTAGATCACGACGCATGTATTCAGCGAAGCTTTCTGCGCTGAAACCCGCACGACGTAGTGCTGATTGGTAAACTTCTTGGTCGAATTGACCAGCCGTTTGGAACTGAGGCATTTCTAGAATCATGGTACGGATTTGAGAATCACTGATTCGTAGGCCTAGAGACTCAGCTTGCTGCTCAAGTAAAACGTCGTTGATCATGCGATCAAGTACTGATTTACGGAAAGACTCTACGTATGCAGGGTCTGCAAGCATTTGAGCGAAGTAATCGCCAAGTTGCGACTGCATACGATTACGTTCGTTTTGGTAAGCCTGTTCGAACTCACCACGAGCAATTTCTGTGTTGCCAACTTTAGCTGCTGCGTTGTTACCGCCACCGGTGATGTAGCTGCCTACACCTGCGAATACGAATGACAGGATAATCAACCCAAGGATAATTTTTACCGCGATGCTATTCACGCCTTCGCGTAATCGATCCATCATAATTTAAGTGCTCTCCGGATATGAAGCATTGGCTTCAAAATAAAAATCTATTCACGCGATATTATCAGAAAAAGAAATGCGCATCAGTAGGATGCGCATAATTTAAATAAGTTCAATGTGCTTTGGACACATACTGTTTAAGAATGAAACATCATTTTTCAAACAGTAAACGCATTTTACTACCTTCCCCTCTTAAAATGGAGGTTTCAGCAGTGAAAATTAGTTACATGCGTCTTTAAGTGCTTTACCCGCTTTGAAGCCAGGTACTTTAGCTTCTGCGATTTGGATCTCTTCACCAGTTTTTGGGTTACGACCTGTACGAGCAGCACGAGTACGAACACTGAAAGTACCAAAGCCAACAAGTGCAACTTGGTCGCCTGATTGTAGCGTTGTGCCAACTGCTTCGATGAATGCGTCTAGAGCACGGCCAGCTGAAGCTTTAGAGATGTCTGCGTTTTCTGCGATTGATTCTACTAGTTGTGTTTTATTCACTGTTTTTCCCCTATGTGTCATCTGTGACTACTTCTTGATGACTGTACGTTCCATTTTGGTTTTAATTTAGCCGCAAGCCTTATTGCAAAAGGGCTGCAGCTTTGATCAATAACTTAGCGTCCAAAAAAAACGCTGACAAGCCTTTTCGGGCCTATCAGCGTAATTCTTTACTTATTTTTGCTATGCATCACTATTTTTTCACGTCAAACTCGACCCCTGACGGATCTCGTTCTAGCGCTACTTTAAGTACTTCATCAATCCACTGAACCGGAATCACTTTCAAGTCAGCGATTACGTTGTCTGGAATCTCTTCCAAATCACGCTCATTGTCTTTAGGAATCAGTACAGTTTTGATACCGCCACGGTGTGCTGCAAGCAGTTTTTCTTTCAAGCCACCGATAGGTAAAACTTCACCACGAAGGGTAATTTCACCTGTCATACCGACCTCAGCTTTAACAGGGTTACCCGTCAAGCTAGACACTAATGCAGTACACATTGCGATACCCGCACTCGGGCCGTCTTTTGGTGTTGCACCTTCAGGTACGTGAACGTGAATATCACGCTTCTCGTAGAAATCTGAATTAATACCCAGATTTTCCGCACGAGAACGAACCACAGTCATTGCCGCTTGAATCGATTCTTTCATCACATCACCAAGAGAACCGGTTTGCGTTAGCTTACCTTTACCTGGCATTGATTCAGTTTCGATAGTCAGTAGATCGCCACCAACTTGAGTCCACGCTAAACCAGTCACTTGACCGATACGGTTACTCTCATCCGCCTTACCGAAGTCATGACGTTGAACACCCAAGTACTCTTTCAGGTTATCAATGTTAACCGTTACAGACTTAAGGCTACTGTCTAGCAGGATATTCTTAACTGCTTTACGGCAGATCTTAGAGATTTCACGCTCTAGGCTACGTACACCTGCTTCACGCGTGTAATAACGAATAATGCCGATGATTGCAGAGTCTTCAATCTCAATCTCATGAGGCTTCAGACCGTTGCGTTGAACTTGCTTGTCCAACAGGTGGCTCTTAGCAATGTTCAGCTTTTCATCTTCTGTGTAACCAGACAGGCGAATTACTTCCATACGGTCCAGTAGTGGGCCAGGAATGTCCATTGAGTTAGACGTTGCCACGAACATCACATCAGACAGATCGTAATCGACTTCTAGATAGTGATCGTTAAATGCGTTGTTTTGCTCTGGATCTAGAACTTCTAGAAGCGCTGAAGATGGGTCGCCACGCATATCAGAAGACATCTTATCGATCTCATCTAATAGGAACAGTGGGTTCTTAACACCAACTTTAGACATCTTCTGAATCAGTTTACCCGGAAGTGAGCCGATGTACGTACGACGGTGACCACGAATCTCAGCTTCATCACGAACACCACCAAGCGCCATACGCGTGTACTTACGACCCGTTGCCGCAGCAATCGAACGACCTAGCGAGGTTTTACCTACACCAGGAGGACCAACAAGACAAAGGATTGGACCTTTTAGCTTGTTGATACGGTTTTGTACTGCCAAGTATTCAAGAATACGTTCTTTAACACGCTCTAAGCCGTAGTGATCTTCGTTTAAGATCTCTTCCGCTTTCGCTAAATTCTTTTTCACTTTTGAACGCTTAGCCCAAGGAACACCCACCATCCAATCAATGTAGCTACGTACTACCGTTGCTTCAGCAGACATTGGCGACATCATTTTCAGTTTTTGCAGTTCTTGCTCGGTTTTTTCACGAGCTTCTTGAGGCATCTTAGAATCTTCGATCTTCTTCTTCAGAGTCTCGAATTCATCAGGTGCGTCGTCCATCTCGCCAAGTTCTTTCTGAATCGCTTTCATTTGCTCATTCAGGTAGTACTCACGCTGAGATTTTTCCATCTGCTTCTTAACGCGGCCACGGATGCGTTTTTCAACTTGCAGGATGTCAATTTCTGACTCCATTTGGCCCATCAAGAATTCCAGACGTTCAGTGACATCTAAGATTTCTAGAACGTGCTGCTTGTCTACCAGTTTGAGTGGCATGTGCGCAGCAATGGTATCAGCAAGGCGAGCGGCCTCATCAATACCGTTCAGAGACGTTAGAACCTCTGGTGGAATCTTTTTGTTTAGCTTAATAAAGCCTTCGAATTGATTGATCGCACTGCGAACAACCACTTCTTGTTCTTTTTCGTCAAGTTCTGAGGTAACAACGTATTCGGCATCCGCTAAGAAGAATTCACTTTCTTTGAACTGGTGAATTTTTGCACGCTGCTGACCTTCAACAAGTACTTTAACCGTACCATCAGGGAGCTTTAGTAACTGAAGAATAGTAGCGACTGTACCTACGTTAAATAGGTCGTCGATTGAAGGCTCATCAGTGTCCGCTTCTTTCTGCGCTACAAGTAGTACTTGTTTGTTAGCTTCCATTGCCGATTCAAGGCATGTAATCGATTTTTCACGACCGACAAACAATGGAATAACCATGTGTGGGTAAACCACTACATCACGTAGAGGTAGCACGGGGATTTCGATACGCTCGGAACGTTCCAAGTTCATATATTTCTCTCTTCCGCTTTAACTTATAAAGCAGTATATGGGGCTTAAACGACTGGATTCAATGGAAGAATAAAAAAAAGGAGGTAATTGCTTACCTCCTTTTTCAATTTGAGTGACTTGTCTAAAAAAGACCTACTCTGCAACAGCTGCTTGATTATCTGAGTTGCTGTAAATCAACAGTGGTTCTGACTCACCATTAATTACAGACTCATCAATCACAACCTTGCTTACATCAGTTGAAGATGGCAGTTCGTACATAGTTTCTAGTAGAACACCCTCCAAGATAGAGCGTAGACCACGAGCACCTGTTTTACGGTTCATTGCTTTCTTAGCAATTGCGCGTAGGGCGTCTTCACGGAATTCTAACTCTGTATCCTCAAGCTCAAATAATGCTGCGTACTGTTTTGTCAGTGCATTCTTTGGCTCGCATAGGATTTGGATTAGCGCTTCTTCATCAAGCTCTGTCAGTGTTGTTGTCACAGGTAGACGACCAATGAATTCTGGAATCAGACCGTACTTCACTAGATCTTCAGGTTCTACTTGAGTGAACAACTCACCAATAGTTTTGGTTTCGTCTTTTGAACGCACTTCTGCGCCAAAACCGATACCTGAACCTGTTTCTACACGCTGTTCAATCACTTTATCTAGGCCTGCAAACGCACCACCACAGATAAATAGGATCTTAGACGTGTCCACTTGCAAGAACTCTTGCTGTGGATGCTTACGACCACCTTGAGGTGGAACTGAAGCAACTGTACCTTCAACAAGTTTTAGTAGAGCTTGCTGTACACCTTCACCAGACACGTCACGCGTGATGGATGGGTTTTCAGCTTTACGAGAAATCTTATCGATTTCATCGATGTAAACAATGCCACGTTCCGCTTTCGCTACGTCGTAATCACATTTCTGAAGCAACTTCTGGATGATGTTTTCAACATCTTCACCCACGTAACCCGCTTCGGTTAGTGTTGTTGCGTCTGCCATTGTGAAAGGAACGTCTAGGAAACGAGCCAGTGTTTCAGCAAGTAGCGTTTTACCACTACCAGTAGGACCGATAAGAAGAATGTTACTCTTACCTAGCTCTACGCCTTCAGCTGTCGTATCACCATTACGTAAACGCTTGTAGTGGTTATAAACTGCAACTGCTAGCACTTTCTTCGCGTATTCTTGACCGATTACATAGTCGTCAAGATGCTCACGAATCTCACGCGGCGTTGGCAGCGATTCAGATTCTTTCTTAGGAAGAACATCTTTAATTTCTTCACGAATAATGTCGTTACAAAGATCGACACATTCATCACAAATGTAAACAGAAGGACCTGCGATTAACTTGCGAACTTCGTGTTGGCTTTTGCCACAGAAAGAGCAGTAAAGCAGTTTACCGCTACCACCCTCTTTGCTTTTGTCTGTCATTCGCTAACCTCTTAGCCTTAACTCTCTATGCTTGAGTGTATATCAATTTGAATCACTTTGCGTTAAACAATTGCCCTGCAATTATTGACCGCGGTGATTAAGAACTGAATCCACCAAGCCGTATTCTACTGCTTGATCAGCAGACATGAAGTTATCACGATCTGTATCGCGCTCAACAACTTCTAGAGGCTGACCAGTGTGCTCTGCCAATAGTTTGTTTAGCTTTTGTTTGATCGTTAGGATTTCTTGCGCGTGAATTTGAATATCAGACGCTTGGCCTTGGAAGCCGCCAAGTGGCTGGTGAATCATTACACGTGAGTTTGGAAGCACGTGACGCTTACCAGGAGTACCACCCGCTAGTAAGAATGCACCCATAGAGCAAGCTTGACCCATACATACTGTGCTCACGTTTGGCTTGATGAACTGCATTGTGTCGTAGATAGACATGCCTGCTGTTACGCTACCGCCAGGTGAGTTGATGTAAAGATAGATATCTTTGTCTGGGTTTTCTGATTCCAAGAAAAGCAGTTGAGCCACGACAAGATTTGCCATGTGGTCTTCCACTTGACCGGTTAAGAAAATGATACGTTCTTTTAATAGACGAGAATAAATATCGTAAGAACGTTCACCACGGGAAGTCTGTTCAACCACCATAGGAACTAGTGCGTCCATAATCGATGGCATTGTGTTTTTTTCTTGGTAGCTCATATTCTTATGTCCCTAAAATAAATGGCCCGAATGATTAAATCATACGGACCATTGTTAGCAGAATTGTTGACCGTACGTCAACCTTCTACGTCAGATATTACTATATTAAGCAGGTTGCTGATTCATTAGCTCGTTGAAGCTAACTTCTTTATCAGAAACTTGAGCTTTAGCGATGATTGCATCAATAGCTTGCTCTTCTAGAGCAACATTGCGCATGTTGTTCATCATTTGCTCGTTTTGCTCGTAGTAAGCAATAACTTCTGTTGGATCTTCGTATGCTGTAGCCATCTCTTCGATGATAGCTTTAACTTTCTCGTCGTCAGCTTTTAGTTCTTCAGTCTTGATTACTTCACCAAGAAGAAGACCTACAACTACGCGACGTTTAGCTTGCTCTTCGAACAGCTCACGTGGAAGTTGGTCAGCAGCTTCAGTGTTGCCACCAAAACGTTGAGCAGCTTGTTGACGTAGAACACCGATTTCTTGATCGATAAGAGCAGAAGGTACGTCGATGTTGTTTTCGTTAACTAGACCGTCGATAGCTTGCTCTTTGATGCGGTTCTTAACAGCTTGCTTAAGCTCACGCTCCATGTTCTTACGAACTTCAGCTTTAAGACCTTCAACGCCGTCAGCAGCACCGAACTTAGAAACGAATTCTTCGTTTAGTTCTGGAAGCTCACGAGCTTCAACTTTGTTCAGCTTGATAGAGAACTTAGCTGCTTTACCTTTTAGGTTTTCAGCGTGGTAATCTTCTGGGAAGTTTACTTCGATTTCGAATTCCATACCTGCTGTTTTACCAACGATACCGTCTTCGAAGCCAGGGATCATGCGACCAGCGCCCATCTCTAGTGGGAAGTTCTCAGCTTTGCCACCTTCAAACTCTTCACCGTCGATAGAACCAACGAAGTCGATAGTTGCACGAGAACCAGCGTCAGCAGCAGCTTCAACTTCAGTCCAAGTTGCTTGTTGCTTACGTAGAGTTTCGATCATCTCTTCAACGTCAGCTTCTTTAACTTCTACTGCTGGTTTCTCAACAGTGATGTTTTCTAGACCTTTCAGCTCAACTTCTGGGTAAACTTCAAAAGTTGCGTTGAATACTAGGTCAGCGCCTTCGTTGTTTTCAACTGGTGCGAAAGTTGGTGCGCCAGCTGGGTTGATTTTCTCTTTAACGATCGCTTCGATGAAGTGACGTTGCATTACTTCGCCCATCACGTCTTGACGTACTGCTTTGCCGTACATTTTAGCAACCATCTTCATTGGCACTTTGCCTTTACGGAAACCATCGAAACGACGGTTTTTCGCGATGTTGCGTAGTTCAGCTGTAACTGCATCTTCGATGTTAGCAGCAGGAACAGTAATATTAAGACGGCGCTCTAGGCCTTCTAGCGTTTCAACAGTAACTTGCATTATATAAACCTCAAAACTGGCTCAGTAATCTGAGCATATGAGCCGTAACTTAGCTTTAATTCAAAAGCAGACGTTGTTGGCTGCATCCTTGTGTAGTGCTCTATCCGAACACCTAATTTAAAATCGAGCATTGATGTCTGAATTGATTATTCAACCAAACACCAGACTAATCAGCGATATCTTCGTTCTTCACGCGTCGATTAAAACGCAATAAAGCTTGTTTTCAGAAACAAGAAAGGTATCTCCGATTAGCCTCAGGACAGAAATTTTAGACGCGACATTCTAGCGATCTGTTTAATCTCTGTCGAGCCGTTCACCTCTGGTTGATGATGAATGCTCTAAATTCGTCCAACTAAATGATACAAAAACGATCAAATCATCACTTAGCACAACAGAAATGGGGACAATAGCGACTTTTTCAAGGGAATCGAGGGCTTTTTTTGCTAAAAACCTTAAAAAGAGATCTTGCTCTTGTTTTACCCCTCAGAGTCGATAACTTTTTCAACAATCCTCGTTACAAACCCTTAACCTACACCCATCTGTTCACTCTCCGCTTTCAGCAAAAACTACCGCTATTTGCTACCATAAACGAGAGAAGACAGGCTTGATTGTTTACCAAAGAAATTAGCGGAGAGCCTTCATGTTTCAAGCTTTTAGAATCCCAAGCCTATTCATGGTCATATACACTTTACTGATGGTGTTTGGCGGTCATTGGGTATGGAGCACAAGCCATGAAAGTTTGTTAAATGATCATCAATCTAAGCTGGACCGCTTTTCTGTTCACATTTCCAGTCAATTGGACAAGTTCGCGCACATTCCAGAACTGCTTTCAAAGGACAAAGAGCTGGTCGATGCCCTGCACTCTCCAAGTAACTCCGCGCAAATCGAACTCACTAATCGTTATCTAGAGCACGTAAACTCGGTGATTCAAGCATCCGACACCTACCTACTAGACAGCATCGGCACCACCATTGCGGCCAGTAACTGGAATCAACCGCATTCTTTTATTCGTCGTAACTTTGCTTTCCGCCCCTACTTTCAAGAAGCAATTATTGATAATGAAAATCAATATTTTGCGCTAGGTTCAACCTCAGGAAAACGAGGCTATTATTATTCTTACCCTGTCTCTTATGCCGCCGAGATTATTGGCGTCATTGTCGTAAAGATGGATTTATCGCTGATTGAAACAAGTTGGAAAGGCAAACAGAGTTTTTTTGTTGCTGACGATAAAGACCAGATCGTATTTATGTCGAGTAACCCTGAATGGCTGTTCAAAAGCCTTCAGCCACTAAGCGAAGCACAACACACTCGAATTCAAGAAAGCAGGCAGTATCTCGATACAAAAATAGAAAGCCTGCACTTCTCCGGCGATTTAGACAGTGCGACCAGTCGTATTGAGTCGCCACACAAACTTGTCCAAGAGCAGTTCTTTAGCTCTTCACGCTTCCTAGCCGAACCACAACTCACCATACGGGTATTTTCTCCAACACACTTAGTTTGGTGGGATCTGGTGGCTTACCTAGTGGTTCTGAGCCTTATCTTTGCGATTATTTATCTAACGATGCAGCTCAATCACCATCGACAACAAAGACGCACTCAGATAGATAGGCTGCAATCCGAAGCTAAACAAAAACTTGAATTTCAAGTACTTGAGCGTACATCTGAGTTGCATGTCGAGATCAAACATCGTATCGAAACCGAACATGTACTGAGGCAAACCCAAGATGAGCTCATCCAAGCCGCCAAACTGGCAGTGTTGGGGCAGATGTCAGCAAGCATCAGTCACGAGCTAAATAACCCGCTCGCTGCGATTCGCAGTTATGCCGACAATGGCCGACTGTTTCTTGCCAAAGAAAAAACCGATCGTGTTGATGACAATCTCTCGCGAATCTCGGCACTCACTGAACGCATGGCGAAAATCAGCCACCAGCTTCGCTCTTTCGCCAAGAAGTCCACCGCGGAAGAGCTGCATGAGTTGCAAATACTCCCTGTATTACATTCATCGAAAGAGCTGATGAAGCCACAACTCAAGAGTGAGCGAGTTAAGGTCAACGAACTCCCTGAAACCTTTGATGCTTGCGTGATCGCCAACGCAATTCAACTGGAACAAGTGATCATTAACCTGCTGACCAACGCGATTCAGGCGATGGAACAACAAGACGACAAACAATTAGCTATTCTGTTAGATATTAGGGAGTCCGGCCATCAACAAGCCAATACCTTGCTGATTCATGTCGATGATAACGGCCCCGGCTTCACCTCCCCTTCGAGCGGAAACTTTTTTGAACCCTTCCATACCACCAAGAAAAACGGACTCGGGCTTGGGCTATCAATCTCTCAACAAATAATCAGCGGAATAAATGGCAAGCTCGTTACCGGTAGCAGTCCTCAAGGTGGTGCTCGATTCAGCATAGAGTTGCCCCTTGTTGAACAAGAATAGCAAGCAAAAACTCAGCGATAATCAGTATAAAAGAGTAAAGGAATAACTATGTGTCACGTCTACTTCATTGATGATGAATCTGACCTAAGAATGGCGATTGAACAGAGCTTCGAGCTCGCTGATATTGATGCCGAATTCTTCCCCGATGCGGAGTCTGCTCTGCTCGCGATTCAAGAGAATGGATTGCCTCATGTGATCATCACTGATATCTGCTTGCCAGGTATCTCGGGGCATGACCTGCTCAACACCGTCATGCATAAAGACAAAGAAATTCCCGTGATTATGATTACTGGTCACGGCGATATTTCGATGGCTGTTCAAGCAATCCAATACGGCGCCTACGACTTCATTGAAAAACCTTTCGCCAATGAACGTCTAATCGAAACCACAAAACGAGCGATAGAAAAACGCCAACTCACCCTTGAGAACCTTGAGTTAAAACGTTCACTCAAGGCCAGCCAAGCGCTGGGCCCAAGGATCATTGGTGACACGCAATCCATGACCGAGTTACGTTCCATCATCACCCATGTTGCCGACACCAATGCCGACATATTGCTCTTTGGTGAAACAGGCACAGGTAAAGAGTTGGTTGCACGTTCTCTGCATGAACAAAGCAGTAGGCGAGAACAAAACTTCGTCGCGGTCAACTGCGGTGCGGTCCCTGAAAACCTGATTGAAAGTGAACTGTACGGCCATGAGAAAGGGGCATTCACTGGCGCAGAAAGCAAGCGAGTGGGTAAATTTGAATTTGCTCAAGGCGGAACTCTGTTCTTAGATGAAATTGAGTCTATGCCGATGCAGGCACAAATTCGCCTGTTGCGCGTCTTGCAAGAACGTGTCATCGAAAGGGTTGGGTCTAATGGTTTAGTCCCTCTAGACATTCGAGTGATTGCCGCCACCAAAGTCGACCTAAAGAAAGCAGCTGAAGAAGGGACGTTTCGACAAGACCTTTATTACCGACTCAATGTCGTCACCTTGGATCTACCGCCGTTAAGAAGCCGCCAAGAAGACATCCCTGCACTCTTCCATCACTTCTTACTGGTCGCTGCAGCGCGTTATGGGAAAACAGCCCCTGCGCTTCCACAAAAAGAACTGCATGCGCTTTTAGCTCACAATTGGCCGGGAAATGTGCGTGAATTACGTAATACTGCAGAACGTTTTGTGTTGTTAGGTAAGCTTTCTCACATGTCAGACAGCGCCCCTGAAATTGCTCAAGAACTTTCCTTGGCAGAACTGGTATCTGACTTTGAGAAAAATACGTTGAAGCAAGCACTTATTGAATGCAATGGCAGCATAAAAGAGACCATGGAGAGGCTGCAATTACCGAGAAAAACCCTCTACGATAAAATGCAAAAACACCAACTAACAAAAGAATCTTATAAGGTAGAACCAAACTAAATTAGATTTGAGAGCGAGATCACCTATACTTATTTAAACAACAGGATGCTATGCAATAAATATAATAAGGAAGTCGTTATGGGTGAGAAAACAAAAGTGCCATCGATTACCGATACTTTCGAGATAGATGGTATTTTTTATACTGACAATCATGTCGATCTATACACGCCAGAATTAGAGGCAAAACGCGCTCTGTATGAGCAGATAAACCCTCATTCAAATCGTGGTAAAAATATAGATGAGGAGGTCTAGTGACCTCCTCATTTTTTATGGATTAAATCCCATCTCAGTGAATGACTCAAATAGCTACTTGGACTTAGAATAGCTACTTGGTTATGATTTCCGGCCCCATCAAGGTGGTCGGTAACCATGTTGATACCCAAGGCACGTAAGTCACGATAATCAGGAATAAGAACATCACGCCAACCCACGGTAATGCGGCTTTTACCACGTTCATCATCGACATCTTGGCGACACCTGCGGTCACAAACAAATTGAGCCCGACAGGCGGCGTTATCATCCCTATCTCCATGTTCACCACCATCATGATACCTAGGTGAATTGGGTCGATACCGAGCGCAATGGCAATTGGAAATACCAATGGTGCCACGATGATCAACAAGCCTGATGGCTCCATGAACTGACCACCAATCAAGAGTAAAACGTTCACTACAATCAAGAAGGTGATCGGCCCTAAGCCTGCAGATAGCATAGACTCAGTGATCATTTGAGGAATGCGTTCCTCGGTCAGTACGTGTTTAAGAATCAATGCGTTAGCAATGATAAACAGCAACATAATCGTCAATTTACCCGCATCGTAAAGTGTGTCTTTGGTGTCTTTATGGAAGAAGGTTTGGAACACTTTAACCAGTGCTGGCTTGGTGTTGTTCTTATCCGCAAACGGGCCCATGTCTTTATAGATAAAGTTGGCAATGAAGAACGCATAAACCGCTGCAACTGCCGCCGCTTCTGTCGGAGTAAATATACCGCCGTAGATACCACCTAGAATGATAACAATTAGCAGCAAGCCCCAACTTGCGTCTTTCGCAGCAGCAAACATCTCGCCCCAGCCAACAAATGGCTGTGCGGGAATCTTCTTAATACGTGCCGCAATGTAGATAGCAATCATCAACATCACACCCGCCAACAGGCCGGGAATCACGCCGCCTAAGAACATACGACCTACCGACACATCAGTCGCCGCTGCGTATACCACCATCACGATTGACGGTGGAATCAATATACCCAAAGTACCCGCATTACAGATAACCCCTGCCGCGAATTCTTTTGTATAGCCGTTTTTGATCATGCCTGCGATAACAATACTACCGATTGCTACTACCGTTGCTGGAGACGATCCAGATAGTGCTGCGAACATCATACATGCCACAACCGACGCCATCGCTAAACCGCCGCGGAACCAACCGACCATTGCGATAGCAAAACGGATAATACGTTTCGCCACACCACCCGTGGACATGAAGCTAGAGGCCAAGATAAAGAAAGGAATCGCTAAGAGTGTGTAGTGGCCTGCAAATGCATTAAACAGCGTTTGTGCAACGGATGCCAAAGAAGCATCTGAATGCATCAACAAGAATATGACGCTTGATAAACCGAGGGAAATCGCAATTGGCACACCGACCAACATGAAAGCAATTACCATTAAAAACAGAAATAACATTGCCATGATTAGTCTTCCTTACCGTTAGATTTTGTACCCGACTCGTTCGCCTTGCTTTGCTTAGTCGAATCCAATACCGCTGTTGCGTCTTCATCAGAACCCGCTAACACATCAGCTTTCAATGCATCCAGATCTTCTTCGGCTTCATGCCCTGCAATCATGCGATCAAGCTTGCCCGTCGCCACTTGATAAGCAATTTGGATGAATCGGAACGTCAGCATTGCCATACCAATCGGTAGGGCCATGTAAGGAATAAAACGTGGCAGTTTCTCGTATCGTTCGCCTTCATTCATCCAGTCAGAAAGAAACTGAAGCATCTCGGGCATTGGAATATCATCGGTCTCATACCAGGCGCGCTCAGTCGCAAACGGGTACCAATAATTCCAAGAACCGATAAGAAGTAAGATTGAGAATGCTAGGCAGCTTGCAACGGCAATTAACGCATACACTTTACGTAGCCTTTCTGGGGCAAGGTTAATGATGACATCAACACCAATGTGGAAGTGTTTTTTAACGCCATAAGATGCGCCCACTAACACCATCCAAGCGAACATGAACACAGTCAGTTCTAGTGCCCACAAGATATTGCCATTGAATGCGTATCGAAATACCACGTTGGCAAAAGTAAGTAGCGTCATTGCGCCAAGGAAAAATGCGATTAATGACTCTTCAATCACATCCGTAACTCTTCCGACTTTGGAAAAAACAGAGGTTTCCAGTGCTGATTCGCTAGAATTTGGTTGTTCCATTTGAGGCTTTTCCATAATTGACTCCGCTTATAATTGTTTTAATAAGGAGTGACGAACACTCGCCACTCCCTTAGCGGTGTTATTGGTTTGAAGCTAACGCTGCATCGATAAGATCTGAACCGATGTCTTTTTCAAACTTCTTCCATACTGGTTGAAGTGCAGCTACCCATGCTTCACGCTGTTCAGGCGTAAGTGTACGAACCTCACCACCCGCTTCGATGATGTTGTTTTTGTTCGCTAGGTTAACTTTTGAAGATTCTGCGTTACGCGTCTCAGACACTTCTTGAACGATAGTGCCAAGTTGTGTGCGTACATCTTCAGGCAAGTCTTTCCAGAAGTCGTTTGACGTTACAACTAGGTAATCCAAGATACCGTGATTGGTTTCAGTCACGCCGTCTTGTACTTCGAAGAACTTCTTACCGTAGATGTTTGACCATGTGTTCTCTTGGCCATCGATAACCTTAGTTTGTAGGCCTCCGTACACTTCTTTGAAAGACATCTTTTGTGGGTTAGCGCCTAGCTGTTCAAACTGAGCCACCAATACATCTGATGCTTGAACACGGAATTTCAAACCTTTTGCATCTTCAGGGCTGATAAGAGGTTTGTTTGCCGACATCTGTTTCATGCCATTGTGCCAAAACGCTAGGCCTTGTAGACCACGACGCTTCATCGCATTCTTCAGCTTTTCACCAGATTCTGAGTTTTGGAAACGGTCAACGGCTTCTACGTCTTCAAATAGGAAAGGAAGGTCAAAAATGCGGTACTTCTTAGTGAACTTCTCAAATTTAGACAGCGATGGCGCCGCCATTTGAACATCACCATTTAACAGGGCTTCCAGTACCTTATTATCATCGTAAAGTGTTGAGTTAGGGAAAACTTGCATACAAGCTTTGCCATTCATTTCCGTGTTTACTCGCTCTTCCAGTAAAGAAGCGGCGATGCCTTTCGGGTGCTTATCAGTATTGGTTACATGACTGAATTTAATCACGATTTCACCAGGGTCACAGTTTGCAGCAGCATTAAAACTAGTGAGCGCAAGAGCAGATACAGACAGCAGGGTAAGAGGCTTAAACATTATTATTCTCCTTAGTAAACAAAGCAGCCCTTCAATGGGAACTGCGTGCTTTCACTAAGGCAATTAGCGCGCCACATTAACACAAATCATTAACAAGCCTTTAACCATAAGGCTTCATGATATCGGCCTGCAGTAGTGACCAACTCGCCGCAAAAATTAATGGGTGGAAAATGACACATAGAATATTTGTAAATGGGTGGAAGCTGACCAACATATTAGGGCGTGTTGACCTTTCGAGCTGATTTTTGCAGCGAGTTGCTGGGTATTTATACAAGGCAAAGGCTTTGATGTGTAGCTAGCCTACATGAGAAGCCGATAACGTAGTAGAAATGACCAGCAAACGCTGCCCGAAGGGTTCGGCTAAAAGCGTTTTACTCTTTGTTGAGGGAGATTTGCTTAGAATGACTAGGCTACTTCCCCCTCGCCGCGATTAAAACGCTTTTATCTCGAACAAAATTTAACCACGAAAGGTCAACACGCCCTAGTAATGAATAAGGCCGAATGAGGTCTGACCAAAAGCTCAATAGTCGATGATGCCTTGAAGTAATTTCTACCTATCCTGTAGAGTGCTGCACAACTTAGTCAGATTTACTACAACGCTACTTAATAAGAGTTGATATCAATGAGCCAGATCTACCATCACCCAGTACAAATTTACTATGAAGATACCGATCACTCAGGTGTGGTTTATCACCCTAACTTTCTAAAGTACTTTGAGCGTGCACGCGAACATGTATTGGGTAGCGATAAACTGGCAACATTGTGGAATGAACATGGATTAGGTTTTGCGGTATATAAAGCCAACATGACTTTTCAAGATGGTGTTGAGTTCGCAGAGATCTGCGACATCCGAACCTCTTTTGAACTCGATGGCAAATACAAAACGCTATGGCGACAAGAAGTGTGGCGTAAAGATGCGACTAAACCTGCGGTGATTGGTGATATTGAAATGGTTTGCCTAGATAAAGACAAGCAACTGCTGCCAGTGCCTGCCGAAGTATTGAAAGCGATGCTTGGGGAAACGAGTTAATTTTGTCTCACCAAACTCGCTTAAAAGAGATGAGACGACGAAAAGGTTCTCATCTCTAATTGCATTGGAAGGTTCGCCCCACCAAGCGTAACAGCAAATCGGTACTGGTCATCTAATCGACCCAAGCAACATTGCCAAGCTGTAGAAATATCGTCTTCTTGAACAGAATCCAAATCCAACCCAATCCCACTATGTAGTTTGATTTCGCTATACAACCCTGATTTAGCATCCGATGAGCCGAGTTCTAGTATTTTCTCGGCCAAAAATGTTTGCTTGGACAAATTAGAGAAATCAAACGAGAAGCTTCGCAACGATGTCGCTAGCCCCTTGCCCGTCGCTTTGATGTACGACTCTTTCAATGCCCACAGATCGAAAAAACGTTCTCTCTGTTCTTCTTTGTTGAGTTTAAGTAAATCCGTCAATTCTTTATCTGAAAAATAGTGCTTCATGATCGAATCGATATTGGTCGAGCTTCTTGCATGTTCAATATCAACACCCAGCTGAACTTGCTTCCCTTCTCTCTGGCAAACTGCAATTAACAAATGTTCTTTGCTATGACTGATATTGAAATTCAGGCCGGTTTCTATTTGTTGTTTCTCAATTAAACTTGGCTTTCCTTTCTCACCATATTCAAAGCGCCACTCTTCAGGCATCAAATCAGAATAGCTAGACAGCACCTTTCTTAGGTAGTTTCGTACATATAAAGCTTGAGTCTGAGATGAGGGCATTCGATAGCGCTCAACTTTGGCTATCTCGTCGGCCGTCAGTCTATTTTTGAGCTGCGATACACTGTCTGGCTGGTCATTCAAGTTACTCAAAGAACATAGCCACAAATCAACAACGGGAGTTTTCATTTAACTCGAACTCACTTCTATAAACCACTCTTCAAAACACGATTGGAACAACCAAATCGAACAAATTTAACTCATCTATGATTTAAGCGGAACCTAGAGAATACGGGAGGGAAACGCCCTTCATATACGGACTTAAAACTAATTTTTAAAATAATAACAAATTAAAACACAGATCACACTTAGCCTTACACAAGAGGCATCCATTAAATGTTACTTACAAAAATATGACATAGATCTCACCAAGTCAAAATATAGAGTAAAAACACTAAAAAACAACCCATACCCATTAATTATCAATAAGTTAATTAAATTAAAAATACAAAAATCAAAACCATGCCAAATTCATCTGGTCTGAACAGATCATAGTGGCCTCTGGGAGCATTGTATCGACAACTCACCTCGGGTAGCCTGCTCAACCATTAAACAAATTCACACGTTTTCTTTGCGGATACCGACTTGTCATTTAGTCAGACTTTGAACAGGATTTTAATGGACATCGCCTCAACATTTGAATGCCACCGTCGCGCATGAAGCACCTCCCCTATTCTCGTAAGTCAACGCACTTCGAAAGCCTAATTTCTATCTGGTTGCCGCCACTCAGCAACCTGAATTTTCAGCTGCGCTTCCCAAAATCTGTTTCAGATTTTCTTTCTATAGCTTTAAAAGCGCAGCCTCAAAACACGACATCGCCCTCAGTGATTTCAAGTGGAGACTCATAATGAGCCAACCCGAAAAAAATACACCGGAATCAGTCGACGACACTCGACTGAATAAACGTCTTAAAGACATGCCTATTGCTATCGTTGGTATGGCAAGCATGTTTGCGAACTCTCGCTACCTAAACAAATTCTGGGATTTGATCAGCGAAAAGATCGATGCAATTACCGAAGTGCCAGATACGCACTGGCGTCCAGAAGATTACTACGATGCAGATCGTACTACGCCAGACAAGTCTTACTGTAAGCGCGGTGGTTTCATCCCTGAAGTCGACTTCAACCCAATGGAGTTCGGTCTTCCGCCAAATATCCTAGAACTGACGGATACGTCACAGCTGCTTTCTCTGATCGTGGCAAAAGAAGTTCTTGAAGATGCCAAGCTGCCTGAAGGCTACGATCGCGACAAGATCGGTATCACGCTCGGTGTGGGTGGTGGTCAGAAGATCGCTCAAAGCCTGAATGCTCGTCTGCAATACCCTGTTTTGAAAAAAGTTTTCAAGAGCAGTGGCATCAACGACGAAGACAGCGAAATGCTGATCAAAAAATTCCAAGACCAATACATCCACTGGGAAGAGAACTCATTCCCTGGTTCATTGGGTAACGTAATTTCAGGTCGTATTGCTAACCGCTTTGACCTTGGTGGCATCAACTGTGTCGTAGACGCTGCGTGTGCAGGTTCTCTAGCCGCAATGCGCATGGCTCTAAGTGAGTTAGTTGAAGGCCGCAGTGAAATGATGATCACAGGTGGTGTGTGTACTGATAACTCACCAACCATGTACATGAGCTTCTCTAAAACGCCAGCATTTACCACCAATGAAACCATTCAACCTTTCGACATCGACTCAAAAGGCATGATGATTGGTGAAGGTATCGGCATGGTTGCTCTTAAGCGTCTTGAAGATGCAGAGCGCGACGGCGACAGAATCTACTCAGTGATTAAAGGTGTCGGTTCTTCTTCGGATGGTAAGTTCAAAAGCATTTACGCGCCTCGCCCTGAAGGACAAGCAAAAGCACTGAAACGTGCTTACGATGATGCTGGTTTCGCACCGCACACACTTGGCCTGCTAGAGGCGCACGGTACAGGTACTGCAGCGGGTGATGTGGCTGAATTTGGTGGCTTAAACTCGGTATTTAGTGAGAACAATGAAGAGAAGCAACACATTGCGTTAGGCTCTGTGAAATCTCAAATTGGTCACACTAAATCAACTGCGGGTACTGCAGGTTTAATCAAAGCTGCATTAGCACTGCACCACAAAGTACTGCCGCCAACGATTAACGTATCAGCTCCGAATCCTAAGTTGGATATCGAGAACTCACCGTTCTACCTAAACACACAAACGCGTCCTTGGATGAAACGTGTCGACGGCACACCACGCCGTGCAGGTATCAGCTCATTCGGTTTTGGTGGCACTAACTTCCACGTGGTATTGGAAGAGTACACACCAGAACACGCTCGCGGTGACAAATACCGTCAGCGCCAAGTACCGCAAACTCTGTTATTCAGCGCGGAATCTCGTCAAGCACTGATCAATGAGCTCAAGCAGGTTTCAACTCAAGCTGCAGATGCGGCATTCAAACTAGAAGCGCTTGCTGAGCAGCACGCTCTACGCGAAGTAGACGCTAAGCACGCTCGTCTTGGTTTAGTTGTCACTGACCAATCAGACCTTCAAGCGCAACTGACTCAAGCGGTTTCTATGCTTGAGAGCCAAACCAAAACACATTGGCAGATGCCAAACGGTACTAACTACCGTGAGTCGGCACTGATTGCTGAAAACGGCGCAGGTAAAGTGGCAGCGCTATTTGCAGGTCAAGGTTCGCAATACCTAAACATGGGTCGCGAGCTTGCTTGTCATTACCCTGAGATGCGCCAACAGCTTGCTCAAGCGGATCAAGTATTTGGTCAGCACAAGAAAACAGCTCTGTCGCAAATTCTGTTTCCAATTCCAACCTTCACACCGGAAGCAACCAAAGCTCAAGAAGCGGTACTAACCAACACGGCCAATGCGCAGAGTGCGATTGGTACTGTGTCTATGGGTCAGTTCGACATCATGACTCAAGCTGGCTTCAAAGCAGACATGGTTGCAGGCCACAGCTTTGGTGAGCTAAGCGCATTATGTGCATCGGGTGTTATCTCGCAAGACGATTACTACCAGTTAGCTTTCGCTCGTGGCGATGCGATGGCGGCGACACCTGAACAAGGCGACAGCGGTACTATGTTTGCGGTCATCCTAGACGCAGACAAGCTTCCAGCCGTTGAAAACTGTATCAGCCAATTCGAAGGCGTGAGTATTGCCAACTACAACGCTCCGACTCAACTGGTTATTGCAGGTCCAACTGCAACGGTTCAACAAGCAGCACAAGCGCTAACTGAACAAGGCTTCAAGGCGATTGCTCTGCCAGTGTCTGGTGCTTTCCACACACCGCTTGTTGCTCACGCTCAAAAACCATTTGCTTCTGCAATTGATAAAGCTTCATTCAGCGCTCCAACGCTGCCGCTTTACTCAAACGCAACGGGCAAACTGCACAGCAAAGACGCGAAAGCGATCAAGAAAGCGTTCAAGCAACACATGCTGCAATCGGTTCGTTTCAGCGAGCAAATTGAAGCGATGTATGAAGCCGGTGCGCGTGTATTCGTTGAGTTCGGTCCAAAGAACATTCTTCAAAAGCTGGTTGAGAAAACATTGGCTGATAAGAACGAAGAGCTTTACGCAATCAGCATCAACCCAAGCCCTAAAAGCGACAGTGACCAACAGCTTCGTTTAGCTGCGGTTCAACTGTGCGTGGCAGGTGTTTCATTAGACAACATTGACCCTTACCAAGCTGACATTGCTGAACCTGCAAAGGCATCACCAATGAACATCAAGCTGAATGCAACCAACTACATCAGCCCTGCTACTCGTAAGAAAATGGATCAATCATTGGCTTCGGGCAACGTCACCGAAAAGACTGAGATTGTTGAAGTGAAAGTTGAAGTCGAAAAAATCGTGGAAAAAGAAGTGATTAAAACAGAAATCGTTGAAGTACCTGTGGCTGCTCCTCAAGCTTCAAATGTACAACAATCAGTTGCAGCACCAAGTATACAAGTAGCAACAGCAACTCAGCAGCCTCAGGTAGCACAACCTGCACCAGCGACTATTCAGCCAGCAGCTCAAGTAACAGTTGATGAGTCTTCATTGCAATCGTTCTTCAATGCTCAACAACAAGCAGCAGAAGTACATCAGCAATTCTTGGCGATTCCTCAGCAATACGGTGACACATTCAACACCCTAATGTCTGAGCAAGCGAAAATGGCAACAGCAGGCGTAGCCATTCCTGAGAACCTACAGCGTTCTATGGAAATGTTCCACCAGCACCAAGCTGAAACGCTAAAAGCTCACGCTCATTACCTAGAAATGCAAGCGCACAGCAACAACTCAGCACTTAATATGCTGACGCAAGGTTCAGTACAAACGGCACAACCCACCTTCGTTGCGCCAGTAAATGCTCAGCCAGCGATTCAAGCTCCAGCTACTCAAACTACTCCAGCAGCTATCGTCCAACAGCCGGTAGCTCAAGTACAAGCGACTCCTGTACAAGCTCAGCCTGTTCAAGCTGCGTCGGTTCAAAATACAACAACTCAGAAAGCTCCAGTACAGAAAACCGCTCCTGCTCCACAAGTAGCGGCTCAAGCGGCAGCACCGGTTGCAGCTCAACCTGTGCCAGTTAAAGCGCAACCGGCTCCTGTGGCTGCACCAATAGCAGTACAATCAGCAGATGCTGAAAAAGTGATGCTAGAAGTGGTCGCTGAGAAAACGGGTTACCCAACGGAAATGCTTGATCTAGAAATGGACATGGAAGCAGACCTTGGTATCGACTCAATCAAGCGCGTAGAGATCCTTGGTACCGTTCAAGACGAGATGCCAAATCTACCTGAGCTGAACCCTGAAGATCTAGCTGAGTGTCGTACTCTTGGTGAAATCGTTACTTACATGAACAGCAAGATGCCAGCATCAGCGCCTGTGGCAGCACAGCCAAGCGCAGCTGCTCCTGTTCAAGCCGCTAACGGTCTTGATGCGAAAGTCGTTCAACAAACCATGCTAGAAGTGGTTGCTGAGAAAACCGGTTACCCAACGGAAATGCTTGATCTAGAAATGGATATGGAAGCAGACCTTGGTATCGACTCAATTAAACGTGTTGAGATTCTTGGTACGGTTCAAGATGAACTGCCTACTCTTCCAGAGCTAAACCCTGAAGATTTAGCTGAGTGTCGCACTCTTGGCGAAATCGTTGCTTACATGAACAGCAAGCTTCCGGCTTCTGCTCCAGTCTCTTCACAAGCACTAGTAGTTGCTCCGGCAACAGCTAGCAATGGTCTAGATGCGGCTGTCGTTCAAAAAACCATGTTAGAAGTAGTGGCAGAGAAGACGGGCTACCCGACTGAAATGCTAGACCTAGCAATGGACATGGAAGCTGACCTTGGTATCGACTCAATCAAACGTGTTGAAATTCTAGGTACAGTTCAAGACGAGCTACCGACTCTTCCAGAGCTAAACCCTGAAGACTTAGCTGAATGTCGCACTCTGGGCGAAATCGTAGCCTACATGAACAGTAAGCTTCCAGCTTCTGCTCCAGTAGCGGCTCAAGCATCTGCACCAGCGCAAGCAGTATCAAACAGTTTAAACGCAGAACAAGTTCAAAGCACAATGCTGAGTGTAGTGGCTGATAAAACAGGCTACCCAACAGAAATGCTCGACCTAGCAATGGACATGGAAGCAGACCTTGGCATCGACTCAATCAAACGTGTTGAGATCCTTGGAACAGTTCAAGACCAGCTACCAACATTGCCAGAGCTAAACCCTGAAGACCTAGCTGAATGTCGTACTCTGGGTGAAATCGTTGACTACATGAACAGCAAGTTAGCTCCTAGTTCGGAAGCAGCGACAGTAGCTCCTGCTGCAGAAGTAGAGGCAATTGTAGAAAGCGCAAGCAACGACCTAAACCCTGCTCACGTTCAATCAACAATGATGGAAGTGGTTGCCGACAAAACAGGCTACCCAGCAGAAATGCTCGACCTAGCGATGGACATGGAAGCAGACCTTGGTATCGACTCAATCAAACGCGTTGAGATCTTGGGTACGGTTCAAGACCAGCTACCAACGCTGCCAGAGCTAAACCCTGAAGACCTAGCTGAGTGTCGTACGCTTGGTGAAATCGTTACTTACATGCAAAGCAAGCTATCCGCTGCTGCACCCGTAGCGACTCCAAAAGCTGAATCAGTAACGCCTATCGCAGAAACAGCGACAGCGGAACTTCCTCCACACAATGAGGTGGCGCTAAAAAAGCTACCAGCGGCAGATAAACTCGTCGATTGTTTCTCAAAAGACGCTTGTGTCGTGATCACAGATGATGGTCACAACGCTGGTGTTCTAGCAGAAAAGTTGACCGCTAACGGCATTCAAGTTGCTGTAGTGCGTAGTGCTCTTTCTGCCGCGTCACCTTTAAACAGTGAAATCGCAAGCTACACACTCAACAGCGTTGATGATGCTGGTGTGACTGCGGTTATTAAAGATATCGAAGCAGACCTTAAAACGTCGAACAAAGTGATTGCTGGCTTCATTCACCTACAAACTATCGTTGATGCAAAACAAAGCAACGAGCAAGCGGTTAACTTGAATGTAGACTCAAGAGCTTCACTGACGACAGCGTTCTTATTCGCCAAGCACCTAAATGGCCAACTGAATGCGATTTCTGGTCGCAGCGTGTTCTTCACACTAAGCCGTATCGATGGTGGCTTTGGTTACCTGGATGCTAAGCAACTAGCGAATGCAGAACTTAACCAAGCCGCATTGTCTGGTCTCACTAAGACACTAAGCCATGAATGGTCAAACGTGTTCTGCCGTGCATTGGATGCTGACGCTTCTATTGATGCTCGTCACCTAGCTGAAGCTATCACAGGTGAACTGTTCGATATCGATACCAACACGGTTGAAATCGGCCTTAGCCATGCGGAAAACGGTGAATCTGGTCGTGCAACACTGATTGCGACAACACCAGGCGCTGCACAAACTAAAAACACAGGCGCTCAACTCACCAAGAGCGACAAAGTTCTCGTAACTGGTGGCGCTAAAGGCGTGACGTTTGAATGTGCACTGACGCTTGCTAAGCAATGTAAATCTCATTTCATTCTTGCAGGTCGTAGTAAGCATATTACTTCAGCTGAGCTACCTCAGTGGGCACAAGGCAAGCAAGAGAAAGAGCTAAAACCTGCTGCAATTGCGCACCTACAAGCGACGGGTGATAAGCCAACGCCGAAAAAAGTTGATGCCTTGCTAAAACCGGTACTGAGCAGCCTTGAAATCAACGCAGCACTTGCCGCTTTCAACGAGATTGGCGCGAGCGCTGAATACCTAAGCCTAGATGTATCGAACCATGAGTCAGTAGCGAAAGCGCTGGCGAATTTCGAAGGCATCACGGGTCTTATCCACGGTGCAGGCGTACTGGCTGACAAGCACATTCAAGATAAAACACTTGATGAACTGAACATGGTTTACGGCACGAAAGTGGGCGGACTAGAAGCGGTTCTTGGTGGTCTTGATAGCAGCAAGCTAAAACTGATTGCGATGTTTTCTTCGGCGGCGGGTTTCTACGGAAACACAGGCCAAAGTGATTACTCGATGTCTAACGAAATCCTAAACAAAGCGGCTCTGCAGCTGTCTGCTCGTAACCCTCAAGCAAAAGTGATGAGCTTCAACTGGGGACCGTGGGACGGTGGCATGGTAAACGCAGCACTGAAACGTATGTTTACAGAGCGCGGTGTGTACGTGATTCCTCTTCAGGCGGGTGCAGAGCTATTTAGTTCTCAACTACTGAACGAAACTGGCATTCAATTGCTGGTTGGTACGAGCATGCAAGGTTCTGACAATAAGGAAGCTGCTGTAAAAAAGCTTAATGCGGAGTCTGTGCATCTTGCAAAGAGTCCGCTGAATACAAGCATCACTGTGACACGTCATCTTGATCCAAAGGCATTGCCTTTCATTCAAGATCACTGCATTGCCGGTAACCCAGTGTTACCGACAGTGTGTGCCATCCAATGGATGCGTGAAGTCGCAGAGCAACTGTTAGGGGTGAACGTTAGCGTTCACAACTACAAACTGCTGAAAGGTGTGATTTTTGATACCGATGAAGTGCAAGAGCTGAAACTAGTTCTTTCTTCTGATGCTAAATCAAAAGATCAGCTAAAAGCGGTGATCAGTTGCCAAGGGCGACCACAGTATCAAGCTCAGTTGCAAGTTGCCTCTGTGCAAGTGTCTGAAGATGTTCAACAAGCGTCAGTAGAACGCTTTGAGGCCAACACTTCAGCACCTGTAACAACGGCACAAGCTCTATACAGTGACGGCACTCTGTTTCATGGACCAAGATTGCAAGGTATTACTTCAGTCGAACGCTTTGACGACTTAGGCTTATTGGCTCAGTGCCAGTTGCCTCAGATTGAAAACAGCGACTGCGGATCATTTATTCCTAAGCAAGGCTTTGGCGATAGCCAACCATTTGCTGAAGATTATCTGTTGCAAGCCATGTTGGTATGGGCTCGATTGAAATACGGCGCGGCAAGCCTACCGTCTGCAATTGGTGAGTTTGTTTGTTACGCACCGATGCACAATGGTGACCAAGGTTGGCTAGAACTGAGCGTGATAAAAAGCACGGCTCGTTCTCTGCAAGCTGATATCTCGCTTTACCACCAAGATGGTCGTTTAAGTGCGGTAATGAAAGGTGCAAAAGTCACCATCAGCAAGAGCTTAAACGACGCATTTTTGCCGAAATCTAGCTCAGCAGTATCGAAGAAAGAGGCGACTAAGAACGCAGAAAAGGAGCAATTGTCATAGTGACTGTTCCTACTAATAAAGCGATGCCATTGCGCATCGCTCTTTTAGCTCAGCCAGCAAACGCGGCTGAGCTTTCTGCCGACTTATCACCTTCGCTTCCAGAGATTGTTACTGTTGTGGTTGATGGCAATTTTAATCAAGCACTTAGCCGTGCGATTGAGACTGTAAATCAAGGCACTGCTGTTAAACTCTGTTTGGATTCTCACTCTCCATCATTGGTGATGTTGAGTGCACTGACCGCGGCTCAAAACAAGATTCACCCACACGCTTATCTAGCGGGTTTTGTAGATACAGCTACTGGAGATAGCGTTCAGCTTGCTCTGGATATTGCGCGCCGCCCCGCGACAGATTTAAGCCATCAACAACAATATTCTGCACTCTCTGCTTCGCAGCAGTTTGATGAATTGTTGAATATAGTTAATGCGATATCGAGCCGTTCATTACCGAGCCATTCATTACCTAACCATTACTGGTTCACTGAGCCGAACAAAGCACGTGTTGCTGCGTTAACTTTCAGTGACGATAGCCAAAAAGCCACCAGCCTGATATTGACTCAAGCGACCGGTTTGCGAGAACCAAAACCCTTGCTATCAAGCGAGCGTTTGATGTTTGTGGTTTCAGGCAACGAACAAGCCGAGTTGGTTTCTCAGTTAATCTCGTTAAGAGAAGAGCTTAAATGCATTAACGAAGCGGCAGACAGCAAACTTGCTATCGCCAGCTTGATACATTCAAACCTAAGCCACTTCCAAAACGCTCAACACAATGCTGTTCTTGGCGCGAACATCGTGATTCAAGCGGCTTCAATTGAGGCTGCACTACAAGAAATCACTGCGCTAGAAAATGCGTTGCCAAAAGTAATGGCAGACAATAGTAAATACAAAACCCCAGCGGGCAGTTGTTTCTCACCAAAACCTCAAAGCAAAGGTGGCGTTGCATTTGTTTACCCTGGTGTTGGCACGGTTTATCCCGGTATGTTGCGCGAGTTTCACCACCATTTCCCACAGTTATTTGCTCGTTTAGAACGTGAAGGTAACTTGAAAGAGATGCTGCAGGCCGACAGAACCTACGCTGAAGACTCGCAAGAAATGTCACTCAGTGAGCTGGCAATTGCAGGTGTGGGCAGTAGTTATCTGTTAACACAACTGCTGTGTGATGAATTCAAAGTGCAGCCAGATTTCGCCTTGGGCTACTCCAAGGGTGAAGCTTCCATGTGGGCGAGCTTAAATGTTTGGAAAAATCCGCATGCGCTGATTGAGATGACTCAAACCAGTCCTATCTTCACCACGGCTATTTCTGGTGAACTCACCGCAGTGCGTCAAGATTGGCAGCTGAACGGCGACGAAAGCATCCAATGGAATAGCTTTGTGGTTCGAAGTGATGCGCAAGCGATTGAGGCTCTGTTACCAGAATTCCCACGCGCTTATCTCGCTATCATCCAAGGTGACACCTGCGTACTGGCTGGTTGTGAAACCACATGTCGTGCATTGCTCAAGAAACTGGGTAAGCGTGGCATTGCCGCGAATCGTGTTACTGCCATGCACACCACGCCAGCGTTGAGCCAGCATAGCCAAGTGCAGGAGTTTTACACGCAACCACTGTTCGACGAGTTGCCAAAACATATCCGCTTTATCAGCGCAGCAGGTCTACCGACTGGCACACCAATCAATATCGACAGCGACAGCATCGCCCTTTCGATTGCCGACACTTTCTGTTCAACGTTAGATTTCACCGCGTTGATCCAGAGTGCACGTCAACAAGGTGCGCGTCTGTTTGTCGAAGTCGGTGCCGATCGTCAAACCAGCACATTGATCGACAAGATCAATCGTAGCGACAACGTAGCCGACCAATACTGCACAATCGCTTCCAATGCCAAGGGTGGCGACGATGTTGTCACGCTCATCAAGTGCATTGGTCAGCTCATTACTCATCAAATCCCACTGTCTGTCGAGCCACTTCTTCAAGGGCTAGAACAACAGATGACCGCCGCTAAGCAAGTAAGTGGTGTACCTGAAGGCAGCGCAGTGAATCATCAAGGAGAGCTAGTATGAGTTCTCAATATCAGGCTCAAGCCAAGACTAAGCAGCAAGTGAAGTGCAATAAGATCGCGATTGTCGGTATTGCTAACCAATACCCCGAAGCTGATACGCCAAAAGATTTTTGGCAAAACTTGCTGGATAAAAAAGATTCTCGAACCACATTAAGCGCTGAAAAGTTAGGTGCTAAACCTGAAAGCTATCAGGGCGTGCAAGGTGAGTCAGACCGCTTTTACTGTGACAAAGGCGGCTACATTGAAAACTTCAATTTCGATAGCAATGGCTACCGCTTAACAGCAGAATCATTCAACGGTGTTGACCAAAGTTTCCTATGGGCTTTGGATACCAGTCGTAAGGCGTTAGTCGACGCTGGCATTGATTTAAATGCCGATGTTTTAGAGCGCACAGGCGTGATCATGGGTGCCCTTTCGTTCCCAACCACACGCTCAAACGACTTGTTTTTGCCGGTGTATCACTCGGTGGTCGAGAAAGCACTTAAAGATAAATTAGCTAATGACCAATTTTCATTGCTACCAACCAATGAAACCGCTCAAGACCTCAACCCTATCAATGGTGCTGCAGCACATAACGCCTCTAAGTTAGTGGCTGATGCATTGGGTCTAGGCAACGTGCAACTTAGCCTAGACGCGGCATGTGCAAGCTCAGTGTATTCATTGAAGTTAGCGTGTGATTACTTGAACACGGGCAAAGCCGACATGATGTTGGCAGGCGCGGTATCAGGGGCTGACCCATTCTTTATCAACATGGGTTTTTCCATTTTCCACGCTTACCCTGACCACGGTGTGTCGGTTCCGTTTGATAGCAACAGTAAAGGTCTGTTTGCTGGCGAAGGTGCCGGTGTTTTAGTCCTAAAACGCTTAGCTGATGCAGAGCGTGATGGCGACAACATCTACGCAGTCGTCAGCGGTATTGGCTTGTCGAACGATGGTCGTGGTCAGTTCGTATTAAGCCCAAATAGCAAAGGGCAAGTACAAGCCTTTGAACGCGCTTACGAAGCATCAAACCTAACACCAGACAGCATTGAGGTGATTGAGTGTCACGCAACCGGCACACCATTAGGTGACAAGGTTGAGTTAACCTCAATGGAGCGTTTCTTTGCTGACAAACTGAATGGTTCTAACCCGCCATTGATTGGCTCTGCGAAGTCAAACCTCGGTCACTTACTGACTGCGGCAGGTATGCCAGGGATCATGAAGATGATCTTTGCGATGAAAGAAGGCGTGCTTCCTCCAAGTATTAATTTGGACAAACCACTGTCTTCACCAGAAGGTTTATTTGGTTCACAGACTCTGCCAACGCAGGTTCAACCTTGGCCAAGTAAAGCGGGTAACCAAGAGCGCTGTGCGGGTGTTTCTGTATTTGGTTTCGGTGGTTGTAACGCTCACTTACTGCTTGAAGCGTATTCAGACACCAGTCATGTAAACCAGACTCTAGAGTCAGCGTCTCCAAGCCTACAACCGTCTAATTTAAGCATTACTGGTCTAGCGTCTCACTTCGGTTCTCTGCAAAGCATCAATGCGCTAAGCACTGCGATTGAGACCAATAACGATGCTTTCATTGCTTTGCCTAAGAAACGCTGGAAAGGCTTAGACCAACATCCAGAACTACTGAATCAGTTTGGTTTACATGGTATTCCAAACGGAGCCTACATCGATCAATTCGATCTCGATTTCCTACGCTTCAAAGTGCCGCCTAATGAAGATGACCGTTTGATCTCTCAGCAGTTGCTACTGATGAAAGTTGCAGACGAAGCGATCAAAGACGCCAAGCTCGTGGCAGGCCAAAAGGTTGCAGTACTGGTAGCGATGGAAACAGAGCTTGAGATGCACCAATTCCGTGGACGCGTAAACCTGCATAGCCAATTGGCTGACAGCTTTGCCAACATGGGTATTGAGCTAACACAAGACGAATACAAATCGCTAGAAACCATCGCGATGGACAGTGTGATGGATGCAGCCAAGCTGAACCAATACACCAGTTTCATCGGCAATATCATGGCTTCGCGTATCTCTTCATTGTGGGACTTTAACGGCCCTGCCTTTACGATCTCAGCAGCTGAACAGTCGGTTGCTCGTTGTATCGATGTCGCGCAAAACCTAATGTCGCAAGAATCAATGGACGCAGTCGTGATTGCAGCCGTTGACCTTAGTGGCAGTGCAGAGCATGTGATTCTGAAGAACAGCGTCAGCCCAGTGTCGCTTGCTCCAAAATTCGGACAACCGCAAGACGGCAGTTGGAATGTGGGCGAAGGCGCAGGTGCGATTGTTCTTGTTGAAGAGAGTCGAGTAGCGCGCAACCAAGACACGGCTTACGGCAGCATCAACGCATTGGCCTTTGGTTCAAGCGAGCGTAACAACGCCGTTACTGATGAATTACTGACTCAAGTCAGTATGAGCTCGAACGATGTTTCTCTGCTTGAGCTTAACCATGCATCAGAGCCTTCATCATATCAGTCTTCGTCACATGAATCTTCGCCTATCAGCCTAGGGAACACAAAGACGACTCAAGCGAGCCAACGTGTGGGTCATTGCTCTGCAGCTTCTGGTATGGCGAGCCTGCTACACGGTCTGCTTAACCTGAACCTTGCACCTATGAATTCAAGCATCAGTTCTAAGAACGCGATTGTTGCCAACATCAGCGAAGGACAATGTTCACAGCTGCTACTAAACCAATCGAGTGTTGAATCTCAATCACTTTCTGTTCGTTTAAGAAGTGAACTGGCAAGTGATGCTAAGCGTCAATTGGTTAAACAAGTGACTCTCGGTGGACGCGATATTTATCAACACATCGCAGAGACACCAATCGCTAACCTAGCGCACATTCAACAGAAAGCTTCTGGCAAACAAGCGGCAAGAGTGGCGTCGATTCCTACGACAGCAAGCATTCAAGCAGCGCTTGCGCAAAAAGAGTTAGAGAAGAAGGCACTAACGAAGAACGCGATAGAGCCAGCCATCGAAACTCCTACATCAGTATCCCCTACTCTGGCGCAAACTCGCCACAGTCAGCTAACAGGTAACCACAGCAATATGACTCATGTCCTATCCGCTAAAAATAGCGCGTCTCAAATCGACGCAGCTTCACAGCAGCCGCAAAGCTTCAATCAACGTCAAGTAAGCCAAGATCAGGTAAGCCAAAACCAAGCGTTTGCTCAAAACCAGCAAGCAGCGCAGCAAGTACACAAAGCATTCCTGCACACTCGTGCCCAAGGCATGCAAATGGCTGATGCATTATTGAAAGCACAGTTAAACGCAATTACGTCTGGTTTAGATAGCTCAGCCGAAACATTAGCTCAGCCTGTTCAAGCTAAACCGGCTCCGGTTCAGTCAGTACCAGTCAACGTACTTGCGACACCAGCACCAGTAAAACCTATCCGTAAACCATGTATCTGGGATTACGATGATCTGGTTGAATACGCCGAAGGCGATATCGCCAATGTATTTGGCCCTGATTACGCAATCATCGATAGCTACTCGCGCCGCGTTCGCTTGCCAACCACTGACTACCTATTGGTATCTCGTGTAACCAAGCTAAACGCGACCGTTAACGAGTACAAGCCAAGCACAATGACCACCGAATACGACATCCCAGTTGATGCGCCGTATCTTGTTGATGGTCAGATCCCTTGGGCTGTTGCAGTTGAATCTGGTCAGTGTGATCTAATGCTGATCAGCTACTTAGGTATCGATTTTGAAAACAAAGGCGAGCGAGTTTATCGCCTGCTTGATTGTACGCTGACTTTCCTTGGTGACTTGCCTCGTGGTGGCGATACGCTGCGTTACGATATCTCAATCAACAACTTTGCTCGCAATGGCGACACGTTGCTGTTCTTCTTCTCGTACGAATGTTTCGTTGGCGACAAGATGATCCTGAAAATGGATAACGGCTGTGCGGGCTTCTTCACTGATGAAGAGCTAGCAGACGGCAAAGGTGTGATTCACACTGAAGATGAAATCAAGGCTCGTAAACTTGCCACTAAGCAACGCTTCGACCCGATGCTGCACTGTCCTAAAACGCAGTTTAACCACCAAGAACTGCGCCACCTGCTGACTGCAAACATCGCAGAATGTTTTGGCCCGACTCACCAATCTAATCGCCACCAGCCTTCTTTGTGCTTCAGCTCAGAGAAGTTCATGATGATCGAAAAGGTTAGCCGTGTTGAACCACAAGGTGGCACATGGGGACTTGGCTTAATTGAAGGTCACAAGCAGCTAGAGCTTGAGCACTGGTACTTCCCTTGTCACTTCAAAGATGACTCAGTAATGGCTGGATCTTTGATGGCAGAAGGTTGTGGTCAACTGCTTCAGTTCTTCATGATGCACCTTGGCATGCACACGCTTGTTCAAAATGGTCGTTTCCAACCGCTTGAAAATGCCCCTCAACAAGTACGTTGTCGTGGTCAAGTTCTACCACAATCGGCAGAACTGACTTACCGCATGGAAGTGACTGAGATTGGTCTAAGCCCTCGTCCATACGCGAAAGCCAACATCGATATTTTGCTGAACGGAAAAGTGATTGTTGATTTCCAAAACTTGGGTGTAATGATCAAAGAAGACGACGAATGTACTCGTTACCTACCTTCTTTAGAGACAACCGAACAAACGGTTATCACGACGCCTGCATTGCGAAGCTTGGCTGAAAAGCAAGTTCAACACATCGCTCAAACACCAGCAGTGAATCAACAAGCTTCAGCGAATGCGCCATTAATGGCTCAAATTGAAGACCTAGCAACAGCGCCAAATAAAGGAGTGGTTCCTCTTCAACACGTTGAAGCTCCGGTAACGCCTGATTATCCGAACCGCACACCAGATACAGTTCCGTTCACGCCTTATCACATGTTCGAATTCGCAACGGGCGATATCGAGAAATGTTTCGGTCCTGATTTCTCTATCTACCGTGGCATGATCCCACCACGTACTCCGTGTGGCGACCTACAGCTAACTACTCGTGTTGTTGAGATCGACGGTAAGCGTGGCGACTTCAAGAAACCTTCATCGTGTATCGCAGAGTACGAAGTGCCAGAAAATGCATGGTACTTTGATGAAAACAGCCACCAGACCCTAATGCCTTACTCGGTATTGATGGAGATTTCACTGCAGCCAAACGGCTTTATCTCTGGCTACATGGGCACCACGCTTGGTTTCCCAGGTGAAGAACTGTTTTTCCGTAACCTAGATGGCAGCGGCAAAATGCTGCGTAACGTCGACTTACGCGGCAAAACGATCACCAACGATTCTCGTCTGCTTTCAACGGTAATGATGGGTACCAACATCGTACAGAGCTTCAGCTTTGAACTGAGCACTGACGGCGTGCCTTTCTACCAAGGTACAGCGGTATTTGGTTACTTCAAAGGCGCGGCACTGAAAGACCAACTTGGTTTGGACAACGGTAAAGTGACTCACCCTTGGCACGTTGATAACAACCGCACACCAGATGTAAACATCAACCTGCTAGACAAAACGACGCGTTACTTCAATGCACCTGTTTCTGCTACTGGCGAAGTACAAGAGCACTACCAACTGGCTGGCGGTCGTTTGAACTTTATCGATACTGTGCAGATCACCAGCGATGGTGGTAAAGACGGTCTGGGTTACCTATACGCTGAGCGTACGATTGACCCAAGCGATTGGTTCTTCCAGTTCCACTTCCATCAAGATCCGGTAATGCCAGGTTCTCTAGGTGTCGAAGCGATCATCGAACTGATGCAAACCTACGCTCTAAATAAAGATCTTGGTGCTGGCTTCCGCAATCCTAAGTTTGGTCAAATCCAATCTGAAGTGAAATGGAAATACCGTGGTCAGATTAACCCTCTGAACAAACAGATGTCACTGGATGTACACATCACTGCAATCAAAGACGAAGACGGCAAACGCATCATCGTTGGCGACGCAAACCTGAGCAAAGATGGTCTGCGTATTTACGAAGTGAAAGACATCGCAATTTGTATCGAAGAAGCATAAGCCTGACACGGGACTAGGAAGGAAATAATTATGACAACTCAAACTACAGTCAATAACGAAAAGCTATCTCCGTGGCCTTGGCAGATCGAAGAGAGCACAACTCGCTTTGATAACGCGGCAATGTCGACAATAATGAAAGACTTAAGCCTTGCTTGTTACGTAGTGAATCACCCAGAAAAAGGCTTAGGCGTTAGCCAACAAGCAGAGATTGCATCAGGTGATTCAGCAAGTTCAGCGAACAACCAACCAGTTAGCGCATTTGCTCCTGCTCTTGGTACACAAAGCCTAGGCGACGAAGATTTTCGTCGCTGTCACGGCGTGAAATACGCTTACTATGCGGGCGCAATGGCAAACGGCATTTCATCTGAAGAGTTGGTGATTGCACTTGGTCAAGCTGGCATTCTTTGTTCATTTGGCGCGGCGGGCTTAATCCCGTCTCGCGTTGAGCAAGCGATCAACCGTATTCAAGCAGCACTGCCAAACGGTCCTTATGCGTTTAACCTGATTCACAGCCCAAGCGAACCCGCACTAGAGCGCGGCAGTGTAGAGCTGTTTTTGAAGCACAAAGTGAAAACCGTTGAGGCTTCAGCCTTCTTAGGTTTAACACCGCAAATCGTTCACTACCGTGCAGCTGGCCTTAGCCGCGATGCACAAGGTGAGATTCAGATTGGCAACAAGGTTATTGCTAAGGTAAGCCGTACTGAAGTCGCGAGTAAGTTCATGCAACCAGCTCCAGCTAAAATGCTGCAAGCTCTAGTTGATGAAGGTCGAATCACAGCAGAACAGATGGAACTGGCACAGCTGGTTCCTATGGCTGATGACATTACTGCAGAAGCCGATTCTGGTGGTCATACCGATAACCGTCCACTGGTTACCCTATTGCCAACGATTCTAGCGCTGAAAGAGCAAATCCAAGCACAGTACCAATTCAAAACTCCGCTACGTGTCGGTTGTGGTGGTGGCGTAGGCACGCCTGACGCGGCTCTAGCGACGTTTAACATGGGCGCGGCTTACATTGTTACTGGTTCAATCAACCAAGCGTGTGTTGAGGCTGGCGCAAGCGAACACACACGTAAGCTGCTTTCGACAACTGAAATGGCTGACGTGACGATGGCCCCGGCGGCAGACATGTTCGAAATGGGCGTGAAACTGCAAGTGGTTAAGCGTGGTACCTTGTTCCCAATGCGTGCCAACAAACTGTACGAACTTTACACTCGCTACGACTCAATTGAAGCGATTCCAGTAGAAGAGCGTCTGAAACTTGAGAAGCAAGTCTTCCGTTCAACACTGGATGATATTTGGGCAGGGACTGTGGCGCACTTTAACGAGCGTGATCCTAAACAGATCGAACGCGCTGAAGGCAACCCGAAGCGTAAGATGGCGTTGATTTTCCGTTGGTACTTGGGCCTTTCTAGCCGTTGGTCAAACACAGGTGAACAAGGTCGTGAGATGGATTATCAAGTATGGGCTGGCCCGGCACTTGGCGCATTCAACGCATGGGCAAAAGACAGCTATTTAGATGATTACCAACAGCGTAATGCCGTTGATCTTGCTAAGCATCTGATGCACGGTGCTGCGTACTTAGCTCGTGTTAACCTGCTGACTTCGCAAGGTATCAAGCTTGATCCAGAGCTAGCACGCTGGAAGCCGACGCAAAGAATGGCCTAGGCATTTCAATACAGCGTAATTAAGCTCAACGAATAAAAAAAGCGACCTTAACGGGTCGCTTTTCTTTTGGTTATTCTTCTTAAACTAGCTAAGAGATTAAGATTTCTGCATACGCTTTTTCAGTCGAGCTAAGTCAATTTCACTAGAGCGAACAGTCAACTTAATACACTCGTAATCGTACTCTTCTTTAACCACACTCATGTTTGAGCGAATCTCACCGATGATGCCTTGGCCAGAATAAGGAATCGTGATCTCTTCTTCGATCATGCCCTCTTCTGCAACACCAACGATGTACTTGTGCAGTTTCGTGATATCCAGAGGATCTCGAGTCGACGTCAGCATCGCATCTGGGAATTCTTCGATCAGCTCTAATTGCTGCTCTTCAGTCAATCTATCGCACTTATTCAGCACTAATAGTTTTTCGCTGCCTTCTACACCCACTTGAGCTAATACGTCGTGTACCACATCAAGCTGAGCTCGGAATGAAACGTCAGAAGCATCAACCACATAAAGCAGCAATGAAGCATCATGCGCTTCTGCTAGCGTTGAGTGGAATGAAGCAACCAGATCGTGTGGCAGTTTCTTAATGAAACCAACGGTGTCTGAAACCAAGATACGCGGTTGAGTAATTGGCTGAAGCGCACGAACCGTAGTGTCTAGCGTTGCGAACAGTTTATCTTCACCCACCACTTCGGTTGCGGTCATTGCACGCATCATCGAAGATTTACCGGCATTGGTGTAGCCAACTAAAGCAACAGTGAAAAGCTCCGCACGCCTTGTGCGTCGGGTCTTCATTTCATCTTGTACGCTTACTAGCTCACGCTTAAGCGCAGCAATTTGGTCACGTACGTTACGACGGTCTAGCTCAAGTGAAGTTTCACCGGCGCCCTGACCCATTTGACGCTCTTTATCACCCTCAGCCGTTTCACGCAGTCGCGGCACTAAGTAGTTTAGACGAGCGATATCAACTTGCAGACGAGCAGTACGAGTACGAGCGTGACGGCTGAAAATTTCGATGATGATACCAGTACGGTCAAATACTTCCACACCCAAACTCGCCTCAACAGTACGCATTTGAGATGGACTTAAATCACAGTCAAATACCACAACATCAGCGGCACCGTATTGGAAGTTACCCGTTGGAAGATCATCAAAATCTAGCTCATCGATTTCAGAATCAAACAAACCCGACTCATCAAGAAAGTCTTCATCTTCAGCTTCTTCAATAGAGCCTTGGTAACCAGTTAGATGTGCAATTTCGGCAAGCTTACCGGCACCCAACACATTCTGTCTTTGAGATGAACTGTGGTGTTGCGATTGCGTACCGACGACTTTAAACCCTAGGGTTGTCACTAAGCGAGCAAGTTCGGCAAGAGACTCTTTTGCTTCGTCACCTTTAAAATCCGGTGTCGTAATAGAAATAAGTAAAGCGTTATTCGCCGCTGGTTTTGCTGTTAGTTTCATGTATTCTTCTGTTTATGCACCAAGGTGCAACCTAGTTTTTGGTCTAAAGTAGTGTGATCCTACGCGTTTCTACGTCAGCTTTATAGAGCTAAGGGATACTAAATCAAGATATTATTGCAGTAGAAGCATATATATCGTTTATCCCTCTGTTTTTATAAGGGATAAAAAGCAAGTATAGACAACGAAAAAGGCAGCATCACATTACTTATTACTAGTTGGTGATACTGCCTTTGATTTAGACATGAACTTTGATTGTTAAACTAACTCAGCAACTAGAAGTCGATTCTCGCTTCGGTTTGAGCATCGAAGAATACCGCCTTTGATAAGTCAAAATGAAGCGGCGCCATTTGACCAACCGACACTTCAAATTCTGGCGATAAACGACACGCGACTTCTTGATCGTTCACTTTAACCATTGCGATGGTATCTGGCCCTGTTGGCTCCAACACTTCCAATTGCAGGTCTAGCTTTGTGGTTGCCGACACATCATCACCTTCTTGCTCGGTAATGTGCTCAGGACGCAACCCAATGACCAGTTCTTTACCATCTTGGTCACGCATACTCTGTGGCAATCGAATGTGGTGTTCTTGCTCCGCCGTACCAGTTACTTTGATGATCGGGTTCTGTTCCTCATCCAAGTCCACCATGGTTTTAATGAAGTTCATTGATGGTGAGCCCATAAAGCCCGCCACGAACATGTTGTTTGGCTTGGTGTAGATCTCTTGTGGTGTGCCTAACTGCTGCAGTTCACCGTCTTTCATTACTGCGATGCGATCCGCAAGAGTCATAGCTTCGATCTGATCATGGGTTACATAAACAATCGTGGTATTCAGCTTCTGGTGCAGACGTTTAATCTGATGGCGCATTTCAACACGCAGCTTGGCATCCAAGTTAGAAAGTGGCTCATCAAACAGATACAGCTTAGGACGACGAGCTAGAGCACGTCCCATCGCGACACGTTGACGCTGACCACCAGAAAGCTGCGACGGTTTACGATCCAGCAACTGTTCGATTTGCAGCATTTCCGCCACTCGGTTAACCTCAGCATCGATCTCTTGTTGCGGCATCTTGCGGATCTTCAAACCGAAAGCGATATTGCCGCGTACCGTCATGTTTGGGTAAAGCGCGTACGACTGGAATACCATCGCGATATCGCGATCTTTAGGTTCAACCTGCGCCACATCGACACCATCAATCACGATTTCACCCGAGCTAATATTTTCGAGCCCAGCGATGGTGTTCATTAGGGTGGATTTTCCACACCCCGAAGGGCCGACAAGTATCAAAAATTCCCCCGAATCGATACTGATGTCGATGCCCTTTAACGTTTCGTTGTCCGCGTTGCGATAGGTTTTACGGATCTGTTTTAAATCTAATGTTGCCATGGGTAATTATCCTTTTACTGATCCTGCCGTTAGGCCACGAACAAAATATTTTCCTGCGAAGACGTACACCAACAGCGTTGGCAGCGCGGCGATAATCGCGGCAGCCATATCGACGTTATATTCTTTAACGCCAGTACTGGTGTTGACTAGGTTGTTTAATGCCACGGTAATCGGTTGAGTTTCTGAGCCCGAATACACCACCCCGAACAAGAAATCGTTCCAAATCGCGGTGAACTGCCAGATCACCGTCACCATGATAATTGGCGTTGAGATCGGTAATAAAATCTTGAAGAAGATGGTAAAGAAGCCTGCGCCATCCAGTTTTGCCGCTTTGATCAATTCATCCGGAATCGAGATATAGAAGTTACGGAAAAACAGTGTCGTAAATGCCATACCGTAGATAACGTGCACAATCACCAAGCCGATGGTTGTGTTCGCTAAACCCATCTTGCCAAGCATGGTTGCCATTGGTAAAAGCACCACTTGGAATGGGATGAAGCAACCAAACAACAACAAGCTAAAGAACAGGTTTGAACCTCTAAATTGCCATTTCGTCACGACATAACCATTGAATGCACCGAGCAATGTTGAAATCGCAACCGCAGGAATCACCATTTGGAACGAGTTCCAGAAGTAACCTTTGATGCCTTCACATTTCACGCCCGTACAGGCGGTATCCCACGCTTTATACCAAGCATCAAACACCCATTCTTTTGGCAAGCTCATCAAGTTACCCGCCTTGATATCAGGCAGAGTTTTGAATGACGTCAGCGCCATCACAAACAATGGCATTAGATACACCAAGCAGAAGAAAAGCAGTGCTGAATAAATAAAGATTCGAGCAAAATTGATGTTATTCATCATGACTTTTTCTCCCTAAGTTCAGAGTAAAGGTAAGGCACGAGAATCGCTAAGATACCAGCCAGCATCATCATGGCGCTGGCAGCACCAAGGCCGATTTGACCGCGAGTAAAGGAATGTGCGTACATGAATAGCGCAGGAAGATCCGATGAATAACCGGGGCCACCTGCCGTCATTGCAGTCACAAGGTCGAAGCTCTTAATCGCAATGTGTGAGGTGATGATCACCGCGCTGAAAACCACAGGGCGCAAGCAAGGCAGAATGATTTTGAGATAAATGGTGGGTAAGCTTGCCCCATCAATTTGAGCGGCTTTGATGATTGAAGAATCAATGCCACGAAGGCCGGCTAGGAACATCGCCATCACGAAGCCTGAAGACTGCCAAAGCGCCGCAATCACTAAGGTGTAGACCGACATTTCAGAATTGACGAGCCAGTCAAATTTGAAGTCAGTAAATCCCCAGTCTTGCATCAGCTTTTCAATGCCAAGACCAGGGTTAAGAATCCATTTCCACGCCGTACCCGTCACGATGAATGACAAGGCCATTGGGTATAAATAGATGGTACGAATCGCGCCTTCTTGGCGGATATTCTGGTCAAGCAACACAGCTAAACCAACACCTAGCAAGATAGCAATCGCCATGAATAGAAAACCAAACACACCGAGGTTGGTGATTGAGGTGATCCAGCGATCGTTGTCCATCAGCTTTTCATATTGAGTTAAACCAACGAAATTAAAGCTCGGCAGAAATCGAGAGTTAGTGAACGACAATGCAGCCGTCCAAAAAATGTAACCATAGATACAAACCACGGTCACTAACGCGGTTGGCGCTAGCACAATTTTAGGTAACCAATGTTGCAACCTGTCAGCAAAACTCGGTTTCGGTGCAGGCTGGCTCCTTGTGGGTTTTGGAGTCGACTCAGTCAAAACATGCTCCATAACTTATCCTTGTTGCACAATCGAGCCAATGGCTTACCTCTCGGCACCACATCAGCATCACGCATATCAGAATTGGGAGTGAAGAGTAGATAGGCTCCCTACGAGCCTACCCACCCTGGGGGTTCGATAAAGCAACACAACCCGTCACTCATGTGCGTTGTGTGTCACTTATCAAGTTAGATTAGATAGCCGCTTTCACTGCTTTTGCTAACTTAGCTGCCGCTTGTTTAGGATCGGCATCTTTCTCGTTGAAGAAGTTGGTCACTACGTCATAAATAGCGCCTTGAGCGTAGCTTGTTGTCGCTAAGCCGTGAGCCATACTCGGGACAAGATCGCCCGATTCAGCACTCGCTTTGAAGGTAGCCATTGAGTCCAACGCACATTGGTCGAATTTAGACATGTCCATATCTAGACGTACAGGGATAGAACCTTTGTTAAGGTTGAAGACTTCTTGGAAATCTTTGGTAAGAATGGTTTTCGCTAGGTCTTGCTGCGCTTTTTGGTTCTCTTTGTCACTTAACTCAAAGAACGCAAAGCTATCGATATTGAAGGTAAATTGGCCGTCAGTACCTGGAGCTGGTGCACAGATGTAATCTTTACCCGGCACTTTGCCTGCCGCAGTAAATTCACCTTTAGCCCAGTCACCCATGATCTGCATCGCGGCTTCGCCATTGATAACCATTGACGTTGCGACGTTCCAATCACGACCTGGCGAGTTGCTGTCGATGTAATCACGCATCTTTTTGAACTTGGTGAACACTTCCACCATTTTGTCGCCAGATAACACGTCCATATCAAGATCAACGAACGCTTTGTTGTAGTCTTCACTGCCTAGTACATCAAGTGCCACGGCTTCGAATACCGTCGCGTCTTGCCAAGGTTGACCACCATGAGCCAATGGAATGAAGCCAGCCGCTTTAATCTTGTCTGCAGCAACAAAGAACTCATCTAACGTAGTTGGAACCGTCACACCCGATTTTTCTAAAACAACAGAGTTAGCCCAAAGCCAGTTAACACGGTGAACGTTGACAGGAACTGCCACATATTCGCCATCCCACTTCATCACTTTAGTCACTACTTCTGGTAGTAGTTCATCCCATTGTTCTTGTTTAGCAGTCGCATCGAGAGACGTTAGAAAACCTAAACCACCCCACTCCTGAATATCATGACCTTTAATCTGCGCTGCAGAAGGTGGATTGCCCGATACTGCTCGAGTTTTCAAAACAGTCATCGCACTTTCACCGCCGCCACCAGCAACAGCAAAATCTTTCCAAGTATGGCCTTGTTCTTCAATCATCTCTTTCAGTACCGCTGCGGATTTCGCTTCACCACCGGCAGTCCACCAGTGAAGCACTTCCACTTCACCAGCTTGAGAAAATGTTGAGGCAGCAAGAAGAGATAGAGTAAGTAGGGTTTTATTGATTTTCATTATAATCTTCCATGTTTAGCGGACTCGACGTCCGGTTCAATAAAGAGTCTACTTATTCTGATTTATAAGATTGAAACAAAAGGTAAGCCCTATGTAACACAATTGTTACATTACACTTCTAAGCCTCTTGGTATATAGACTTTGGCTTCTAAGCCACCTTGAGTGGAGTTGCGAATAATGAGATCTCCGCCGTGTCCATGCAGGATATTTCGGCAGATCCCGAGCCCTAAACCGTGTCCTTGGTCGTCGGTTGCCAGCCTAAAGTAGGGTTCAAAAACCAACTCTAACTTGTCTTCAGGGATACCTTTGCCATGATCCTGAATCGTCACAATGACCCACACTGAATCACTGCTGATATCGACTTCGGCGGATTGTCCATATTTCACAGCATTGTCGATAAGATTGGTGAGCACGCGTTTAATCGCTAAAGGTTTAGCGACTAACGGTTCAATCACAGCAGGCTCAAACTCGACCTGAGTTTGGTATTGATTGTGTAATTCAATCACGGAGAGCATCATCTCATTGAGATCGATAATAGCATTGTTCTCGTGTAGATCTGTGTCTCTTACCGCCTGTAATGCACCTTTCACCATCATCTCAAGCTCATCAAGATCTTTGTTGAATTTGTCTTTCTTTACTTCGCTTTCCAACAACTCAGCACGAAGCCTGAGTCGGGTGATTGGTGTCTTCAAGTCATGAGAGATAGCCGAGAACAAATGCTCTCGGTCAGCAACATAGCGACGAATGCGCTGCTGCATTCGGTTAAAGGCTCTGGTTGCCGTGACCAGTTCAGTCGCCCCCTCTTCTTTCAGTTGGGGCTGCTGAATGTCCATGCTCATTTCATTGGCCGCTCTTGCCAGCTTTTTAAGAGGTCGCACTTGGCGACGAATCATCAAGTAAGTCAGCACCAGTAGAATGAGCGTTGAAGAAACTAAGAAGATCACCTGCTCTCTGCCAAGAATCGTATCGTCGAGTTTCACGTATGGCGCTGGCAACAGTGCGGCAATGTACACCCATTCATGACTGGTTAGTTCTATTTGAACAACCAGAATTGGCGGATTAAGAGGTTCTAAGGTTAAGGTGTGATGCGCCCACGATCGCGGGAGATCGCTTAAGTAGATGTCGTTTTTAAGCAAGCGAAGGTGTTCAGGACGTGAGAAATCTACCCGGACTGATTCGACTTTATTGAGCTTGCTACTTAAAACACTTTCTATCGCTTCTATCGATGCGGTTTTTAAGCGCGTGTCAGGGATAGGCTCAACAATCAAAGCCTCTTTATTGAAAGAAACGAAGAAGCGCGTACCACCCATATTGCGGATCTGATCCAGTACGATATGACGATATTTGACGGGTAGAGACTGAAAGAAAGTCACCGTCGAGGCAAACATATTTGCCATGCTCTCGGAGGCAGAACGAATCCCTTCCAGTTCTTTGTGTTTGGATTCGCTATACCAAATAGACGTTGCGATACCTTGAGCAATCACAACGGCTAACAACGTCAGCAACAATGTTCTTGCGACCAAAGAGTTTGGTTTTAATCGACTCAACCAGTTCATAGGAAATACTTCATTGGCAAGGTGTTCATTAACAGCACTTGATTATCAGTGTTCATACTGAACAGGCACAGCAAGAATATAGCCATTGCCGCGCATGGTTTTGATGTAGTGAGGGTATTTGCCACTGTCGCCCAATCGGCTTCTCAGACGACTAAGCTGCACATCAATGCCACGTTCAAAAGGCAGCGCTTCACGGCCTCTGGTGGCGAAAGAGATGGTGTCACGGTCGAGAACTTCGTTAGGACGAGTTAAAAACAGCATTAACAAAGAAAAGTCACTGCCCGACAAATCCATCTCTTCTAAGTTTTCATTGTGAGAGATTCGATGCGCGAGCGTATCGAGCGTCCAATCACCAAAAATGATTTGCTTTGGCAGTGCATCACTCGGCTTGTCATCCACCACTTGAACGCGGCGTAATAACGCTTTGATTCGAGCCATTAACTGACGAGGGCTAAACGGCTTCGCGATGTAATCATCTGCACCAATTTCTAAGCCGATAATCTGATCGGTTTCATCCGATACCGCTGTCAGCATAATGATAGGGACATTGGATTGCTTACGGACGCGCTGACACAAGGTAAAACCGTCGTCACCGGGCAGCATCACATCGAGCAGAATCAGGTCTGGATAACCTTGGCTTTGCAGGTGGGTTTCTAATTCAACACCGTCTCCAACAGAAGAGACATCGAAACCCGATTTAGTGAGGTACTCTTCCAGCAGCTCGCGGATTTCTTGATCATCATCCACCACGAGAATTCGAGTATTTGTTGGCATCGCCCAAACCTATTAAATTTACAACTTATTCACATAGTGTATAGGCTGGCCGATTATTTGATTATTGACATGTTTGTAAAGTTAGACGAACAAACAGATAAAGATCACATCTTAGTGACCTCTACCTGTACTTAGCGACTCAAAGAATCATAGGAGGTTAAGAGGAACAGCTGATTTCCATGGCTTTGCCCCACTCAGGCGGCAAGGCAGCAAGATGTTCGTAGTCAGGATGTTCCGCATAAGGGTCTGCCAGCACCACCATTAATGCATCAATATCGCTGCTATCACCGCGCTCAGCTTTATCTATGGCGAGTTGAGCAAGGTAGTTTCTGAGGATGTATTTCGGGTTTACTTGTCGCATCTTTTCACAGCGCTCGGCCACTGAACTCTCTTCTAATTCACAGCGTTGCAAGTAGTTATCCACCCATAGCTTTGCGGCCTCGCGGTCTATAACCAAATCAATCACGTCTTGCGGCGGCAATGTATCTAGGTTCGACAGCGTTCTAAAGAACCTTGGGTAGTCGACTTTGTTTTGCGACATCAGCTCGAACATAGATTCAAACAAGCGAGTATCACCTTCTTGTTTGGAAAGCAGCCCCAACTTACGACGCATCAACTGACTGAAATAACCGTTCATTTGTGGTTCGTACTGCTCTAACGCGGCCTCTAAATCGGCTTTATCCACCAACGGCGAAAGCGAGTGAGCCAGTGCCGATAGGTTCCATAATCCAATTCTAGGTTGTTGATTGAAAGCGTAACGACCTTGGTAGTCCGAATGATTACAGATCAATCTTGGATCATATTCATCAAGAAAGGCGAACGGGCCGTAATCGAAGGTTTGGCCGATGATCGACATGTTATCGGTGTTCATGACTCCATGAGCAAAACCATTCGCTTGCCAGAGCGCGACCATTTCCGCAGTGCGATCAACAATCTGATTAAACATTGCAGCGTAGGGTTTTTCTTCATCGAGACATTCAGGGAAATGCCACTCAATGACTTTATCGGCCAGCAACTTATGCTCAGCCAACTGATTGGTATAAAACAGATGTTCAAAGTGACCGAAACGGATGTGTGACTCAGCAGCACGCACCAACAATGCGCCCCACTCTTGCTTCTCTCGATAAACAGGTGTGTCGCTGGTCATCATGGCCAACGCACGTGTGGTTGGGATATTAAGCCCGGCCATCGCCTCGCTACATAAGTACTCACGAACGGTTGATCGAATAACAGCGCGCCCATCACCCATACGAGAATAAGGAGTTTTACCTGCACCTTTAAGGTGTAAGTCGAACGTTTCACCACTTTTAGCGACAACTTGAGCTAATAACAGCCCTCTGCCATCACCTAAATCAGGGTTATAAGAGCCAAACTGGTGGCCTGCGTATTTCATTGCTACTGGTGAGAATTGCTCAGGTTCAACATTGCCGGATAACGTCTCAAGCAATTCCTCAGAGGCATCCTCAAATAACGGAAATCCGAGTTGATTCGCAAGGTTATGGTTCCATGCGAGCCATTGGACATTGCTGAGCGGTGTAGGTTGAATTGGGGTATAGAACAGTCGAGGTAATGCAGTAAATCGATTGTTAAATGAAATAGAATCCCAGACAGACATGAGAGATACACTGTAGATAAAAGATAGCTTAAGATTATCACAGTTTCGTAACAACTTCAGATTGGGTTACGTGTCTAGTTTGTTGAGAGAAGAGAACTTGATTACTTTGCGAAGAGAAAAAATTAAGTGGCTAGCCTGATGAGAAAAGCCACATTTATAAGAGAAAGAGTTCTGACTTTGAAGACTTTTTAACAAGTGATTTCATAATAAAAACTGAAAATATAGAGCCATGAAGCTGACTACATTAGAGCAAGAATACCCACTAGAGAAAGGGTAGAGAAAATCCAAGTACGACTGATTACGCCAAAATTACTGTGTTGAATCATTTCTTGATGCTGCATATGTCTCTCCTTGAGAACGTGATGGTGTAACCACAATATATCGGCTTTTCGCTAAAAGCAGCAAGCACATTAATATTAACCTTTTATGACAGCATCAAGAATATTCTGTAATCATTCACCTCTCTGATAAAACAGAAAGTTATGCTCGACTTGTCGTCGAAAGCAGTGCACCAGCCCCAATAAAGACGCCTCCAGTGACACGATTGAAAACCTTGGCTCGACCTTTGGCAAACAACCAATTTGACGACTTCGCGCCCAAGTAGGCATACACCAGTAACCAAGACAATTCCATCACTGCGAAGGTCAAAGCAAACACGGTAAACTGTGGAAGCAGAGCGATCGATGGGTCAATGAATTGAGGGAAGAGTGCGGTAAAAAACAAAATCGCCTTCGGATTACTTGCACCAACAATAAAGCCACTAACATAATGCTTTGCAGCGCTCTCTTTAACAGATTGAGACCCGCCTTGTTGAGCAGATAATTGGTCATAATCTTGTTGGCTAGAGCGCAGAGATTTCCAACCGAGGAAGATAAGGTAAGCAGCACCTGTCCATTTTATGACATTAAATACCACTTCAGACGAAGCGATAATCACACCCAAACCGGTAAACGATAACGTCAGAATTCCGGTAATCGCGGTCAAGCTACCCAAGGCAGTAAATATTGATAACTTAAAACCAGATTGCACGCCCTTGGTCATGCACAATAAAGAACTTGGGCCTGGTGATGCCGTTAAGATCAACACCGCTAATAAATAATAAATCCATGTATCAAAGCTCATCGCGAATTCTCCTTAACTCACTAAAACGACTAAATATTAATCATCAATATGTAATAGCTATTCATATTAAGCAACTAAATATTGATCACGTTCACTCTGTGTTGATTACTTATCCCTTAAATTTCGGCAATAAAAAACGCCATGCATTGCTGCATGGCGTTTAAATTTAAACGTTTCAAATAGAACGTCTTACCAAGTACTAAGCTAAAAACTAGCCGTCATTACCTAGTCTTTGTAGATAGAAAACTCGTCAGCGCAAGCAACAAGCTGCTCGCGAGTGATCATGAATACGCCATGACCACCGTTTGAGAATTCAATCCAAGTGAATGGAATCTCAGGGTACTGATCCATCATATGAACCATTGAGTTACCCACTTCACAGATCAGAATACCATCATCAGTTAGGTAGTCTGGTGCGTTCGATAGAATACGGCGAACCAATTTCAGGCCATCAGTACCTGCTGCTAGGCCAAGCTCTGGCTCGTGAGTAAACTCTTCTGGCAGGCTGTTCATATCTTCTTCATCCACGTAAGGCGGGTTAGATACGATCAGATTGTATTTCTCTTTTGGCAAATCACGGAAAAGGTCTGAACGGATTGGGAACACTTGCTGCTCCATGCCGTGATCTTGAACGTTCTGCTCTGCAACTTGCAATGCATCTGTAGAGATATCAATCGCGTCTACTTCAGCGTCAGGGAATGCGTGAGCACAAGCAATAGCAATACAACCACTACCCGTACACATATCCATGATGCGAGTTGGCTCTTCAGTTAACCAAGGTTGGAATTGAGCTTCGATCAGCTCACCAATTGGAGAGCGAGGCACAAGAACACGTTCATCAACGAAGAACTCAAGACCACAGAACCAAGCTTTGTTGGTTAGGTAAGCCGTTGGTGTACGATCATTAATACGCTTGATTACGCGCTCAACAATACGTAGACGTTCGCTGCTCGTTAGACGAGAGTTCATCACATGCGAAGGAACATCAATCGGCAGATAAAGAGTAGGTAAGATAAGTTGTACTGCCTCATCCCACGCGTTATCAGTGCCGTGACCATAAAATAGGCCCGCTGCGTTAAAGCGGCTAACAGTCCAACGAATCACATCTTGAAGCGTGTGTAGTTCTGATACCGCTTCTTCTACAAAAATCTTATCCAAAATTGTCTCCGAAAAGCGCTACAATACTGCTAATTACGTTTCTAATTAGAATTCATAACCTGATGAGCAAAAAAGACACCGACTTCGATGACGATTTCGCCCTGTTCAACGATGCAGTAAAGGGCGTTAAAAAGTTGCAACAGGATACCATAGTCCAGCAGCCAAAAAGAAATACCAAGCAAAAAGAAATTACTCGAACGGCAAGACAAGCCAGTGATAGTGAGTTTTATTTCTCGGATGAGTTCATTCCGCACCTTAGTGAGGAAGGACCAACACGTTATGCGCGTGATGATGTCTCTAAATATGAAGTCAAGCGACTGCGTCGCGGTGTTTACGTGCCTGACGTGTACCTTGATATGCACGGTATGACACAACAAGAAGCAAAGCGCGAATTAGGAGCTATGATTGCTCACTGCATTAAAGAGAGCGTAGCTTGTGCTTGCGTGCAACATGGTATCGGTAAGCACATTCTTAAACAAAAAGTGCCTCTGTGGTTAGCACAACACCCAGATGTAATGGCTTTTCACCAAGCACCTTTAGAGTTTGGTGGTAATGGTGCGCTGTTAGTCTTACTTTCGATTCCTGAGAAATAATTCTGGTTTACGAATTCTCTCACACAAAAAACAACAAAGGGCATCCCAATCATATTGAGATGCCCTTTCTATTTGTCTTCGACTTTGTCATTCGACAGAGTTTAACGAGCCTATAGCCTATGGATTAATGTTCCAAAGTAACTCGCCCTTTTGTGTCTCAAGGTCAAATTCAATACAGGCTAAACCTGACGTTGGGAACATAGGCGGTGCCATGCCCGTTGCAAATTCCGCAGTTAAGTAGCCCACTAGAGGTAAATGAGAAACAAATAAAATGGTCTCTAGTTTTTCTACTTCAGCCATTGCTAAGGTCAAATCAAACACATCGTCGGACATTCCGTAAGGCGTAATATCATCACAGGTTTCTACTTTCTTTCCAGAAAACGCCTGAGAGATCTCTAACCACGTTTCTTGTGCCCTTAAATATGGGCTCACTAGCACTTTATCGAACTGGCTGAACCCCTGCTCATTTGCAGCTTGTGCCACTGCAAGAGAAGCCATTTTCCCGCGCTTGGTCAACGCTCGTTCTGCATCCGAGTTCGCAAAATGTTCTGCTTCACCGTGGCGCATAATGAATATTTTCATGTTCAATCCTGTCTACGTAACATTTCGAAAGTCGATATATCCCATATCAGCGATACGCTACTTAGCGTTTGGCTCTCAAACTAGAGAAACCGCAGTCTATATAAATAATTATATCAAGTCACTTGCTAAAGAGTTCGACTTTCTTAACAATCTTGTTAAAAGAAAATAAATCACTGATAAAAATCGATAAAAGTGATTTAGAAGTCGCCAAAAAGCACTTCATATCCCAAAATATGATCGCGAGGTTTGCACCTTAAATCATCGCGTACATAATTTAAAAACCACCTTCTCTGGAGATGCTCCTGTGCACTTAAGCCCCAATGATGAACATCAATACCGCTACATAACCTTAAAAAACGGGTTACGTGTACTGTTAGTTCAGGACCAAAATGCTCAAAAAGCAGCAGCCGCATTAGCCGTTAATGTGGGGCATTTTGATGACCCTACAGACCGAGAGGGTTTAGCTCACTACTTAGAGCATATGCTATTTTTGGGAACTGAAAAGTATCCAAAGGTCGGAGAGTTTCAAAGTTTTATCAGTCAACATGGTGGTAGTAACAATGCTTGGACCGGAACTGAACACACCTGCTTCTTTTTTGACGTTGAACTAAATGCCTTTGAAACCGCACTCGATCGCTTCAGCCAATTTTTTACCGCCCCCTTGTTCAACGAGGAAGCGTTAGACAAAGAACGCCAAGCCGTTGATTCCGAATACAAGATGAAACTCAACGACGATTCGCGACGCTTGTACCAAGTTACCAAAGAACTGGTCAATCACAATCACCCATTCTCGAAGTTTTCTGTCGGTAATATCGATACGTTGGGCGACAGAAACGGTGAGACGATTCGACAAGAGATCTTAGCTTTCCACCAGCAGCAATACTCAGCTGACTTGATGACGCTGACACTATCTGGTAATCAATCATTAGATGAGATGCAAAGTTGGGTGGAGGACCGCTTTAGTTCTATAACTAATCACAACCTCCAAGGCAAGAAGGTAGAAGTCCCGATTATTGGCGAGTTAAGCACGGGTGTACAAGTCCGTGTTGAGCCGATTAAGGAAGTACGCAAACTGATCTTAACCTTCCCAATGCCAAGCATGGACGAACACTACGGCGTTAAGCCTTTGTCGTTCTTTGCCCACCTTTTAGGTTACGAAGGTGAAGGCAGTTTGATGATGCAACTGAAGGAAAAAGGTTGGATAACATCCCTCTCTGCAGGTGGTGGCGCAAGTGGCAGTAACTACCGTGATTTCACAGTCAGTTGCTCGTTGACCATTGAAGGCTTAACCAAAACCGATAACATCATCCAAGCAATATTTCAGTACATCAAATTAGTTGAGCAACAAGGCATTGAGGAGTGGCGCTACTTAGAAAAACGCGCCGTTCTAGAGTCTGCTTTCCGTTTTCAAGAGCCCGCAAGGCCGCTTGATGTCGTCAGCCACCTCGTTATAAACATGCAGCACTACCAAGAGCAAGATGTGGTGTATGGCGATTACAAAATGTCGCATTTTGATGACGAGTTACAGCGTTCATTGCTGCCTTACTTAACCGTCGACAACATGCGAGCGACCATAGTTGCGCAGGGGTTCGAGTATGACAGGGAAGCGAAGTGGTATTTTACGCCCTACTCGGTCACACCTTTTAGCGCAGAACAAGTTCAATGCTTTACGTGCATTAACCCCGGTTGGCAGTTTGAATTGCCAAGCAAAAACCCGTTTATTTGCTACGACTTAGACCCAACTGAGCTAGAAGGTGATGCTAAATATCCACAACTGCTGGAAGAGCTCGATGGCTTTAAGCTGTGGCACCTGCAAGATCATCAATTTCGAGTGCCGAAAGGGGTCGTGTATGTTGCTATCGACAGTCCTCACTCGGTCGCTAGCCCGAGAAACATCGTAAAAACTCGCCTATGTGTAGAGATGTTCTTGGATTCACTTGAAAAAGATACCTATCAAGCTGAAATTGCAGGTATGGGTTACAACATGTATACCCATCAAGGCGGCGTGACTCTGACTCTTTCGGGGTTCAGCGAGAAGCAGCCACAGTTGCTCAATATGATCCTTGAGCATTTCCAAGCTCGTAACTTTAGTCCAACACGCTTCGAAACGATCAAGCATCAATTGCTCAGAAATTGGAACAACGCGTCGCAAGATCGTCCTATCTCGCAGCTGTTTAATGCGATGACTGGGATACTTCAGCCAAATAACCCGCCCTATTCTGTGTTGATTGAGGCACTGGAAACGATAGAGGTCGATGAGCTCTCTTCTTTTGTTCAAGCTATCTTGGCGGAACTTCATGTTGAGATGTTTGTGTATGGCGACTGGAAAAAAGCCGATGCACACAAGATGGCCGAAACACTTAAAGATGCACTGCGTGTTCAAGATCAGGCTTACGAAGAGTCACTGCGTCCGCTAATCATGCTGGGTGAAAACGGCAGCTTCCAACGTGAAGTGGTGTGTAACCAAGATGATTCGGCAATCGTGGTTTATTACCAATGCCCGGATATTTCTCCTAAAAATATTGCGCTGTATTCATTGGCTAACCATCTGATGTCGGCCACTTTCTTCCATGAAATACGTACTAAACAGCAGCTTGGTTATATGGTTGGCACAGGCAATATGCCGCTCAACCGACACCCAGGTATTGTGTTGTATGTGCAGTCTCCTAATGCTGCTCCAGCCGACTTGTTAGCCTCAATAGATGAGTTCCTTAATGCGTTTTACATGGTGTTGTTGGAACTTAACGACTATCAATGGCACAGCAGTAAACGCGGCCTCTGGAATCAGATTTCAACACCAGATACGACTTTGCGAGGGCGAGCTCAGCGCTTATGGGTTGCGATTGGCAATAAGGATATTGAGTTCAACCAGAGAGAGCGCGTATTGGAAGACCTTAAGGGGTTAACTCGCTCAGACATGATGCGCTTTGTGGTAAGTCAGCTAAAACCTCGTACGGCGAATCGTCTGATTATGCATGCTCACGGGAATGCTCATCAGGAAGAAGATAAGCTGTCGGCAGGAGTGGAAATTGGCTCTATTGATGAGTTTCAGTTGCGTCCTAAAGACTGTGAGCTTGGTTAGTAGTTCTAAATAAAAAAAACAGGAGGTTGATGTGGAAGCATCAACCTTTTTTATTGGGTGCAGCACAAAAGCAGATCTCCTATTACGCTCCTTCGTCGCTTTAGGAGATGACGGTAGTTTCAATTGAGATGTGTTTGACCACCTTTCTTATCAATAAATAACTTACTTTTTATTTCTCGACCGTCATTCCCGAGAAGGAAGAATGACTGAGTCGGGAATCTCATTCCTTTCGCTCGCTCATAAAAAAGAAAAGCCCGCATCAACTGCTTGATACGGGCTCACTAATTAGCGTCTTAGAGAGTTACTTATAGAAAGACTCATCCAATCCAGCACGTGTCAGTAGGCCATCACATGGCGCAAAACGATCACCGTACTTCTTAGCAAAGTCGTTCATCATTTCTACCAGTGACTTAATGCCGATTTGGTCCATGTAACGGAACGGACCACCTAGGAATGGCGGGAAACCGATACCGAAAATCGCACCAATATCGCCATCACGAGGGCTGCGGATAATGCCATCATCCAAACAACGAACCGCTTCATTCAACATAGGTAACACACAGCGCATCGCAATATCATTATCGCTCAACTTAGGATCTGGTTGCAGCTTAAGCAGCTTGTAAACTGACTTGTCGACTTCCTTCTTCTTCCCTTTGTAAGTGTAGAAACCTTTACCGCTCTTACGGCCTTTACGGTTGTCATTCAACAGAATGTCGAACACATCTGGGCCTTGGAAACGGTCGCCAAGCTCATTCACTAAAATCGGAATGATCTTCGCACCGATATCAACACCCACCTCATCTAATAAGGTAATAGGGCCAACAGGGAAACCGAAGTCCAATAACGTGCTATCGAGCTTTTCAATCGGCTCATTCGCTAGCAGTAAATGCGCTGCTTCATTCATGTAAGGAGCAAGAATACGGTTCACATAGAAACCTGCCGTATCTTTAACAACAATCGGTGTTTTGCCTTGCTTCTTCGCTAATGCAACTACTGTCGAAATCGTCTCTTCTGAGGTTGTTTCATGAGGGATAACCTCAACCAACGGCATTTTCTCAGCGGGGCTGAAGTAGTGAAGACCGACCACGTTTTCTGGTCGCTGCGCCTTCTCTGCAATCTTATGGATTGGCAGTGAAGAAGTATTGGTCGCGAAGATAGTCTCTGGCTTGGCATTGGCTTCGATATCCGCAACCATTGACTGCTTAAGGTCTAGGTCTTCAAACACCGCTTCAATCACCACATCGGTGTGATTAAAACTCGTGAAGTCGATACCACCAGAAAGCTGAAGCATCTTACTTTCAAGGCCCGCTCTGCTCAGAATGCGACGCTTACGCTGCTTATCGAACAACTTGAAGTTGTAGTTAAGCGCGTTCAGCACACCTTCATTGGATACGTCTTTAATACGCACAGGCACTTTCGCTTTAGCAACGCTGACATGGCTGATGCCTGCACCCATAAGACCGCCGCCCAGCACACCAACACGCTTAACCACTTTCGGCTCTGCGTCTGCACCGTGTTCTTTTTTCATTTCCGTAGTTGCAAAGAAAATCGAACGAAGGGCTTTTGATTCTGAAGTCATAACCAGTTCTGAGAAACGCTTCGCTTCATACTGAAGGCCTTTTTCAAAGCCGTTCTCTAGGCCATAACGAATCACATCTAGAATCGCATCTGCTGCTGGGTAATTGCCGCGTGTTTTCTGATTCGTCTTCTTAGACGCTTGTTCAAAAATCACTTTACGACCAAGACCATTGCGTGAGATTAGTTTCTCTTTATTTGAAGCTTGGTTTTTAGACGCCAGACGCTTACCTTTTTTACTGCCCGTATTCTTTTCAACAAAGCTTTTTGCTACTTCAAGCAAGATAGTTTCAGGTACACAAGCGTCCACAACACCAAGCGATTTCGCTTTCTTAGCGCGCAGTTGCTTGCCCGTTAGAATTAGGTCGAGCGATGGCAGCAAACCGATAAGGCGAGGCAGACGCTGCGTACCGCCAGAGCCAGGTAACAGACCTAACTGTACTTCTGGCAGGCCAAGACGAGTCTTATCTGAATCGGTACATACGCGGTAATCACATGCCAGTGCGAGCTCTAAGCCGCCACCAAGACATGGGCCGTGAATGGCTGCGACCACTGGGTATGGCAGTTCAGACAGAGTTTGGAACATCTCCTGCCCTTGGCGAGCGAGAGACTGTGCTTCATCAGCCGTTTTACACGCATCAAGCATTCTTACATCAGCACCAGCGATAAAGTTATCTGGCTTCAATGAATGAACGATTAAGCCCTTAACTCGGCTCTGCTTTTCTTTTAGCTGCTCGAAGATGGCTTTCATTTCTTCCGCAAAAGCCGCTTGCAGTGTGTTCATTTTCTCGTTTGGCACATCGATCGCTAACCAAGCAATATCTTGCTCGTCGATATTGAGAGTAAATGCAGTCGCTTTCTTTTTGGTTGATTCACTACTTGTCGATTCAATGGCAGTCGCTGAATCTGGTTGAGTGACTACTTCTTTTTCTGTTTTTGCATCAAGAGTCGTAGACATTATTCTACCTCCAAGATCATTGCTGCACCTAAACCACCAGCCGCACAAGCTGTGTTCAGTGCCAAGCCGCCACCGCGACGTTTCAGTTCACGTAATGTTTGAGTCATCATGCGCGCGCCAGTCGCGGCAAACGGATGTCCGTAAGCAATTGAGCTACCCAGAACGTTGAACTTCTCCATATCAATCTCACCGATCGCTTTGTCGCGGCCAAGATTTTTCTGAGCAAACTCGTCACTTGCAAACATTTTCACATTCGCCAGAACTTGTGCAGCGAATGCTTCGTGCATCTCGATCAGCGTCAAATCTGAAAGCTCTAGGCCTGTGTTCTTTAATACTTGCGAAGTCGCGTAAGTCGGACCCATCAACATATCTGTTTCAACACCAATCGCTGAGAACGCATAACCACGAATATAACCAAGCACTTCTAAGCCTAGCTCTTTCGCTTTACCTTCGCGCATCAACATAACCGCAGCGCCGCCGTCAGTCAGTGGTGTAGCATTGGCTGCCGTTACACTGCCGTACTTTCTATCAAAAGCAGGACGCAGCTTAGCGTAGCCTTCAACGGTTGAGTCGTGGCGAATGTTGTTATCTTCCGCTAAATACTTTTTGTAAGGCGCTGGGAACGCCGTCATCACTTCGTCTTTAATCTTGCCTTCTTTCCATGCTTGAGAAGCCAAAGAGTGAGAACGGTGAGCAAGTGCATCTTGAGCTTCGCGAGTAATACCATGTGTCTTCGCCATCTGCTCAGCCGTTTGTCCCATGGATAAACCGGTCGAGTATTCTGCTACAGCAGGCGGTACTGGCATGAGATCTTTAACGGAAAGCGTTTTAAGAATTTTCAGCTTTTGACCCATAGTTTTCGTTTTACTCAGCGCTAATAGATTTGCCGCTAACTTTTTCGAAACACCGATAGGCAGTACAGAAGAAGAATCCGCGCCGCCCGCAATACCAACATCAATCGTGCCAGCCATAATGCTTTCGGTCACGTTAACTGCCGCTTGGAAGCTGGTCGCACATGCTCGTGTGACACTGTAGGCATCGGTATTGATGTCCATGCCTGTGCCCAATACGATTTCACGCGCAATGTTTGGCGCTTCTGGCATTTGCACGACTTGGCCGAACACGACTTGTTCGATAAGCGCAGGATCAACATCCGTTCTTGCAAGCATTTCGCTCACAACCATTTTGCCTAGGTCAACCGCAGGCACTTGGCTAAATTCTGTGCTCTGACGAGCGAATGGGGTTCGTAATCCAGCGACAACGGCAACACGTTCTCCAGAACGCGTTTTGACTTCCTGTTTGCCCATGGTTTCTCCTTAAAGTTAAGAGGTCTGACCTGAAGCATTGTAAAGAAGTTGTTAATTAAATCAAACGAGCGTTTAAATAAACGTGATACGAGTATCTCACTGTTTGAAAATATAACTGCACATTCAGGCGAACCTTTTTGAGGGAAAGGTTGTCGTAAGAGACTAAACTATTGTAAGCCAAGACTGTTATCGCAATGTAGAGAATGGTTTTCTTGAGGCAAAAAAAAACCACACAAAGCTGTGTGGTCGGAATGTATATAAAGCAATTAACTTAGCGCCAATTGAAATAATCAGTTTCCTGATTAGGAGAAAGTAAAGTCAGCCTTCAAAAGGAAGTGTCGTCTTGCTCAACATGCTAGCCACGAATGACTAACTAGACGACAAGGTGTACTATAGCGAGTTCTAAGCCTTAGATTTTGAAGTAGATCAATTTTAATGTGATTTTACGATTTCCTGCCGATCGTTAGCTCTAAAAATATAAAAACGAAGCACAACGTATAGAGGACAGCTATACGCAGAGCAATTATGGAGGCTCGTGTGTCAATAATAAAAATGTTTGGAAAGAAAACAGCCAAGCGTCCGGTCAACTCTGATATGGACAAACAAAGAAAATACGAAGCACTCGTACGTGCCTATCATCGTGACCTCTTTCGCTACGCCTATTGGTTATGCAAAGACAAAAGCATTGCCGAAGACTTAGTTCAAGAAACTTGCCTTCGTGCATGGAAGTCACTCGATAGCCTTCAAGATGAAAAAGCCGCGAAATCTTGGCTGATTACCATCTTAAGACGCGAGAACGCTCGGCGTTTTGAACGCAAACAGTTTGATCTGGTTGATATCGACGACCACGGTAACGATGCTAGTGTCAGTGATGACCCGCACCATCAACACCAATGGTTGCAAACCCAGATCATGAGACTTGAAATTGATTACCGTGAACCTCTCTTCTTGCAAGTGATTGGTGGTTTTAGTGGTGATGAGATTGCCGATATTCTCGATCTCAACAAAAACACGGTGATGACACGTTTATTCAGAGCTCGAAATCAGTTGAAAGAGCTGTTGGATACAGAAGAGGCAGAGAGGGGGCAACATAATGGATGATTTGGAATTTCGTCGTCGTGTATTGTCGGAACCTAAACAACGTACACAAGATATTGTTGATGCGACCGCGAATAGCGAAGCCAATAGTAACTTCTTAGACGATGTACTAGCGCTTGATAAGCAGATCCATTCAGCGATGAATGTGGATGTGCCAGACGATCTTGCTGATCGTATTTTGTTCAATCAGACCTCAAGCGAAGAAAGCAAAGTAGTAAGGCCTACGTTTGCGAGACGTGCAATGGCAATGGCTGCCTCAGTGGCATTTGTTGCTGGGTTATTAGTTGGCCAAGTGAATTGGGGAAATGCATTCGTTTCACCTGCTCAAGCGAGTTTGGTTGATACCGCGATGAAGCATGTTGTTGATGAGAAGAGCTTTGTGAGCTCCATCGATGAACAGGTCACATCGCAGCAGATCAACGCAAAAATGAACCCATTTGCTTTTCAGTTTGATGATGCTTTCCCTTACCACGTTTATTACCTAAACCACTGTGGTTTTGGTAAATCCAACGCGGTACATATGGTATTCCAAGGCGCAAAAGGCAAAGTAACACTGTTTTTAACCGGTATACCGACAGACAAATCTATCGACTTTGATGAAGAAGGTATGTCTGGTTCAGTCACACCCGTAGATGGCAGCAGCTTAATCCTTGTGGGTGAAAATGGTGAGGATGTTTCCAAAATCGCCGAAAAGCTGACAAAAATGATCAAACCGATGAGCTAATTCGCTCTTAAAGCCCCGCTACAAAAGGCCCAGCAATTATGCCACTGATATTGCTGGGCTTTATTTATAGACAACCCACAAAACCATTCACACCACCAATACCTCTAGAGTTAAAACTCTAAAAAATAGCATTTCGCACCATTTTCGTGCCAGATAGGCGTCATTTCCATAACTTTCCACTCAAATTTCTCAATGGTCGGATTTGTATATCGTATACTTCCGAATAGGATCAGCCACCATTGAGCAATTGCTCAAATTAATCGCCCTGTAGAGGCGGATATATAAAGGAATAAATGAATGACTACCAACAACACGCGTCTGTTTAAAAAGTCTCTTTTAGCAGTAACAATCACACTGGCGTCTTCGCAAGCGATGGCAGCAGGTTTCCAACTTAACGCACAATCAGCTACCGGCATCGGCCGTGCTTTCGCTGGTGATGCAGTAATCGCAGATAACGCGTCAGTAATGGCACGTAACCCTGCAGCAATGGCACTATTTGATAAAACTGAGCTTTCTCTTGGTTTTGAAAGCATCACTTCGATGATTGAAGTGAAAGATGCTCAATATTTTGGTCAACCAGTGGCAGATACTGACGATGTCGGTGACACCTCTATTGCGCCAAACATACACCTAATCGTTCCTGTAAATGACAAATTTGCATGGGGTGTAAATGCTTACACAAACTTCGGAACAAAAACTGAGTTTGAAGATGATTATGCAGCTGAGGTTTACGGTGGATTAACTGATGTCATGAGCATCAACTTTGGTCTAGCTGGTTCATACCGTCTGAACGACCAATGGAGTTTTGGTGTTGGCTTAGACCTAATCTACGGTGAAGGGACAATGAAACGTTCAGCACCAAACTCTCAAGGTTCAGTTTACTTGTTAGATGTAGATAAAGCGACCGGGTGGGCAGTTGGTTTTAACTTAGGCACTGTATATGAATTAGATGAAAATAACCGTTTTGGTTTAGCTTATCATTACAGCCCAGAGTTCACGGCTGAAGACGATAAAGGTCAAGAAATTACTTTACCACTACCTGATATTTTTGAATTCTCAGGTTACCACAAAATCGAAGATACCAAATTTGCCGTTCACTATAGCGTACAATGGATTGGCTGGGGTGATTTCGACCAAATCGAATTTAGAAACTTAGACCAAGCGACATCACCTATTGGTGGTGCTAGCGGAAGCTATGATAAAGCATACCAATGGCAAGATGGTTGGCACTACGCGATCGGTGGTACATATTATTTAAATACAGACTGGACACTTCGTGCAGGTTATATGTATGACACAAGCGCACAAGATGAGTTAACGTCTATTTCTGTACCAGATTCTGACCGCCAATGGTTCTCTGCAGGTTTTACTTATCACATCAGTGAAAAATCTAATGTGGATCTTGGTTTAACTTACCTCTTGGGTGATGATGTTAATGTTGAAGAAAACTCAGCAGGTCCTCTAACAGCAACGACTCACGCTGACGCAATACTATTCGGTCTACAATACAGCCGTAGCTTCTAATATAAGCTAAAGCTAGGTTAAAAATCCCCAAAGGGTCGCATTACGCGACCCTTTTTTATTGCCTAAACCACTGGCCCGCATCAATTTAGGCTTACAGTTGTAGCCTGCAAGGTCAATATATAGCTACAAGTGTACGCTCAAACTTCGCAACACAGCCGAAACATTCAGACTATTTACCTAATAATTAGTCACATTTACTCATTAAATCCCTAAAACACTGTTTTATTCGAATTTCATTTCTAAAGTAATAACTCTAAAAGTAGAATCACGCCACTAAATACTTATGATTCAGCGAACATAATAATGAAAATGAATAAGACTCTTCTATCTGCTGCAGTGGCAGTTGGACTACTTTCGACTTCTACCGTGACTCACGCGGCAGGTTTTCAACTAGCAGAATACTCAGCAACAGGCCTAGGCCGTGCATACGCGGGTGAAGCTGCAATGGCTGACGGTGCAGACGCACAATGGCGTAACCCAGCAATGCTGACTTACCTAGAAGGCACTCAGGTTTCTGTTGGCGCTATCTATGTTGATCCAAATATTGATATCGATGGAACTTCGACTTCAGTTGGTGGTGCTTCAACGACTCCATCAAATTCAAGTGATTTCGCTCACAGCGCAGTAATTCCAAACTTTTATGTTTCTCATAAGTACAATGAAAAATTCGCGTTGGGCTTCGCTGCAGGCACTAACTACGGCATGGAAACCGACCTAGGTAAAGATTTTGGCGGCGCAAACCACGGTAACGAAGCGAGCGTTATCAGTATGGAACTGAACCTAAACGCTGCTTACCAAGTATTAGACAACGTGTCTGTTGGTGGTGGTGTTCGATACATCATGGCTGAAGGTAGCTTCGGCGCAACAGCTACAGGGACTTTACCAGTAGGCACGACGCTGAAATACATGGAAGGTGACGACACTGCGTGGGGATGGCAAGTTGGCACCGCATGGCAGATCAATGAAAATAACCGTTTAGGCTTTGCCTACAAATCTGAAATCGACTTAACTCTTGAAGGTCATGCTAAAGGCTTTGCTTTCAACCAAGCAAACCCAAATGCGCACAAACCTGGTTCTATGGATCTAGCTTTGCCAGCGACAGCCGAGATCGCTTCTTTCCATCAACTAACAGACAAAGTTGCCGTTCACGCTAGTATCAACTGGACAGACTGGAGTAGCTTCGAAAAATTAGTTGCAGACTTCCCAGGTGAACAGTCAGACACAATAAAGATGGAAAACTGGGAAGACAACTACCGTTTCGCGATCGGTACTACTTACCAAATGACACCTAAACTGGCTCTACGTTCTGGTATTGCATATGATACTTCAGCAGTAAGCGAAGAGCATCGTACTGCGACGATTCCAGAGACAGACCGTACTTGGTTAAGTATTGGTGCTGGTTACCAATGGTCTGAGCAACTAACGTTAGATGCTGGCTTCACTTACATTCTAGCGAAAGACGCTAAAATGCATGAGTCTGACCTAGGCACTAAAGACGCACCGGGTGCTGATTTCTTCGGTGGCAGCTTCGAAGGTGAAGTAACAGGTAGCATCTGGCTAGTGGGTCTTCAAGCGAACTACCGCTTCTAATCTTTTGATTTAATCTAAAGTCAGACGCATTAAAAAGGCTCGATGTTATTATCAACATCGAGCCTTTCTTTTATCTGTAATTAAAAATCTTCTAAATAGCCATCAAGGAAATCTTCTTCTTCAAGATCAACCTCATCAGGTTCTATCTCAGCTTTGAAATCACGACGTTGAATATAAACATCTCGCGTCAATGCATATGGATCTGGCGAGTTATCCAACAAAGCTTCTTGTGACACTAACTGAGCACGTGTTTCCATGCCTTCAAATGCCCATTTACCTAAGCTCGTCCAGAAGTTCAAGAAAGATAAAGGAACATACAAGCCATCGACGGTTTCAGTCACTTCTCGCGTTGTTAACGGGCCATAACCCGGCACCATAAAGTACGGACCATTCCCTACTCCGTAGTGACCAATCGCATCAGAAAACGATTTGTCGTCGTATTTGGTGATCCCTGCTTCGCTGGCAATATCGATTAAGCCCAACAAACCAATCGTCGAGTTAATCCAAAAACGGTTGAAATGGTCGACAGCTCTCTCGCCATTACCCATGATCAGGTTGTTCACCATACTTGCAGGTTCGTCTAAGTTGGCTAGAAAATTGGAGATACCAGAACGCACTGGCACAGGAGTGTAGTCAACATAAGCGAGGGAAACAGGGCGAACTAAATAAGGATCTAGATATTCGTAGTTAATATCCCACATCGCTCGGTTGAAACCTTCAAAAGGATCATTTGGGTGGGACTCTTCGACGTATTCAGAGGTTTCGAGGTTATCATCGTTAACGCTTTCGTCGGGTGCGCTAGAGCAACCCACCGTTAAGCTTGCGATACAAAGTAAACTCGAGAGTCTTAAAACACTGACAGACATATCACCTTTTCCATAAGGAATAAGAATACCAATCGTAGTAAATAACCGCTCGACCTAGCTTGTTAAAACGCTCGATAACGTCGTTAGAAACTTTGATTGTAGAATAACTACTAATCGAAAGTTTCTGTCTTGTTCTCAAGCCTTTTGCCTACGCTATATCTAAGCTCTTACTTACTGTGATTGGTATAGTTATAAAAAAGGCCAGCAATCGCTGGCCTCAACTGTTTGCATAAGTTTATACCGTTTGACGAAAAATCGGAATAGCTAACACCTATGCAAGGCTATGATTAATATTGCTTGTTGATGTCGATGGTGACTGGAGCACCCAACTCAACCACTTCACTTTCACCGTACCAATCACCGTCGCGAGTTGAAACGTTACCATCGGTATCAAGCCTAGCTCTAACCATGAGAGTTTCAAGGCTAGACAGTTCCTGCCCTTCCAACATGCTGTTGCCATCATCAAGCACAACAGTACGAGGGAAAGTCCCTAGTGGGTAACGAGCCGCTGCGATAGGCATTGGAGAACCATCCGCTCTGTGTACTGACACAATTAACACAGAGTTAGGGTCAGGATTCACATCAGCAGATAGTTCGAGCGTTACGGCAACAGTTTTACCTTGGTCGACACCCATAGCGTCGCCCATTTTATTCTGAGCACTCTCAATACTGCGCGAAAGCATTTCGTAGCGACTGTCTTGTGGACCAATCATCTGTTGCATGATGCTCCAGTACTTCACAGCACCTGGGTAATCTTGACGCTCAAACGAATCGAACGCTAGCAGTGAGAATACTCGAAGGTCGACGTAATCGTTTTGAATCAAACGGCTCAAAATTAAGCGTGCTTGGTTCTGATCAGCTTCATCAGGAGAAAGCATTAGTGCTTGTGCGAAACCTAACTGAACATCTTCATTCTTAGGTTCAAGCTTGTACGCTCTTTCCATAGAATCTTTTGCTGTTTCAGCGTCGCGGTTAGCCAGAGCAATACGACCCAATAATAACCAACCCGTCGAATCTTCAGGTTGGTAGTGCAAGCGAGTACGCAGTGCTAGCGTCAAATCTTCTAGTTCGTCATCCGTTAGCGCGCCACCTTCCGATGACATTAGCTTTTTAGACAATTCAGGAAGGTTCGAGCTCACTTCTTGCCAGTGTTGAACTTTGTCCAATGCACCAAACTTAAAGTACATACCATAAGTCACAACGACGACAAGGATGATCGACGGTACAACTACACCTAGCGTTGAGATTTGAGTCTTCTTCATCTCTTGCTGAGCAGGTACATCATCAAGTAGAGACTGTTTCAAATCCGCAATCAGCTCTTGTTGATTATCAACAAGGCCTTCTTCTGCTTCTACTTCTAACTCGACAAGACGGTCTTTATAGAATGCTTTGTTCAACTCGTCGCGAAGCATTTCGTCATTGTTTGCCTTCTTGTTAATAAAAGGCAGAACAATTAATAAAATTGCCGCTAGCGAAAGGATAATGGTAGAAATCCAAAATAGAGTCATTACTTCTTATCTCCGTCGTTCTCTTCATCGAGTAACGCTTTTAAGCGAGCTTCTTTGTCTGCATCCCAGTCTTTATCTGACTCTACTGCTGTTTTTGATTTTGACTTTCTGCTTCGTAAAACAATCAAACCAAATCCAAACACAACAACCGCAAACGGACCAATCCAAAGAATTGATGTTGCTAGCGTCAGTGGTGGATTGTAAGTCACAAAGTTACCGTAGCGAGCAATCATGTAATCAATGATATCTTGCTTCGACTTGCCGTCTTTTGTCATCTCGTACACTTTTTGGCGTAAGTCGACCGCGAGTTCAGCGTTCGAATCACCAATCGTGTTGTTCTGACATTTAGGGCAACGCAGCGTATTGCTCAACTCTTTGAACTGCTGTTCTTGATCCACAGTATCAAATTCATGAAATTCGATAGGCGCAGCAGCAACTGTCGCTGAGATTGCGAACGTAGCGAATAGCGTAATCAGTGCCTTTCTAATCATTTCGATTCCTCCAACAACTCTTGATACATCGGCTCAAGCTTCGATGCCCAGTTGGTTGGGTTCACGTCACCAACATGGCGGTAACGAACCACGCCGTTGGCATCAATTAAGAAGGTCTCTGGAGCGCCATATACGCCAAGGTCAAGACCTAGCATACCGTTGCCATCAAACAGACTGATTAGGTACGGGTTACCCAGTTCTTTTAACCAACCAACTGCTTTGTTGCGGTCATCTTTGTAGTTAAGACCAATGATCTTAACGCCTTGAGCTGCGAGCTTGTTCAGGTAAGAGTGCTCTGCATAACAAGTAGGACACCAAGTTGCCCATACGTTAAGAAGCAGTGGCTCACCTTTAAAGATCGCTTGATCATGAAACTTACCTGGTTGTTCTAAGTCTTCAAGACCGAACTCAGGAACAGGCTTACCAATCAATACCGATTCAAGCTTAGTCGGGTCATCACCCGACTGGTTGCGCATTAATTGCGTTGCAAAGATTCCAGCTAGAACCATGAACGCAATCAATGGAATGAATAAAATCTTCTTGTTCATTCGAATTAAGCCTCCTGCTCTTCAGCCAACTTTTTTGTTGGCTTACGGAAACGGTAACGACGGTCACTGATAGCAATAGCACCGCCAATCGACATAATCAAAGAACCTGCCCAGATCCAACGTACAAATGGTTTGTAGTAGATACGTACAGCCCAAGATTTGTTGTCGTCTAAACGTTCACCCATTGCGATGTAAAGGTCGCGTGTTACGCCACGGTCAATCGCTGCTTCTGTCATCATAGACTTAGCCGTGGTGTAGAAACGTTTTTCAGCGTGAAGCGTGTTGATGTATTTGCCTTCTTTAGTAATTTCAAAGTCAGCAATGTAACCATCGTAGTTAGGACCATCTTTGTCACGAACCCCTGTAAACAGGAAGCTGTATTCTTCAAGCTGGTAGCTTTCACCTGGTGCCAAACGTACATCACGTTCGATGCTGTAGTTTTGCACCATCGCGATACCAATCACTGTCACGGCTAAACCAATGTGACCACACATCATTGCCCAGTGGCTACGAGGTAGCTTAGTTAGACCTTTCAGGAATGTATGACGGTGAGTCGCACGCTCATGCAGCTCAAAGCCGTGCATGAAGATGATCCAGAACGCCATTACCCAACCAGCAAAAGCAGTACCACTGAAGCGGTCAGCCAATAGAGCAACCATTAGCGCACTCAAGCCAAGTGAGAATGCACCTGAGATCATCATTGGTTTAACGAGCTTAGATAGGTTGTCACGTTTCCAACGGATCAGAGGACCGATACCCAGTAAGAACGAGAACGGAATCATTAACCAGAAGAACAACATATCAAAGAATGGTGCACCGATAGATACCGAGCCCAAACCTAACTGTTTGTGAACTAATGGCAGTAACGTACCTACTAGCACAACCACGAGTGCTGCAATCAATAAGATATTGTTGCCAAGCAGGGCGTTTTCACGAGAAACCAGATCAAAGTTACCGCGAACACGAACTGATGCGCCTTTAATCGCGAACAACAGCAGTGAACCACCAATAACAAAGACTAGGAAACCTAGAATAAACATACCACGAGCCGGATCCGACGCGAATGCGTGAACCGATACCAAGATGCCCGAACGAACTAGGAACGTACCTAGTAAGCTTAGTGAGAACGCAGAGATCGCCAGTAAAACGGTCCAAGCTTTAAACGTGCCACGCTTTTCTGTTACCGCAAGCGAGTGCATTAGTGCTGTACCTGCCAACCAAGGCATGAATGAAGCGTTTTCTACTGGATCCCAGAACCACCAGCCACCCCAGCCAAGTTCGTAGTAAGCCCACCATGAACCTAGTGCGATACCTACCGTTAGGAATAACCAAGCTGCGATTGTCCAAGGACGCGACCAACGAGCCCATGCCGTATCTAAACGACCGCTCATTAGAGAAGCGATTGCGAAAGAGAACGCAACAGAGAAACCTACATAACCCATATAAAGCATTGGCGGGTGAATAATCAAACCCGGATCTTGCAGTAGTGGGTTCAAGTCACGGCCATCGACAGGGAAGAAAGGCAATGTACGTAGGAACGGGTTAGACGTTACGATAATGAACAGCAAGAAGCCGACAGTAATCAAACCCATGATAGCCAGTACGCGAGCCACAGACTCTTGAGGCATACCACGGCTAAACGTCGCTACTGCAACCGTCCAACCCGCTTGGATAAGAACCCAAAGCAGTAATGAACCTTCGTGAGCGCCCCAAACCGCCGTAATTCGGTAGTACCAAGGCAGTTGGCTATTCGAGTTACTTGCTACGTATTGAATCGTAAAATCATTGGTGTAGAACGCGTAACACAAGATAAAGAACGAAATCGCTAAGAATCCGAACATACCCCACGACAACGGTCGTGCGCTGTTCATCAATAATGTGTTATTTCGAGCGGCTCCATACAGTGGGAGCACGCTGAGCAGCAATGCAAGTCCCAAGGACAGGATCATCGCAAAATGGCCGATCTCGGCTATCATTGAGCATTTCCTTCTTTTTGTTCAGTCGTGTATTGCAAAGGCTCATGGGTTTTCTTCATTGCTTCCGCAACTTCAGAAGGCATGTACTCTTCATCGTGCTTTGCCAACACCTCAAACGCTTCGATTGTCGTTGCATTTTTAAGAACACCCTGAGCAACAATACCTTGACCTTCACGGAAAAGATCAGGAAGGATGCCATCGTACAGAATGGTTACTTTAGGGCCTACATCTTGCAAATCAAAGCTTACACGCAGTGATTCATTGTCGCGGCTTACAGAGCCGACTACAACCATGCCACCAATACGCAGGCGTTGACCCACTTCGGGTTTCTTACCATCTTTACCGTTGACCAGCTCAGTTGGTGTGTAGAACAGATCCATGTTCTGGTTAAGCGCGTAAACCATCAATCCAACAGTTGCACTGATACCAAAAAAGATCGCTAAGACAATGCCCAGCCTCTTTTTACGTCTTGGGTTCATAGAGTGTTCTCCATATTTTTTGCTGCATCGATACGAGCTTGACGATCAATCTTAGCTTGTACTTCATTTAGTAATTGCTTACCACGACGAACGCTTACGACCAGTAAAATGATCATCGCGAGGAATGTGATTCCAAATGCACTCCAGACATACGAGGCATAACCTCCCATGGCAAAGAAATCACTCAAAGATTCAAAATACATAATTACCTACCCTACTACGCTTTTTCAGCCGCAAGCTTGCGAACCCATGGACGGTGACTTTCTTTACTGATGATTTCGTTACGGAAACGAACCATAGTCACCGCACCAAAGAAAAAAGCGAAGCCGAAGATGTTAAGAAGAAGCGGCCATAACATGTCACTTGAAATAGAAGGCTTGTCGAACTTAGTGATCGTCGCGCCTTGGTGAAGTGTGTTCCACCACTCTACTGAAAAGTGAATGATAGGTAGGTTGATGACACCAACGATAGCCAAAATGCCGGCCGCTTTCGCTGCTGTTTTTTGGTCGTCAAAAGCGTGGTGTAGTGCAATCACACCCAAGTATAGGAATAGAAGAATCAGCTCTGAGGTTAAACGCGCATCCCAAACCCACCAAGCACCCCACATTGGTTTACCCCAAACAGCGCCGGTTAGTAACGCAATGAAGGTAAATACAGCACCAATAGGTGCCATCGCCAGTGCAGCCATGTCTGATAGCCTTACCTGCCATACCAACCCGATAAAGGCAGCAATTGCCATCGACATGTAAACGCCCATAGACCAAATTGCAGACGGAACATGGATGTAGATGATACGGAAGCTATCGCCTTGTTGGTAATCAGAAGGCGCAAATGCAAGCCCCCACACGGTACCGACGGATAGACACAATAGCGCTAGGATCGAAAACCATGGCAGAAGTTTACCAGCAAGCTGATAAGAGGTTTCTGCTTTGGCATAGGGATGGAGCCATTTCCACATGTTGTAATCTCACTCTTACTTCATATTGCTTATAGCGATTAAAGCTATAATTATAATAATTTTATTTGTCTTGCTTTCAGTTTTACTGACTCTATGAGTCCAATCGACACGTTTGGTTCATATTAGCTATACGATAACGGAACCCTAATCAGTTCACACTCACTCTAAGTGCGGCACTGATCGCAAAAGGCGTCATAGTCATCGCACCCATTAACATTGCCCCAAGCACAGCCAATTGGCCGTTGTACGCAACGCCTAAAGCCGCAGCGTCAATAGCTGACGTCGCGAAGATCAAAATAGGGATGTAAAGCGGCAAGATTAACAGGCTTAACAGGACTCCGCCCTTCTGTAACCCAACGGTTAACGCAACACCAATCGCACCAATAAAACTCAATGCGGGTGTGCCAACCAGCAAGGTCAACACAACTGAGAGCCATGTATCAAAATCTAAAGACAACAAAACAGCCAACAATGGGCTGATTAAAATCAATGGTAACCCGGTCAACAACCAGTGTGCTATGACCTTGGACAATACTACCAACTGCAACGGGATGGGCATCAGCATCATCTGCTCAAGGGCGCCATCTTGAAAATCATCGCGGAAAAGACGCTCTAAAGAGAGCAATGCAGAGAGCAAAGCTGCCACCCAAACAATACCAGCAGCAATGCGGGCAAGTAGATTTGGCTCAGGGCCAATACTCAAAGGGAATAGAGTTATAACAATGATAAAGAACCACAAAGGGTTAAAGATATCCGCTTGACGTCGAAACGCGATCAGCAGTTCGCGTCGGATAATCGTGGTCATTGAAGAGATCATATTACTCACCCAACTTTATTTTTCTTAGTTTCGGGCTATCAGCAAACATATCTTGGTGTGTGGTTAATAACACAATGCCACCGTTGTCTGCATGCTGAGAAAAAAGAGATTCGAGAACTTTCACGCCCTGCTTATCAATGGCAGTCAGCGGCTCATCGAGAATCCACAACATTTGCTTGCTCAACCAAAGGCGAGCCAACGCAACTCGGCGCTGTTGACCTGCTGAAAGTTGCCCTGCAGGTACATCTTCTCTACCCGCAAGCCCGACTTGAGCCAACGCGTGATAAAGATCGTCTTTGCTTGTACCACCACTGTGAATAGACTGGTAAAAGCTAAGGTTCTCATAAGCACTAAGCTCACGCTTTACGCCAGTTTGGTGACCAAGAAAAAGTAAATTTTGATGATAAACATCTCGACTCGATTCAATAGACTCACCGTCCCAAGAGATAGTGCCGTCATCGCGATCGCCTAAGCCAGTAATAATCCTAAGGAGTGTCGTTTTCCCGGTACCGTTACGACCTTCAACCTGAACCAGCTCACCTGGTTTCAATTGAAAAGACAACGATTCAAACAGAACCCTGTCGTCACGAATAGCAGTTAAATTTGAGACTTCTAGCATAGGTAAATTTAGTCGAGTAATGAGAGTGCTATAGTAGCACACCAATATGGTGACAAAACAGGACTAGGCGTTTTCGATAGTACAAAGTCGGTAAGAAACTGTTACCACTTCATCACAATTTACACATTTCCATCAACAATAAGGATATTGTCGTAGATACAAGCACTTAGAAACATCGTTCCATATAGTTCGAACCTGCAAAAAAAAAAGAAGCCGAAGCTTCTTTTAAGAGGAATACGTAATAAACATCAATTGCTCAATACGAATTAAGCGCTCAATTTAACGACGTCGAGGCGAGTCTCTGCGATCGTGAGAGGCATCGAGTTGCTCATCGTAAGATGAAGGGTTACTTCTTAACGAAGGGATTTTTTCCTTACCCGCGAGTTTATTCTGTAGAGACATCATCAGCTCAGCTTCCGCTTTAGGTAATTCACACTCTTCGATCAGTTCGTTTATCCCGGCACCAAGCTGAACCATTTTCGTTGCACGCGTGTACAAGCGTCCATCGGTATCAGCATGTTCCAACTCAACAATACGTTCATTCAAGTGCTTTATCAGATCTTGTTGTTCAGTCACTTTCTGGCCAAGGCCAACAACAACAGAGCGAACCTCAAGTAATTGCTTACTCGATTTTTGAAGCTCTTTGTCCAAGTTACGAACTTGCAGGCGTGACTGATCGAGCTGCTTTTGAATCGCACGTTTTACTTTGCTAATCAAAATCACGATGAATAACGTAAAAACCCCAACGCCTGATATCAGAGCGACAGGGCTTAAAGGAAGCGCTTCAAACATTATAGGTGAGCCATCTCATCCCATTCGTCTTCGCTTAGTAGTTTGTTTAAATCTACTAAGATAAGTAGCTTGCCATCTCGGTTGCTTACACCTTGGATGAACTTAGCACTTTCATCAGTACCAACACTTGGTGTTGTGTCGATTTCAGAAGAACGTAGGTAAACCACTTCAGCAACGCTATCTACAAGGATGCCAATTACTTGACGCTCAGATTCAATAACGATAATACGAGTGTTATCTGTGATTTCACCTTGCATCAAACCAAAACGAGAACGAGTGTCGATAACAGTAACAACGTTACCACGTAGGTTGATAATACCTAGAACGTAATCTGGAGCACCCGGTACTGGAGCAATTTCGCTGTAACGCAATACTTCACGTACTTGCATTACGTTGATGCCGTAAGTTTCTTCTTCTAGCTGGAATGTGACCCATTGAAGTACTTCATCATTCGTTTGCTCTTTTCTTACTTCAACTTCACTCATATGAGACATAGATAATCCTCTTGCCGTCGTTACCGACCACTATTGTTAACTTGATGCTTATTGTTAGCCTAATGCTTATTACTAGCTTAATGCTTTGACATCTAGCCCTGCGTTTAGCATGGCGATTAATGCTTCAACATGAATCAAAGCACACATTTTTTCTTTTACCATACCAGCGAGCCATGGGCGTTTCCCTGCCATTTCTCGCCAACGTACTTTGTCTGTATTAAGTAGCTCGGTGCCTTTTAGCTCGGTGCCCGCAAGGCCCCACAAGCTCTCTCCAAGCATGACTATATATTGATAGTTTTCTTTGTATTCGTCACCAGATAGTTTCTCAGACATCACCCATTTTGCGGTGTCGACCACATCTAGCTGACTATCACGGTTGGTTTGTAAACCTAAATACCAAGCTGGCTTACCAATGATATGACTTAACTCTTCGAGGCGATGGATACCGCCAAGCTCATCAAGTGGCACCGCAAAGGTCACGCCGTTTACATCAAAATACAAGACTTGAAAGTCTTCTGTGCGAACCGTACTTTCCCAAGAGGTAAACTGGTCAGCACCTCCGGATTGAGTTTCAGGTTCAATAACTGTTTCAACCTCAGGAACGTTAAGTTCAGACTCAGCAGCCTTAACTTTTACTTGTTCCGTCTCTACCGGTTCAGCTTGTAACTCGTTAATTTGCTGCGATTCAACGGGTGGCTCTGCAACAACTGATAAGTCGGGCTCTGGAAGATTCCAATCTTGAATCTCTGGCTCTTCAAACACTTGAACAGACTCAACCGCGGCATCAAACATTTGCATGTCTGCTTGCTGGGCGATTTTCTGAGTGTTTTGATCCATTAACTCATCGAGATTCAATTCATCAACTACATTGGTTGCCTCTAAGCGGCTTAGTAGCTTTTGAACATCCTCAAGATTAGGCACTTCAAACTCAGCTGCGCGAATTTCCGCGTAGCTTGACTGGTGACTCGAAAATTGGCGCTCTGGCTCTGGCTCTGGCTCTGGCTCTGGCTCTGGCTCTGGCTCTGGCTCTGGCTCTGGCTCTGGCTCTGGCTCTTCAGATTGTGATTCGTCGCTAGACTCGTCAACAAAAAAATCGTCAGATTCAAAGTTTTCATCGCCTAACAGCGCAGTAAAGTAATCATCCAGTGCTTGTTCACTCGAGAGACTTGGCTGCGCTAATGTTGATTCTTTATTCGCGCTCATTTATCGCCAACCTTTCGAGATAAATAAGCAACTGTTTATAAGCAAATACACCACGGCTACCCGATGCAAAATGAGATGCTGGCAAGCGCTTTAGGCTCGCATCTCGAAACTTAGTATCAATCGGCACAGCAGATGTCCAAACTTGGTTCGGATAGTCATCTTTGAGCTGCGTTAATGTTTGCAGTGAGGCTTTGGTTCGCTTGTCGTACATCGTAGGGACAATCGTCACCTTAAACGGCGTTTTACGAGACTTCTGCATGATGGTCAAAGTGCGAATCATGCGCTCTAAGCCCTTCATCGCCAAAAACTCAGTCTGTACCGGAATCAAAATACGATCACTCGCAGCCAGTGCATTCACCATCATCACACCAAGAATTGGCGGGCAATCGATCAACACATAGTCGTAGTCGTCTTTCAAAGCGGCCAAAGCACGCTTCAAGATCAACCCCATGCCGCTACGGTTTCCCATTACACGGTCTAATGTCGCCAAAGACATGTGCGCAGGGATAATATCGATTCCTTCAACTTCCGTTTGTAAAAGCAAAGGTCTTACCGTCTGTGCCTTAAACTCTCGCAACTGGAACAGGTCAAACAGGCTCGATGCCACCGTATCTGAGTCGTAACCCAGATAGGTGGTCAGTGATGCATGTGGGTCAGTATCAACCAACAGAACACGGTGCCCCTTCAACGCAAGTAAACCTGCTAGAGTCACGGTCGTGGTCGTTTTACCAACACCACCTTTTTGGTTTGCAACACTCCAAACAATCATTTCGATTTACCTAAGCTAACCCAACTTCAACCAAGATCCTTTCCGCGATACGGTCTAGAGGTAGGTCTTCAGTAGAAATGCCAGCTTTTGCTACAGCTTGAGGCATACCATATACAACACAGCTATCTTCGTCTTGTGCCCAAACCGTCGAGCCCGCAGTTTTCAACATACGTGAACCTTCTCGACCATCTGCGCCCATACCGGTCAGTATCATAGACAAAACTTTGTCGCCGTAGATCTTCGCTGCAGAGCCGAATGTGACATCCACACAAGGCTTATAATTCATGCGGTCGCCGCCATCGATAATTCTTAGACGTGCAGACCCTGCACGGCCATCAACCATCATCTGTTTACCACCAGGAGCAAGATATGCCACCCCAGGCTTTAACACATCACCGTCTTGTGCTTCACGAACTTCAATTTTACACAAGGTGTTCAATCGACTAGCAAAAGCAGCGGTGAATGTAGCAGGCATATGCTGAACTAACACAATTGGGTGTGGGTAGTTAGCAGGGATGCGAGTCAAAATCTTCTGTAGAGCCACAGGGCCGCCAGTCGAAGTACCAATTGCTGTTAACTGATACTTCTTACCTGACGCTCTGAATTTCGCCGTTGATGTAACCGCAGGTTTCACTGTCGAAGTTGAAGCTGCTGTTGAAATCGGTTGGCGCAATGGCGTAGATGTTGAAGTCGTTGCTGTCGCTCTTGGCGCAATAGGAGCACGACGCATAAACGCGCGCTTTGCTGCAATCTGAATCACACGCTGTTGAAGCAATGCAACCGCATCGTCGCGGTTACGTGCGATGTCTTCAAACTTCTTAGGTAGGAAGTCTAGAGCACCTGCATCTAACGCATCTAACGTTGCTCTCGCGCCATCATGCGTTAACGATGAAAACATCAAAATAGGCGTTGGAGACGCGGCCATGATTTCACGAACGGCGGTGATGCCGTCCATGACAGGCATTTCGATGTCCATCGTGATTACGTCAGGTCTTAGCTGTTTCGCTTTCTCAACGGCTTCTTTGCCGTTTACTGCTACATCAATGACTTCTAGGCGAGCCTCTGAGTTGATGATCTCGCTAACGCGACGACGAAAAAAACTCGAATCATCAACGACTAATACTTTAATCGCCATATTTATCCTTAAATTAAATTCTTGACGCAGCTGCGTACTGCTTCAACAAGTCCGGCACATCTAGAATCAATGCAATGTGTCCGTCACTTGTAATTGTCGCGCCTGCCATTCCTGGTGTGCCTTGTAGAAGCTTATCAAGTGGCTTGATCACGACTTCTTCTTGACCGATAAGCGTATCAACAACAAAGCCAACTCTTTGGCTGCCAAGTTGAACGATAACAACGTGACCATGCCCTTTGCGCAGTTCAACAATACCTGCTTTTGGTGCAAGCCAGTTTTGCAAGTAGAACAACGGAATAGATTTATCGCGAACGATGATAGTCAGTTGACCATCAACCACGTTAGTACGGCTTAAATCTAGGTGGAAGATCTCGTTAACCGATGCCAATGGCAATGCGAATGGGTGACCCGCAACACCGACCATCAAGGTGGGTAGAATCGCAAGTGTCAGTGGAACCTTGATCGTGATCTTGGTGCCTTGTCCCATTTCAGAATCGATATCGATTGAACCATTCAGTGTGTTGATCGCTGTTTTCACAACGTCCATACCTACACCACGGCCAGAGATGTCTGATATTTGTTCTTTGCTTGAGAAACCAGGTGCAAAAATAAGATTAAAACACTCTTTGTTTGATAAGCGAGACGCTGCGTCTTCGTCCATCAAACCGCGTTTAACTGCAATCGCACGAAGCTTATCAGGGTCCATACCGCCACCGTCATCAACGATAGCCAGTTCAATATGGTCACCTTCTTGCGAGGCAGATAGAATCACTTTACCCGTTTGCGATTTGCCAGCTGCGATACGAGCTTCTGGCATTTCAATACCATGGTCCACAGAGTTTCTCACTAAGTGAATCAGGGGATCGGCAAGTGCTTCTACTAAATTTTTATCAAGGTCCGTTTCTTCGCCGCGCATTTCAAGAACGATGTCTTTCTGCAAGCTACGAGCAAGGTCACGGACAACTCGTGGGAAACGACCAAATACTTTCTTGATCGGCTGCATACGAGTCTTCATTACCGCACCTTGCAGGTCTGCAGTAACAACATCTAAGTTAGAGACAGCTTTCGCCATTTCTTCGTCGTTACTGTTGAGGCCTAGGCTGACAAGTCGGTTACGCACCAATACCAGTTCACCCACCATATTCATGATGGTATCCAGTGTTGATGTATCTACACGGACTGTGGCATCTGCTTGTTGTTTCTTCGCTGGTGCTTTCACTTCAGCTTTTGCTGGAACGCTCGGTTTCGGCTCTGCTTTAACGGCTACTGGCGCGGCTGGTTGCGGTGTAGGCGCAGCTTGAGGTGCAACGGCCTTAACTTCTGCAGGCTTAGTTGCTGCATCCAACTCTTCAATCGAAGGTCCATTACCTGAACCGTGTAGCTGATCAAGTAGCTTCTCGAACTCTTCGTCAGTCATCAGATCATCGCCTTCAGACATCGCTGAAACAGGTGCTGCAGGAGGCGGTGGTGGAGGCGTTGAACTTGCCGCTGTCGGGCTCTTACCCGCGCCGTGCAGTTCATCTAACAACTTTTCAAATTCGTCATCAGTAATATCACCACTGTCAGCAACAGGCTGAGGTGCTGGTGCTGGCGGCGGTGTTGGTGCAGAAGGCGCTGTTGGTGAACCACCTTTACCGTGAAGTTCATCAAGCAAGCGCTCAAACTCATCTTCAGAGATATCATCAACTGAAGATGCATTGATGTTTGAGCTTTCGACAACAGGCTCAGCAACAACAGGTTCAGGGATAATAGGTGCAGGCGCTTCTACTGGTACCACTTCATCCGCAGACTCTGGTTTACAGAGACGGTGAAGTTCATCCAATAAAGATTGGTTAGCTGGTACTAAAGGTTCCTGATCTTGCACGGCGCGAAACTGTACATTGACTGTATCTAGCGCCTGCAGCATGGTATCCATCAAACCTGATGTTACGCTGCGTTGGCCGTTTCGTAGAATGTCGAACACATTCTCAGCACCATGACAAGTATCCACCAGCTCAGTTAATGCTAGGAAACCAGCACCACCTTTTACTGTATGGAAACCACGGAAAATAGCATTTAATAGGTCTTTGTCGTCAGGGTTATTCTCAAGCTCTACCAGTTGCTCTGATAGGAGTTCAAGGATCTCTCCTGCTTCGACTAAAAAGTCCTGAAGAATATCTTCGTCTAAATCGTAGCTCATACGTTACCTTTAAAATCCAAGACTGGATAACAAATCGTCGACTTCATCTTGAGATGCAACAGCGTCTTCGCGCTCTTCTGGGTTCATAATTGGACCTTCAGGCGCAATCGATGCTTTCTTCTCTGACTCTGGTGTTGGTTCATTTTGATTCGCACCGAATACGGTGAGAATCTCGACCAAACGTCCTTCCACCTCATTCACCAAGGTAATAACTTTGCTAATTATCTGCCCAGTTAAATCTTGGAAATCCTGAGCCATCAAGATTTCAGTCAATTGTCCACGTAGTTCAGTACTGTCGCCTTCTACTTGGACAAGCAATCCATCAATGCGGTGACATAAAGCTTTAAATTGTGCCAGCTCAATGCGGCCATGCATCAGTTCATTCCATTGAGGCCTTACTTGAAGTAAACACTCGTGTAGGTTGTCTGCGATTGGCATGCAGCGGTCAACTGCGTCCATCGTCTTGTTTGCCGCAACTTCCGTTTTATCAATGACATACTGAAGGCGATCCCTTGCGTCAGGGATTTCGTCATTTGCGATAACGCTGATGCGTTCATCGAAATTGAATTGAGTCAAAGAGTCATGGAGGTCGCGTGTCAGACTTCCTATTTCTTGAAGCATTGGATTGTCTTGAAGACTAAAGTTATCTTCATAAATGCTTCTCACAAGAGAATCAGCGTGTTGCTGCTCGTCGTTCTCAAGCAGCTCTACTAATTTTTTTGCTTGTTCTAATGAAATCATCCTGAATTCGGCCTTACTCCGCATACTTTGTGCGCTTAGGCTATCGAGATAAACAGAACACTTATCAGCCAATGTTTATCTACAAATGCCTAAATTTATTGATGCTTATAAGCGATCAAAAATCTTATCAAGTTTCTCTTTCAGCGTTGCAGCAGTGAAAGGCTTCACAATGTAACCATTAACACCCGCTTGCGCTGCTTCGATAATCTGCTCACGCTTCGCTTCTGCGGTGATCATAAGCACTGGAAGGTGCTTAAGTTCTGCATCTGCGCGAATGTGTTTAAGCAGGTCAATCCCTTGCATGCCCGGCATGTTCCAGTCGGTTACCACGAAATCAAATTCGCCTTTTTTCAGCATAGGTAACGCGGTCAAGCCATCATCTGCTTCTTGAGTGTTGTTGAAACCTAAGTCGCGAAGTAGGTTTTTAACAATTCGGCGCATCGTTGAAAAATCATCAACAATGAGAATTTTCATGTTTTTGTTCAAATTAGCCTCCACTGAATAGGATCAGTGTTGTTAGTCGTTCTGTGTCCAAGCACTTAATTTAGTGCGTAAACGCTGCATAGATTGGCTCAATATTTGGCTGACACGAGATTCGCTGACACCTAACACTTCCCCAATCTCTTTTAAATTGAGTTCTTCGTCGTAATAAAGTGAAAGCACAAGGCCTTCCCTTTCCGGAAGTTGTTTTATCGAATCGATCAAAGCTTGGCGGAATGACTCATCAGCAACCCCTTGAAAAGGCGCATTATCTTGAGAGTCTTCATTCGGAGATATTACATCATCTGAGACGCCTAAATCTTCGATTCCAACCAGTCTTGAGCAATTAATGTCAGTTAAAGCACTGTGATACTGCTCTAAGCTGAGCCCCATATGTTTTGCCACTTCGGCATCACTCGGGTCGCGGTTGAGGATACCCTCTAATTCCGCGATTGCACTGCTGATTTCTCGATTGTTTTTATGAACCGATCTCGGCACCCAGTCCCCACGGCGAATATCATCCAACATTGCCCCGCGAATCCGAATACCAGCATACGTCTCAAAGCTTGCGCCTTTGGTACCATCATAGTTTTGTTGCGCTTCAATCAAGCCGATCATGCCAGCTTGAATTAAGTCATCAACTAATACATTAGGCGGTAATCGCCCCAACAAGTGATGAGCGATACGTTTAACCAACACAGAATACTTCTCAAAAAAAGCCTGTTGGCTATTGTGATTAGCGTGTTGGTCGTAAGTAAGCGCTTTATTCACCAAATGGTTCCTCTATAAATTCAGTACGATTCAGCAGCCTTTCAACAAAGAACTCCAAGTGTCCACTTGGTGTTTTTGGTATTGGCCAGGTCAATGCTTTATTAGCCAAAGAGCTGATTGCCAATGCAGCTGGAGAGCGAGGATACGCATCGACTACGATTTTCTGTCTCTTAACTGATTGACGTACTTTATCATCTAAAGGAATACATGCTACGAGTTCGAGGCTCACATTCAAGAAGCGCTCTGTGACCAAAGTCAACTTTGCAAATAATTCTCGGCCTTCACGATAGCTTCTGACCATATTTGCAACAATTTTGAATCGCTGAACTTGGTGCTCTCGGCTCAACAGCTTAATCAATGCGTAGGCATCCGTGATCGAGGTAGGCTCATCACATACCACCACAACTACGTCTTGCGCCGCTCTTGAGAAGCTAATCACCATGTCCGAAATACCGGCCGCGGTATCAACCAACAAGATGTCCATCTCGTCTTCAAGCGAACCGAAGGCGCGAATCAAACCAGCATGTTGAGCATGTGAAAGTTCAGTCATGCTTTGTGTACCCGATGTCGCTGGAATGATCTTAATTCCGTGCGGCCCTTCGACAATCGCATCCTTAAGTTCACACTCACCCGCCAAAACATGTCCTAGGTTTCGCTTAGAACGAATACCCAGCATGATATCGACGTTAGCCAATCCTAAATCGGCATCCAGTACCATGACTTTTTTGCCTTGGCGAGCCATGCAAATAGCCATACCTAGCGTCACATTAGATTTACCTACCCCACCCTTACCGCCAGTTACAGCGATAACTTTCGTGATTGAAGGCTTCGTTAAGCGACGGAGGCCGCTAGCTTGATCATGTATCATATTTTCATTCATATTTATCCGCCGCCTAGAGTCCTTCAGAATCGCTATTCCAGTAATGAGGTTCATTCTCTGTAGATTTTTCTAATAACTCATTGGCCTTAGCAATCATGTACTTTGGCTGAGCTATAACGATATCTTCAGGAACTCGTTGACCATTTGCTATGTAAGCAACTGGTAATGCATTTTGTATTACGACACTGATGAATTCACCTAGACTTAGGGATTCATCCAGCTTAGTCATGATGCATCCCGACAACGGGATTCTTCTAAAGTGTTCAATTGTTTCTTGCAGCACTTTGCGTTGTGCGGTTGCAGGCAACACAAGGTAGCTATTGATAACGGAACCACTCTCTTGCATCAATGTGTCTAACTGCTCAGATAGGCGAACATCTCGTTGTCCCATGCCTGCAGTATCGACCAAAATCAGGCGACGATTACGTAACTGATATATTACATCGGCCAGTTCGCTAGAATCTTTAGCAACTCTTACAGGACAACCCATAATTCGACCGTAGATCGATAACTGCTCATGTGCACCTATACGATATGTATCAGTTGTCACTAGTGCCACGTTATCAGCGCCATATTCCATGGCTGCACGTGCAGCTAGCTTTGCAACCGTCGTTGTTTTACCGACGCCGGTTGGGCCAAGTAGAGCCACAATACCGCCGCGTTTTAAAATATCTTTCTGTGTAACCGAGATTTGGTCAGCAACCAAGGCTAACAAAGCCTTCCACGCACGTGCAGGTTTGGTATCTTCAGGAATGTAGCAAGCCATTTGATCGGCAAGCTCTGCAGATACACCCATACGCTCAAGGCGCTTAATAAGCATGGCTCTGAGCGGTTCACGACGCTCAACTTCTTGCCACATTAACCCTGATACTTGATGCTCTAACAGACGACGAATTGAGGTCATCTCTTCGCGCATCGTTTCCATTTCAGTATCAGAACCTTTGGATTGAGTATTCTCTCGACCACGGTCATAACGGGTAGGATCCAAGCGAGGTGCCGGGCGTTCCACTCTGCGGTCTTCAGCGATCAACTTAGACAAACCGGTTTCACGAGCAAATGCTGAATCGAGATTTCCGTGAGACTGCTGGTTACCGCGAGATAACTGATGGCCATGAGACTGCAAATTGCTTTGAGTCTGATGACTATGAGGCTTATGACCCGTACTTGATTGGCGATTGAGCAATGCTGACAATGAATCTTCATTTTCAGCACGATGTTGTGGTTCATCATCTGCGCCATGACTGTATTGCTTAAGCATATTCGCAAAGCGCTTGGTCATTGAGCGTCCACCTTCAGCATTCGACTGTAGGCTAACCTTGTCGTCGTCTAGTTGACGTCGCCCAGTAGGAGCTGCGGGCGCGGCCATTTGCGTATATTGGCTTTGTGCAGGCTGCTGAGGTTTATTTAGTCTCTGGCTCGCTGTTGACGGGCTGGATTCGCCATCAATAGCGGCAACAATTTCCACGCCACCTGCGACCTTTTTGTTAGACATGATCACTGCTTCTGAGCCAAGTTCTTCTTTAACTTGGAGCAGAGCCGTTCGCATATCTTTTGCAAAAAATCGTTTAATTTTCAATTCGATTGTCCGTTCTAATTAGGCGGCTTAATTACCAACAGCTTGTACTATACGTATCTGCTTTTCGTCCGGTATTTCTTGGTAAGACAAGACTCTCAAGCTTGGGATCGTGTTCTTCACGAATTTAGCCAGAGTCGAACGCAACACGCCAGAGGTCAATAACACCGCGGGCTCACCTTTCAGCTCTTGCTCTTGTGTAGCGTGACTGAGGGAGGTTTGTAAACGTTCGGCTAAACCAGGTTCAATACCAGCAGATTCTCCGCCGGATGCCTGCATGGTTTGATGCAAGATTTGTTCCAGTTCAGGAATCAAGGTTATCACTGGCAATTCTGGCTCTATTCCATTGATTTCTTGAACAATTAATCGTTTCAATGAGATACGAACTGCCGCAGTAAGTATGTCAGGTTCTTGACTCTTACTTGAATACTCCGACAAAGTTTGGACTATGGTTCGAATGTCACGAATTGGAATGGCTTCATTCAACAGATTCTGTAGCACTTTCACGACCACACCCAACTGCAATTGATCCGGTACAAAGCCTTCCACTAACTTAGGTGTCGAACGGCTAAGCATCTCAAGTAAATTCTGAACTTCTTCGTGACCAATGAGCTGAGATGCGTTGTTGGTTAGCTGTTGGCTAAGGTGTGTCGCCAGTACTGTAGACGAATCCACAACGGTATAACCTAGAGCTTGTGCGTGTTCACGCTGCTCTTCACGAATCCATACCGCTTCTAATCCGAACGCAGGGTCAATCGTTGGCTCGCCATCGATCATTCCGTACACTTGGCCCGGGTTAATCGCGAGCTCCATATCTGGCTTAATCTCAGCTTCACCCACCGCAACACCCATCAGGGTAATGCGGTAGCTGTTTGGTGTCAGTTCTAGGTTATCTCGAATGTGTACCGCCGGAATCAGGAAACCGAAATCTTGAGACAGCTTCTTACGAACCCCTTTTACACGCTCAAGCAGTTCACCGCCTTGATCTCTATCTACTAACGGAATCAAACGATACCCGACTTCCAAACCAATAATATCAACAGGTTGAACGTCATCCCAAGAAAGTTCCTTCTGGGAGCCCGTTTCTCCATTAGCTTCAACGGTAGCAGGAAGGTTAGGTTGTTCAGCTTTTTTCTTGTTCTTTTTATCAATGTAATACGCACCTGCACCTGCAACGATGGCAAGACTCAAAAATGAAAAATGCGGCATGCCAGGAACAATACCCATGATGCCAAGGATAGCGGCAGTGATCATTAGGGCTTTAGGGTTGTCGAACATTTGGAAGACAAGTTGCTCACCCATATCTTCATCGGTGTTTTGACGCGTTACCATCATCGCCGCAGCAATAGAAAGTAATAGAGACGGGATTTGCGCAACCAGACCATCACCGATAGTCAGTAGCGTATAGATTTCGATTGCTTCACCAAAACCAAGGTCAAACTGAGCCATACCAATGCTCAAGCCACCAATGATGTTGATGAACAGGATCAAAATACCGGCTATTGCATCGCCTTTAACAAACTTAGACGCACCATCCATCGAACCGTAGAAATCCGCTTCTTTGGTCACTTCAAAACGTCTGGTACGAGCCTGATCTTGGTCGATCAAACCCGCATTCAAATCGGCATCGATTGCCATCTGTTTACCGGGTAAGGCATCCAACGTGAAACGTGCACTTACTTCCGAGATACGACCCGCACCTTTGGTTACAACCATGAAGTTGATGATCATTAGAATCAAGAACACCACTAAACCAACCGCATAGTTACCACCAATAACCACGTTACCAAAAGCTTCAATCACGTTACCGGCAGCATCGCCCCCTTCATGACCGTGGAGCAATACCACACGTGTCGAAGCAACGTTCAAGGCCAGTCGAAGTAAAGTGGCAATCAGAAGTACCGTTGGGAATGCTGCGAAATCTAAAGGCCTGCGGGTATAAACCGAAACCAATAGCACAACCATAGACAATGCAATGTTAAAGGTGAAGAACATATCCAGCAAGAAAGCTGGAATGGGCAACACCACCATAGCGAGCGTGGCAAGTACCATAACAGGCGCACCAATAGCAGGCATGGCACGATTAGGGATTTTAGGTAGCTTGTCCGCAAAAGGCAGGGAGAATTTCATAAATCTAGACAGTTTCGCTATGTTGTAGCTCTCTGAACAAGTGGATTAGATCTTAGTCAGGGCTGTTTGCTATGGGCTTATAATGTTCAGGCTTACTACAGCAAACACTGTACCAACATCTCACGTCAAATTATCGCCATCACCTCAATAAAAAGAAGATTAGCGAACTCGCTATTATCAGGGTTCATCACGCAGAGCTCAAGCAATTGATCTAATGACGTAAATCAGGTGGGATCGGCATATTAGAATCTTGCAATTTTGGTCTCTCACCACCTCGTTTTCGGTACTGTTTAAGCTGGAAAACATATGCAAGCACTTGTGCAACTGCCGTAAACAAACCGTCAGGAATTTGTTGTTCTAGTTCAGTGGTATGATATAGCGCCCTCGCCAATGGCGGCGCTGGAATAATATAGATGTCGTTTGCACGTGCAATTTCACGGATCTTCATCGCCATATGGTCGACACCTTTGGCAACCACAACCGGCGCTTTATCTTGATTCTGTTTATAGCGCAGCGCCACTGAAAAGTGTTCCGGGTTGGTAATAATCACATCAGCTTGAGGGACGTCAGCCATCATACGACGCTGAGCCGCTTCCCTTTGCAACATGCGAATTCGACCTTTCACTTCCGGCTTACCTTCAGTGTCTTTGAATTCGTCTTTGACTTCTTGTTTAGTCATCTTCAATTGATCGGCGTGTTGCCAGATCTGGAACGGGATATCAATCGCCACCACAATCAACAAAGAACAACTGATAAGCAGAATAAAGTTAAGCAAGATGTCCAAAGCGTGAAAGATATTCTGCGGATATACATCCATGCTCAGCTGCATTAAATCATGCTGAGAAGCTTGAATCAGATAAATAGCCATACCCGATACAAGCGCCACTTTCAGAATAGATTTGAGCAGTTCAACCCAGCTTTGCAGGCCAAACATACGCTTGATACCACTTAGTGGATTGAGCTTAGACGCCTTAGGCATCGCCGCTTGCATTGAGAAGTTAATCCCACCGACACCCGCAGCGCCAATGACGGCAGCAACAAACAGGGTTATTAGTATCAAAAACAGCGGGAACACTAGGTTGACTAAAGCGCCACCAGCAATTTCTAGAAGTTTGTTAGTATCAAAGATCTCGTCGCGGCTCAAAGAGAAAAGGCGTTGCATAGCCTCGAACAAAGCCTTCGCCATCGATTCGCCAAACCACATTAATGCAATCGCACCGACTATCAGTACCGATGCTGACGCTAGCTCTTTTGATCTTGCAACCTGCCCTTTCTCTTTGGCCTGTTGCAAGCGTTTGGGCGTGGCGTCTTCTGTGCGTTCTTGACCGTCTGACTCTGCCATTTCAGTCTCCTAGCAATCTAACCGGATTAAACGACATATCTGTTGTTCGCCCTGCATCCAAAATAGCTCATAGTGACTGTACAAGCCGCCAAGGATGTACCAACAAAGTAACAGACCCACGAGTAGCGCAAATGCAAAACCCAAAGAAAATATGTTTAACTGAGGTGCTGCACGCGTCATTACACCAAAAGAAAGGTTAATCGTCAGCAGCGCGATAATCCCCGATAAGGACATCGCCAGCGCTGTTTTGAACATGATGCCGAGCCACAATGCGAGCTCTCGAAAATCCACTGAAGTCAACGAGCCACTGCCAATCGGCAAGGTCTTAAAGCTAAACACCACCAGCTGCAGCATTTTCAAGTGACCGTCAGTCGCCAAGAAGAACATGGTCGCAAGCAGCATGAACAGTTGACCAAGTACAGGCGTGTTTTGCCCGTTAGCCGGGTCGACCATTGAGGCGAAGCCCAAGCTCGATTGCATACCCAAGATCTGGCCGAGCATGACGAAGGTCTGAATCATGAACTGAGTCACAAAACCCATGGCAACGCCAATCACGATTTGCTCAAAGACGGTAAGGAAACCTTGGAAAGAAAGCAGTTCAATCTCTTTTGGAACAGCAGGAATCGCAGGCATCACCGCAAAAGTGATCGCCAAACCTAAATACAGACGAATACGCGGAGACACGAAGCGTGCCCCCGTTACCGTCATCACCATCAGCATTGCTGAGATGCGAGTGTATGGCCAAAAATAATTGGCTAACCACTCTAGTACAAGGCTCGTTGGGTATTCCATGTTGGTCTAATACAAAACTTGCGGCAAGCGTTCTATGAGTTCAAAAAAGAACTCCATCATCATCTGAGTCATCCAGTGAGCAAACATCATCAACGCTAATAGCGTCACGATTAAACGCGGAAGGAAACTCAATGTTTGTTCGTTGATAGACGTCGCGGCTTGGAAAACAGCCACAACCAAACCGATCAGCAGGCTAGGAATAATGATGGCGCAAACCATGATTAATACCATCCAAAGGGCATCTCGGAACAACTCTACGAATATTTCAGGATTCATTATTCCCCCAGCTACAAGGCAAAACTGCCGGCGAGTGTGGAGAGTATCAAGTTCCAACCATCAACGAGAACAAACAGCATCAACTTAAACGGCAGCGATACAATCATCGGTGACAACATCATCATACCCATCGCCATCAATACCGACGCCACCACTAAGTCGATAATGAGGAATGGCAAGAACAGCATAAAGCCTATCTGGAAAGCCGTTTTTAATTCCGAGGTGATAAATGCTGGAATCAGAACCGCCATCGAAACATCTTCAGGATTGGTTACTTCCGCGCCGGAAATCTCAACAAAGGTTTCAAGATCTTTGATTCGAGTCTGTTTGAGCATGAAGGACTTAATCGGGCCTTGGGCAACATCAAACGCCTGTCGTGCCGATATTTGTTCATTAAGATAAGGCTGAACTGCTTGTTCGTTAACTTGATTAATCACTGGCGACATAATGAAAAAGGTCAAGAATATCGCAATACCAATAATCACTTGGTTAGACGGTGTTTGTTGTAGACCCATCGCCTGACGCAAAATAGACATCACCACCACAATGCGGGTGAACGAAGTCATCAATATCACCATCGCAGGCAAGAAGCCAAGCATGGTCATTAACGCAAGAATTTGCAGGTTTATCGAGTAGTCTTCACCACCATTGGCATTGGTTGTCATGGTAAAGGCAGGTATGCCGCCACCATTGCCAGTTAGGCTGCCCGTGGTCATGGTTGTCGATTTGGCTTGGTCTTGTTCCATCGTGCTGATAGTGACCGATCCCGAGCCTGCGGTATTCGCAGGAATGACGGTGCCGTCTTCAGCTTGTGCAAATACCGACACACTGAATAAGATTGAGCATAGGAGAATAAGCTGAACCAACAGCACTTTCACCGCTCGGAAAGCTCCGGCTTGGTGCAAGTAAGATGAGTTCAAAAGTCCGTTACTTGTTTGCATCTTTTTTTATTAGCTGGGAAAGCTGACTTGAAAATGTACTTTTTTCCAGCATCTCCTGAGTAAGAGGTTTATCGAGCTTAGAGATCAGCTGAATCGACTGTGTGGTAATCCCTACCAAGAACTGTTCATCGCCCGCTTGCACAATAGCGATACGCTCTTTAGTACCAACAGGGATTTGCCTAACAATCGCCAAGCCTTGCTGATTCGACATTGCAGGCACTTGCATGCGCTTGAGTAGCCAAGCAATAAATAATATGAAGGCTATAACGAAAATTAGCGACCCAAAGGTGGTCGCTAAATCGAGAGAAGGCGGTGTTGCTGCAAGGGCAATGGAAGGAGCCGTTAATAGCCCCACTCCCAAGGTTCCTCGTAACAGCTCTGTCATTCCGAGAGAAGAGTTCGCCAGTCTTTGAAACAAAAAGCTCATCAACGTAGCTTCTTAATTCGTTCTGTTTGGCTAATAACGTCAGTCAAACGAATACCAAATTTGTCGTTTACTACAACCACTTCACCGTGGGCAATCAGAGTGCCGTTAACCATCACGTCCAGTGACTCACCAGCAATTCGATCAAGCTCAACAACTGAGCCTTGGTTCAATTGAAGTAAGTTACGGATACTGATCTGAGAGCGGCCAACTTCCATCGAAATAGTCACTGGAATATCCATTATGGTATCCAGCTTACGACGCTCATCTTCAGAAATCGGAGATGATGAATCGGTTAGCTCATCAAGTGGTGCCGCAAGTACATCATCAACATCAATTGACGGTGCTGAAGGATCTTCACCAAGTGCTGCAGCCCATTCGTCTGCTAGCTTTTGATCTTCACTAGGTTCCATTACCAATTCCTATACTTTTATCTATTTTGCTATTCGTCATCATCGCTGTTTTCAAGTTCAGACATCAAGTCTTTACCTAGAAAAGCGAGATCAGTTTTAACCACACTCGGTCTTCGAATTTTTTCCGAAATCTGAACTGCAAGCTTCTCACCAGAACGGCCCATTTTCACACGATACGTTGGCAGTTCTTCGACAAACATCGTCGCGTGCTCAGGCATGTTCATGGGAATAACGTCACCAGGGCGCAGCTCCATTAAGTCACGTAGCGATATATCTTGTTCTAGAAGGTTAACGCGGAAGTTAACGGGCACGTCCATGATTTCATCACGCAGTGCTGTGCTCCAACGAACGTCGGTTTCCATTTTGTCTGATTGAACACCAGCATCAAGCAGTTCACGAATCGGCTCAACCATCGAGTAAGGCATGACAACGTGGAAGTCACCGCCACCGCCATCTACCTCGATGTGGAACGAACTCACGACGATCACTTCTGTTGGGCTCACAATGTTCGCCATACTTGGGTTCACTTCAGAATCCAAGTATTCAAACTCAACCCCCATCACTGGAGACCAAGCTTCTTTGTAATCTTCAAAAACAATTTTCAGCAGCAGTTGGATAATACGTCTTTCAGTCGGCGTGAATTCACGGCCTTCAATCTTGGCGTGAAAACGACCATCACCGCCAAAAAAGTTCTCTACGAGAATGAAAACCAGACGCGCTTCCATGGTGATGAGTGCCGTACCTTTCAGTGGACGGAAACGAACCATGTTTAAACTGGTGGGTACATACAATGTGTTTTGGTACTCACCAAACTTCATCATTTGCACGCCGTTGATCGACACTTCAGCCGTTTTACGCAACATATTAAACAAACTAATACGCAAATGACGCGCGAAGCGCTCGTTAATAAGTTCAAGGGTCGGCATTCGACCACGAACAATTCGATCTTGTGAGGAGAAATCGAAATTGACAGCGCTGTCGTTATCAGCTTCTACAATATCTTCAACTTCTTCAACATCATCAACGCCATGTAACAGCGCATCAATTTCGTCTTGGCTTAATAAATCGGTCACAAATTACCTACTGAATCACGAAGTCAGTGAATAGCACTTTTTCTATCACAGGTTGGCCAACGGCTTGGGTCAGACTGGCTTTGATATCTTCTGTTGCCTTGTTCCGCAGTTCAACTCTCCCGGTTGGTGAACGCAACTGTTCGACTGTTGCCGAGGCGAACGTGGCCAATAGCGTACTTTCTACAAGTGGAGAGTGATAACGAGCTAGGTCTTCATTTTTACTACCACGAACCATCATCTGTGCTTTTATTTGAACTAAGCGATCTTTTTTATCACCTGTCACATTGAACAAGAAGGGCTGAGGGATATTAACATACATAACGGGCTCTGCAGCGACCACAGCAGTTGCTGGCTGAGACGGAGATTCAGAGGCGCTATCGTCAGAGCTTAAGAAAAAGAGCAGTGCACCACCTACACCAAGCAATAACACGACTACGGCAATAATGATTATAAGGAGCTTGCTCTTTCCTTTAGGTGCATCTTGTTCTTCTGCCATACTTTACTCTAACTTCCTGTTCTTTCGATTAACTGATGGTTTTTTCTATTAACCAAACGTTCTTTAGCCTGATATTAGGCATAATAACTAATTCCATCACGCTTTGATGCGACATTCAATTCAAGATTGCTGCCACTATCAAGGTTTTCATCACCTTGGCCACCATTTGTGCGGTTAGCGCCGGATTGTTGCTCACCATTGTTGTATCTATCTTGCCCCTGACCAGAGTTCTGTTGTTGAACTGACGAATCGGCAAGCTGCAGACCTTGCTGAGCAAGCATCTCTCTCAAGCGAGGTAAGGTTTGTTCAATCACATCTCTCGCCTGCTGATTACTCACCGTAAAGTGTACGTTCGCAACGTCATTATTCATGGTCATGCGAATTTTCATCTGGCCCAGCTCTGGCGGGTCGAGACGGATGTCCAAATTCTTAAGGTTCTTAGACATCATCATTTGTACTTTCTCAGCCACCTGCTCATTGGCTAGCTCTTTGGTGAGCTGTAAAGGCACTTGTTGAGCAGCTTGAATTTCAGCTCGCGTAGGTGCTGAACCCACCGTGGCTGTCCCTTGTGCACCTGTCGCAGAAGCGATCTGCTGAGCAAAGGTCGAATCTTTAGAATCTTCTTTAGCACCCGCTTTACCCAAACCAGACAGTGCTGCTGCACTGGCGCCCGCTTTAAGAAGCGCATCAGTCGAGCCTGCTTTGGTGGCAGTTGGCGTTGCATTCATCGCCATTCCTTGCGCGGTTAAAGCTGGATCCAACGTTGCTTGCTGCTGAGGTGAAGCTACATTTGCTTGTTGAGCGGCGGCCTGTTGGGCTGCATGCGCATTATTGGCGTGCAGTATTGCCGCCTTATCCGTAAGAGCATTGTTTGCTGATTGAGAAGCGGCCTGCGCTGACACTTGTTGTGCAGCCGTCGCTACAGCCGCTGTTGATGCTGCCGCAGCTAAGGCTTTAGTTTCGCTTGAATCCGTATTCTCCCAATCAATAGCAGCGGGGTCACCGGACATACTGTTCACAGTCGGAGCATGACTTACCAAATCCGTTGCTTGTTGTTGAACGTTAGTGAGCTGTTGATTCAACAGGTCTAAGTTAGAGGTTGCTTTCGCCAAAGCGGCTTGCTCATCAACCGTCAACTTAGCGCCACTTTGTTGCTTCTCAAGCAAGCTATCGACAACAGACTGTTCTGATTCGATTTGTCCATTCAATTGATTTAGCGCTTTGGTATGGGCATCAACCTGCTTGGCGAGCTCAATATCTGCTGGCGAGATTGCTTGGCCTTGAACAGCCACAACATCACTAGCCGCATTCTTTTGGCTCAGCTCTCGACTCATACTGGCTTCAATTTGTTCTGGAGTGACGCCTTTATCCATCAACTGTCGAATTTCATCATCAGTCAACTGTGAAACACCCTTACCTCCGGTAAGCACGGCAATTTCAGAATCGACCTCAAGACCGTTTTCTTGGTTTACTGCATTGGTTTGTTGTGTTGGTTTACCCACTGTGTCGGTCGCAAGAACGCCCACAGCAGTTGCACCTACAATCTTGCCTTGAGCTTGGTCTATCTGAGCTTGCTGAGGCAAGCCTTTGCCGTCAGGTGTCTTATTAAGCGTTTTATTTGCCTCATCCAACTGACCAAGCAATTTATTACCTTCACTCATCGCTGCATTAGCTTGCGATGCCTGCGTAGAGCCATCTACAACTGATGAAACCTGAGTTTGGGATTGAGCAACCTGTTCTTTAGAATCGTTGGTCGTAGCCTGCGCATCTTTACCATCCGTCTTATCTGCGACAGTTTTATCAGCGACAGTGCTATCAGGGCTCGAATTAACTTTGAGCTTAGCCTCAGATCCAGACGCAACCTCTGCAGATGTTTTCTCAGCAGCTTTATCACCTTCTCCCTCTGAAGCTACGTGCTTGCTTTGCGCTTCGCTCACTTCATCAGTAGCCTTTGATTCAGCTGAATCACCTTTGTTCGCTTCGGCTGGCGCTTCACCTTCGGTAGATGTCTGTTTAGCATCGGGGTTCGCGGTGCTTTCTGTGTCTTTTGCTACGGCTTTACTACCACTTTCTTCAAAGCCAAGCGCTTCTTTAAAGGATTCAAAGAAGCCTTTAGAGTCGCCGGTTTCTTCTACCTTGGAAGAGGCAGAACCGGTGTCCAACAACGATGACGTTTTGTTGGTCGCTGAATTTGAGGAAAGACTAACATTCATATATACAAGCTCTATCTACTAGCTTTGCTGCCACAAACTAGGCAACAAAAAGAAAGTCGGGCGTTTTTCATACCTTTGTAGGGCATAACACGCAATTTTATATAAAACGGAGCAAGAAACATGCCTATAAGTTACGGTTTTACAATCTGCCCAACAATATCTGTATCGCTTATGACTTAGGATCACATCTTCTTTCGGCCATACATCAGAGTCGAGAACTCATCCATTTGTTTTTGTTCTCTTTGGTCTTGCAGCTTTGCTTTCTCTTTCTGCTTTTTCTCCATCAACCACTCGTAGGATTTACGTTTTTTACGCAACTCCATCCAGTAGTTTTGGCAGTTGTCGACCTGATTTTTGAAGTGGTGTTCGGCTTCTCTCTGTTTGGAAAGCGTTTCGTCAAGCTGAGTCAAGAAGCGATTTAAGTGACCATATTGACTGGCTGTAAGCCCCGCTTTACCTCGGTCGACCAATTGTTGGCAATAATCCAGTCGGTATTTTTCAATCTGCGAGACCTGATCGTAGTAACCTTGCAACTCAGAATTCGCTTTGTTAAGCGCCAATACGGCTTGGTTCTCTTGGTCTTTCGCTTGATCAAGAAGAAATTCTAACGCGTTATCCATGATTGACCTTTTTCAACACGACCTAGCCCCCTAACACATGTTTCAACATGTTGACGCACATGTCATAGGGAACCGTTTCTTTCATTTTCTGTTGTAAGTATTCGTCCAATCTCGGTTTCAAGGTGAAGGCACTATCAATCGCAGGATCGGTACCCGGCTTGTAAGCACCAATCGATACCAGGTCTTGGTTTTTACGACAAATAGACAACACTTGCCTTACCGCTTTCGACATCAAGACATGTTCTTCGGTTGTGATTTGAGGCATCACACGACTGACCGACTTCTCTACATCAATCGCAGGATAATGACCCGCATCGGCCATCTCTCGGGACAACACAATGTGTCCATCCAAAATCGCTCGCGACGCATCAGCAATCGGATCTTGTAAGTCATCGCCTTCGGTTAGAACAGTAAAGAAAGCGGTGATCGAACCTTGTTCATCATTGCCGTTACCCGCACGTTCCACCAACGCAGGAAGCTTAGCGAAGACTGAAGGCGGATAACCTTTGGTTGCAGGCGGCTCACCCACAGAAAGAGCAATTTCACGCTGAGCCTGAGCAAAACGGGTCAATGAATCCATTAGTAGCAAAACATCTAAGCCTTGGTCGCGGAAATACTCGGCGACAGCCAGCGCAGTTTGACAGCCTTTTAAGCGCATCAATGGCGATGAATCGGCAGGAGCGGCGACAACAACTGAACGTTTACGGCCATCTTCGCCAAGAATCTCTTCAATAAATTCTTTTACTTCTCGTCCACGCTCACCGATTAGACCTACCACCACCACTTGCGCAGTAGTGCCTCGAGTCATCATCCCAAGCGTGACCGACTTACCCACACCAGAGCCAGCAAACAGACCAATACGTTGCCCTTTACCTACGGTAAGTAGGCCATTAATCGCCTTCAAACCAACGTCGAGTGGTTCAGAAATCGGTTTACGAGCTAACGGGTTGATTGGCTCCGCATTAAATGAAGCGCGTTGCTCAGTATAGATTGGACCTAAACCGTCGAGTGGATTACCGACGCCGTCGATCACTCGACCAAGCAGTTCCATCCCGACAGGAATGCCACTTTCTGAGGTCATTGGTGTAACGCGAGCACCGGGTAAGATCCCAGTGATTTGTTCACTCGGCATCAAAAATAGGTTATCGCCAGAGAAACCAACGACTTCAGCTTCCATCTGACCAGACATAGTTTCAACTAAGCACAAGCTACCAATCGGCGCTTTACAGCCGGTTGCTTCAAGCGTTAAGCCAACAACTCGCACCAATTTACCGGAGGCAACGGGTCGAGACTTTAGCCCTTCGATTTTGTATTGGCTGAGACGATTCGCTAACTCAAGCATTACACATGACCTTGATGACGATTTGCGCCGCAGAAGCTTTGAATCACGTTCTTCACGCGCTCTTCCATTCGATAGTTAACGCTCGACTCACCCGCTTCGATTTGGACATCGCCACGGTTGAGTGCAGGCTCGGTAACTAACGTCCAATTACGGCAATCCAATTCAGTTTCGCCATACGCAGAGCGAATAATCGCAACGTCTTCAGGGTTAAGCTTCAATGTAATCGCGTGACCAGAAATCGGCAACGACTCTACCGATTCTTTCACGGTATCTAATATGATTTGTGGGTTGGTTTGCACTTCAACATGAACCACTTCTTTTACCATGGTAAGCACCATGTCGACCAATTGCTTCTCAACCTGAGCATTCATTAGCTCCAAAGGTTGAGCGAACTGGTTTGCGAGTCCCATAAAGATGGCGACTTGTTGCTGGATATACTCTTGACCAGCAGTCACGCCTTCAAGCTTACCGGCTTCATTGCCTTCAGCATGACCTGCGACAAAGCCTTCTTCTTTGCCCTTTTCGTAGCCCTGCTTGAAGCCAGCTTCTTGACCTTGATGAAGGCCTTCTTGATAAGCACCCTGCTTAATCAGTTCGATTTGCTCTTCAGTCAGAACCAGCTCTTCATCTTCAATGGCTTCTTCAACCGTTGGCATCCAACTGGGATCGTAGTTAAAGGCGGTTTCTTTGGCTTGTTTGCTCACATCAGAGGTGTAGTCAGGCAGCCCCCATTTTTGAGGTTGGGCAACCGTATTATCTTCTTCAGGGCGAAGGAAGCCGCGTTTTCTATCACCTGACATATCAGTACCTATCTATGAGTGAGCTTAACTGTGTTGTAAATTCAAGCAGTTAAACTGAATTAATCTGAGATTCGAGATTGGATAAAGAAAAGCCCCAACAGTGTGGGGCTTTTGAGGTTTCTGTTTTAAAGGAACTCGTCGGCGCCACCAGATAGCATAATTTCGCCACTGTCTGCCATCTTTCTAGCAATACCCAAAATCTCTTTCTGAGCTGCTTCAACGTCAGAGACTTTCACTGGCGGCATCGCCTCAATATCGTCTCTCATCATATCGGCAGCACGTTTAGACATGTTCTTGAAGATCTTCTCACGTAGACCTTCATCGGCACCTTTAAGTGCTTTCTGTAGAACGTCCTGTGGAACATCACGTAGTAGACGTTGAACACCTTGGTCATCAACTTCAATAAGGTTTTCAAAGACAAACATCAGATCTTGAATCTGCGTTGCCATGTCTTCGTCTTGGTCACGGATTTGATCCATCAAGACGCCTTCCACGTTGTTATCCATGTAGTTCATGATCTCAGCCGCGGCTTTCAGGCCACCAATTTTGGCAGCTTGAGCACCCGCTTGACCCGCGAACTGTTTCTCCATGATTTCGTTCAGTTCAGCAAGCGCCGAAGGTTGAACTTCTTCAAGGTTGGCAATACGCATCATCAGATCCAGACGAACGCGCTCTGGGAACTGAGATAGAATCTCTGCCGACTGATCGGCATCGAGGTACGACAATACAATCGTTTGAATCTGCGGGTGCTCGTTGATGATAATGCTCGCCACCTGACGAGGATCCATCCATTTAAGCGAATCCAAACCTTTCGAACCAGTGCCGAGAAGGATTTGGTCAACAAGGTTATTCGCCTTGTCTTCACCCAGAGCAGCAACCAACGCATTACGCATAAAGTCTTCGCTGCCCATACCAATGTTGGTGTACTTCTGAATATCATCTAAGAAAGCACGGTGCACTGCGCCTACTTTCTCTTGGGATAGGTCTGTAGCTCGCGCCATCGCACTACCCACACGCTGAACCTGCTTTGGTTCTAGGTGACGAATAATACCAGCAGCATCTTCTTCATTTAAACTGAGCAACAAGATCGCAGCACGCTCATCGCCTGAGATAGAACCGATATCCACGCTCGAGACATCAAGCACTTCACCGCCTTCAGTTTGTTGTGGAACTATTTCGTTAGCCATCTACCATCCAATTCTTAACTACTTGAGCTGCTAGCTCTGGTTCATTCGCTACAAGTGCACGTACTGCTTTCAGCACGTCCTCGTCTTTATGAAGGTTTGGCAAGTCGATGCTTGAACCAAATTCAAACAGCTCACCACCTTCAATATCACCACCAATTAGGCTGGTTTCACCGTCGGCACCAATTGGCATACCATCAGGGCCGTACATTTGATCGTCGTTGTCTGCTGCTGGGTTAAGTAGTTTCTTCATAGCAGGTCGAACAAGTACCAACACCACCACAATAATAACCAAGGCACTTGCAAACCAACGAACCCAGTCATTGAAGTTTGGATGCTCCCAGATTGGTACATCAGCAACAACATCTGTTACTTGAGGGGCAAACTGCATGCTTAATACATTTAGCAAATCACCACGAGTTTCATCAAAGCCCACCGTACCAATCAGAACTTGGCGAATCGCATTGATTTCGCTCGCCGGGATAGGCGTATGAACCACTTCACCCGTATCTGGATTCAAGGATTGACGGTCTTTGATCGCAACAGAAACCGTCTGGCGGTTAACCGTTCCGCTCTGTTTACGTTCATGACTGATGGTGGTGTCTAGCTCAAAGTTTCGGGTCGCTTCTTTGTGAACAGAGCCTTGACCAGTCATTGAGCCGTCTTTCATCTGAGCGACATCTTGTGGAATTGAGGCATCCGCTGGAGGCTGGTTACTCAATGCGCCAGGAATACCCGCCACAGTATTGCCGTTGTTGTAATCTTCTAAGGTGTATTCACTTCGAGTCGCCGGTGTATTCGGATCAAAGCGTTTTCTTGTTTGCTCCACAGCACTGAAATCGAGCTGAATATCAACTTGAGCGGTGTAGTTACCAAACCCAAGAATAGGGATCAAGATAGAGTCAATTTTTTCACGCAGCGCTTGTTCTTGATTGCGCTCTAACTCGTGTTCTTTACGACGCGCCGTAGACATAGGGTCTTGAGAGCCTGAGCTCAACAGTCGACCATGCTGATCGGTCACCGTAATACGTGAGGTTTTCATTCCCGGAACGGCACTAGCGACCATATCCACAACAGAATCGACTTCTTGCTGCTTGAGGTTGTTACCCGTTTTAAGGGTCAAGAATACGGAAGCGGAAGCTTCTTGATTATGACGTACAAAAACACTCTGCTTTGGCAAGGCCAATAAGACCTGAGCTTTACGTACCTGTTTCATCTGTTCAATGGCTTTGGCAAGTTGTCTTTCACGGCTTAATTTAAGACGTTCTTGCTCTAAACGTTGCGATACACCAAAGCCCATGTCTTGCATGAGGATGTCATCACCCGCGTTTCGCTCTTGGTTCAAACCAGCTCGTACCATGTTCAGCTTTAATGAGTTGTACTCGCTAGCAGGAACAGAGATGGTATTACCTTCAAGTGAGTACTCGATCTTTTGTAGATCTAAGTAATCAAGAACCGGAATCAATTCTTCTGTTTCGTAGGCCCCTAATGGACGCATTTCTGGCTCTTTAACCCAGAAAAACAGCATCACAATCAGCGCTACACAGATAGAGATAGAAAGGACTAAGACCACCTGACGAAGTAAATCGAGGTCACCTACTGCCATATCGAACTTCGATGAACTGCGTTCACCTAGATCGGGATTTTGCCCTTCGCCGTCTAGCTCAGAGCCTGCAATAAGTGCGTGGTCGTTGCTATCGCTCACGGTTAAATCTGTTGTTTGACTATTATCTGCCACTATTTAACTACCTAACTTATACCGGCATGTTCATCAGCTCTTTGTACGATTCGACCAATTTATTTCTAATTTGGATCGTCGCCTCAAAAGCCACACTAGATTTATTCCGAGCAATCATCACGTCTGATAGAGACACACTTTGGTCGCCACTATCAAAACGAGCTTGAAGATCACCTGAGGTCTTTTGTAATGAGTTCACATTATTGATGGCATTAGTCAGCATATTGCCAAAATCTGCACCGACCGCTTGCCCCGTTGCTGCGGGACGCGCGCTGGCAGCTTCGACCATCATTGCCTGCATTTCGCCTTGTAAACCATCTATTCTCATCTACTACCTCAGGAGTCAAAATTATGACCATCTATTTAGATATATTATTGACAGAGCAATTAGCGTGCCACACATTTAATTGACTAGATATCGTATTACACTAGTCAGAAAACTGACACTACTAATCTATCCTCAGTTTGGGATATCTATTCCAGCATCGCGCATTTTCGCCAGTTTATAACGTAATGTTCGTGGGCTAATGCCCAGTTTTTCAGCCATATCTTTGCGTCGGCCATTACATGCGATCAGGGTTTCAAGGATGATCGCATACTCTTGATCTCTAAGCTCATTACCTAACCCTTCGCTACTAGCTGCGATTTTATTGATTGGGTTTGCTTCAGCAATCGGCTTAATTTCTGGCGCTACAACACTATTACCTTCAACAATTTGTTGTAGGCTGCTTGCGTCTTGCCAATCAACACCTTCAAGAAGGATGTGCTCACCAGAGATGTTCTCTTGCTCGCTCAATATTAACGCACGCTGTACCACATTGTCTAATTCACGAACATTGCCCGGCCACGGATAATTGACGAGTTTACTGATTGCTTGCGCTGACATAATTGGCACTGGCATGCCAAGTTTGGTGCAGTGGCGCTCAACTAAGTGCTTGGCTAAAGGCTCAATATCGCCTTTACGCTCACACAGTGGTGGCCAAGAAATTGGGAATACATTCAGGCGGTAATATAAATCCTCACGGAAATTACCTTCAGAAACATACTGTTTAAGGTCACGGTTACTGGTCGCTAATACACGAACATCCAATTTGATGCTCTTACGACTACCTAACCGCTCAACTTCGCGTTCTTGTAATACACGCAGTAGTTTGGCTTGTAGGCTAAGATCCATTTCACTGATCTCATCCAACAAAATAGTACCGCCCTGCGCTTGCTCGAACTTTCCCGGGCAAGCTTGAATAGCGCCAGTAAATGCGCCTTTTTCATAACCAAACAGGGTCGCTTCTAACATGTTGTCTGGGATCGCCGCACAGTTAATCGCGACAAACGGGCCATCTTTACGACTAGAGGCATTGTGAATGTAGCGAGACATCACCTCTTTACCAGAACCACTCGGGCCTAACACCATGACGTTGGCATCGGTTTTTGCGACTTTATCAGCCAGCATCATTAACTTGATACTTTTCTCATCGGCAACGATGGCATCGCCATTATCATCCGATTTTACAGGCGCATAGCGGCTGACCATGTTGAGCAGAACTTCTGGCGCAAATGGCTTTGCCATATAGTCGATAGCGCCCTCTTTCATTGCAGCAACGGCATCTTCGATGTTGGCGTACGCTGTCATTAGCAATACAGGTAAGTTTGGCCAATGCTGCTTGATGTTTCTTAACAGTGCCAAACCACCCATGCCTGCCATTTGAACGTCAGACACGACAATATCAACGGAGTTAGATTTCAATTTGACCAGAGCATCTTCCGCACAATCCGCTTCCAGCCATTCATAGCCAGCAAGCGCGAGTGTGTCGACAAGGGCTTCGCGTAGACCTTCATCATCTTCGACGATTAACACTTTGCTTTGAGCCATAGGATTCTCCAGTGTAAATTCAGTTAAAACTTATTCGTTTTCAGAAGAAGTACTTCTTTCCAGCGGTAGGCACATGGTAAAGCATGCACCGTCCCCTTCTTCTGATATCAATTCCAGTCGGCCTTCATGTGCTCGACATACCATTTGTACAACCGCTAAGCCTAGACCAGTACCTTGCGAACGAGTGGTAAAGAAGGGTTCCATAATTTTACCTTGAAGCTCTTTCGGTACTCCGGGGCCACTGTCTTGCACTGATATTTTAAGCTCGCCGTTTACGGGCCTAAAAAACACATCGATCTGCGATTCCTTACCCGCAATTTGAACCGCGTTCAACACTAGGTTGCTTAACGCTGAGGCGATAGCATTGGCGTTGCCAAACATTTGAGTCTTTTCGCCCTCAACTTCCTGGCAATAATCAATCTGGTTGGTTTTCAATGCCGCTTCCACCATAGGGTGAAATTCAGTGATCAATTCAGCTACAGTAAATGGCTTAACCACTTTGTTGTCACCACCTTTGGCAAACAGCAGCATGTCGTTCACTTGCTTTTCTAAGTCATGCAATCTATCCATAAGCTTAGATTGAAAACGTGTCTTTGTTGCCGGCGGCAGATTTGGCGCGGCAAGGTTTGATGCATACAGCATCGCACTTGAAAGCGGCGTACGAACCTGATGGGCAAGCGAGGCCACCATTCTGCCTAATGAAGACAAGCGCTGAAGATCACTCACGCGAGACTGCAGTAGTCGGGTCTCGGTCAGATCGGTAATCAAAATCAGCTGACCCGTGGTAGAGGCTGAAATTGCCAAACGCACTTTTCGCCCGTTCTTCAATGAGATCTCATGACCATCATCGTCTTTTGGGTCGAAGGCACTTTGAATCACTGAAAACCACTTCTCGCCGACTAACTCAACACCAAGAATACGGTGCGCTTCAGGGTTCGCTTCTCTCACTTCGCCGTGTGTATCTAACAAGATGACTCCTGCTGGCATCACGTCGAGCACTTGCTTATAGCGCTCAACCTGCTGTTCAACAGAATCTAGGTGAGATTGATTTTCTGGTTCGTTAGATACGTGCATGTCAAAAATTTGCCTCAAATACTAAAACAGCCTGAGACGTACAACACGAGTCAGGCTATTTGCTATATTTATCACATAGTTAAGCAAGCAACAACTCGACTATGGTTTATCTGTTCACTTAGCTAGAGTTGCCCAATAGCTAAAAGTGTGTGTTAGTTTTTCGTTTTCATCTAAAACTGTACACTATCGCTGCAAGTTATATTTACGCATTTTTTCAACCAGAGTGGTTCTACGCATTCCAAGCATGTCAGCAGCACGAGCAACAATGCCGCCCTGCGCTTCCAAGGCTTGGTTGATCATATTCACTTCCATATCCGCAAGTAGCTCTTTCAAGTTAACCCCTTCTGGCGGTAACTCTTGAGGAGCGTTAGCATTGTCGGCAATATCATCTTGCTGCTCAAAGCTGAAATCTTCTGAGAATAAGTCAGCAAGTGCATCACGCTCTTGCTCTTCTTCAGATCCAAAGCTATTGAACTCTGGCTGGAACTCAGGGATATCACTGTATCGATATTTAGTTGGTAGGTGATTCACATCTACTAAGCTGTTTGGATACAAGATAACCATTCGCTCAACAAGGTTCGCAAGTTCACGAACGTTACCCGGCCAGTAATGCTCCATCAAAGAGTTGATAGCACGAGCCGTGAAACAGATAGGCATGCTGCCTTCCGCTTCCATTCGAGTCATCAGTTCTTGAAGCAACAGTGGAATATCTTCTCTACGGTCTTGAAGCGCCGGCATTTCAATCGGGAATACATTCAAGCGATAGTAAAGGTCTTCACGGAACGAATCATCGTCGATCATATCTTCAAGGTTGCGATGCGTTGCCGCAATTACTCGAACGTCAGCTTGTATGGTGCTATTGCCACCCACGCGTTCAAAACATCGCTCTTGCAGTACTCGTAGCAGCTTAACCTGCATCGCCATTGGCATATCGCCAATCTCATCAAGAAACAGTGTGCCACCTTCAGCCAATTCAAAGCGGCCTTTACGTGCGGTAATCGCACCAGTAAATGCGCCCTTCTCATGACCAAATAGTTCACTTTCAAGCAAATCAGGTGGAATCGCGCCACAGTTCACTGGCACGAAAGGCCCTGAACGACGTTTAGAGTGATAGTGAATGTTACGCGCTACAACTTCTTTACCTGTGCCTGACTCACCAAGAATCAGCACGTTAGCTTCTGTAGAAGAGACTTGTTCAATTAAGTGACGTACTTCTTGAATGCCAGCACTTTGTCCGACTAGGCTGCGAAACAGTGTGTTCTTACGTGCTGAAGACACAACTTGAACACCTTTACGGCCTAAGAAGTCTTTACAGTGTCTTAATGCATCACTTAATTGCGGGTAGTTAAGAGGAAGTTCAAGCTCACCAACATAGTTAGTTAACTCGTCAACCGGGTGATTGTTTTTGCCAATCACCAGTAAAGGGATGTGATTGGCGTGAACAAGCTTCTCATTCAGTAATGCGTTGAAGCCTTTACCTTTAATGGTACCAATAATGCAACCGGCCCACTGTAGTGACCAGTCAACTTTACGTGCTTGTTCAGAGCTGATTACTTCGCAGCTCTCTCCTACAAACTCTAATATTGTGCTTAAATTGTGACGATCTTGAGCGTTATCGTCGACGACAAGCAGTTTTGCCAAACCTTGCATAAGTAGGAATTATTGCCTTTATTTTGGTGCGATGCGGAAAAACGGTGAGCGACGCAATCTATAAAACAGAGATAAGTATCAACGATTATGTTTTACGTGGACAAATTTAGGAAATCAGCAACGAAAAAAGCCATTAGGCTATCTAATGGCTTCTATTTTATTTGATTAAAAAAATAAGGCAACCAACCAATTAAGGGATATGAGATTGGTTAAAACTGCAATTTTTCTTTAAATACCTACGTCAGCTGACGTCAAGTTGTGATATTCGTTCGGAATTTGGTCCCAAGCGCTCTTAATTTCACGAATAATATCGATAACATCATCAATAGGCTGTGGGTCATTTTTGTGATTTGCCGCAGAAATTTGCGTGATCATGAACTCATAAAGTTGATCTAGGTTTTTCGCAATATCGCCACCATCGTCCATAGATAGGCAACTGCGTAGACTAATAATGATATCTAGAGCCTTACCAAGTCGCTCACCTTTTACTGGAATGTTGCCCGCTTGCATTGCCGCTTTACCTTGAATCAAACGCTCGATAGCACCGGCCATTAGCATTTGTACAATCTTATGCGGTGAGGCAGCTGTTAGCTGACTATCCACTGATACCTTTTTATATGCCTGTAAAGAACCGCGCATAGTAAACCTCTTCTATAAAAACTTTTTGTATTGTTGAACTGATTTAGCGCCGTGACGGTATTTGTGTAGGGTCTTACCTACTCGACTCGTCTCAGACTGCATCAATTCGACTAATTTTCTGGTTCTGGTAATGGCTTCAAACCATTCAGAACTTTGCTTAACGTCGGGATGTGAGTCGATTATTTGAAGCACGTTTTGCAATAACTGTTCTCTGTTATCGACTAGCTGCGTGATTTCTTCAGCATTAATTTCACTAAATTCAAGTTTAGAGATAATTAGTTGATCGAGTTCACAAAGCTCTTGTAGCTGGCTATTCATCTATTAGCCCAACGCATTCATCATACTGCCCAACTGAGATTGCATCTTACTGGTCGCATCTTGCATGGCAGTGAATTTAGAGTGGGTACGGCTCTCTAGGCTGTCCATGCGGCGGTCAAGCGCGCTTTGGTCATCAACTAAACGGTAGTTTTGCTCGACCAAGCTCTTTTCTCTAGTACGGATTGAACCCGTAATACCGGTGATACCTTGAATCGCATCTTCCACTTTTTTGGCGAAGCCGTTGTTGCCACCAAAGAACTCGCCCAACTTATCAAAGTTATTGTTGAGTTGACGATCAAGCATGTCGTAGTTGATTTCTAGCGAGCCTTGTCTTGTGGTGGTGATACCGAATTCAGTCAAAGACTTAAGGTTGTCAGGCGCACCTTCGATACTTGATGAGAACACCCCCTTCAATCGCGAGTCGGCGTTACGCACTGTACTGTCACCAGAAAGCGGCCCTTTTTGGCCGGTCGTTGGATCAACACCTGCCAAGCTCTTAGAGACTTGGTAAAATTGATTGTAAGAGTTAACGAAAGCTTCAATGTCTTGGCGCACACTATTACGGTCGTACTCCACACCAATCTCTGCCGGTGGCTTATCTTTTGGCGTTTTTCCTTTCACCGTAATGTCGATACCTTCTACGGCATCTTCAATCACATTGTTGTTACTAGACAATTGAGCTACGCCATCCAAGACGACCATTGAATCTTGTCCCGCTTGGACTTCAGTCATGCCGCTATAGGTATCAAAAGACTGTTGAGCTTGAGCAAGATCAGCTTGCACTTTATCGACTTGCTCTAAAAGCTCACGCTCTTCAGGTTCTAATTTCGCACGTTCAATTGTTTTGGCTTGCTCAGCAGTGAGTTCGCCTTTTTGAACTTTTTCAGCAAGATCGGATTTTTCTTGTGAAATTTTCTCTTCGATACGCGCTTGCTCCGCCTCAAGCTTTTGTTGGGCTTCTTTCGGTGTCACGTATGAATCGGTCAGAGTACCTGAGGCAGCATTTGACCACCCCGGCACATCGGGTGCCTTCTCTATCGCTTTTTCATCAAGCTCAAGTTCTGGTGTATTGTAAGAATCTAAAAGAGTTCCTGACGCGGTTTCAGTCCAGCCGGGGATATTATCTTCAGGCATCACCGACTTTGCCGCTTTAGCTGCATCAAGAGCTGCTTGGCCGTCGGCTGCGGCTTGTTCGCCGTAGCTGAGACTTCTAGAGTCTCCGTCAACACCAGAAGTAGAATCGGTTTGAGATTTAGAGATGACATTGCCATCTTCATCGAGTGTTTCACTCGCATTTGGATCATCGTTCGAGATCGCGTCATCAACGAGTTCCGCGGCTTTTCCTGCAGGGGTTAGAGCTAGAATATCTTGAGCAGCAACGCGCGCTTTCTCTAGCGCTTTAACACGTTCTTCAAGCGTTTTGTATTCGAGTTTTTTCAGGGGATTGGCAGCGTCTGACTCAACATTAATGCTGATCTGCTGATCGGAACCAGACTGGTTCGAGGCAATTATAAGTCTTGGACCTTCGACATCGTTGATAATAGATGCACGAACGCCTGGGTTGCTATCTGCACCATTGATACCACGAACAACTTCGATAAGTCTCGATCTGTCGCCAACTTGCACGTCAAAGCTGTCATCACCAAGCGAAACCTGCAGCTTACCTGGGCCAAATTTCATGTCCTCTGATAGAACATCAGAAGCCACTTTATGGCTTTGGGCAAGCTGCAACACATCGATGGCATATTTGCCAGCGATCGCTTCGGTAGTCGCGGTTGCAGAGACAAGACCGTCATCGGTACTTTCAACTGTTCTCACAGCAAAAGCTTTTTCCTGACGAAAGTTTGTCATCAGGTTTTTCATCGAATCAAGGGATTCTCTGAGTCTTCCATAGGCACTAATGCTGGTATCGATTCGCGTTCGTTCATTGTCGATTCGTTGCTGTTTAGGCACACGCTCCGAATCAACAATTTTGCTGACCATGGAATTGATATCCATGCCAGACGAAATCCCCATTGGGCCAAAACTCATTAAACCACCTCAATAATACGACTTAAACCTTCACCTCAAATATTCGACTATTCGAGTTTTGGGCTGCTAGGCGTCTTAGAATTTCAAGCATTTCTTCATCAGGGATCTGGCGAATAATATCACCGGTTGTGGTCTCATAAATGGTAACCACATCTCTCCCAGATTCTTCATCAACCTTAAAAGCTACACCTTTATTGAGAGAGGAGATAAACTCGTTTACCTTCTCCACCATTTTGACTCGTTCTTCATCATTTAACTCTTGTCTATGTTGAGCTAATTGAATCGCCGCTTCGGTAGCTTCCTCTTTCGATTTATCTACCTTGCCATAAGATGTTGCTTCTTTTAGTCGCGAAATACTCGACGCACTACTACCTTCATCGCTTGCAATTTTAATGCCATTAGGTGAGCCATAAGGCTGGATGTTCGATGCGTTGGATGATATTTCCATAACACTCTCCCTCCATCCTTTATGAGCCAAACAGTAAAACTCTACTCAGAGTAGAGTTTACCGCTACTTACCGAGGTAAGTTTAGCCCAATAAGCTTAGAGCTGCTGATGGTGACTGTTTTGCTTGAGCTAGGATAGAAGTACTCGCCTGTTGTAGGATTTGAGACTTAGTCATAGCCGTTGTTTCTTTCGCGTAATCGGTATCTTTGATACGGCTCTTAGACGCATTAACGTTTTCGTTGATGTTATCTAAGTTACTGATTGCGTGGTCAAAACGGTTTTGGAAAGCACCAAGAGATGCACGGTTACTATCAACAGATTTTAGTGCGCCATCGATGATAGATACCGCTTCGTTTGCACCAGCAACAGAAGTTACATCGATATCATTAACAGTCACGTCTTTAGCTGCACCAATACCAAGCTCACCAGCAAGGCTGCCGCCGAACTCAACATCGCCTTCAACTTTTTGGCTTGAAGCGAAAAGTTGCAGTTTGCCGCCTTCACCTACCGACGCTTTTACGTCTTGGCTTTGACCGTTGATGTAAGTCGCTAGCTCTTCGATGTCATTGCCTTCTTTTGCAGAAATAGACAACTCTTGAGCTTCACCAAACTTATCGTTGTACTTAATCGTTAGATCAGAACCGGCACCTACACGCCAAGAAGCATCTTTGCCTTCTTCTACGCCGTAACTCTTACCGCCCATGTCTTTAGTATCAGTACGCATGTTGTTCATAGAAAGCATTACAGCTTCACCAGAATCTGCGCCGATTTGGAAAGATTGACTACCGTAAGTACCGTTAAGAAGCTTGTTACCACCAAAAGAGGTCGTTTCAGCAATTCGGTTAAGTTCTGTATTTAGAGCAGAGACTTCTTCTTGGATCGCAACACGTTCAGATTTGCTGTTTGAACCATTTGAAGATTGAAGAGAAAGGTCACGCATACGTTGCAGAATGTTGGTTGACTCATTCATTGCACCTTCAGCTGTCTGTGCAATAGAGATACCGTCATTCGCGTTTTTCACAGCCATATCTAGGCCACGGCTTTGCGACGTTAAGCGGTTAGAGATTTGTAGGCCTGCAGCATCATCTTTTGCGCTATTGATTTTATAGCCAGAAGACAAACGCTCCATTGATTTTTGAGTACCTTCAGCCGCGCTATTTAGGTAGCGCTGAGCCGTCATTGCAGACACATTTGTGTTTACATTAATCGCCATAGTTGATCTCCTTTAGGCATTTTTTAATGCACTTATGTGACTCTCACCTCACACAAATACATGTCAATTTTGTTTATGCACCAGTGTCTCTCTCACCTTACATTGGTACATATCATTTCTCTCAATCCCTTTAACGGCCCCTTAAGTAGAAGCTTTAATAAAAAATGTGTTTTTTTTCGTATTCTTTTCAACAACAAAGAAAAGTGTGATCGGGCTTCAATTAATAGAGCGACATTCGCTAAAGTTTCGTATCTTCGCTCATTTATAAGTGTCGATTTGCACATAAAAACCAAAGCAAATCCCTGATATCTCGTTCTACTCGATTCTGGGATGACGGCAGATGTCCCATTAATTTATGAACCACTCGTCATTGGTCACTGTGGTAAGTGAGATATTGAACAACGCTTCAATTAAAAAACAGATTCCTGATACCTCGTTCTACTCGGTTCTGGAATGACGACAAATACCTTTGTTCAAACTGAAACATTATGCACTCGGCCAACAGTGCTCATCTCGCAATGCTGTGAAATCATCATCACTCTATCCCCGTCATTCCCTACAGTGAGGAACGAACGTGATAGGGAATCTCGCTTTTACTCCTGTTCACCGACAGCGCACTTTTCCCAAATAACAGGCAATAAAAAACCCAGCCGAAGCTGGGTCTGTTTAGCGCTCATCTCTCACCACGAGCTAATTTGTGGAAGCCTAACGTTAACGCTTATGATCAACAGCGCTTATAACCAACGTGGCTTTTTAATCGATTAACCTAGTAGGCTAAGTGCCGAGTTCGGCGCTTGCTTCGCTTGAGCAAGAATCGAGCTTGAAGCTTGAGAAAGGATCTGAGACTTAGTCATCTGAGTCGTTTCTTTCGCGAAATCGGTATCTTTAATACGGCTCTTAGATGCGTTAACGTTCTCGTTAATGTTGTCTAAGTTGCTGATAGCGTGGTCGAAACGGTTTTGGAAAGCACCTAGCTCAGCACGGTGGCTGTCTACGTATTTAAGTGCCGCATCGATAACAGCAACTGATTCTTGAGCGCCACCTACAGACGTTACGTCAATAGTATCAACCGTCACTTCTTTGCCAGCTTGCATACCTAGTTCACCCGCAAGCGCACCAGAGAATTCAACACTGCCTTCAACCTTATTGTTGCCTGCAAACATTTGTAGCTTGCCATCTTCAGTTACCGACGCTTTTACAGAGTCTTGTTGACCATTGATGTACGTTGCTAGCTCTTCGATATCGTCACCCGATTTTGCGCTGATATCGACTTCTTGAGCTTGACCAAAGTTGTCTGTAAACGTCATTTTCAGGTCGTTAGAGCCCGCTTGAACGTTCCAGTCTTTGTCTTTTGCGTTGTCAGTTTGGTAGCTCTTACCACCCATCTGAGCGTTATCAGAGCGCATGTCTTTCAGCTGAAGCATTACCGCTTCGCCGTTATCCGCACCGATTTGGAATGATTTAGTACCGTGAGTACCGTTAAGTAGCTTGTTGCCACCAAAAGACGTCGTTTCTGCAATACGGTTCAGTTCGTCGTTTAGTGCTGTTACTTCTTCTTGAATCGCTACACGCTCAGATTTTGAGTTTGAGCCATTTGAAGATTGTAGAGACAAATCACGCATACGTTGCAGGATGTTTGTTGTCTCGTTCATTGCACCTTCAGCAGTTTGTGCAATAGAGATACCATCGTTCGCGTTACGAACAGCAACATCAAGGCCGCGGCTCTGAACGTTCAAACGGTTAGAGATTTGTAGGCCCGCAGCGTCATCTTTTGCGCTGTTGATTTTAGAGCCTGAAGCTAAACGCTCCATTGATGTTTGTTGCGCGCTGTTTGCGTTGTTTAGGTAACGTTGCGCTGTCATCGCTGATACGTTTGTATTTACATTCACTGCCATGGTGATTTCTCCAATTGATTTTCCGGTATAGCGGTTTCCGACGTCTCGGAAAACCAAGTAGTTCTCTCAAAGTTACTTTTAATAACGGCGCGAAAATCAGAAGCTTTAGGAAAACTTTTAAAAAACCACAAAAAAAATATTAATTTAATATTTATCAATAACTTAATTTTGACGACTTTCTAATACAGCGATAGATTTCAATTGAGAAAAGATCTTGAACTGTTTAAAAAACGTTCGAATCGTCGTCTAAATTGCTCAAGGCGGAGAAATGATCAATCGCAAAAGATCTCTTGATTAGGCAGTTCTTGTGTAATAGATGAAATTATTTACCGTGAAGAAGAACAATCAACTAGAAATTTTAGAAAGGTAGAGCGAGAAAATTCGCAGGAAAATAAATAGCAAAACAGAAAGGAAAAAGCCCCTTTTCCTTTGAGAGAACCGGGGCTAGTTGGCAGGTCAGAGCCTGTGTGGAGATCATCGAGAAATGAACACATTTCTGACGCGCCGTTGCATTCTTACCGTAAAAATGAATAGCAGGTGAGAGATGAGAGAGCTAAACACTCATAGTAAGTATGCTTGCCAGTTTCCCTTGCTGCATGGCTCACGTCTGAACACGAGCAGCAAGTTCAACCAATAACTATTGCAATAGTGTCATTGCAGAGTTAGGCAACTGTTTTGCTTGAGCAAGTATCGAAGTACCTGCTTGCTGCAGAATTTGTGACTTGGTCATTTGCGTCGTCTCTTTCGCAAAGTCCGTATCTTTGATTCGGCTGTTTGAAGCGTCTACGTTCTCTTGAACGTTTGCTAAGTTATTAATACTGTGGCTTAGACGGTTCTGTTTCGCACCCAAATCAGCACGCTGTGAATCTACGTATTTCATTGCAGAATCAATCACGCTAATAGCATTCTGTGATCCTGCAACACTCATCAAACTAATATCTTGAACCGATGTTGCGCGACCTTCGCTCTTAATACCTAGCTCAGACGCTAGGCCACCAGAGATAGACATTGCTCCCTCAAGATCAGGTTCAGCAACGAATAGTTGAATGCGACCATCATCAGTAACCGATGCGTTCACAAGGTCCGATTGACCATTAATATAAGTCGCGAGCTCTTCGATATCATCACCCGCTTTGGTATTGATATCTAAAACGATGTCTTCACCCGCTTTAGTTTTGAATTCGAGCTTAAGGTCGCGAGCTTGAGCAGGCACTTCCCAACTCTTATCTTTACCATTCTCAGAATCAAACGTCGTACCACCCATGCGGAAGTCATCAGCACGAACACTAGTGAGTCCCATGATCATTGCTTCACCAGAGCTTGCACCAATCTGGAATGACGCTTCACCAAAGGAGCCGTTCAATAGACGACGGCCACCAAAAGATGTGGTTTCCGCGATACGGTTAAGCTCATCTTGAAGCGCCGATGATTCTTCATTGAGCGCGGTACGTTCAGCTGCGGTGTTAGTTCCGTTAGATGATTGAATAGCTAGGTCTCGCATACGTTGTAGTACGTTAGTTGATTCATTCATCGCACCTTCAGCGGTTTGTGCAATTGAAATACCATCATTGGCATTGCGCATTGCCACGTCTAAACCACGTGATTGTGCCGTTAAACGGTTAGAAATTTGCAGACCGGCTGCATCATCTTTCGCACTGTTGATTTTATGCCCTGATGACAAACGCTCCATTGAGGTCGCTAAATCATTAGACGCTTTATTCAGGTAACGCTGTGCTGTCATAGCAGAAACGTTAGTGCTTACATTAATAGCCATTTTGCTCTCCTTATGAGTTCGCAAACTTTCTGCGAAGCGGCCAGCTTTACTCTCATATGGATAAGCACTGACCGTGTATTACTCGCTAAACCCTATGCAGGGTTTAAGATCTGTATAAATCATTTTATGACCAACACAGATACAAGTTATATGCCAAGTTTAATACTGTTTTGATTAATTTTTAATATACATAAAATCAATCACTTAAATTAAAACTTAACTTAATTTGGTTTAACTAGCGTAGGAAACAAAGGTACCTTCATTCGCCCATTGCCGCTTTTTGCCGCTATTCTCAAACAGATATCATCCTGTATAAAAAAAACGGTAAAGGTTGAAGTAATTCGCTCGTACGGCATAGCACATACGGCAAAGAATCTAACTTCAATGGTGAGTGTTAATTCACCGCTATATATCGATTGATTATTAAATATAGTTAAACAAGGTCAGGTCTTTGGTTTTACCAAACGCTTGTTGAGAAGCTTGTAATGCTCTAGAGTTTTCATTGAATTCAATGATTGCCTTCGAGTAATCCAAGTCTTCAAAGTTGCTTTTTGCTTTCGCTAAAGACAACTTAAAATCTTCATGTTGCTGTTCTTGGATATCTAGCGTATTCAACCGCGCACCAACATCCGTTCTAGCCTTAGTCAAATGAATAAAAGCAGCATGGAACTCTTCGGTTACTTGTTGTAATTTTGCGGTTGCTGATGCATCGGACACTGATGATTCTGCAAGTAGTGCTGCATCTTGAAAGGTATCAAATATTGAAAAAGAGCTTCTTGGTTCCAAGGTTATCGAATCACCTTTGGTAATTTGACCTTTGATTTGAATACTCAAGCCTTCATATTCAATACCTTTAGACGGTTCAAAATCTTCTACGGAAACCGTGCTACCATCTTTTTCGAGTTGATAAGCAAATTTGCCATTTTGCATATCTACAAAAGTAATTTTGTAGGTTGATTCGTCTTGCAAAGATTCGTTTGTTGCTCTTTCAAGTAACAATGCAGAGGCTGGCTGCAAATCATATTGAGGTTCATAATCACCGAATGGATTATCGATCTCCATAAACAGCTTGCTACCCGGATCATTCATCGCCATTTCAAAACTGCTTGCCACACGCATCTTGCGTTGATAATCATCACCGGCATAACTGACATGACCTTCATTATCTCGGAAAAATGGCTGATTCTTAGGTTTTGTTCCTGCAAATGTATAGTTACCCGACTCATCTTGGGAGTTAGACATATGCAAAAAATTACTCGCTAACTCTTGAATTTCGCGTCTCTTTGCAAGGCGGTCTTCTGGAGATAATGAGCCGTTGACCATTTCCATCACGGTACGTTTTGCTTCATCAGCAAAATCCTCCGAATTAGAAATCATGACTTCTTGATGTTCTAATCGATTACGAACCAAGACGATTGCGTCACCATATTGCTTGAGTTGTTCTGACTGCTGACCAATGTTCTGTAAATAGTGCGTTGCCAATGGGTCATCACTTGGCGACTGTAACTTTTTGCCCGAAGCGAGTTGTGCTTGGTTGTGATGCACCTTGTTCTCTTGGCGGCGCAAGTCATTTTGTACTGACTGATAATTATGGAAGCTAGAGATACGATTCAACATTTATACCTTCCTATCTCAGAGCCAAAATAGTGTTAAACGTATCGTTGGCTGCTTGCATGATGCGTGAAGAGGCCATATACGCTTGTTGGAATTTCATCATATTTGCCGCTTCTTCATCGAGGTTAACTCCCGAGATCGAAGCAATACGTTCTTGAGCTGACTGCTTTTCTAACGTTGCGATATCATTCAAGCGATTTGCCGTTGAAGACTTCAAGCCCGTATTGGTATTCAAGTTGTGGTAAAGTTCTAAAATCGTAGACTCACCATCATTCAAGATCTTGCCTGTTTGGAGATCTTGTAGTTTACGTAGGTTTCCGTTATCACCTTCTGATGGGACAAGGTTTGCCGTAAATTTATCGTTTGCCACCGCGCCACCGGTTAACTCAAAGGTCGTGCCATTGATGGTCACAGGTCCTTGTGGTGGGTACGGCTGCGGCTGCATTAAAATATTACCTTTCAGGTCAGTCACAGCAAACTGCTCACCTTTTGGTGAAACAATCACTTCAAACTCACGCAGCTGACCCGCCTCTATGATTTTGAACCCAGCAGTACCCTTGGCAAACGTGGTCGAAGCTTCATAGCTTTGAGCAGCGATGTCTTTTGGATCTTTGGTTTCCATCTGAATCTGAGCGGCAAAGTTACGCGTTGGACGCAGTAACAGTTTCTCTCCTAGTTCAGGAGGATTACGTACTTCCACTCGCATGCCATCAAGATAAAAAGCGCTACCGCTAGAGTCGGTTGCCATCTTAACGCTCTCACCATTCGGCTTAGTCACGACATAATCACTGCCATCGTATTTCAGGCCATACTCACCGCCTTTTAGGGCAGAGGTATCCTCAATATATACCGCAACATCGGCTTTTGATTGCCCGCTAGCCGTGACACGAGATTTTGCCACCCGCTCTGAGTTCACATCGGTAAACAGGTCCTTACCTACGTTGCCGTTAAGATCCAAACCTTGTTCTTGAAGACTATTTACTTCGTATGAAAACGCGGTCGCCAAACGGCCAAGCTCATCCATGATTGCTGGAATATGCTCGTCTCTCATGTCTAGCATGGCACCAATTTTTCCATCGATATCACTGCTGGTGATCGGTTTTAAAGACTTACCTTCAACAATCGCTAAACGACGTTGATGCGCATCGGGCAAGCCATCAACCATTTTCAGTTGACTTGCTTCACTACCTGAAACCAAGGTGTGACCATTACCGATATGAACGTTAAATCCTTCGGCATTCGAACGCGGCGTTACCGTCACTTTGGTGTAACCAGAAAGCTCATTAATTAGCTTTTCGTGCTGATCTCGTAGGTCGTTATGAGGCCCAGGAGTTCGCATCATTAAGCGTTGAACGTCACGGATTTCGTAAGCAAGTTGGTTTACTCGCTCAATACCCATGTCTAATTTTTTGTTCGTAGAATCAGACTGTTGGCGAACCGTTTCATGAAACTCATTCAACGTTTTACTTAATAACCCAGCTTTTTCTAATACAACCTTGCGCGCACCAACGTCATTCGGTGTATCGGCCAATGTTTTAACTGAATCAAACCATTCATTAAGGTTTTCTGGAATCTTCTTCGAAGCAACCGATGACAACATGCTCGACAGCATGTTTAGATTGGCTTCGGTATCACCTTTATTGGCGGCATTGGTTGTCGATAGGTTAAGTTCATTGACGGCAAATTGGTCCCAAGAGCGGCGAACATTTTCCACATGCACACCCATACCGTAGGTTTGACCACCGTACTGGCGCGGGTCATTCACACCTTGAATCACAGATTGGCGGCTATAGCCCTCTGTGTTGGCGTTAGAAATGTTATGACCTGTGGTGTTTAGCTGTCTCTGAGCGGTAAGAACACTTTGTGCCCCTACATTCAGAAGATCCGACGCCATAATGCCCCCAAAAAACTTAACAAAATCAGGATGAACTGATTAACTACCAGTTTAAAAAGCAATATATGTGCCAATAGAGACAGATAAGAACTAAAGGACAATAATTTATTGAAGTGTAAGGAGATAACTTTGGATAACGCAGCAAGATTTGAGGTAGCAGATAAGAAAAGAGCCTGCCAGTAGCAAGCTCTCAATGTTGATTAATGACGCTAGTTCATCTCATCAATCTTGGCTTTAACTCGCAACACCTTTTCTGCATAGTTAGGGTCAGTTGCGTAACCAGCCTGATGAATGCCTTTGATGAAATTCTCTGAATTTCCTTGATGCTGTAGCGCTGTTTCGTATCTTGGGTTTTCGTTCAAGAACTTCACGTAATCATTAAAGCTATCTTCGAAATTAGAGTAAGAACGGAAAGACGCTGACTCTTTAACGGCTGTTTTGCCATGGAACTCAAGCGTTTGAGTCGCGACCTTATCGCCCTTCCAACTTCTATCTGCTTTGATGTTGAATAGGTTATTACTGTTGCCCAAAGAGTTCTTAATCATCTTAGAGCCCCAACCTGTTTCAAGTGCTGCTTGTGCCAATAGCAGTGACGAGTCAACACCGAGTGCGCTCGCCGCTTTTTCAGCGTAAGGCTTCATCGACGTAACAAACGATTCTGGAGAATCAAATGAAGCGGGTTGTTTTGCTGCTGACATGGCTGTTGCTGACTTAGCTGATTGAACTTCAGAGAATTTCTCTTCTGAACGGCCTGAATACTGAGGTCTTTGCAGTGAAGTATCAAAACCTTCACTACGAACCTTATCTTCTGTCGCATCACTTGCTTGGCCTGCACTTAGCTGAGCAACAATCATATCCGCAAGACCAAGTGAACCTGATGCACTGAGTTCACTCGCCATTTGGTCATCTTGCATCTGACGATAGAACTGCTCGTTCTGGCTGTTCAGCATATCTGACTTGAAACTAGAGTTTGCATCACGCATCGACTTAAACAGCATCGACGTAAAAATCGATTCAAACTGTTTTGCAGCTGCTGTGAGTGCTTCTTTTTCACTGCCTTCTTCACCGTTTACTGCTTGTTGACGAAGACGGTCTAAGCTGCCGATGTCGTGAATAAAGCCGATGTCATTGTTGTTCTTAATCATGCTTTACTCCTTAGATAATGATCAACTGGCCTTCAATCGCACCCGCTTGTTTCAGTGCTTGAAGGATTGCCATTAAATCAGAAGGTGCAGCGCCCACTTCATTGACTGCGCGGACCAAATCGTCCAGCGTTAAGCCAGGTTCAAATTTGAACATCTTGCCATCGCCTTCCGTAATCTCAATATCGGAATCAGGAACCACTACCGTTTGGCCACCAGAGAATGCATTCGGTTGACTTACGTTTAGATTTTCTTTGATTGCAACCGTCATACCACCGTGGGTTACCGCCGCCGCTCTTAGTCGAACGTGCTTACCAACCACAATCGTACCAGTACGTGAGTTAACGATGATTTTTGCAGAGCCCTCTGCAGGATCGAATTCGATGTTTTCGATGGCAGAGAGGAAAGCCACACGTTGGCTGATTTCTCTAGGAGCGCGAACTTTTACTGACGTCGCGTCAACCGCAGATGCCATTTGTGGACCTAAGAAATTGTTAACCGCATCAGCCATACGCTGAGCCGTTGTAAAATCTGATTGGATTAGGTTAAAGGTGATGTAGTCGCCACGGCCAAATGGGGTTGGGATCTCTTGTTCTACTGTTGCGCCGCTAGAAATGATGCCAACATTAGGGTTGTTGCCGACAATCTTAGAACCGTCGTTACCTTGTGCACTAAAGCCGCTTACTACCAAGTTACCTTGCGCGACCGCATACACTTGACCGTCTAGACCTTTCAAGAAGGTCTGTATCAGTGTGCCACCACGTAAGCTTTTTGCCGAACCGATAGAAGATACGGTTACGTCAACTTCCTGACCTTGCTTAGAGAAGGCTGGCAATTCAGCAGTCACAATAACGGCCGCTACGTTTTTTGTTTTTGGCTTAGTGCCGGGCGGCAATTGGATGCCAAAATTTTGCAGCATCGCGTTAAATGTTTGATCGGTAAAGGGAGTTGTCTCACCTGTACCCGGCAAACCTGTCACCAAACCGTAGCCAACAAGTTGGTTACTACGAACACCCGCCACTTTTGCCACGTCTTTGATACGCGCAGCATGGGCACTGGTGGCAAGAAATAGCATGCCGAATAGTACGAGTGTTAGTTTTTTCATTGAGTAACCTGTCTGTATTGCTTTAATTTATAATAGCTTAGCTAGATATGGTGCGCGATAGAAGCTGTCAGTATGTCGACACCCTCTCAAGCTCTACAGTGATACATTAAAGAATCGTGCCAAGAATCCAGGCTCTTGCATATCTTTTTGCACGCCAGTCCCTGAGTACTGAATTCGTGCGTTAGAAACACGGTTTGAAGCGATGGTATTTTCGAAATCAATATCGTCTGGACGTATAGTGCCGCTTAGACGGATGTACTCATCACCCGTATTCAGTGTCATCCACTTTTCACCACGAACCACTAGATTGCCATTGGCTAAGACTTCGATAACTTCAACGGTAATATAGCCGCTGATGCTGTTACTTTGGTTGGCTGACGCATCACCTGCAAAGGTATTGGTGTTGCTCAGGTCATAAGAGAAGTTGTACTTGTCGATCGTCAGCTCTTGGCCGCCTACAGCCAGGGGTTCCATAGAGGCATCATTCGACTTAGACATGTCGGCATTGGCTTTTTTGGTCGCTCGAGTATTCTCATCTAGCGCTACGGTAATAATGTCACCAATGCCACGCGGTTTTGAGTCATCGTACATGCTGCCAATATGATTGATATTGAACAGTGAGCCTGTTGCCGCTGCGTAATGTTCTGGTTTTTCTTTTGGATTGATTGGCGCCCATGCTGGATCACCCGCGATTGGGTCGGTTCTGCCACGAAGCGTGTCGATAATGCCAGAGCTTTCATCTGCCGACTTATCACCTTCTACCGCATCAACCACTGTGGTCGCGTTCTCTTGCGCTGGAGTTTCAATAGGATCTAGTACAGCACAGCCTGTCATAGACAAAACCAGGGCTAAACAAAAAATACGTTTCATGGCGATATACTCTCAGCAGGCAATGGTAAATAGATCAATGAATAGAAACTCGTCTATCCACTAGAAACAGATCTATTAATCGTAAATAAGTAAGTAAACGGCAAATAAACCAATTACAGCTGTTGGTTAACAAAGCTCATCATCTTGTCTACCGACGAGATAACTTTCGAGTTCATTTCGTATACACGCTGAGCTTCAATCATATTAACCAGCTCTTCGGTTACGTTTACGTTCGATGTTTCTAGCATCGATTGGCGGATATTACCTAGGCCATCAAAACCCGGGACACCTTCTTGTGGGTCACCACTTGCACCGGTTGGCAAGTAAAGGTTTTGACCTACTGGTTCTAAACCGCCTGGGTTTACGAAGTCTGTGATGGTGATTTGGCCTACGACTACGTTGTTTTGCTCACCACGTAGACGAACCGATACTTCACCATCGTTACCAACCGTCACCGAAATCGCATCTTCAGGAATAACGATTTCTGGTTGCAGAGCATAACCTTGGCCCGAAGTTACGATCGCGCCATCACCGTTCAGTGTGAACTGACCATTTCGGCTGTAGCCTGTTTCACCGTCTGGCATTTCCACTTGGAAGAAGCCATCACCTTCGATCATCATATCTAAGCTGTTCGATGTCGTTTGTGCGTTACCGTGAGTGTGAACTTTTTGAGTTGCCACAACTTTAGAACCGGCACCCAACATCAAACCACTTGGCAACTCAGTATTCTGAGACGATTGGCCACCCGGCTGATTGATGTTCTGATAGAACAAATCTTCAAATACCGCACGACTCTTTTTAAAACCAATGGTCGAGGCGTTGGCAAGGTTGTTTGAAATGGTTGAGATATTGGTTTGTTGGGCGTCTAAACCTGTTTTACTTACCCATAATGCTGGATGCATAGCAAATTCCTTTAAATTCTATTAGCTCATACGAAGCAGTGAATCAGACGACTTGTCCATTTCCTCTGCTGTGCTCATCATCTTGACCTGCATTTCGAATTGACGTTGTAATTCAATTAGGCTGGTCATCTCACCGACAGCATTTACGTTACTGCCTTCGATGGCACCTTTTAGCAACGTTACCGCTGCATCTGCTTCGTATGCCTGATCTGGGTTTTTCGAACGGAATAGACCATTCGTGTCTTTAAATAAGCTTTGATTATCTGGACGCACAAGTTTAATACGGTCGACAATCGCTAATTCTTCAGCTGGAGCGCCTTGAGGAATCACCGAAATAGTACCGTCTGTGCCGATTTCTACTTTACTAATAGGAATAGGTAGCGTGATGGGTGCGTCGTTCTCGCCTAACACCAAATGACCGCTTGCGTTAGTTAGCAAACCATTTTGGTCAACCTTTAGGTTACCGTTACGTGTTAAACCTTCACGGCCAGTGTTGTCCATTACCGAAATCCAGCCATCACCTTGTATCGTGACATCGAGATCGCGGCCAGTGGTGACCACACTACCTTGTGCGAAATTATGACCCGGACGTTCTGTCATGCTGAAAACACGAGTAGGCATGCCTTCACCGTACGCTTGCATTGAACGTGCTTGTGCTAAATCAGCACGAAAACCCGTTGTACTTACGTTGGCAAGGTTGTTAGCACGTAGCTGCAAAGCTTGCATATTTTGCTTAGCGCCACTCATGGCAAGAAACAGTGCGCGATCCATAATTTTGCTCCAAAAATCATCTTCTGGGGCTAATAAAGCAAACACTGTGCCAATATTTTTAACTGTTATTTATCAATAATTTAAATAGAAAACAACTAAGAAGAGGGATCACAGAAGGATCATTGAGGAAGAATTGTTGCCAGTGGCATTACCGTGCGGCAATAGGGGCGGCAAATAGAAAAGCAAACGGCCATATCAAATTCACCAACAATACCCAATTCAATAACATTGAATTGGGTATTCGCAGATGATTCAAACGCTCGAAACGATTAACGAATCTGAAGAATGTTCTGTTGCAGTTGGTTGTGTACTTCTAGAGAACGCGAGTTCGCTTGGAAGTTACGTTGAGCAGAAATCAAATCAACCAGTTCTTGAGTCATATCGATGTTCGATTGCTCTAGTGACCCGTTGTTGATACTACCAAATGAACCTTTGTTCGATTCACCCCAGATCTTATCACCAGAGTAACTAGTAGAATCCCATTGCGTGCCGCCTTTCTTATCCAGGCCTTGCTCATTAGGTACACGTACCAAACCAACACGACCAAGCATCACGTTTTCACCATTTGAGTAAGTACCTAGAACACTGCCGGCCTCATCAAAATCAACCTTAGTAAGGAAACCCGTGGTTGCACCATCTTCATCAAATTTAGTCAATTCAAATGGAGCAGCAAACTGAGTTGACGAGTCTAGACCGAAATTAAGTGTTTGAGTTACATCGGCACCATTTAAATCAATCGGAGTTGTACCTGCACCTAACTGCTCAGAAATAATCGGCTGGCCGTTATTTAAATTCGCTAAAGTACCGTCATTGTTAAAGCGCATAGTGTGACCGATATGGCCTTGTGAATTTGTCGCATCACCACCGGTAATATTTACTGGCTTCTCACCTTCACCATCAGTCATGGTGTAATAAGTTTGCCAAGTATTAGGTTGGGTTTGGTCTTTGAGGTAGTAAGTCGTTAACTTGTAAGACTGCCCCATTGAATCGTATACCGTCGAAGATGTTGAACGATTATAAGTATCAGAATCATTGAAGTTAAACGCAGCCGGGTCTTTAAGATCACCATTTGCAGGAAGGTTAACTCCTACTTCAATATTACCGGTTTGCTTTGGCTTACCAAACTCAGCAGGAATGCTTAATGGCTTTGGGGCATATGAAGATACTTCACCACTTTCAGGATCAACTGCATAACCAAGAAGAAATTCATCATTTGAGGTTACCATGTAGTTATCTTTATTTAGGTGAAATGCTCCATTACGAGTTAACTCATTAATCTCTGGCACCATACGATCTTTAGCTACAGCAAAGAAACCAGTACCACTAACTCTCAAATCCATTGGGTTGTTGGTATAAATACTTGAACCTTCATGGAACTGTTGTGCAACTTTGCTAGCTTGCGCACCGCCACCTGGGGTGGTTTTTCCGTTAGTGAACAACGAGCTTGAATAAACATCACCAAACTCCGCACGAGACTCTTTAAAGCCAAATGTGTTTGCGTTCGCAATGTTGTTACTGGTTGTATTCAGGTCTAGTTGTGCAGCGGATAGACCGCTTAAAGCTACATATGACATTCCAATATTCTCCTAATCTCTCTAGCTAGCATAATCACTCTTTTAAAGCGTTACGCTTTACCAACTTCTAGTACTTCAGCAAGTCGTACTGGCGATGTGAAACCAGCCAGATTGAGTAGTACGTTGCCATCACCCTTACCAAGAAGCACACTGTTCACGTTCGCATAACTGGACACTTGGAACTCTGTGTTCTCGCCATCCAATAAACCTGACGCTTTCACGTTGTATTTACCGGCCGGCAATGGGTTACCGTCTTCGTCTTTTCCGTCCCATTCAACACGTGTATCACCTGATGGTTTAGAGCCGATATCAAAAGTGCGAACCAATTGGCCAACTTCGTTCTCAACACGGACCATTACATTTTCCATTGCTTGAGGAAGTTTAACCATTGACGCCATACCGCCATCACCGGGTTTTACACCTGCCGCACCAGGAACCAATACATCGCGGCCAACCAAAGAGGATGCCTGCAGTGCTTGGTTAGAGGTCATTGATGAATTCAAGCTTTCAAACTGTGTATTCATTTTGCCAATGCCATCTACGGTCGCAAATGAAGCCATTTGCGCAATCATCTGGTCATTGCTAACCGGCTTAAAAGGGTCTTGTTGTGCTAATTGCTTAGTCAACAAAGATAAGAAGTCTTCTTGTTTAAGATCTTGCTTACCTGTTGTTTCGTCGGGCTTTTTAGCGCCATCTTGAAGACTCTTCAGCTGGTCAACATAGGACAAGCCGCTTTGACCAACATTGTTGTTGATTCCAGCCATGTGCTACCTCCTTATCCTTATTGACCCATCTGCAGCGTACGCAGCAGCATTTGTTTACTCGAGTCAGCAACCTGTACGTTTGTTTGGTACGCACGTGATGCCGAAATCATGTTTGCCATTTCTTCCATAACGTTCACGTTAGGCTTGTAGATATAGCCTTCGTTGTTCGCTAATGGGTGATCCGGGTTGTACTCCGCACTAAGCGGCTTATCGCTTTCAACAATACCTAATACTTTCACAGGCACAGTGTGACCACTGTTGCGTGCTTTATTTAACTCAGCGCCGAACACTGCGTGACGAGCCTTGTAAGTTTCTTCAGCAGAACTACTTACACTGTCCGCGTTCGCAAGGTTACTCGAGGTCGTATTTAGACGAACAGATTCAGCACTCATCGCAGAACCAGTTACATTGAATACATTAAATAAACTCATCTAATTATTCCCCTTTAATCGCTTTAGTTAAATTCTTGAACTTACTTCCTAAGAAGTCGAGAGAGGCTTGATGCCTAATTTGGTTTTGCATGAAAAGGTTTCTTTCCAAATCCAAATCAACCGTGTTGCCATCTCCTGTATCAGGTTGTGTAGGAATTCGATACTTCGTTTCCCCGTTAACCGTTGTTGAGGCAGAAATGTGCCGACCATCTGTACGGCTAAGACCAATGCTTGCCCCAGAACTTGCCGCTTGCAGTGATTTCTTAAAGTCTAATCCTTTTGCTTTATACCCAGGCGTGTTGGCTTGCGCGATATTGGTGGAAAGCACCTCAGCGTTACGCTCACGTACACCAACCGTGTGTTGGTGAATGCCCAAAGCATTGTCAAAAGAAATAGCCATGTAAACCTCAACTCAAGAACTGACTGTTATGAGATAACCAAAGCAATATATATACCAACTTTTAAAACAAAGCGGGCTATCAATACTTTTACAGGTTACTCGTGGGTAAACTTGCAATATACAAGCCAAAAAATAGAGTAAATTGGAATGTCACTCTGACTTAAAGATATAGCTTAAGCAGGAAAAAGAAAACCCAGCACTTGGCTGGGTTTTAAATTTAGATGGTAACGTTACACCTAATATCGGTGCCGCTCGTTACTTTAATTTATAGATGATGCCTGGATTACAGCGAACCATTTCAAAACGATCCGTTAAGCCTGTTAACGATTCAGACGCACCCAATAGTAAGTAACCACCAGGGTTTAGGCTATTTGCCATCTGGTTAAGTACCTTTGACTTCATATCAGGCGAGAAATAAATAAGCACGTTACGACAGAAAATGATGTCGAACTTGCCTAACAATGCATAGCTGTCCATCAGGTTCTGAGGGCGGAAGTTCACCATGCGCTTGACGTTATCTTTCACTTTCATACGGCCATCGCCCGCATCTTCAAAGAAAGTACGACGACGCTCAGGAGAAAGCCCACGTCCCAATGCTAGGTTGTCGTAAGCGCCGGTGCGGCACATATCTAACATACTTGCTGAAATGTCAGTTGCGGTAATCGATACATTTGGCAGCATACCTGGCTTACGAGCTTGAGTTTCAAGAATCGTCATTGCCATTGAGTACGCTTCTTGGCCTGAAGAGCTTGCCGCAGACCAAATCTTAATAGGACGTTTATTTGCCGCTATTTCCGGTAGAAGCTTATCCGCAAGTACAGCAAACGGGTAAGTATCACGGAACCAAAGTGTCTCGTTCGTCGTCATGGCATCGACAGCAGCCACACGCAGCTCACGGTTTCGACCTGTTACTACATCTCTCAACAAATCAGACAACGAAGCTAACTTAAACTTCGTTACTAATGGGCTTAGACGACTGCGCACTAAATACTGCTTGCTGTCACCTAATACAATGCCACATTGAGATTCTAAGAAACGGCTGAAATCGCGATACTCTTGATCACTTATTGTTATAGCAGTCATTAATGTCTCTTTTAGTTAGTTAACGCAGCTTTTACCGCTGCACCAAGCTCATCCGGGTTGAATTTAGCGATGAAGGAGTTAGCTCCAACACGCTCAACCATGGCTTGGTTAAATACACCACTCAATGATGAGTGTAAAATTACGTATAAGTCTTTAAGTTCGGCGTGACGACGAATTTCAGCAGTCAGCGTGTATCCATCCATTTCTGGCATTTCGATATCAGAAATCACCAACGAAATCTGGTCGTAAATATTGCCTTCCGATGACATCTGCACCAGCTTCTCATAGGCCTCTTTACCATCTTTCACCGAGATAACTTCAAATCCGATCGACTCAATCGCACGCTGAACCTGCTTACGAGCAACCGTAGAGTCATCAGCAATCAAGATACGGCGAACTAATGGTTTCTCTTGTTCAACTTTCGCAATGTCTTCAGCAATCTTGCTGTCCATTGTTTCATCAACAGGCGAGATTTCTGCAAGGATCTTCTCAACATCCAGAATTTCGACTAATTCATTATCGATGTTGGTTACCGCTGTCAGGTAGTTAGCTCTACCTGCGCCATCTGGCGGCGGAAGAATCGATTCCCAGTGCATGTTAATAATGCGCTCTACTGAACTGACCAAGAAACCTTGAATGGTTCGGTTAAACTCAGAAATAACCACAAAACACTTTTCAACATCCGTTGTAGGACGGCCACCAATCGCTAAGCTCAAGTCGATCACAGAGATCGTTTGCCCCCGAATGTGTGCTACACCTTTAACCAGTGGGTTCAAGTTTGGCATCTTTGTCAGCTTAGGGCATTGAAGCACTTCTTTTACTTTAAAGACATTAATGCCGTAACGCTGACGCCCCATTAGGCGAAAGGTTAGTAATTCTAATCGGTTTTGACCGACGAGTTGCGTACGCTGATTCACCGAATCAAGAATACCCGTCATGAGCTCATCTCCATATCAAACTTTTTTGTATAAAAAGTGTTAGTCTACTGCAGGCTACGAACCACCAGAGAAACGGAATGACGTATTATAAAACAAATTTGCCACCTCTTTCCATAGCAATGTGTAGAGCTACTTTTAAAACTGTCGCTAAGTTTATCGGCATTTTATCAATATTGTTTAGTTTTTTTGTACAAGCTGCGACCCCAGAACAAATTGATATGATTCAATCTGCAGCGGAACAGCACATCCTTGATACCGTCGAACAGCCACGAGGCGGCGAACTCTTTGTTAATTCAGCAAATGTTGACTCAAGAATCAAAGCGACAGACTGCCCATCCCCTTTAGAGACCAGCGCCTCAACCACCACCAATACCCGCAGTAGCATTACGGTTTTAGTGCAATGTGTTCCTGATGAGTGGCGAGTTTATGTACCGGTGCGACTTTCGATGTCAGTGCCGCTTGTGACGACAACCAGAGCACTAGCAAGAGGCGAAATTGTCGGTCAATACGATGTGACCACCGCGATGATTTCTCTTAACAAGTTTCGTCGCCAAGGTTTCACCGCTCCAGAGCAAGTCGTCGGTGCCAAGGTTAAAAAGAACCTAAGACCGGGAGATGTTGTTGAAAGAGGCGATATCTGTGTCGTATGTCGCAACGAGAAGGTTATCATACAGGCAGTAAAAGGTGGCATGACCATTACCACCAAAGGAACTGCGCTTACCGATGGATCTATGGGTGATCAAGTAAGAGTGAAAAATGATAAATCACAGCGTATAATTGAAGGGATTGTTACCAGCATGTCTGAAGTCACGGTTTACTTTTAACGCTTTACTTCTAAATGGGTGGTAATTGTTAGTGATTTTACTCTCAATTCTAACGCTGAATATTACAGCTGCCGTGTTTTGTCCCTTTTCGACTATTGGGCTAAAAATTGCTAAAGTAATCGAACCCTTGGTCGATATTGACTGTACAGGTTCCCATTTTTGAAGAAAAAGGCTTAACTATGGCAGGCATCGATAATATTCGTTCAGGGCAAACCCTAACGACCACTAACCGTTCAGCAGTGCGCTCTGATTCTAGTTCTGAGGCATCGCGCTCCGATGTATCAACTAAATCACCAGTAAGCAAAGATGCGGTTTCACTGAGCCAACAAGGCAAAGCGATTGGTCAGCTCCATCAAGATATGGCTGCACAGCCAAGCTTTGATTCTGTGAAAGTAGCAGCGATCAAAGAAGCGATTTCGAACGGTTCATACACTGTCGATCCAGAAAAACTGGCAGACAACATGATCAAGTTCGAAGATGAATTAAAAGGTCTTTAAGCCAGCACTCACTTTTGATTGAAGCGATTGTCTTAAAGCACACGAGGTTATGAATAGGTTTACGTTATGGCGGCACTAGCAGATTTAGTTAATTTTCAACTTCAAAATGCCAAAGCCTTATCTGAATTATTAAGTTCAGAGAAAACCGCTATTACGAGCCGACAATCAAACGATATTGAGCGAATTGCCAAAGACAAAGTGATCCTTGTTGAACAGCTAAGATCAACCGATCAACGAATCGCAGCCCATACCAACATATCAGAATTGACCGAGAATCCTGAACTCGCTCAGTTAGTTACAAAGATCCAGTCCATAGTGCACGATTGCCAGCAAGCGAACCTTGTGAATGGCGAAGCCTTGAATCGAGCACAGCTTAGCTTCAAAAAACTCAGCAATATGATGCAACAAAGCCACGGGAAAATTGGCATGACCTACAATGCCGGTGGTCAAACGCATACTATCTCTACGTTGGGAACCAACGTAAAAGCCTAGTTAAGTCTCCCTCTTCAGTAATACCCCTTATTAACCTTCTGCCTGTATCTGTATCTGTATCTGTATCTGTATCTGTATCTGTATCTGTATCTGTATCTGTATCCCAGACTATTCCTGTCGTTATCCCTTATCAAAACGTCTAATCAGCCTTTGAGCGCCCTGACAAAATCGATAAATAAAAAGCGGCAAGTATCTTCATACTTGCCGCTTTTTATTCATATCAGTTATTGGTTGCCGATACGCCACCTGGAAAGCGAGTGGCAGCCAATATCATTGAATATTCAATTCAAACACCTAAATTAGAACAGAGTTTGCTGCCTCTTCTCAGGTACTGGTTGCACTTCACCGTAATCACGTAACTTATCCATCTTACGAATATCGAGCTGAAGCTCTGTTACATAGCTATCACCCACAGGGTAACTGCGCACCACTTCTGCACCGCGGATTACACCATCAACCGCACCAGAAGTACGTTCAGTACCAAGGCGTTGATCTTCAAGCTCTGCTCGACCACTCACACGCATACCATAGACTTGTTCTGCAAGTTCACGATAAGCATCAATCTTGGAGGCTCTCATCGCACGGATACGTCTTTCTTCGTCGTTACGACCTTTCTGCTCACTGATACTCGCGTAACCAACGGCAACCAAGAAGTCGTCTGCCCTCATATTTTGCAATGGCTGGCACCCAACAAGCAACAAAGCGGCGACAACAAATATTAACTTCTTCATCTCGAACTCCTAAGGGCGAAGAATAACGGTATAAGGCTGGGTCATCGTTGGGTCAGAACGAATGATAACGCCATCTTGAGTTCGAATACTGTTTAGAGTATCTAGGTCACGACCAATACGGTCTGCAGGCAAGAAGCCTTGTGCAGAAGCCACCACTATACGTGTTTGCATTCCAACTACACGAGCATTCACTAGAACACCACCTTCTTGACGGAGCATAGTGCCTGTCAGTACGTACTGTACGTCTTGCTCTTGAGCTAAGTCTTTCCAATCGCGGCTTAACGCGAAGTCACCTTGGTGAGTCACTTGGATAGAACCTGTCGTTTTAAAATCAACAACCTTGAAGCCACGACGTTGAAACTGATGAATGAAACCTTCTGATACCGAGTTTCCTAGCCAGTTAGTTGTGTCCATGTGTTGCAAATCAACAAACGAAGTGATCGCTATCGGAGTTCTTGCTGAGATACTCGTATTCGAAATGATCAGATCTTCGGTCATACTTTCCACGAAAAAATCCATGGTATGACGAGGGCTATCCATCAACATAAACTGACTGCCCGAATACTCAGACTTACCGTTATAGATTGGCGAATAAGCGCATGAGGTCAATAACATGACACTCACTACTACGAGCCACTTTTTCATTCTCTTATCTCCAGATAGTTTTAGTGCCACCTGTTCCAATATGTTTTCACCATTATTCTTTTCAATGGATTACAATGTTGGAACAGTCTTTGCTTTTCATTAATGGTTCAGATTAAGAAAAACGCACTTAAGTCAGCTTCAAGCTTATAGTTATTTGTTAAGCAATATTTATACCCAACTGGTAACGAATAGATGAAAAAAATAATTTCTTACTTATTTTCAATAAGTTCACTGATAACCATAAGCTTCAGTGCTCATGCCTCTTGGTATGAAGTTACCGGTACAGCAGCCATCGTATCGACAGAAGAAAACGCAAGGATCCACGCCCTGGAAGACGCGGTTTACAAAGCTGTTCAGTTTTCAGGCGCTGATATAGGTAGTATATCCAACCTCACGCCCTATCTGGATGCGAGCAAGAAAGAGTTCCAGTTTACCAACCACGAAGTTCGCTACATCTTGGTTGATAAAGAGAGAACACGCGGTGGCAATTTAATGATCACCGCAAGGATCGACATCTACCCTTCGGCAAATGCTTGCCATGAGAGCCAATACAAAAAGACATTTTTGGTCGGCAATATTGATGTGACCTCGCCTCAACAAGCCGTGATGGGAAGAATCTATAACATCGGCGATGATTTCAGCCACGTGGTTGACAGGCAACTTGCGCAAGAATCTCGCAGCTTTGTGTCTGTCGGCACAACCAACTACGACATCGACAAGCGTCGACCTGAAGTGATCAAGATGATCGCTCAAGACACAGGCGCGCAGTACATCATCGGCGGCGACATTACCGATTTAACCGCGACCATCGAATCTAAACTTTTGAAAGACGACGTTATCAACCGTCAGTTTGCATTAGAGATGCAAGTGTTTGACGGTAAAACAGGTCACCAAGTTTACAATCGTAGCTACCGTGAAGTAGCAAAATGGCCATTTGCCAAGACCAGTGAAGTCGATACACGCAGCGCGCGCTTCTGGGCATCCACTTACGGCAGCATGATGCTTCGCGTCAGCCGTAATATCATGTTGGACTTGGAATCAGAAGTATCATGTAAGATCACCCTTCCAGAGGTTGCTGCGGTCTACGGCAATACTGTGACCATTGATTTGGGCCGAATGCATGGTGTTCAACATGGTGACAAGCTGCAGCTGTGGCACACAGGTTCGTTTATCGACCAACGCGGCTTGCCACGAAATAAGGTTTCTCAAAGCGACATTACCCTAACGGTTTCTCGCGTTTATGAAAACGAAGCGGAACTGACGATTGATCAACCAAGCCTTGCAGGAAGCATTCAAATTGGTGATGTGATGCAGAAAATCATGTAGTTAGCGACACTCTCGTCTCAGAGTTTCTAATAAAGCCTTAGCACTTTTGTTAAGGCTTTATTTTTTTCATGATGATTAGTTTCGGTTTTAACGTATTTGTCGTAACCTTATTAATAACATAATCATCATTTAGCAAACTATGAGCCAGAATAATCTAATTGGTGCTACCGGTTACCGCTTTATCTCGAAAGGTAAAACCGCTTTTAAGATCCACATTCATACACCCGAAGACACTGTACTACATAGGTCTGTCGGCTTTGTTCGTATGGGTGAAGACAAAGCACTGAAGAAAACCATTAAGTTAAGAGATGAGTTAGGCAGACAACTTTGGGGTAAGTTCTGGCCCAAAGTCCTCAAAGAGCCCTACCTGATGACGCGCCTGCCTCATAGTCTAGAACCTAAAATTGTATTCAAGCCAAATCCAACTCAGAGTGATCCTGAACACCGCGACGAATGCTACATCGCTAAGTGGCGTGTATTCTCAGAAAACGGCGACTACAAATACAAAACTAAGGTGTGCTCCATCAGAAAGCACGGCCGACTTGCCGCTTATAGCCAAACCAAACGAGCACTGCTTGAAGCTCACAAAGATGTGATTGAGCTGCTTATCTTTATGGGGCGACTGAACAGCATCGACCTAAAATAGTATCAACCTCAGTAGAGCGAGTTAGCTGAGAATCAGCTTCCCATATTTACCAGATACAAAAACAGTCGCATTGCGGCTGTTTTGATTTATAGGCTATGTCATTACGGTGCTTTAGTGTGTTGCTACACCCTAAATCGACCACCTAACTTCGGCAGATCTCTGCCAGTGTCGTCAATCGACGCTTTGACTCTTTCACATAAGGATTGGTTTGATCCCATGCGTAGCCAGCCAAAATTGAGCACACCATCTGCTTAATCTTCGGGTTGGGATCTTGATAGAAAATTACATCCTGCAAAGTACCTGAGTACCATCCTTCAACATAAGTTCTAAACGTGTTTACGCCAACCATCAATGGATCGGCATAATCACGATCCCAATCAACCTTCTCACCGTTGAGCTGCTTTTCCACGCACTCAACCGCAAATTGAGCCGACTTCATCGCAATCGTCACGCCGGATGAGAACACAGGGTCAAGGAATTCACCTGCATTACCAAGCAATGCGTATTTGTCTGTCGCAAGATGCTTCACGTTAGCTGAATAACCCCCGATTTCACCCGCAGGGTTTGGGTACTCAGCGTTTGCCAGTATCTCAGCCAAACCCGGCTCTTCCATTGTCAATTGCTTAATCGCGGCAATCTTATCGTCTGGGTATGATTCAAAGAACTTAGGCTCCCCTACTACACCAAACGAAGAAACTCCATTACTAAATGGGATCAACCAATACCAAACATCAGGGTTGGTTGGGTGAACCGAGATCAGGATTTTGTTGCGGTCATATTCAAGGTCGGTACCCGCCTCTGCAATATGATCGTTAATGTGCGTGAAAATAGCTTTGCGTGGAGGAAGCGATGATGGCTCTTCCAAATCAAGCATCTTAGGTAGCACACGACCAAAGCCACTTCCATCCAGCACGTATTGAGCCTCTAGTTGATAGCGTTCTCCATCAATAACTTGTACGTCTAAAATGGTATTGTTTTCAGTGAAGTTAATGCCCATCAACTCATGTTGATAATCAATGGCAACACCTTGCGCCTCAGCCGTATCCGCCAAAACCTTATCAAAGGTGCCTCGTTGAACCTGAAACGTGGTTCCCGGCCCAGCAGAAAACTTATCTTCAAAATTAAACGCGGTGTACACACCATTTTTACGAAAAGCAGCACCATCTTTAAATTGGAAATTAGCGTCAGCCACCGCTTCGCTCATCCCAGCTTGTTCAATCACTTCCATACAAGCAGGTAATAGGCTTTCGCCAATAGAAAAGCGCGGGAAAAGGCTCTTTTCAATCACTCGAACATCGATGCCTTTTTTATGAAGCAAAGACGCGGCAATAGACCCTGATGGCCCAGCTCCGATGATCACCACTTGAGTTGACAGTTTTTTCATTAATTTAAGCCATGTTTGTTATTTTTTATTGCGCGCCAGCTTTCAATTCAAGAAGCGTATGACCAAGACCGATATCGTCGGTACGGGTCACCACTTCAAAGCCAGCTTCTTCAACAATCTCTAGGAAATCTTCACTGCGATAAAAACGGCTGTTACCGTTGGCCAAGCAAGTGAAGTAAAGAGAAGTCGCGTTTAAGCTATAAGAAGCCGCATCGTATTTCTGTGCATCCCAAAACAGTTCAAGGATATAGACAGTCGCGTCTTCTAACATATGAGAGCGAACACGCTTTAATATGCTCAGAATTTCCATTGGCGAGAAGCAATCAAGGAACTGGCTCATCCACCACACATCCGCACCCGTCGGCAACGCTTGTTGTTTGTCGAGCATGTTGGCTGGGAATGGCGTCACTCTATCTTGATGACCATGTTGCTTAGCGTTTGCCATTGCCATTTCTAGCTGCTGCGGAAGATCGACAATCGTGACTTCAACGTCTGCATCGTGATTGCAGCACTGCATTGCCCATTTACCCGTGTTACCGCCAATATCCACCAGCGATTTAGGTTTCTTGTTGAAGACTTTCTCAAGCAAAACAGGGAACGAACGATCGGAATAGAAGTGATCAAACTTGAACCAGCTCTCTTTTGCTTTTTCTGGCAATTGAGACAAACCTTGGTAAATAGTTTCCCAGTCACCCAGCTCTTTCAAGCCCGCAGGTGTACCTTCTTCAATCGCTTCCGTTAAATGCATCATCGCGGCGTAACAAACATCAGCTGTGAAATCCATGTTTGCGTTCGTCATGCCATCGTGCAGAAGGTAGAAGCCAAGGTTAGCCATTTTGTAGTTAGGCTTTTCCCAAGTCACAATATGAGCACTCAACGCCATATCGAGCAGAACTTTCACGCCGTACTCGGATACTCCGGTTAATTCAGAAAGCGTCTCTGCTGGTAAACCATCACTACCCGCGTCATCTAAGGTTTTTAAAATACCTAAATCACGAAGTGTACGAGCAGTATGAAAAACAATAGGAGCGAAAGACAATTTTTGAGCTTCTGTTTTTGCTTCTAATGCATTGAATGGATCTAATTTATATTCCGACACGAAAAACCTAACTTTAAAATAATAGAGGGTTACTCTGCAGCCATTTGTGCAAGCTTACGTTTAATATCAACGTTTAAGTTATTAACCCAGCGGTTGTAATTACGGTGTATTTCACCATCGTCATACTTCAAATTCTCTGATTCAACGTAAAGAATAGAGTAAAACTTATCACTATAAGGAATTTCAACCACAGCATGGTGTGAACGAACATACAGCTCCGCACGTATCAAGCCAGGCTTTATTTCTGAAACCAACCAGCCTCGATTCTCAGCCGACTCATAAATAGCTGATTTCACCTGTTTACTTTGAAGATTAAGTGCAACTGGAGTATCCTCAACATTCATTACAGGTTGGACACGTCCACACCCTGCAAGAACGAATATGAATAATATTGAAACGGCTATTTTTAGTAATTTCATTTAAATTCCTTATCTGTGTTTATTTATAAGCACGCATAGTATTTAGTTAGACCCAAAGCAAATCAATACTCTATGTCAAATCAGTCCCAATTAATGTCGTTTAATATTGAGAAATGGTCTGCAAATTCTGCCGGTCTCAATTCCGATGCCGAATGGCAAGCGTGGAGCAATCATTTAGATTGGCCACAAGATGGCTCAACTGAATTCAAAGCGATCCCTCCTATGATGCGCCGCCGAATGAGCCTGCAAAGTAAGCTTGCCGTCCAAACCGCATTAACGCTATTAAAAGACACCTCGATTGATTATCTGGTTTTTGCCAGCCGACACGGTGAATTACACCGAACCGCAACCTTGATTCAGTCGATATTGGAAGGCGACGATGCCTCACCAATGGCGTTCTCACAGTCGGTACACAATACCGCAGCCGGGCTAACCACCATTGCCGCAAAAGCACCGATTCCATTGACCTCAATCGCCGCAGGACAAGATACTTTCCATAACGCACTGATTGAAGCTTATCTTTACCTGCACCAATACCCATCGCATCGTGTTTTAGTTATCGATTTCGACCAACCTCTGCCTGAGCTCTACCAAGAATACGAAACTCAGCACTATGCAGATTATGCTCTGGGTTTAGTGCTCACCACTGGTAATGACTACTCGGTATCAAGAGCTGTATCGTTATCAAGAGCCACAACTAACGAAAGCTCATTAGCTGAATTGCCTCAAGGCCTGCAAACACTGCAGAACATCCTTCAGAACTCACCGAGCTGGACAGTAGCAGGCAAACGCCAAGATTGGACTTGGGTAAATAACGCAAAAGCCGGAGCAATATAAATGAGCAAGGTTGACCAATATTGGCGAGTATTCGCGACAGGCCTCTGCTTTACCATCTTCGGTTTAGGAGGCTTAGTTCTCAGCTTCTTGATCTTGCCGTCGATCGCGCTCACCACATCAAACACCATTCAAAGAGAGCTTAGGGCTCAACGACTGATTCGCTTCTCATTCAATGCGTTCTGCCAGATCATGAAGTTCACTGGTGCGATTGATTATCGAATTGATGGTGCCGAACTACTGCGTGAAGATCGCAACTGCATCATCGTCGCCAATCACCCAAGCTTGATTGACTATGTACTAATTGCCTCTCAACTTCCACAATGTGATTGTCTCGTTAAAGCAGCCATTTGGGAAAACCCATTTATGAAGAGGATCGTCAAAGCAGCGGGTTATATTCCTAACCAAGCACCTGACGATCTTTTAGAGCGTTGTGACGAACGTTTTTCTCGTGGAAACGTTCTGCTTGTTTTTCCCGAAGGAACTCGCACAACGCCCGGAATTGAACCATCCTTACAACGTGGTGCAGCGCAAATAGCAACTCGAACACAAACTGATTTACGCGTGATTCACATTACGGTTTCTCCGACATTCTTAACGAAAGAAAAAAAATGGTATCAAGTTCCTGCTACGAAACCCTTTTTTCATGTCGCGGTGAAAGGTAAAATAGAAGTCGCACCCTTTATTGAGAATTCGAATAATTTAACTTCGGCAGCAAGACGCCTTAATCATCATCTTGCACACACTATTTTCCCTTCCGAAGAAAACATTTAGCTCCTCAATATAACAGCAGGCGATATCAGCATTTCGAAAATATCTCGCATAATGTAGAATCGCCCCCTTAAAGCAGCATTTAGATAAAGCATTAAGTAGGCCAAAGTGGAAACATTACACAACGAACTGAAACAACTGATCATCGACGCATTGAACCTTGAAGATATGAGCATCGATGAGATTGAAACGGAAGCTCCACTATTTGGTGATGGACTTGGGTTAGATTCTATCGATGCGCTAGAGCTTGGTCTTGCTATCAAGAAAAAGTACAACATTGTTATCGATGCCGACGACTCAAACACTCGCCAGCATTTTGCATCGGTTGAAAACCTAGCGAACTACATCTCATCTCAAACGAACAACTAGACAGATCTTTATGACACAAGCTAACCAACAAGAAGTATACAACCAGGTTAAAGATGCGCTTATCGAGCTGTTCGAGCTTGACGCTGAAGATATCACGCCGGAAGCTCATCTCTATCTTGATCTAGACCTAGACAGCATTGATGCGGTTGATTTGGTCGTTCACCTACAGAACGTAACAGGTAAGAAGATCAAGCCTGAAGAGTTCAAAGCAGTACGCACCGTTAATGACGTTGTGGAGTCTGTGGTTGAACTATTGAAGGACGCATAATGCGTCCTCTGCTGACTTTACTGTCGGCAATCATACTTTTCACTTATCCAATAGCGGTTTACTTTGGACTCAACAAGTTTGGCCTACAAACCGTTGGTATCGTCTTAGCCGCTATCTTTGCTGTCCGCATTTTCACTGGCGGTCAGGCTAAAATCAAAGAGCTAAAACACTTAGCTTGGATCAGTGGTAGTGCCGGAATTGTTCTGCTGGCACTAGGATTAACCTTCAAGCAGCATGGGTGGTTAACCTATTATCCCGTTATCGTTAATGTTTGTATGTTGGCTGTATTCGCTTCAAGCCTATGGCAACCACAAACGATTATCGAGCGCCTTGCTCGCCTTCAAGAGCCTGAACTTCCGCAAAGTGGCGTTGATTACACGCGAAAAGTCACCAAGGTTTGGTGCTTGTTCTTTGTTATCAATGGCTCTATCGCCCTTTACACCTGCTTCCAACCTCTTGAAGTATGGACCCTATACAATGGCTTACTTAGCTATCTGTTTGCTGGGTTACTCTTTGCAGGAGAGTGGGTAGTAAGACAGCGCATTCGTCAGAGTTAAATTGTTATGACCCAAACCGTATCTTACACCTCGTTGTCTGAACTTCTCAGCCAGAACAGAGCCCCTAAATCTATTGTCTGCTTTGACGACAATAGCGAGATTACGTGGCAAACCTTTAACGACGACTTATCTCGACTCGTACACCTTTTATCTTCATCCCCTTTTCAACGAGTCGCGATTTGTACCCAAGACAGCTACCTATTTTCGGTGGCCTTTTTAGCGTGCGCAGTCAGTCACAAACACATCATCTTACCGGGGAACTATCAACCTTGTGCACTTGCTGAGTTAAGTGAGCAGTTTGATTGCCTGCTAGTTGATGACTCGATTGGCGAAGTTGAGGTGAGTGACATTCGCAATATCCAAACCTTATTAGACTCAAGCACCAAAGTACAAAAGCCTCTAACCGATGATCTTACGACCATTGATTTGGCAACAGCCCCATTAACTCTGTTTACTTCAGGTTCAAGTGGCACGCCAAAAGCGATAGATAAAACGTTAGAACACCTAGATATTGAAACCGCTCAGTTACACAAAAACTGGGGCGAGTTACTCAAGGGAAACCGAATCCAAAGCACCGTTTCTCATCAACATATCTATGGTTTACTGTTTAGAATCTTATGGCCACTCTGCTCTGGTGTTCCATTTGCTCGAAACAACCTCGAGTACCCAGAACAGATATTGTCTCACGCAAATCAAAATTGTGTGCTGATCAGCAGCCCTGCTCTACTCAAACGCTTAAAGCATGAGACCAACAAGGTACAACTTGCAGGAATCTTCTCTTCGGGTGGACCATTGCCTACCGAGTCGGCTCACCAGTCACGAGATTTACTAGGACATTTACCTATCGAGGTATTTGGCAGCACAGAGACTGGCGGTATCGCCTTTCGCCAACAAGAGAACGCTCAAACACCTTGGCAGCTTTTTGATTGTATTGAGGCTAGTCTCAACAGTGAGAATTGCATTAAGTTATTGTCGCCATATATCGATAAAAACAACTGGTATCAAACCGCCGACGAGTGCGAAATGGTCTCGAAGAATCAATTCATATTGAAAGGCCGAACCGACCGAGTGATCAAGATAGAAGAAAAACGAGTATCATTGGTTGAAGTCGAAAAGCGACTTGAGCAACTTCCTTGGATAAGCGAATGTGTCGTCATTCCATTTGAAGAACCGGAACGCTTAATCTTGGCGTCGGTTTTGGTATTATCAGATGAAGGCCAAGCGAAACTCGCCACCATGAGTAAAGGTAAATTCTGGTTGATGCTGCGTTCAGAACTCAGAAAATGGTTAGAGCCAATCGCCATCCCAAGAAAATATCGCATTGTTGATGAGATTCCACTCAACAGCCAAGGTAAGCGATTAACGTCTCACATCGAACAGCTAGTAAAATCATAGAAACCGCTGATCGTATTTTACACTGAGATCATCTTTTTATATTTTTGTCAGAACACCCATTTTCAGCCCAAGGATTCTAAGCACGCGCTATGGATAAGAGAAAACCAAACGTCATTGCTGTTGACACTGTAGAGAAAGAATCGACCCTGACACTCCATATTACTGGAGACATCACCGATTTTAAGGGGCACTTCAAGAGCTTTCTTATTCTTCCTGGCGTTACACAGATTGATTGGGCACTTCACTATGCAGTTCAAGAACTGAATGTCCCTGGTTACTTTAAAGGCATGGAAGTCATCAAATTCCAAGAGCCGATCCTGCCTGACTCTACCATTCAGTTGTCACTCAAGTGGGACGCTGACAAAGACAAACTGAGCTTTAGTTACACCTCAAACAACGGCGAACAGACTCACTCTTCAGGCAAAATGAAGCTGGGAGAGAAAAGTGAATAGCGCTCCCATCGAGGCTGTTTCTCAACAAACTCTAAAAGAAAGCAACTACAAAGCTTGCTTCCTAATCCCGTGCTTTAACCACGGCGCAACCATGCCTGCTGTGGTGTCGTCACTCCATCACTTTGAGTTGCCGATCATCATCGTCGACGATGGAAGTGAACTCACCACAAAACAGTTTCTGGCTCCCCTTGCAGAGAACTCAAACGTAACCTTGGTGACACTTGAACAGAACCAAGGCAAAGGCGGCGCAGTAAAGGCTGGCATCAAGCGAGCACAAGAGCTCGGCTTTAGTCATGCCATTCAAATTGATGCTGACGGGCAACACGACCTTGAAGCCTTGCCAGCATTAGTTGAGGCCTCACAAGCTAAGCCACAACGTCTGATATCAGGCCAGCCTGTCTATGACGACAGTGTTCCTAAAGCTAGGCTCTACGGGCGCTACGCGACACATATTTGGGTATGGATAGAAACACTGTCTCTGTCGATTAAAGACAGCATGTGTGGCTTCAGAGCGTATCCAATCGATAAGACGCAAACCGTATTGAATAAATACGATGTTGGGTCTCGAATGGACTTCGATATCGAGATTCTGGTTCGCCTATATTGGGAAGGCTGCGATATTGATTTCGTTGAAACACGCGTTATATACCCAGAAAACGGCATATCTCATTTCGATGCGCTGTGGGATAACGTAAAAATCAGCTGGATGCACACGAGACTGTTCTTTGGCATGCTGCCGAGAGCACCAAAATTGATTGCTCGCCATTTCAAATCCGATTCTGCTAAAAGTGGGCAAAACCAAGATTCCTTGGCTGAATCTAACAAGAACGAGTCAGAACAACCCCATTGGTCTCGCACTCAAGAACGCGGCACTGTGCTGGGCATCAAACTGTTATTGGCTGTTTATACCTTGTTAGGCCGAGGCGTATTTAATCTTATTTTGCGTGGTGTGATGCGTTACTACCATCTAACGGGTAAGCGCGCGCGAAACGCATCTGAACAGTACCTATTTCAGCTTAAGGCATACGCTGAACAACAGAACATAGAGTTACCCGCTGAGCTAACCAGCTATAACCACCTGCTCTCGTTTGGCCATACCATGCTAGACAAGCTGGCGGCATGGAAAGGCGATTTCTCGGTAGATAACTTGACGATTCATGGCCAAGACCAATTTGAAAGCATGGTGGAAAACCAACAAGGTGTGCTGATTCTAGGATCTCACCTTGGCAATATAGAATTATGCCGCGCTTTAGGTCGCAGACACTCGAACATCAAAATCAATGCGCTGGTGTTCACAGAGCACGCTGAACGTTTTAATTCAGTGATGAAAGCGGTCAACCCGCAGTCTGATTTAAACCTGATTCAAGTAACTTCAATGGGGCCTGATACTGCTATCTTGTTGCAACAGAAGTTGGAGCAAGGCGAGTGGATTGTGATTGTTGGCGATAGAACCTCCACCAGCAAAGAGAGCCGTTCCGTATGGGCTGAGTTCTTAGGTAAGGAAGCACCCTTCCCTCAAGGTCCATTTATGTTAGCCTCGGTTCTCAAAGCGCCAGTATTCCTATTATTTGGGCTACGTGACGACTCACAATCTAAGCCGCATTTTAATGTCTATTTCGAGCATTTTAGCGACAAGATAGAACTACCAAGAAAGACTCGCGAACAATCTTTACAGCAAGTCGTGCAAAAATACGCAAATCGACTTGAGCACTACACACTGAAAGCACCGCTTCAGTGGTACAACTTTTTTAATTTTTGGACATTGAGCAAGCACCATGACGAAAAAGAATCCAAATAGCATCACCTTTGGTGCCGAACGCCTCACGATTGAGGATGTTGTCGCTATCTCACAAGGCGCAAAAGCCTCGATGAACTCAAGTGAAGCATTCACATCAAAAATCGACCGTGGTGTCGCTTTTTTAGAACGCCTATTGAAAGAAGAAGGCGTGATCTATGGTGTGACAACGGGCTACGGTGACTCATGTACCGTTGCGATTCCGCCAAACCTTGTTGATGAATTACCACTGCATCTAACGCGCTTTCACGGCTGTGGTTTAGGCGAAATACTGTCTCACGAACAATCTCGTGCAGTATTAGCAACGCGCCTGTGTTCATTGTCACAAGGCGTATCTGGTGTGACTCACGATTTGCTCAACCAGATCGTTACTCTGATCAACCAAGACATCTCACCACGTATTCCTCAAGAAGGCTCGGTTGGTGCCAGTGGCGATTTAACGCCGCTGTCTTATCTGGCGGCAGCACTGATTGGTGAGCGCGATGTTATCTACAAAGGCGAAGTTCGCCCTACTAGTGACGTCTACAAAGAGCTAGGAATTAACCCTATCAAGCTTAAGCCAAAAGAAGGCTTAGCATTGATGAATGGCACGTCAGTAATGACGGCTCTGGCTTGTATCGCTTACAAACGTGCAGAATATCTAGCTCAGCTGTCGACTAAGATCACAGCTATGGTGTCTGTAGGTATGCAAGGCAACGATTTCCATTTCGATGAAGCGCTGTTTGCAGTGAAGCCTCATCCGGGTCAACAGCAAGTTGCTGCATGGCTACGTGATGACTTACAAGCAGATCGCCCGCCACGTAACAGTGATCGCTTACAAGATCGTTACTCACTGCGTTGTGCACCGCACGTTATCGGTGTGGTTCAAGACTCTCTGCCTTGGCTACGCCAAATGATTGAGAACGAACTAAACAGCGCTAACGATAACCCAATTATCGATGGCGACAATGAGCGCGTACTGCACGGTGGACACTTCTACGGTGGCCATATCGCAATGGCAATGGATACACTAAAAACAGCGGTAGCCAACCTTGCAGACCTACTTGATCGCCAAATGGCGCAGTTGATGGATTACAAGTTCAACAACGGCTTACCATTTAACCTAACGGGTGCTGAAGGCGAACGTAAACCAATCAACCACGGTTTCAAAGCGGTACAGATTGGCGTTTCAGCTTGGACAGCAGAAGCATTGAAACACACCATGCCAGCAAGCGTGTTCTCTCGTTCAACCGAGTGCCACAACCAAGACAAAGTCAGCATGGGCACCATTGCGGCTCGTGACTGCTTACGCGTTCTTGAACTGACTGAACAAGTTGCGGCAGCATCTATTCTGGCGGGTACACAAGCGCTTGAGCTTCGTAAACGCCACAATGAGCTTGATGAGCATCACATGAGTGAGAACCTCAAGCACATTCGCGACGAAGTACTGAAAGAGTTTGAGTTTATTGTCGAGGATCGTCCGCTTGAAGGCGATCTACGCCACTTTATTTCTCGTATTCAAAGTCAGCATTGGTCACTTTACTCATAGAGTAGTTAACCTCATAAAGTGGTTAACTTCATAAAGTAGCCAACCCTTTACGCAATATTGTTGAGAGCGATTTATGTCTGAAATCCTTCATCCATTACAATCTGAGGTGACTCTGATTACCTCATTCCAAGATGCCGATCCGATGGGTGTGATCTATCACGGCAATTACTTCCGATTTTTTGAAGAAGTAAGACGCATAATGATGGATAAGATTGAGTACAACTATCATGAGATGAAGGATTCTGGCTACATGTGGCCAATCATCGATACGCGCGTGAAATACATCAAGGCAATACCCTTTAATCATCAGATTAAGGTAACGGCTAAATTGACCGAATGGGAAAACCGCTTGCGCGTTGATTACGAGATTCATGATGCCAACACAAGCGCTCGCATGACACGCGCCCACACCATGCAGGTTGCAGTGACCATTGAAGAACAAGAGATGTGCTTCGCTTCACCGAAAGTGTTTACCGATAAAGTCGAGCACTGGCATCAGTTCGGTAGCTTACCTTTATCAGCTGAACATCTATCTACTAACCCACAGCAGGTGAACCATGAATCTGTTTAAGCGCGGGCGTAAGCAAATCAGCATCGCACTACTAGGGCTTGCTTCAATGATGGCGAGTAGCTTTGCTATTGCTAATGAAAGTACAGTTATGGTTGGCTCTATTTCAGACCTGCAAACCGTATTAAGCGCGAACAACATAGTGCGTGGTGAGTTCACTCAAACACGCAACATGGAAATGTTCGCCCAGCCTTTGACGTCACAAGGTACATTCCTGTTAGACAAGTCGAACGGTTTGCTTTGGACACAAGCGACCCCCTTCCCTGTGAATTTAGTGTTGACCGATAACAAACTAAGTCAAAGGTTTGCCGATCAGCCTGCTAAAATCATCACCGATAAAGAAAACCCAATGGCGTTTTATTTCAGCCATATTTTCCTATCGGTGTTCCATGGGGACACGCAAAAACTTCAGGAACAGTTCGCACTCGATTTTGCGCCTGCAACTGCAACAAGTTCAGATGACAATACAGAAAATAAGTCATGGATACTGACTCTTAAGCCTAAAAGTGCGCCAATGAACGCGGTGTTTGAAGCCATCACACTGCAGGGGCAAAGTGATATTGAACGCATTGAACTGAAAGAGATTCGTGGAGACAGCACTGTGATCGAATTTAATCAGTTAAGCCATCTACCGGAAGTATTATCAGATGTTGAAGCGCAACAATTCCAACTCTAGTCTTGCCCTTGTTTGGCTTGTTGTCGTAATGCTATTTAGCGGATTGTTGATCAAACAATTCGCTTTTTCTTCGTCGGTACCTATTGAAAGCAACATTCTAAAGTTACTACCAGAAAACCAGCAAGACCCAATGGTAGAGCAAGCCTTTCAGCAAATATCTAGCTCGATGAGCGAGCAAGTGGTGTTCATCATCAGCGCTCCCAATATCGAACGAGCCATGATTGCGACTGACGCTTTTGAAAAAGATCTCAACCAAAGAGCCTTTTCAAGTAAGCCAACTCTGTTTAAGCAAGTTCAAGGCAAAATCAACGCCACCACCCAAAGCCAATGGAGCGATTTCTATTTTCGTCACCGAGCTCAACTTCTGACTCAACAACAAAAAGAGACGCTGACACACTCACCTGACTCGCGAGCTCAATATGTGATTCAGTCTCTGTACAATCCCTTCTCAGGTGTCACTGCCGCAGAGCTCACTCTCGACCCATTTTTGTTATTTCGCGACTACATCAGTGCCGTTGGCGTTCAATCAAGTAACTTTGTATTGAAAGAGGGATACCTCACAGCCGAGTCTAATGAACAAACTCATATTTTGGTCACGGCTACTCTGGCGGGTTCACCTTATAGCTTGGCGATTCAAGAGCAACTTCCGGATCTTAATTCAATTGAGCGCGAGATTGAAAAGCAATTTGATGTCAAAGTCCAGCATACCGGCGTGGTGTTCTACGCTAATTACGGTACCGAAAGTGCAAAATCAGAAATCAGTACCATTGGTTTAGGCTCATTGGCAGGTGTTATTTTATTAGTGTGGCTGACGTTTCGTAGTGCCTTACCACTCGCCTTATCTTTGCTCTCAATCAGTACTGGATTATTGGTTGCGCTGGCAAGTACCGTCGCTATCTTCGGCAAGGTTCATCTGTTTAGTTTGGTGTTCGGTGCCAGCTTGATTGGCGTGTCTATCGACTACTCCTTTCACTACCTCACTGACCGCTTAGCAGCAGGCAATAAGTGGCAAAGTGACAAGGGCTTAAAACATATTCTCGTTGCGATCACCTTGGGTCTTATCACCAGCTTGATTGGCTATCTAGGTCTGTTGGTCGCACCTTTCCCTGGCTTACAGCAACTTGCTCTGTTTTCTTCGATTGGACTGATCGCAGCTTACGCCAGTGTGGTGTGTTGGTATCCCGTTTTAGCGGCAAAACCAAGTCAAGAGCGCCCGCTTCCTTTATCGAAGCTTTGGCATGCTTGGTTAAGTCTCTGGAGCAACCAAAAGTTTAGAATTGGCTTACCGTTAATAGTAACGGTCTTGAGCCTGATATCACTCAGTCAAATTCGTTACGACGACGATATTCGCCAACTACAAGCGATGCCAGAACAACTCAAACAACAAGAACAAGCCATTACTGAAATCTCTGGATTGGGCAGTGGTCAAAATATGCTTTTGGTGACAGCCAAAAGCGACCAAAAGTTACTCAAAAAACTGGCAGAAATCACCAAAAGCTTAGATTCTCTAGTCGATAGCCAAGGTATCTCTGGGTATCGCAGCATCAATCAACAGTTGTTAAGCACACAAGAACAACAGTTTAACTATCAGTTAGTTGAGCAACTCTACAGTCAACAAAGCCAAATATTACAAAGCACTTTAGGTTGGTCTACTTTTCCAGAACTACCAAAATTCGAACCAATCACGGTAGCTGGATTTTTGGAGTCACCGGTGTCAGAACCTGTTCGACCACTTTGGTTAAAACCGATCGCCGGACAAGCAGCATCGGTCATTTTGATCAAAGACGTCACCAATTCAGAGCTGTTCTCTCAATGGCTGGATTCAAGTTTTGTTCAGCAACAAGGGGTCAAATACCTCAATAAAGCCGATGAAATATCCGCTCTCTTTGCAGAATACAGAGTCAAAATCACAGAGCTATTATTGGTAGCATTGGCTGCTATCGGTATGGTGCTAGGTTGGCGTTACGGTGTGAAGCAGAGCCTACTAATGCTGTTGCCATCATTGATCGCTGGAATCGCAGGGTTAGCGGTCACTGGTATTTTAGGTTCAACGTTAAACCTGTTTAATCTACTGGGCTTGATTCTCATTTTAGGGATTGGTATTGACTATACCCTGTTCTTTGCTGAGCAGAAAAAGTCTCTGTGCACCTTGTTGGCAATCACTCTATCAGGTCTAACGACGCTGCTCTCATTTGGTTTATTATCTTTGAGCCAGACTCATGCTATTCATAGCTTCGGAGTGACTGTTCTGACAGGGATCTTTGTCGCGTGGCTACTTTCTCCGCTCGCTATCAACAGTAGTAGAAGCGTAGAGCGACCAACCTCTCGAGAGGCTTTTAGATGATCAAAGCAATAAAGATAACCTTCGCCACACTAGCAGGTATTCTACTCACTGCTTGCTCGATGGTTTCTCAACAACCGACTGGCGCAAGTGTGTCTATCAACAATGACACCGAGCTAGCGCTGCCACTGCCAGCTGAACTTGGATACTCCCTCACGGCCAGCCAGCTCATCAGTGCTACGTGGGAAGATGATACACAGCAACTTCCTGTGCAAGTCGAAGTCACACCGGATAAAGTGGTTTTGGCCGGTTTCTCCTCTTGGGGTACGCGTATTCTATCGCTGCAATACCAGAACCAAGTGATCGACACGCAAGTTCTATCTGGCCTTGGTGCCACATTGCCACAACCGGAACAGGTGTTATTCAATCTAATGTTGACCTTATGGCCGGCAGAAGCATGGGCTCAACCCTTAAAAAGCATAGGTTGGCACCTAGTCGATACCGACAAAACGAGAACCGTGTTTGACGACAACCAACAAGCCATCATTCAGATTGAATACCAAGCAAAAGCCGGCGAACCAAAGACATCGGGAGAGATTGTTTTCAAGCATCTAATCCAAGGCTACACCATCACCATACAAACGTTGAACTCAACGATTGTCGACAACCCAAGTGAGAGTTGAACACTATGCCTATTTACATCCAAGACTGTGGTTTCCACTCAGCGCTAGGCTCAGAGATTGCCGATATTCATAGCTGTCTGAAAGATGAGTGGGAATCAAATATGGTTGAAGTAAACGATATGCTGAACGATGGTAAACATACGGTCGTTGGTCAGATCGCGGGTGAACTACCACCGATTCCTTCAGCACTTGCGCAATATGCCACTCGTAACAATCAACTGGCGCTGTCAGCTCTTAATCAAATTGAAGATTCTATCGAGCAAGCAAAATCTCAGTTTGGCGCAGATAGAATTGCTGTGGTTATCGGCACCAGCACTTCGGGGATCTCTGACGGTGAGGCCGCGTTTAAGCACAAACTCGACCAAGGCTCTTTTCCCGAACATTATCACTATTCGAAACAAGAGCTAGGGGATACTTCCGAGTTCATTAGCCAATACTGCTCATTAACCGGGCCAAGCTACGCGATCTCAACAGCTTGCTCGTCCAGTGGTCGTGTATTTCTCACGGCACAACGTGTACTAGATTCAGGCATGGCTGATGCTGTATTAGTCGGTGGCGTAGATACCTTATGTAAACTGACACTCAATGGTTTTCATGGACTGGAAGCTCTTTCAACGACACATTGTAAGCCATTTAGTGCAACCCGAGATGGTATTAACATCGGCGAAGCAGCGGCATTCATGTTGCTCAGTAAGACAAAGCCAACCGGTGTAAATGCAGGAAAAGACACACCAAACATTGCCTTATTGGGTTGTGGTGACAGCTCTGACGCACACCATATTTCAGCGCCCCATCCAGAAGGAAACGGCGCCGAACAAGCAATGCGAAAAGCATTAGATTCTGCACATTTACAAGCAAAAGACATCGGTTACATCAATGCGCATGGCACAGCAACACCACTTAATGACTCAATGGAAAGCAAAGCCATCCATCGTATTTTTGCAAACAAGGTTCCCGTTAGCTCAACCAAGCCTCTTACCGGGCATACTCTTGGAGCCGCAAGTGCGATTGAGGCTGCAATTGCATGGCATATTTTGAAATATGACTTACCGCTTCCCTTACAAAAATGTCAGGATAAAGCTGAAGATATTGAGATTGATTTGGTAAACTGTACCCAGAAACTTAAAGTAAAGAACATCTTAAGCAACTCGTTTGCGTTTGGTGGCAACAATATTAGCCTGATTTTTGGTGTAGTAAATGACTGATATCCCTTCTGTAGACCAACTTCTCCCACACGATGATCCAATGATACTAATCGATCGTGCGATCAGCGTAGAGGCGTTGTCGATCCACTGCCAAGTGGATATTGGCCCCCATAATCTGTTCTTTAATGCCGAATCAAAAACTGTTCCAGCTTATGTTGGTATCGAGTTTATGGCACAGTCCGTTGCTGCTTGGTCTGGATACCATTCACTGAAAAACGGCACCATTCCCCCTATAGGTTTCCTACTCGGTTCTCGTCGCTACAAGTCACTGTGTGATGAATTTACTCAAGGTCAAACCTTTGATGTCTACGCCGAGCAACTGATGGAAGACAGTGGTATGGCCGTGTTTACCGCTAGAGTCGAAGACCAAGGTGAGTTAGTGGCTCAATGCCAACTCAATGTCTACGTACCAACAGAACAAAAATTACAAGAAATGAAAACTAGGAGCCCATCATGAGCCGTCAGGTTTTAGTCACTGGTGCCAGCAAAGGCATTGGTAAAGCGATCGCTGTTCAACTTGCGAAAGACGGGTTTGAAATCGCCGTTCATTACATGGGTGACAAGCAAGGTGCTGAAGAGACGCTAAAGTCGATCACAGAATTAGGTAGCAAAGGTCGTCTTATCCGATTTGATATCAGCAACCGCAGTGAATGTCGTGAGAAGCTAGAATCCGATATTGCCGAACATGGCGCTTACTATGGCGTAGTGAACAACGCGGGCATTACTCGTGACACTGCATTCCCTGCAATGACAGAAGAAGAGTGGGATGGCGTGATACACACCAACCTAGACAGCTTCTACAACGTACTTCACCCGTGTGTGATGCCTATGGTTCAAAAGCGTAAAGGTGGCCGTATCGTCACTCTAGCGTCGGTATCGGGCATCATGGGCAACCGCGGTCAAACTAACTATGCAGCGGCAAAAGCCGGCGTGATTGGTGCAACTAAGTCTCTGGCTTTAGAACTCGCGAAACGCAAGATCACCGTAAACTGCGTGGCTCCTGGCTTAATCGATACCGGCATGGTTGACGAGCACGTGAAAGATCATGCACTTCCTCAAGTACCACTGCGCCGCATGGGCGAACCTGAAGAAGTTGCAGGTCTCGTGAGTTACCTAATGTCTGATATTGCAGGCTACGTCACTCGCCAAGTGATTTCAGTAAATGGAGGCTTAGTATGACCCGCCGTGTTGTTGTAACTGGCATGTCAGGTGTTACAGCCTTTGGTAACGACTGGCAACAGATAGAGCCAAAGCTAAAGGCTTGTGAAAATGCGACCCAATATATGCCAAGCTTTGAGCAATATGATGGCCTCAACACTAAGCTTGCTGCACCTATTGATGATTTCCAACTGCCTAAACACTACAAGCGTAAACAAGTACGCGGCATGGGCCGTGTATCTCGCCTGGCCACCGTTGCTACTGAAAATGCACTAGAACAAGCAGGACTGATTGGCCACGATATTTTAACCAATGGTGAAACCGGTATCGCTTACGGATCTTCAACAGGCAGTACTGACGCGGTTGGTGCGTTCGGCGTAATGCTTAACGAGAAATCGACACGAGCGATCACAGCAACTACTTACGTGCAAATGATGCCACACACAGCTGCGGTAAACGTAGGATTGTTCTTTGGGCTACGCGGTCGTGTTATTCCCACCAGCAGTGCGTGTACTTCAGGAAGCCAAGCCATTGGTTACGCCTATGAAGCGATCAAGCACGGCTACCAAACCGTGATGGTTGCCGGGGGTGGTGAAGAGTTATGCCCAACTGAGTCTGCCGTTTTCGATACCCTTTTTGCTACCAGTTTAAAAAACGACACACCCAAGAAATCCCCTAGCCCATACGACAGCGAGCGTGATGGCTTGGTTATCGGTGAAGGCGCCGGTACGCTTGTTCTTGAAGAGTATGAACATGCTGTTGCTCGCGGTGCAAAGATCTACGCTGAAATCATTGGCTTTGCCAGCAACTGCGATGCGGCTCATGTGACCCAACCTCAGATGGAAACCATGCAAGTTTGTATGGAGAAAGCGCTGAGAGACGCACAGCTTCCAGCCGAGAAGATTGGCTATGTTTCTGCACACGGTACTGCGACAGAAAAAGGCGATATTGCAGAGAGTAACGCGACTGCGAATATCTTTGGTGAAGTGCCAATCAGTTCATTGAAAAGCTACTTTGGACATACGCTTGGCGCGTGTGGTGCGATTGAAGCTTGGTTAAGCATAGAGATGATGCACAGCGGTTGGTTCAGCCCAACCCTAAACCTTGAGAATGTCGATGAACAGTGCGGCAAGCTCGATTACATCACAGGCTCAGGTCGCGAATTGGATGTTGAATACCTAATGAGCAATAACTTTGCTTTTGGTGGGATTAACACCTCAATCATCTTCAAAAAAATCTAGGATAGATAATGAAAAACTGGTTAGTTGCCGCTGTTGTCGTTTTACTCGCAGGTTGTAGTGCTCCTAAGTATTCAGGGAATGCACTGCCAGAAGCAAACAATATTAAAAACATCACTATCGTAGAAGACACCAAGACGCGCACTGTGTTTCTTGATTCGATGCTCGATTGGTGTTTGAACAATCAAGTTAAATGTAAGGTTGTCGCTGACGGCTCTGAACACAAGCCTGAAGAAGTCACGCTAGATTACGTATCTCGTTGGAGCTGGGATTTGAGAACCTTTGTGGCAGACGCAAAGATCTCCGCTTATCAAGATCAACAGCGCGTTGGTAACGTAGAGTTTAAGGCGCCGAATAGCGGCAACTTTTCTAAGTTTGGTGACGATATGGAGCGCATCAAAGCGATGATGGATATCTTGTTTGATAAGAAAACACCCGCGCAAGCGACTCAAATGATTGCCGACGACAAGTTTTAACGAAGTTATTCAGAGAGTAAAACTCGAGACAAATAAAAAGGGTCAGTAACCAAGTTACTGACCCTTTTTTGATTCTAGCAATCGCTCAATTAAGCGTTAGCTTCACGCTCAGCGATGAACTCAAGAGCCATCTTGATGCGAGCGATTACGCGCTCTTTACCAACAAGCTCCATCACAGCATCAACAGAAGGAGACTGGCCGCCACCTGTTACTGCTACGCGAAGTGGCATGCCGATTTTACCCATGCCGATCTCTAGTTCTTCACATACTGCTGCAATCACACCGTCTTTGATGTTTGCTGTTGTGAATTCTTCAAGCGCTTCAACCTTAGCAAGAGCAAGCTCTAGTGGGCCTTTAGCAACACCACGTAGGTGCTTCTTAGCTGCGCCAGCTTCAAACTCAGAGAAATCTTCGTAGAAGTAACGAGACTGCTCAGCAAGTTCGATAAGCGTGTTACAACGCTCGCCAACTAGCTTGATCACTTCAGTGATTGCAGGGCCGTTTGTTGTATCGATCTTCTGTGCGTCTAGGTGCCATTGCAGGTATTTTGCCACGTACTCAGGCTCAGAAGTTTTGATGTAGTGGTTGTTCAACCAAAGTAGCTTGTCAGTGTTGAATGCAGAAGCAGACTTGCTGATTGCTTTAAGGCTAAAGAACTCAATCATCTCTTCTTGAGAGAAGATCTCTTGGTCACCGTGAGACCAGCCTAAACGAACTAGGTAGTTGTTTAGTGCGTTTGGTAGGTAACCTTCATCGCGGTATTGCATTACAGAAACAGCACCGTGACGCTTAGAAAGTTTCGCACCGTCATCACCAAGAATCATTGCACAGTGAGCGAAAGTCGGAACTGGCGCGCCTAGTGCTTCGTAGATGTTGATTTGACGAGGTGTGTTGTTGATGTGGTCTTCACCACGAACAACGTGTGTAATACCCATATCCCAGTCATCCACTACCACTACGAAGTTGTAAGTTGGTGCGCCGTCTGTACGACGAATGATTAGGTCATCAAGTTGGCTGTTAGCGATTTCAATGCGACCACGGATTTGATCATCAAAGACTACGCTGCCTTCTTTAGGGTTACGGAAACGGATAACGCACGCATCACCTTCTTTTGCTGCTTCGTTAGCCGCAACAATTTTAGGGTGGTTAGCATCGTAGCGAGCCATCTCTTTGTTTTCTTCTTGCTCTGCACGAATTTCGTCAAGTAGCTCTTTAGACGCGTAGCATTTGAATGCTTTGTCTTCAGCAAGTAGCTTATCAACCATTTCGTTGTAACGGTCAAAACGCTTAGATTGGTAGTAAGGACCTTCATCCCATTCCATACCCATCCATTGCATGCCTTCTAGAATTGCATCAACCGCTTCTTGAGAGTTACGCTCAAGGTCCGTGTCTTCGATACGTAGAACGAATTCACCGCCTTGGTTTTTAGCGAATAGCCAAGAGTAAAGTGCAGTACGTGCACCACCAACGTGAAGATAGCCAGTTGGGCTAGGAGCAAAACGAGTTTTAACCGTCATTTAAATACCTTGATTATGTAGGTGATTCTTTTAGTGCTCGTCGTTACAAAGCTTGTAATAGACAAATATCACTAAATTTTGGGCGCTATTTTATCACCACCGCTTAAATCTACAATCAGTAGTGAATGATTAATGTGCTGTTGTTGTACGAAAGCGATTATAGAAAGCCGAATTCCGCCTTCAAAGCAGCGAATCTAGAGCTCTAACCAGTAGATTATAGCCGCGGATCCTTTATTCCCCCTCCCATTCAAAAATTGAACCCACCAGCTAACACACTACTGAGATCAAATTCTTGAATTTATGTTTGACCTTACCCTTACGGGAAGGTTTATGTTAGACGTAGATGAGAATTGGAGTATCGGTATGAACCATTACACAACTGCGCTTAACGGCCTTAATTGCATGGGGTGTGCGAAGAAAGTTCGGGCACTTTTTGATGTTCTAGAGAATACGACGATCACTGACATATCGCCGACGTACATCGATATTTCGACTCCATCGAATTACGCTCAACTCAACGAGAAGCTGGCAACGCTTGGCTATTCTATGGGTAACAAGCTGCACCTCTCGTTATCAGGGCTCAGCTGTGGTAAGTGTGTGAGCAAGCTGACTCAAGCACTTGAACAAACCGAGCAAATCTCAGACCTAGAAGTCAGCAAACATGAATTGTCCTTGGTTACTCTGCTTTCAGAACCCGAGCTTATTGAGTTGATCGAAAGCGTGGGTTATCACGCGGCTCCCTACTCTAAATCCAATGAGCTCTCACAGAGTTCAAATTCAGAAGAAGATAAAAAACCAGCGTCTACAGAAACGGCACAAACTAAGCCCGTTGCCAGTCAATATACCTATCACCTTGTGCTTGAAGGGATGACGTGTGCGAGTTGTGTTTCTTCAGTAGAAAAAGCGTTGAAAAAGAATGAATTCGTCGACCAAGCACAGATCAATCTCGCTGAGCAGACAGCCTTGGTTTTCACCTCTCAAACAAGAGACATCATTGAAAACGCTCTAATAGAATCGGTGAAAGCCGCGGGTTATGGCGCCGAGTTTGTCGACGATGCGGCGACTCAACAGCAAAAACAACAAGAACAGCAACTTCGTACCCAACAAGCCTTCCTTAGAAACTCAGTAAGCGCACTGATTATCGGCGCTCCGCTGATGGCGTGGGGTTTGTTCGGTGGCAGCATGACCATTGCTACATTTAACGATCAACTGGCTTGGGGCTTAGTTGGTGTCATTTGTTTGATACTGCTTGCGACTTCAGGACGCAGCTTCTTCACGAATGCTTGGCAATCACTGATGCACAAGCGTGCGACCATGGATACGTTAGTTGCTTTGGGTACAGGCGCAGCATGGTTCTACTCAATGTTGGTTGTGCTTATTCCTTCGTGGTTTCCTGAAGCCTCTCGTCATGTCTATTTTGAAGCGAGTGCAATGATTGTTGGCCTTATTTCTTTGGGTCACTACATTGAAGCCAAAGCCAAAGCACGCACCACTAAGTCTTTACAGGCGCTGATAAACTTACAGCCTCAAAAAGCGGTGGTTATCGTCGATGGCCAAGAGCAAACCATCGCTGTAGAAGCTATTCAAGTCGGCATGCAAGTTCGAGTGAAGCCGGGAGAGAAAGTGCCGGTTGATGGTGTCGTGATATCAGGTGAATCTTATATCGATGAATCGATGCTGACTGGCGAACCGCTTCCCAACGTTAAATCGATTAATGATGGTGTTTCAGCAGGAACCATTAATGGTGATGGCAGCTTAATCATTGAAGCAACTGGGATTGGCTCAAGCACCATGTTGGCTCGAATCATTCAGATGGTTCGCCAAGCACAAAGCAGCAAGCCTGCGATTGCTAAGCTTGCAGACTCCATCTCAGCTATTTTCGTTCCGGTTGTGGTCGCTATCGCAGCTATTGCCGCCCTAGTTTGGTTTTTTGTTGGCCCACAACCTAGCGCCAGTTATATGCTCGTAGTATCGACTACCGTGCTGATCATCGCTTGTCCATGTGCCTTGGGCCTAGCCACACCGCTTTCGATTACTGTTGGCGTAGGTAAAGCGGCTGAGTTTGGCGTTCTGATCAAAGATGCCGATGTGTTGCAATCTGCAAGCAAAATCGATGCTGTCGTGTTTGATAAAACGGGCACCTTAACCCAAGGCAAGCCAACCGTTCAGCAAGCCTTTTATGGCGATTTACCAGAGCAAGAACTTCTGGCTTACGCCTATTCGGTAGAGGTAGGGTCAGAACACCCATTAGCTAAAGCCGTTTGCCAATATGCAGAGAGCTTACAAGTTTCAGCACTACCTCATAGCGAGTTCGAAAATCAACGAGGCCTTGGCGTACAAGCAATAATTAACGGCAAAAACGTTCAAGTCGGCTCACTTAAGTACCTCTCCCAACTCGGAATTGAGACTGAAATTGGCACAGACTTTATCGAGCTTTGTCGTACACAAGCATGGACACCCATCTTCGTAGTCATCGACCAAAAACTGGAAGGCATCTTAGGCATTTCAGACGCATTAAAAATAGATAGCAAACAAGCCATTGCTCAACTAAAATCCGCCGGAATTCACACCGTGCTACTCACTGGCGACAACGATTCTGTTGCTCAAGCGATTGGCAAAAGCGTAGGTATCGATGAGGTTATCTCGGAAGTGTTACCAGAGCAGAAAGCTCAGCATATTGTTCAGCTTCAACAACAATATAAGAGTGTGGCTATGGTTGGAGATGGCATTAACGATGCGCCAGCGCTTGCTCAAGCTGATATAGGTATCGCAATGGGCAGTGGCAGTGATGTCGCGATTGAAAGTGCGCAAATGACACTCCTCAACTCGTCGCCCTTATCTGTCAGTAACGCGATAGAGCTGTCCCAAGCAACCGTGAGAAACATGAAGCAAAACCTCTTTGGAGCCTTCATCTACAACTCGCTTGGTATTCCTATCGCGGCCGGTGTGCTCTATCCGTTTTTCGGATTTTTGCTAAGCCCAGTAGTTGCAGGCGCAGCGATGGCGATGTCGTCAATTACGGTAGTGAGCAATGCCAACAGGTTGAGATTGTTCAAGCCCACTCATTCTAATATCAATAAAAACCATATTCATGAGGTTAACCATGATTCGTAAAGTTATGACTCTTACAGCACTCGCTGCAATTTCAGGACAGGCTTTAGCTACTGATGTTCTAAACCACAAATCTCCATACTGCGGCTGCTGCACAGAATGGACTGAACATATGCGAGATGCTGGGTTCGATGTGACAGAGAAACTCCACGATGACATGAATCCAATCAAGCAAAAGCTAGGGGTAACACAAGAGCTAGCCTCTTGCCACACGGCAGAGATCGACGGTTACGTATTTGAAGGACACATTCCAGCAGAAGACGTGAAAGCCTTTTTAGAAAACCCACCACGTAATGCGATTGGCTTGGCTGTTCCTGGCATGCCTATGGGTTCTCCGGGCATGGAGCATGGCGATAAGAAAGACGAGTACTCTGTATATGCGTTTAACGAGAAAGGTCAGGTGTTTGAATACCGTCACTATAAAGGCAACTAAAGTACACGAACATTTAGAGAGAAATTAAAACATAAAAATAGAGCCTAGTATTAAGCAAACCCAAGACTGTGGTTTACTTGCTAGGCTCTTTGCTTTTGGACAGTAAAGCAAATCTTGTCGCAACACTAACCGGGCTGTTAGTGCCGCTTAATTCCCTCGCTCATTCACGAAGGAAGTGCTTTGGCAAAAAAGCTATTTCGCGAATAGTCTCATTGACTAAACCGCCAAATAAATCCGCTTAGAAGCCGTAAGAAGCACCGAATACGAATGCGTTGTTCTGCTTAGAATCGCCGTTTGCGAAGTCTACGCCGTTAGCTTGGCTACGGAACTCAAAGTAAGGTTGAACGCCTTGACGGGTCCATGTTGCACGTAACTCATGGTCCATCGCTTCAGCATCAATCATGTATACGTTGTTGTAGCTAAGCGCTAGGTCAGCATTCACTGTGTAAGCAATGCGGTTATCCATGCGGTAGTCTGTGTCAGCATCAGCAGAAGTATCATCGATGTGTGCACGAGTACGGTTGCTAATAGAGATACCGTTATCGAAGTTGTAACCGATCTTAACCAGTGGACGGAACTGAATGCTCTCACCCGCAGAGAATAGGTGTTGGTAACCAGCAGCAACCCATAGGTTGTCAGTAATGTTGAAAGATTGCTCACCACCTACAGTGATGCCAGGAGTAGTATTACCTGCACCGCCATTTTCAGATTCAAGTTTACCCAGTTGAATACCATCAAACTCAGAGTAAACCGTGAAGCCGCCTAGAGAGTTGTCAAACGTGTGACCGGCTTCTAGCGTAGAAGTCATATCAGAACCGTGGATACGGCCGTCATCGTGAATTTGGATGTTACCTGTTACGTAAGAAGAACCAGCAAAAGCACTAGAAGCGAAAGCAAAAGAAAGAGCACTTAGAGCGATAATTTTTTTCATAGTAAACTGCCTTAGTTTGATTTTTTCAGCGGCATATCTTCGGTACATCATTCACCTTCACCGCTTGAGTAGTTGGTCGCCTCCCTGGCATGAAATCTATGTTGCTCGAATTAATTTGCGTTTCAAAATAAAAGAGTGGGCAGAGTGATCTCTCTCACTATCAAAAAAGAACAAGTTATTTAATGCATTAAAATCAATTACTTAAAAACATAAAAATTGATAAAAAACTCAAGATGGAAAAATGCACAGATCGGGATCACATTATTTTACGGTGCAAAATTAGATTCGGTAGGTTGAATCACATTTGATTTAGAGTTTTTTATGAAGGACTTATTTTTTGAAGAGAATAATGAGAAGTGCGTCACTTTTGCGATGAACCTCTCTTTATGTGCATTGTTGACGTTATAAACCAAGACGGTTTCTATATGTTTCCGTTTTGGATGAGAGCCTAATTCGCAGCAAACAAAAAGAGCTCCCACTTTTTACCTTGAGTAAGATAATAACGAGGGAGCTCTTCTATTAATGTTGCTTATCTATTATTTAACTGAGGTTACTCGACTTACTTTCTCGCCACTTTCAGAGATAGAGCGGATGTAAGTTTCGCCAGAAACCGATGGACGTTGTTGCTCGTCATACGTTAACCAGTTTTCGCCATCAGCAGAGTATTGCAGCTCTACGCCTGGAAATTGAACGTTCATCGCTAGCTTGCCATCCACAACCTGAGCGCCCGGTACTGGTAGTCGATAATCAATGCCTGCTTTCTCAAGCTTAGCCAGTTCACGCTGACCAACAATATTCGCGAAGCGATTAAAGTCGCTGTTTAGAGCCTGCTTATTCACTAAGTCAGTATCTTGAGAATATTCAACGCCCACTTTGTAGTCGTTTTCCCAATCCGCTCTGTGCCATGCACGCTCTGCTGCTGCCAATACGCGAGGGAACACCATGTATTCATACTGCTCGTCGGTACGTACTGTTTCAGACCAAAGTTGTGCAGACAAACCGTAGAAAGGTTTCGCTTCAATCTCGCCTTTACCAGAGAAACCATTGCCGTCACGGTCTAATGATGTTTCTGCGTTTTGTGGCATGTTTTCTGGTGCAAAGCCAAACATCTTACGTGTATCGGTTGCACGTGTTGCCCAGTAGTAACCGCGCTCTGCAGCATCAACTTCGTATGGCATATCCATGTATACGTAGTCTGGGTTAGAAACAATCACGTCATACCCTTTTGCTGACCAATCGTATACTGATGAAGTACCGCCCCAGTAAAGAACGTCCCAGAAGTTCACGCGAGTGCTCTCTGTCGCAAATGCTTTCTCGCCTTCGCTGTATTTCAGGCCATCTTGCCATGCTTGGAAGTGAGGGATACCTTTATCAGCAACAATCTTAGATACCTGCTCTGCAAAGTGACTTGGCAGGTGACCGAAGTCGCTTACAGTACCATCAGCGATCAAAGACTGACACTGAGGAGACTGTTGGAATGGCTTATCTTGCTTAGACAAGTCGATGTTGCCTTTCCAAGCCACTTTATCTTCTGCATTAATATCTTGTAAGCCAGCGCCTAACTTGATGTTTTTTGCCTCATCGCCGCCAAAATGCCAAGTCGTTAGCGGCATACCCGCTTCTTGGTGCATTGCTGCCACTTCAGAGATCACTTTATCGACAAAGTGAGTTGAAGATTCCATACATGGGTTAATGAAGCTTTGCTTATCGTAGAACTGAACCGTGGTTACGTTCGATGTATCTTGTGGATCCATCAGACGGTATTCGTTCGCTTCCGCTTCTTTACCTTCCGCCATTAGGCGAGTGTAACGTGCTTCCATCGATACCACAGCAGAACGAGCATGTGCTGGCATATCAATTTCTGGGATTACTTCGATGCTGCGCGCTTTTGCGTAGCTTAAGATCTCGACGTAATCCGCTTTACTAAAGAAACCAGAGCCAAAGTTGTCTGTTGTTGGACCTGAACCTAACTGAGGCAGTAAACAGCTTTGCTCTTCCAAATCGAAACAACGATTAGACCCTACATCCGTTAGCTCTGGTAAACCTGGGATTTCTAAACGCCAACCTTCATCATCTGTTAAGTGAAGGTGCAGTTTATTCATCTTGTATGCCGCCATTTGGTCTAGCGTTGCTAGGATGGCATCTTTTGAGTGAAAGTTTCGAGCAACATCCACCATCACACCACGGTAATCAAAGCGTGGCGCATCTTGTATCGACAGTTGTGGTAATGATTCAGCGTTCTGACTGTCTATTAGGCCAAAAATAGACTGAACTGCGTAGAAAGCACCTGTTTTATCAAACGCTTTAATCGCAATCCCCTCTTCCGAGATGCTTAGTTCATAAGCGCCAGATTTCGCTAAATCACCCGTAAACTGAGTAGGAACAACGGTAACACTTACTGGAAGGTCACCACTCACATCTACGTTTACCACATCTGCACGTTCTTCAATTGCTGCGAACTGATCAGCATCGAATGCGTCTTTTGGTAGGGCAATACCACCAGAAATGCTCACAGCTCCTTCACCGGCTTCTACCGACATTGGCGTTGGTAGTAGCGTTGTTGATACATCTTGCGTTGCTAGATCTGCATTCTTTTCGAAACGCGTCACCGCTGTAGCCATTACGTTGTTGTCATCAGGTGTACGTTTAAGGTTGTTACCTTCTAAACCTGTTACGAACGACGCTACATCTTCCGTATTCAATGAAGCGATCATCTTAGGTTCTGCGTTTGGTGCTGTTACAAATGCACCTGGCATAAAGTCAGTTTCAAACAGTTGCCAGTATTCACTGGTTAATGGCAGAATCACTTCTTCACCCGCTGCAAAACCATCGAATTTTTCTGTTGATTCTAGCTTGTGTAAGTCGCCGGTTACGCGAGTGATTTTAAACTGCTCATTATCAACATCTAAGATAAGGCGAATACTGTGGAAGTAGATGGTCCAATCTTTTGAATCAATCGCTTCACCATCGTTAGTTAGCGTCATGTTCACTTTATTACATGATGCCCACTCTGCGCCTAAGTCCTGACAAGCCATTCCCTCATTCGCACCGTGATTGGTTAGGATTTCATATTGCACATCAAGGTTATCAGCCAGTGCATTAACAATCTGTTGCTCAGGTGCTTGCGTTACAGCACAACCCGTCAAACCAGCCAGTACCGCTACAGATAGTAAGTTTCTCTTCAACATCGTATTCACCCATAAATTTAAAAATTGAGTAAGAAGCAAATTGGAGCGCTTCGAAAGTTAGCTAAACTATATGGGCTTATTTTTTGCCGTGAATTAAATCAAGTTAATAAAGTGATCAGCTTCAAATCTCAAAATTGGCGATAAAATTAATTACATAAAAATCATAAAGTTAGAATTAACGGCACTTCCGTCAGTTTTATTTTGACGTAAAAATTGAGAATTGAATCACAATCTTTTTAAAGGATTTCATAAAATCGTGTCGTTGATAGAGAGAAAGGTTTAACAGTTTGTTCGGGTTGTTATACTTTTCGTACAAACAACGTGACATCGTTCTCAAAAAAAACCGTTAAAAAACGCCGTCAAAATCGATTTTAACGAGTTTAATTCTTCCTAAAGGAGCTCCCTTTGCGTCCACTCTGGTACATGGTTTTATTCGTTCTCGCCTTTTCAGCTAGGCAAGCAGTCGCCGAGCCACTTTATTGGCAAGCGAAAAAGGGGGAACTGACACTCACTATCTTAGGTTCTGTACACGTTGGGGACGAGAGCATGTACCCACTTCCGTCAGCAATCACCGACACGCTAAAAAACAGTGACGGATTAGTTATCGAGACGGACATAACAAAGACAAGTGGCGTTGTATATCCCCACAACAAACTCACGACTGCCGATGTACTCAATGCAGAACAGCTGCAATTATTAACCGACATATCAAAATCATTGGGCATGCCGACGCAACAACTGCTTAGTTCACCGCCTTGGGCTACTTCTCTCTCCATACAGATGCAGCAGTTAAAAAACCTGGGTTATGGCTCCGCCAGCGGCGTTGATGCGACACTAGCTCACAAAGCAACTATCCAAGATGTTCCGGTGATCAGTTTAGAACCTCTGCAGTTTCAAACAGACCTGATGACAAAACAAAAGGACGACGGTAAGGAGTGGTTAGTCAGTAGCCTTGAAGAATTTGACCAAACTGATCGTGTAGTTCATTGCCTAATTGAAAGCTGGAAAGCGGGTGATTTAGCGAAGCTGGAAGCCTTTTCAGAGCTATCAGAGATGTCGCCTGAACTTGAGAAAGCATTCTTAACCGATCGCAATATCGACTGGGCAAACAAACTATCCGCCAATGATTGGAAACTTAAGCCTATAGGGAACTACTTGATAGTAGTTGGCACCTTGCACCTAATTGGAGAAGGTAACCTTATACAGTTATTAGAAAAGAAAGGCTTCAGTATCATCCAGCAATCACAAAGCCAACCAGCCCAATGTCAATTTAAGGCTAGCCAAAAAAGCTAACGATGCTCAACCTCATTTTGCTCTCGTTATAAAAGCATTTCCTTAATAACAGAATCTTTACATTTAATAGCACCATTGCGGTGCTATTATCTTTCGCTCTTTTTACCTATGGCGTTGTTCTAATGAAACCAGTACTTTTTGCTTTCCCTTTAGCCCTCACGATGCTGATGCCCTCAATAGCCTCAGCCAAAGAAACTTGTACAATCGAACAATTCCAACCGATAGACATTCAGCCAGATACCAAAGGCGGTGTATTAGATAAAGAAAGCGGACAGTTTTTGGTTACTGAGAAACCACCAATGCGCTGCGCCAATATTACGTTCACAACCTCTACAACACGAAACCGTATCGCAAGCCAAATGAACAACAATTTTGAAGCGAACTTTTACGACAACCAAACGGGAAAATCTCACTCGGTGGCGTTTGATGAAGATGAAGTAAAGGCAGGTTACATTCGAATAGGCCCGAATAAGCAAGCGGAAGCGTATGTTTGTTTTGTTACCTCGGAAACACCAATCAAGAACATCACGTGTGATGTTAAGTAAGTAGTTTGGGGACTGACATCCCAGCCCTATCCTCATGGCCTATACTATATAAATACGTTAACTATTTTGAAATGCAAAAAAGGCTTCTCATTTCTGACAAGCCTTTTTCTTAATGTGGTCGGTGAAGAGCTTATTTTGAATATCAGGCGAACCCCACCTAGGTTCTAATCCCATTTCTCATGTCCTGAAACGACGAAAGCCTGCTCATTGAGCAGGCTTTCTAAATGTGGTCGGTGAAGAGGGATTCGAACCCCCGACCCTCTGGTCCCAAACCAGATGCGCTACCAAGCTGCGCTATTCACCGAGATATCTAACTGGCTTATTGCCTGTCGATGGAGCGTATAATACGGATTCTTAATTTATCCGCAAGCGCTTTTTCTCATATTTATGGTGAATTCGAATCGTTCGAACAAAAGACATACAATGACACGCTTGATGTGACGAAAAACACACAGTTACCAACAAGTATTTAACTTATGAAACAGGATTGATCCAGATCAGTAAATTGATAACGCCAGTTAATACACTAACCCGTGTCATATAACTTTGAGGTATACACATGGACTTTTGGCTAGATCTCCTATTTGGTAATGCGGTGGGGCTATCTTCAATGATAGTAATCTTCGGGGCTCTAGGTCTCATGATGTTTTATGGAGGCTTCTTCATCTACAAAGTTATGACTGAAAAATCTCCTCATTAGAATAGCTCAGCCTAAATCATTTACTTTTGAGTATTCTTTTACTTTATAAGTAAATGTCAAAACGCTTTGCACCGGAGTAGATTTCTCTTGTCTGCTCCGGTTTTTTCATTTTTAAACCCTGTCTCAACTTAGGTATACTTACCCTATCCTTCTCCAACTTGAGATGAACACTATGTCTCATGACGACGACTTAGATCTATTCCAAGAAATGATGGGCGATGTTAAACGTATCGACCATGACACCGCTGAACACCAGAAAGTACACCGAGTCACAGAATCTCACCTTGCTAAGCGTGAAGCGGCTATGTGGCTGTCAGACGACGAGAAAGACTACTTGTCATTAGACTACTCGCCAATGATCAAGCCAGATGATGTCATTGCTTATAAAAAAGACGGTGTACAAGAAGGCGTATACAAAAAGCTGCGCCTAGGCAAATACCCTATTCAAGCCAAGCTCGACCTGCATAGGAAAACACTGAAAGAGGCACGTAACGAAGTGCTTTCATTTTTGCGTCAGTGTTTAAGAATGGATGTTCGTACCGTTATCATTGTTCACGGTAAAGGTGAGCGCTCGAACCCACCAGCAATGATGAAAAGCTACGTGGCAAATTGGCTTACTCAGATTAACGACGTTCAATGTGTTCATTCTGCTCAGCAATTTCATGGTGGTACGGGTGCTGTCTATGTCATGCTCAGAAAGAGTAATGAGAAAAAGCTAGAGAACAGAGAGCGCCATCAAAAGCGCACCAGTTGAGAGGTTGAGATAGAGGAGTCGCGAGTAGCTATTTTGTATCAAGATCGATATTTAGTGCCTAGACTCACACCAAGTGGTAAAATTGTCTCCAGTTAACGAATCCCAACTCAAAGCAACTATCCAAAGGTTGCTTTTTGTTTATCTATATTTCCGTTGTGAAACGCTAAGAGAATATCATGTCACAAGAATCCCAAGCTAAACGCCTTAATAAATACATCAGCGAAACTGGTTTTTGCTCACGCCGCGAAGCCGATAAACTCATTGATGCAGGCCGAGTTACTATTAACGGCAAGATCCCTGAGATGGGTACTAAAGTCTTGCCAGGTGATGATGTTGAGATCGACAATAAGCCTGTTCGCTCAAAAGAGAAGCCGATCTACATTGCTCTTAATAAACCAACAGGTATCACCTGTACCACTGAACGTGATATTCCTGGCAACATCGTCGACTTTATCGGCCACCACAAACGTATTTTCCCGATTGGTCGTCTAGATAAGCCTTCTGATGGTCTTATCTTCTTGACCAACGATGGCGACATCGTAAACAAAATCCTACGTGCAGGTAACAACCACGAGAAAGAATACGTGGTACGTGTAGATAAACCGATTACGACGGAATTCTTGAAGCAAATGGGCGCTGGCGTTCATATTCTCGATACAGTGACCTTGCCATGTAAGGTCGAGAAAGAAACCAAGTTCTCGTTCCGAATCACATTAACGCAAGGCCTTAACCGCCAAATTCGCCGTATGTGTGAAGCGCTCGGTTACGAAGTATTTAAGCTGCGCCGTGTTCGTATTATGAATATCTCACTAGACGGTATACCCAACGGCAAATGGCGCTACCTGAGCGACGATGAAATCACTGAAATTTTAGCGATGTGTGAAGGCTCAGTAAGCACTGAAGATGCATCAAAAATGAACGCGAAAGGTCAACGCATTCGTAAAGCAACTGACGCGAAACTTTTTGATAGCCGTGAAGAGAACCAAACTTCAACAGCGCGCCGTAATCAAAACGAGAACCGTACACGCACGTACCGTGGTAATAATGCGGATGAATTTCGTCATGCACCTAACTCAAAGCGTAGCCGTAATTCATCGAACAGTGAAAGCGGTGGTAATACCGAGAACTGGAAGTCAAACTCTCGTTCAGAACGTTCTAATTCAGATAAAAATCGTTCGGATCGCAATCGTACAGATCGCGACAATAACGATCGTAGAAACGGTAAACCGGCAAACCGCAGCCAAGATTCAAACAGACCGAACAAACCTGCACCAAAGCGTGTTGGTGGTACTTTAGGTCTGAAGAAGTAGTCAGAGTAAGTAAGACGAGACACTCTATATAAGAACGCCCGCTAGATTAGTCTAGCGGGCGTTCTTGTTTGTCATTCGATAGTTTTATCATCATAGCGACGACAATCTATAAACATAGATCAGCAAACTGGCCGCGAGTCAGCAATACTAAGTCTTTTGGACCAAGTTCAATTTCTAGCCCGCGCTTCCCTGCACTCACACATATTGTTTCAAAATCGGTAGCGCTGGAGTGAACAAAGGTAGGCAGTGCTTTCTTTTGACCAAGCGGACTGATTCCACCCACAACATAACCTGTGGTTTTCTGTGCAATATCAGGATTGGCCATCTCTGCTTTTTTTCCTTTCGCCGCTTTAGCTGCAAGCTTAAGGTTTAGCTTCTGGTCGACAGGGATAACCGCCACAGCCAAGTCTTTAGCCACACCATTCAAACAGAACAACAGCGTTTTGAACACTCGTTTAGGATCCTGACCAAGCGCTTCAACCGCTTCTAATCCATAGTTGGTATTATTCGCATCGTGATGATACTGATGCACGGTATGAGCGATTTTCTTTTTCTTGGCAAGGTTGATTGCTGGGGTCATAACAAATCCAAACGATAGATAAACAAAAAGCGACGCCGAGGCGTCGCTTTAGTAAAATTTATCATGGTGCTAGAGTCAATCTAATTCAGCACCTAGTGATTAAATTTATTGGGTTCAATTACTTGTAAACCATTTGACCAGAAGGCGCGTACTTGTTCACGTCTACTGGGCTGTTTGCTTCTAGGTACTCTTTCAGTACTTCTGCATCAACAAAGCCAGTGTTTACGTAACCAGGGTGATCAGACAGTTTAGGGTAACCGTCACCACCGGCCGCGTTGAAGCTTGGCACTGTGAAGCGGTATGTTTCGTCTAGACGAAGCTGCTTACCACCAATGAATACATTCGATACTTCACCGTTCGCTACTGTCATAGAGATACCAGCAAATTGTGCGTAAGCACCAGAATCAACCGGTTTAGTCGCTACTACATTTAGGTAATCTAGAACTTCTTTACCTGTCATATCTGTGTAAGTCAGGATGTTTGCAAAAGGTTGTACTGTTAGTACGTCTTTATAAGTGACATCACCCGCTTCAATTGAATCTCGTACACCACCAGAGTTCATCACAGCGAAGTCTGCTTTTGCACGCTCCATGTGAGAAGTCGCAATCAAACGACCTAAGTTGGTCTGTTGGAAACGAACGACGTTACGATCGCCTTCAAGCTTGCCATTTGTCTCAGCGATTTGAACTTCTAGCTGTGCTTGACCTTGCTCTTGGAAAGGACGTAGGAATTCAAGTAGCTCTGGGTCTTGTGCGATTTCATCTTGAATAAGAACACGTTGCTTCTTACCGTCGATCTTAACTTTCTTCTTAAGGTTAACTGGAATCAGATCGTAGCTCACCATCTCTAGCTCGCCATTACGGAATTCGTAATCAGCACGACCTACGTACTTGCCCCACTCGTGAGCTTGAACGATGTAAGTACCGTTCTGTACGTCAGGCTTACACTCATCACCCGGCTTGAAGTTTTTCTTCGCAACGTTCGGGCCTTCCATACATACAGGCTCTTGAGAGTGACCACCAACGATCATGTCTAGATCGCCTTCGTTTAGGTAACGAGCAAGTGCTACATCACCCGGTGCGTTAACACCACGTTGACCATTTTCGTAGTGACCCATGTGAGTCACAGCGAAGATTAGATCCGGTTTTTCTGTTTCTTTCAGTTCAGCGATTAGCTTCTTCGCTTCTTCTTTAGGATCACGGAAGTCGATGCCTGCGATAAATTCAGGGTTACCAATCTTTTGGGTATCTTCGGTTGTTAAACCAATAACCGCAATCTTGATGCCTTGCTTTTCGAACATCTCGTAAGCTTGGAACTTACGTTCGCCTGTCGCTTTATCGTAAATGTTTGCAGATAACATAGGGAAGTTAGCCCAATCGATCTGCTTTTGTAGTACGTCTAAAGAGTTATCAAACTCATGGTTACCCAATGCCATTGCATCGTAACCAATTTTGTTCATGCCTTTGAAATCAGGTTCTGCGTCCTGGAGGTCTGACTCTGGAACACCTGTGTTGATGTCACCGCCAGATAGAAGCAACACGCTACCGCCTTCTGCTTCAACTTCTGTACGAAGTTGGTCAACTAGCGTTTTACGAGCAGACATGCCGTATTCGCCGTATTTATTCTGCCAAAAACGACCATGGTTATCGTTTGTGTGAAGAATCGTTAGCTTGTAAGTTTCGTCTTGGTTCCAATCATGAGCTGATTGAGACGCACACCCAGCGAGTGTCGCTAGGATTGCAGCACTTAGTGCTGTCTTTAGAATAAGGCGTTGCTTCATTGTCATACCTTTGAACTTTTTAGGGGAATCCACTGCTTTTTTATGACCTATTGCGCCCCTTTTCTAGGGTTCGAACAATAAGACTTCAACATGACTAATCTTAAATTAACATTCTCGATGTAACACGACGATTTCATATTTATGTCGAATTGATCACGCATAGATCAACAGTTAAGTGTAACAAAATTATGAGATTACACTCAAACTTCCCCTGCATCACAGGCAATCGTTTACTTACAAAGTGTGATGAACATCAGTAATTTACTACAAACAGGACTGACCTCACACACTCATACCTATTTCTTAGGGAGTCAAAGATTCTGTTAACAAGCATTTAATCACTAGCGCTATTTAGCACTCAGAAAAACAGATAAGCGCACAGCGAAAAGAACTGATACCCAGATAAACAAAAACGCCCAACTCTTAGAGTTGGGCGTTTATTTGATCTCTTTAAATAACCACTTTAACTAATTCACTTTAGCGAGTTACTTAACATCAGCTACAGCTATTTAATATCGATGTGCTCAAAGCCTTTGATAAGGTCATCAAGTGCTTTCATCTGTTTCAAGAACGGTTCTAGTTTATCTAGAGGTAGCGCAGATGGACCATCACAGCGTGCTTGATCTGGGTTCGGGTGTGCTTCAATAAACAGACCCGCAATACCTGTCGCTAGGCCAGCTTTAGCTAGTTCAACCGTTTGCTCACGACGACCGCCAGACGCTGCACCTGATGGGTCACGCATTTGTAGAGAGTGCGTCACGTCGAAGATGATTGGACTACCGTTTGAAGACTTCTTCATTACACCAAAGCCAAGCATATCAACCACTAGGTTGTCGTAACCCATGCAAGCGCCACGCTCACAAAGGATTATCTTGTCGTTACCACACTCAGCAAACTTATCAACGATGTTGCCAACTTGGTTCGGGCTCATGAACTGAGGCTTCTTCACGTTGATTACCGCACCAGTCTTAGCCATTGCTTCAACAAGGTCCGTTTGACGAGCTAGGAATGCAGGTAGTTGGATTACATCAACCACATCAGCAACAGGCTGAGCTTGTGCTTCAGTGTGAATATCAGTGATGATCTTCACGCCAAACGTATCTTTCAGCTCTTGGAAGATTTTAAGACCTTCTTCCATACCAGGGCCACGGTATGAGTGAACTGAGCTGCGGTTCGCTTTATCGAAAGACGCCTTAAATACGTAAGGGATACCCAACTTCTCTGTTACTTTCACGTAGTGCTCACAGATCTGCATTGCTAGATCGCGAGATTCAAGAACATTCATGCCTGCAAATAGCGTAAATGGCTTGTCGTTAGCAATTGGCATGTCGCCAATATGAACTGTTTTCTGTTCCATCATATTCTCTCTAAAATAATTATTAATTAGTGAACGACCACGGCCTTTTCGTTCATGACGTTCACTTGAGATTTAAGTAACTCAGATGCCGGGTCATCTGGGCATTGGTCGATAAAGTATTGATAATCCGTTGCTGCTACTTGGTGACAATCTAGCTGTTGATAGATAAAGCCACGATCGCGGATTTCATACGGGTCATCCGGTACAAACGTTAATGCAAGATCAGTACATTTTAGTGCAAGCGTATAGCGCTCTTCTCGCAGTAGTGCACTCTTGAGCAGTGCTAACCACTTACCAATAATGGTTGGGTGGTCGGCGACTTCTAAGTGTTCAGGTTTCACCTTAGCTAATGGGCCATCATGTCCTATTAACCATGCTCGCAACGTTTGTTCACCAACGTACTCACCGTTATAAGGATTAATATAGACAGCAGCTTGCCCGTACCAGCTCACTTTAAGCAAGAACTGAGTTGGGAAAGAGACACCTTCTACAGGAAAGCCTAGCTTGCGACCTAGAAAAAGAAAAATCGCCCCCAAACTCACTGGAATGCCTTTCTTTCTCTCAAGCACTTTATCGATGAACGCGTTTTCCGAAGAGAAATACGCCTCTTTATCGCCAGCAAAGCCCCATTCATAAAAGAATAGTCGAATAAAAGATTCAAACTTCTGCTGTTCATCGGTTTCATTAACCAGAGCAAATTCGGCGTCTTTTAACAATCTCGCCAGCTCTTGCTCTGCCCAACTGTCTTGAGTGTCTGGGTTAATCGCTTTATTTAAGATCAATGCACCTTCAGCTAACTCTAGCTGGTCAAAGTCTTCATCAAAAAATTCGTACATAGATAGTTAACCGAAATAAGGAGATAATTAACCGAAAAATGTTGGTGTCTTCGTCATTGCGATTTTGCCTGCCATTGCTAACCAGCCAAGCGCACCAAAGAAAGAGAAAACTCTCAATAACTTGTTCTTACCCAGTTTAAGCGCAAAGAAGCCCAATGCGATGTATGCCATAACACAGGTTAGTTTTTCGGTTAACCATGGTGCTGCAGGTGTAAATGGAATAAAGCCAGTGATAAAAATCAAACCAATACCCGATAGCAGTAGCAACGAGTCATTGATATGAGGAAAACGCTGCAAGAAAGGGTGCTTAAGCTTCGGAGAGTTAGCCATCATAAGAGCGAAACGAATCGAAAGCAGCAGTGCGCTTATAGCAATCGTAAGTAAGTGAAAATGTTTTAAACCTTCGTACATGGTATTCCTTTATATTTTTATATGTGCTTTCGCTAACACGAGCTACACAATACCCGTTAATGCTCTGCATTTCTGTGTTAAATGCATCACCGAGTGAAATGTATTGTCGAGTTAAAGGTATCAATTTAGCAAGTTCATCATCTATTGCTCACGAGATGATTAACCGCAGCCTATGGACAGTCACTATCTATGAACAGTAACGACCCAATGTCACTCGGTCATTACCACCGTAATCTTTTTCTGTAACCACATCGAGATAACCGAGCGCCTGCATAATCTCACGTACTGCCAAACCTTGGTCGTAACCGTGTTCAAATGCCAACCAGCCTTCATTTTCCAAAAAGCCACGTGCATTTTCAGAAATGTATCGAATATCCGCGAGTCCTTTCTCTTCAGCAACCAGTGCTGTGATTGGCTCAAAACGCACATCGCCTTGAGACAAATGAGGATCATTCTTCTCAATGTATGGAGGGTTCGAGACAATTAAAGAGAACTTAACCACTTCTTCTTCAGAGCTAACTGAATTCAAAGGCTCAAACCAACTTCCGTGCAAAAAAGTAGCGTTGGTGATGTTTAGACGTTGTGCATTCTCTGTAGCAAGCAGTTGTGCTTCCGGACGAAGATCAATCCCCGTCACTGGTCGGTTCGGCATCTCAGACGCCAATGCCAAAGCAATCGCACCAGTTCCAGTTCCTAAATCGAGAATCGCACCTTGCTTGCCATACGTTTTGTCTAACGCGACTTCAACCAAACGCTCGGTATCTGGACGTGGGATTAAAGTAGAAGGAGAGACTTTTAACGGCAGCGACCAAAACTCACGTTCACCAACAATATAAGCCACAGGCTCACCGGTTAAGCGACGTTTTAGAAGGGTATGGAATTCGGATTCTTGTTCTGAAGTGAGATGCTTCTCAGGCCAAGTCAGTAGGTAAGATCTTGGTTTATCTAAGGCGTGGCAAAGCAGTACCGCAGCATCAATCGAGGGCGATGTGTTATCGCCCTCTTGAAGCTGTACGATTGCTGACTTTAAAGCACTTTCAACCGTATATGCTGACTGCATAGTAATTAGTTGTGCTCAGCAAGTGCTGCTAGTTGATCAGCTTGGTGCTCTTGTAGAACAGGATCAAGCAGGCTTTGCATATCACCTTCCAGAACTTCGTTCAGGCGGTAGATAGTTAAGTTGATGCGGTGATCAGAAACACGGCCTTGAGGGTAATTGTACGTACGAATACGGTCACTACGGTCACCAGAACCTAAAAGGTTACGACGTGTATCTGAAATCGCAGCAGCACGACGCTCTTCTTCAGCTTGAACGATACGAGCCGCTAGAACAGCCATCGCTTTCGCTTTGTTTTTATGCTGAGAACGCTCGTCTTGACACTCTACTACTGTACCTGTTGGTAAGTGAGTAATACGGATTGCTGAATCCGTGGTGTTAACGTGCTGACCACCCGCGCCAGATGCACGGAAAGTATCAATCTTAAGGTCGCCAGCTTTGATCTCTGGAAGATCTGCTTCTGGGATCTCAGGCATAACCGCAACGGTACATGCTGATGTATGAACACGACCTTGAGATTCAGTCTCAGGTACACGTTGTACACGGTGACCGCCAGACTCGAACTTCATTGTGCCGTAAACAGCGTCGCCACTGATTTTAGCGATCATCTCTTTAAAGCCGCCCTGCTCTGAAACATTGCTGCTCATCACTTCGACGCGCCAGCCTTTTTTCTCGGCAAATTTAGAGTACATACGGAAAAGGTTACCTGCAAAGATACCCGCTTCATCACCACCTGCGCCGGCACGAATCTCTAAGAAGCAGTTACGCTCATCGTTTGGATCTTTTGGAATAAGAAGAATTTGTAGCTCATCAGTCAGACGTTCAATGTTCGCTTTCGCATCTTTGATTTCTTCTTGAGCCATTTCACGCATTTCTGCGTCGTCTTCATTTGCCATCTCTTCAGCAGCTTCTAAATCTTCTTGAGCTTGCTGGTATGATTTAAAGCACCCCGTCACCTCTTCTAATTGAGAATACTCTTTTGACAAGGCACGGAATTTATCTTGATTCCCAAGTACATCGGGATCACCAAGTAGATGTTGAACTTCTTCATAGCGTTCAACAAGTGTTTCAAGCTTTATTAGAATCGAGGCTTTCATAATGTCTTATTCTGTTGGAGGTCGAATATTATTGAGGGTTTTCTAGACCCAAACTCTGTCTAATGACCATTAATTTTGCAGGTTCTCCTTGCTCAGCTGCACTTTGAAGTGCACGCGTTGGAGCATGGATCAATTTGTTTGTGAGCTTATTACTTAGCTCAAGTAAGACTTTCTCAGGGTCACCGCCAGCAGCAAGTGATTGTAAACTCTTACTTAATAATTCTTCTCGGATTTCATTGGCCGATTTACGGTAGTCACGAATACTGTCTACCGCTTGCAGTGAACGCATCCAACTCATGAACGCGGCGCTTTCTTCACTGACGATTGCTTCCGCTTGAATCGCTTCCACTTTGCGTTGTTCAATGTTGCCATCAACAATCGACTGCAGATCATCCACTGAATAAAGGTAGGCGTCATTCAATTCACCGACCTGAGATTCAACATCGCGAGGAACTGCGATATCAACCAACAACATAGGTTGATGTTTTCTTGTTTTCAGTGCAGTTTCAACCATACCTTTACCAATGATAGGTAACGGACTTGCGGTTGAGCTGATCACGATATCCGCTCGATGCAGATGATCAGGAATTTCATTGAGGCTGATCACTTCAGCACCAAACTCTTCAGCCAACCCTAAAGCTCGCTCACGAGTGCGGTTAGCAACTATCATCTTGGTACAACCATTCGCTGAAAGATGTTTAGCCACAAGTTCAATGGTTTCTCCCGCCCCCACCAACAACACCGTTGATTCAGCAATTGATTCAAAGATGTGTTTAGCTAACGTACAAGCCGCGTAAGCCACCGAAACCGCGCTTCCGCCGATCTCCGTTTCAGTTCGAACACGCTTCGCAACAGAGAATGATTTCTGGAACAGCTTTTCCATGGAAGCATCAACAGATTTGTTATCTCGCGAATCCGTATAAGCTTGCTTCACCTGACCTAAGATTTGCGGTTCACCCAATACCAAAGAGTCCAAGCCACAGGCGACGCGCATTAGATGCTTAATCGCGGCTTGCTCTTCATGAATATAGATACTTGGTTTTAATTCTTCAGGGCTAACTTGATGAAATACAGACAACCAATCGATCAACTTGTTTTTTGCCACGCCTTTGACGTCACAATACACTTCGGTTCGATTACAGGTTGAAAGTATGACACTTCCATTCACGTGTGCATTTGCGTTAAGTTGCTTGAGTGCCTCAGATAATTTATCTGGACCAAAAGCGACTTTTTCTCGCAATTCAACCGACGCTGTATTGTGATTGATACCTACGGCAAGCAAAGACATGTATCAGAAGTTCTCGATCAGGGAATGGAAACAAGAGGCGAATTTTACTTGATGCATGGCTCTATTTAAAGAGCAAGCGGGATTTGTTTTCCTGACTTCGTGAATTCAATGCTATAGTTGAAGCGTTTTTTAGATAAATTTGAACAAGTTGTGAGCAAATATGAGCAAGCTTCGTAAAATCACGTCTCTTATTTTTATGGCCATAATTATGGTGGGTTGCTCGTCTATACCAGAACAACCGACCAGCGTTGAATGGCAAAGTCACCAAGATCGGCTTTTACAGATAGAAAACTATCAAGCCTCAGGCAAGCTCGCTTACATTTCCCCAGAGCAACGCCAAAGCTTAAATTTCATTTGGAAGCATTCACCAAATCAAAGTCAATTAAGACTTACGACTTTTTTAGGTCAAACTGCATTGAACCTAACCATTGATTCATCGGGCGCAAAAGTCGTGACCTATGATGACCAAGTCTTTACCCATGCGAGTGCTTCAGTCTTGGTTGAGCAGCTGACAGGCTTGCAGATCCCTATTGATCATCTACCACAATGGCTCCTCGGCATTCCAGATCAAGCCGATAGCTACCAATTAAATACAGCCAACACGCTTGAATCTCTGTCCAAACAAGCCAGCAGCCAGTTATGGACACTGAACTTCGCTAATTATCGAAATACAGAGATGCCGAGTAAAAAGCTATCGGATGAAGACAACGCGAATGTAGAGAGTATTCCCCTCCCTACTCGATTGTCGTTCAAGCAAGACGATAACAAAATCAACATTGTAGTTTCGAAGTGGACACTGAAAAAATGATAACAACGCCAACCCATTGGCCCTCTCCGGCTAAACTGAATCTATTTCTTTACATCACCGGTCGACGTGACAATGGCTATCACGAGCTTCAAACCTTGTTTCAGTTTGTCGATTTTGGCGATGAACTAACGGTTACCGCAAACTCAGAAACGACCTCAATTACCATCACACCGGAAATTCCGGACGTTGCGACACAAGAAAACCTGATTTGGAAAGCCGCCACCGCCCTTCAACAATATACATCGACCTCTTTCGGTGCCGATATTGAGCTAAAGAAAGTACTTCCAATGGGAGGTGGTATTGGTGGAGGCTCTTCAAATGCCGCAACCGTGTTGGTCGCACTTAACTACCTATGGCAACTGAATCTTTCTGATGATCAACTAGCAGAGATCGGATTGAAACTTGGCGCTGACGTACCTGTGTTCGTTCGAGGCCATGCAGCCTTTGCTGAAGGGGTTGGAGAACAGCTACAGCCCGCTAATCCGGACGAAAAATGGTATCTTGTGGTCAAACCTCAAGTGAGCATAGCAACTGTAGACATATTCACACATTCAGAATTAACTCGAAACACGCCAAAGCGAGCGCTATCAACGCTTCTAGAGCAAGAATACGTAAACGATTGCGAAAAAATTGTGCGAATGCTGTACCCAGAGGTTGATAAGCAACTTTCATGGCTGCTACAATACGCGCCGTCGAGATTGACTGGCACAGGTTCGTGCGTTTTTGCTGAATTTAACAGCAGAAAAGAAGCCGAATTGGTGCGAGAACAACTGCCTGACACAGTTTCCGCTTTCGTAGCGAAAGGAAGAAACATTTCTCCTTTAAAAGAAACTCTGGCTGAATACCAATCAGCCCACCCACAATCTATTTAAAACTGGACGCAACCCGAGGTTTCCACCGTGCCTGATATGAAGCTATTTGCTGGTAACGCAACACCTGAACTAGCCCAACGTATTGCTGATCGTCTATACATCTCTCTTGGCGATGCTACCGTAGACCGTTTTTCTGATGGCGAAGTCGCTGTTCAAATCAATGAAAACGTTCGTGGTAGCGATGTATTCCTGATTCAATCAACTTGTGCACCAACCAATGACAACCTTATGGAGTTGGTGGTAATGATTGACGCAATGCGCCGTGCTTCTGCTGGCCGTATTACTGCTGTAATCCCTTACTTCGGTTATGCCCGTCAAGATCGTCGTGTACGTTCTGCTCGTGTGCCTATTACTGCAAAAGTTGTTGCAGACTTCCTTTCTAACGTTGGTGTTGACCGCGTTCTTACTATCGATCTACACGCAGAGCAAATCCAAGGCTTCTTCGATGTACCTGTTGATAACATCTTCGGTACTCCAGTTCTTCTAGAAGACATGGCGAACCGTGGCCTAGAAAACCCAGTAGTGGTTTCTCCAGACCTTGGTGGTGTTGTACGTGCTCGTGCAACAGCTAAAGCGCTAGGTGATGTTGACATCGCTATCGTTGATAAGCGTCGTCCACGTGCTAACGTTTCTGAAGTAATGAACCTAATCGGTGATGTTGAAGGCCGTGACTGTGTTATCGTTGATGACATGATCGATACGGGTGGCACACTATGTAAAGCAGCTGAAGCGCTTAAAGAGCGCGGTGCTAAGCGTGTATTCGCTTACGCAACTCACGCTGTTTTCTCTGGTACTGCTGCGAACAACATCAAGAACTCTGTTCTAGACCAAGTTATCGTAACGGATTCTATCTCTCTATCTCCAGAGATGGCTGCGACTGGTAAAGTGACAACACTTAGCCTTTCTCGCATGCTTGCTGAAGCAATTCGTCGTATCAGCAACGAAGAATCAATCTCAGCGATGTTCAACTAATCAAAATCCAATAGCTTTTTTACACAAGTTTGGTTTTAGAAACACGCGAGAGAAAACACTAAGCACTTCAGTCAATGAAGTGCTTTTTTTATATCTGAGTAATATTGCACTGCTAGTTATCACAAACAGGAATAATCGCGCAGCTATCAGCTAGCTCGCACCTTTTTCATAAACTGTGATATCATACGGCGCTTTTTGAAATCCCAAGAGAGATCCATACCTTGAGCCAACAAATAAAACTTCTCGTTGGACTGGCTAATCCAGGTCCAGAATACGCCAAAACTCGCCACAATGCGGGTGCTTGGGTAGTTGAAGAATTAGCACGTGTACATAACGTGACACTAAAGAACGAACCAAAGTTCTTTGGCCTAACGGGTCGTATCATGGTTCACGGTGAAGATCTTCGTTTGCTGATCCCAACAACTTTTATGAACTTGTCAGGCAAAGCAGTTGCAGCCTTAGCAAAGTTCTACCAAATTAAACCAGAAGAGATCATGGTCGCTCATGATGAGTTAGATCTTCCTCCTGGTATTGGAAAGTTTAAAAAAGGTGGTGGTCATGGTGGACATAATGGTCTGAAAGACATCATCAGTAAACAGGGTAACAATAAAGAATTCTATCGTCTTAGATTAGGCATCGGCCATCCAGGACACAAAGATAAAGTTGCAGGTTATGTATTAGGCAAAGCTCCTCAAAAAGAGCAAGAGTGTATCGAGGCCGTCGTTGACGAATCGGTTCGCAGCCTAGACATCTTATTAAAAGATGGCCTACCAAAAGCACAAAATCGCTTACATACGTTCAAAGCAGAATAAGGTTTATATCATGGGTTTTAAATGTGGCATCGTTGGTCTACCAAACGTTGGTAAGTCAACTCTGTTTAACGCACTGACTAAAGCAGGCATCGAAGCAGCAAACTTTCCATTTTGTACGATCGAACCAAACACAGGTATCGTTCCGGTTCCAGATCTACGCTTAGATGCATTAGCAAAAATTGTTAATCCACAGAAGATCCTTCCAACGACAATGGAATTCGTAGATATCGCTGGCCTAGTTGCTGGCGCATCTAAAGGTGAAGGTCTTGGTAACAAATTCCTAGCTAACATCCGCGAAACTGACGCTATCGGTCACGTTGTACGCTGCTTTGAAAACGAAAACATCGTTCACGTTGCTGGCAAAGTATCTCCTATCGAAGATATCGAAGTGATCAACCTTGAGCTTGCTCTTGCCGATCTAGATAGCTGTGAACGTGCGATCTTCCGTAATGCTAAAAAAGCAAAAGGCGGAGATAAAGACGCTAAGTTTGAAACTACAGTTCTTGAAAAGCTACTACCGATCCTAACTGAAGGTGGTATGGCGCGTACTGTTGAACTGGGAAAAGAAGAAGTCGCAGCAATTGACTACCTTAACTTCCTAACGCTTAAGCCAACAATGTACATCGCAAACGTTGCTGAAGATGGTTTCGAAAACAACCCTTACCTAGACGCGGTTCGCGAGTATGCAGAAAAAGAGAACAACGTTGTTGTTGCTGTGTGTGCTGCAATCGAATCTGAGCTTTCTGAGCTTGACGATGAAGATCGCGAAGAGTTCCTAGCGGATATGGGTATCGAAGAACCAGGTCTTAACCGAGTGATCCGCTCTGGTTACGAACTACTGACTCTTCAAACTTACTTCACGGCTGGTGTTAAAGAAGTTCGTGCTTGGACAATCCCTGTAGGTGCAACTGCGCCACAAGCTGCGGGTAAGATCCACACAGACTTCGAGAAAGGTTTCATCCGTGCTGAAGTTGTTGGATTCGATCACTTCATCGAATTTAACGGTGAGAGCGGTGCGAAAGACGCAGGTAAATGGCGCCTTGAAGGTAAAGAATACATCGTTAAAGATGGTGACGTTGTTCACTTCCGCTTCAACGTATAATTCTGATTAAACATCTAGAAAAAAGGCCAGTGAATTCACTGGCCTTTTTGTTTTTCTCCTTTCTAAATTGCCCTTCATCAGAAACTTAACTTCCTATATATATCGTCTTTTAGACCTGTTTTTTGTCGACAAATACGCCTCTTTGCCTAAAAAGAAACCGAACAGATGTTTATTCGCGATTTATTCAAAAAAAAAGTTGACGGGTTTCGCTCAACTCCGCATAATGCGCCCCGTTCACAACGAAGCGGCAACGTCTTGAAATGAGCAACAATTTGGAAATGGCTACTTAGCTCAGTTGGTTAGAGCACATCACTCATAATGATGGGGTCGCAGGTTCGAATCCCGCAGTAGCCACCATTTCCTAAGCACTCTGTTTGTTATTAAATATCTGTATCTTAACAACAAAGAGTTTTTAGGAAAGTAAAGCGGTCGTGGCGGAATTGGTAGACGCACCAGATTTAGGTTCTGGCGCCGAGAGGTGTGAGAGTTCAAGTCTCTCCGACCGCACCATATTGAGATATCTTAATTGATATCATTGTTGGGCTATCGCCAAGCGGTAAGGCACTGGCTTTTGATGCCAGCATTCCCTGGTTCGAATCCAGGTAGCCCAGCCACAATTTAAAGTGTAATTATCTTTAAAAAGATAATGGCATTGAAGGCGAGATTATATTATATTACTTCGCTCTCAGATGGCTACTTAGCTCAGTTGGTTAGAGCACATCACTCATAATGATGGGGTCGCAGGTTCGAATCCCGCAGTAGCCACCATTCTTTCTTTATGAAAGAAGAACAACAACGTTATATTGAATTACCAATGTCGATATAACTATAAAGATTTGCTGCGGTCGTGGCGGAATTGGTAGACGCACCAGATTTAGGTTCTGGCGCCGAGAGGTGTGAGAGTTCAAGTCTCTCCGACCGCACCATTATTTAGATATCTTAAATGATATCCTGTTGGGCTATCGCCAAGCGGTAAGGCACTGGCTTTTGATGCCAGCATTCCCTGGTTCGAATCCAGGTAGCCCAGCCATTACAACGTTAATTAGACAAACCATAAGTCTTCTTAACTATATACTCTTCGCTAGGCTCTTTGCTTAGTTGAGAGGAAAGCTTTGCTGCGGTCGTGGCGGAATTGGTAGACGCACCAGATTTAGGTTCTGGCGCCGAGAGGTGTGAGAGTTCAAGTCTCTCCGACCGCACCATTATTTCTCTTTAATTAGAGATAAAATAGTGAATACATAAAATTCATATTGGCTACTTAGCTCAGTTGGTTAGAGCACATCACTCATAATGATGGGGTCGCAGGTTCGAATCCCGCAGTAGCCACCATTCTTTCTTTGTGAAAGAAGAACAACGTTATATTGAATTACCAATGTCGATGTAACTATAAAGATTTGCTGCGGTCGTGGCGGAATTGGTAGACGCACCAGATTTAGGTTCTGGCGCCGAGAGGTGTGAGAGTTCAAGTCTCTCCGACCGCACCATTATTTAGATATCTTAATTGATATCCTGTTGGGCTATCGCCAAGCGGTAAGGCACTGGCTTTTGATGCCAGCATTCCCTGGTTCGAATCCAGGTAGCCCAGCCATTACAACGTTACTTAGACAAACCATAAGTCTTCTTAACTATACTCTTCGCTAGAGTAAAAGCTTTGCTGCGGTCGTGGCGGAATTGGTAGACGCACCAGATTTAGGTTCTGGCGCCGAGAGGTGTGAGAGTTCAAGTCTCTCCGACCGCACCATTATTTAGATGTCTTAAATGACATCACTGTTGGGCTATCGCCAAGCGGTAAGGCACTGGCTTTTGATGCCAGCATTCCCTGGTTCGAATCCAGGTAGCCCAGCCATTACAACGTTACTTAGACAAACCATAAGTCTTCTTAACTATACTCTTCGCTAGAGTAAAAGCTTTGCTGCGGTCGTGGCGGAATTGGTAGACGCACCAGATTTAGGTTCTGGCGCCGAGAGGTGTGAGAGTTCAAGTCTCTCCGACCGCACCATTATTTAGATGTCTTAAATGACATCACTGTTGGGCTATCGCCAAGCGGTAAGGCACTGGCTTTTGATGCCAGCATTCCTGGTTCGAATCCAGGTAGCCCAGCCATTACAACGTTACTTAGACAAACCATAAGTCTTCTTAACTATACTCTTCGCTAGAGTAAAAGCTTTGCTGCGGTCGTGGCGGAATTGGTAGACGCACCAGATTTAGGTTCTGGCGCCGAGAGGTGTGAGAGTTCAAGTCTCTCCGACCGCACCATTATTTAGATGTCTTAAATGACATCACTGTTGGGCTATCGCCAAGCGGTAAGGCACTGGCTTTTGATGCCAGCATTCCCTGGTTCGAATCCAGGTAGCCCAGCCATTACAACGTTACTTAGACAAACCATAAGTCTTCTTAACTATATACTCTTCGCTAGGCTCTTTGCTTAGTTGAGAGGAAAGCTTTGCTGCGGTCGTGGCGGAATTGGTAGACGCACCAGATTTAGGTTCTGGCGCCGAGAGGTGTGAGAGTTCAAGTCTCTCCGACCGCACCATTATTTCTCTTTAATTAGAGATAAAATAGTGAATGCATAAAATTCATTATTGGCTACTTAGCTCAGTTGGTTAGAGCACATCACTCATAATGATGGGGTCGCAGGTTCGAATCCCGCAGTAGCCACCATTCTTTCTTTATGAAAGAAGAACAACAACGTTATATTGAATTACCAATGTCGATATAACTATAAAGATTTGCTGCGGTCGTGGCGGAATTGGTAGACGCACCAGATTTAGGTTCTGGCGCCGAGAGGTGTGAGAGTTCAAGTCTCTCCGACCGCACCATTATTGAATAGAACCCAGCTTTTTAGCTGGGTTCTATTTTATCTGGAATATGTAAATCTGCTAGCCAAGTCACCTAGTATTCTCTTCTATAACCTCACTTTTATTGCGATTTTATTAGACAATGTCTGCTCCATTTCCCAACTGAGTATGACTACCTATGAAAACCCTCCCTTTAACGATCGGTTGCTACACAGATACGCCAAGTAATAGCCAAGGTGTATATCAAACTCAGTTAGATCTAGAAACGGGAACGCTGCTACCTTTAGAGCTTATGGCGACCTGCACTAACCCCTCGTTTGTCACCACGACCAAGCTAGGGGTCTACACAGCTTCTGAAGTTGACCAAAAGATACAACCACAGCTAATTCATATACCTAATGCTGATTCAACAATAGCGTCAAATGCTGAGCCAATTTCAGGAGAGCATCCTTGTCATATCACTATAGATCCCCACAATAAGTTTGCTATTACATCGCAATATTCATCAGGGACATTCGATATCTTTAGTTTAAGTATCAATGGCAATATCGATAAACGACTCAAAACGCTCAAGATGGTTGGTTCTGGACCTAATACAGAAAGACAAACTGGGCCACATGCTCATCAAAGTCTTTTTATGAAGAATTCTCCTCAGTTTGTCACCGTCGATCTCGGAGCCGATCGAATCAACTTCTATTGCTTCGACGAAGAACAAGAAGAATTCCTTGATGAGCCAATGCAGTCTATTAAAGTGCCAGCAGGGAATGGACCTCGTCACCTAGTCTTTAACCAAGCTGAAGATCGAGCCTATGTGGTGTGTGAGCTCTCTGAAACGATATTGATTTTGGAAAAGTCTTTAGGTATTTGGAATATAGTGGATGAGGTTGATGCCTTACCGAATATGGAGAAGGGAGGGGCTGCCGCTGCCATTAAGCTATCGCCCGATGAGCAATTCCTTTATGTGTCATGTCGACATCAATCAAGAATCAGTTGTTTTAGAATAGGCTCAGCCACTCAAAAACTCATTTTTATGGATAGTTACGACGTTGAAGGTAAGTTCCCTCGCGACTTTCATATCACTAATGACGGCCAATGGCTTATCGCCGCAAACCAGCATTCCAACAACCTCACGTCATTCAAACGAAATATTGAGGATGGCTCCCTCATTTATACTGGACGCTCTTTAGCCATTGATGCGCCTGTTTGTGTGACGCAACAACATTAAGCATTATCACGAAATCAAAAAAGGAGAGCCTCAGCTCTCCTTTTTTTATAACTCGATAATTTGGACTAACCAATCACAACCCTAAAGCGTATTTAAGCACCTGTGATTTAATCGGCCCTGAGCTTTCTGCTAGCTTTAGTGCTGCATTACGCACAAACTTAAGTGGGCCAATGTCATTGCTAAACGTTTTGTAGAAAAAGTCCATGCCACTTTGCATCATTAGATTGTCACCTCTTCTGATTACTTCATAGCGTCTCGCTACAGATTGATTCAATTCACCTTTCTCTTTGGTGATATCCAATAGTGCTGCCACATCTTTAAAACCCAAGTTTACACCCTGCCCTGCTAGAGGGTTAATCGTATGCGCAGAGTCCCCGACTAGAATACAGTTATTCTTCGAGTATGATTGAGCATGACGTCGTGTCAGAGGAAAAGAACCCGAATTCAAGACTTTTATATCACCTAACTCTTTAGGAAAGTGAGTAAGTACTTCATTACGTAGTTTTTCAGGGGTCATTGCTGACAGTTGCTTAATACGCAGCGGAGAATCATACCAAACTAACGAGCCCTGCCCGACTTCTTGATTATCAGAGGTTAGAGAACACAAAGGCAAAAATGAACGAGGGCCACTTGGTAGAAATTGCTGCCAAGTAATATCTTGTTGAGGCTGCTCAGTTTCGACATTAATAAGCATGCAGTGCTGTCGGTAATCCCAAGCTGTAATACCAATTCCAGCTTGTTGTCGAACGGCTGAATTCGCACCATCAGCACCAACCACCCACCTCGCGGATAACTCAGCTCCTGATTGAAGCTTAACGATATTAGTTTCACCAAACTCAATTTCATCCAGCTTTTCTGGGCATAACAGTTCGAGATTGTCGTAGGCATCAAATTGAGACCATAATCCTAATTGAATGAGTCTGTTCTCAACGATATAGCCTAGACGGGGCAGATCCAGTGATGCAGCGTCAAATCGAGTACGACACTCTGGATGCTCCCACGTTTCTAAACGCTTGTAAGAACACACACGCATCGCTGCGATATTTTGCCACGCACCAAGATCTTCAAGTAAATCGACCGATGCTTGAGAAATTGCTGACACACGAATATCCATCGATTGTGACTCATCAAAAGCTTGTGGGGCAAAACCTTCGATTACCGCAACACTCAGACCTTGTTTTGCAAAACCGATCGCTGTTGCTGCACCAACCATGCCGCCACCGACTACTACAATATCGTAACTGTTCATATTTTGTACTTATCAGTTTGATTCTTTGACTGTTTTTGATTGTACTTTTTCATAACTAACTTGTAACCAAAAACCTTATTCGAAAAAAGGGTTATCCCTTATGGCATATGGTGTTAACGATAATAAAAACCACTACATAAGAGATTTGTTCAGACTACTAGTCAGTCGGTTTTGAAACCAGTACAATACGCCGCTTGCCGCTAGAGCCTGTCATAAAATTGAATACCGAATTATGACAAACGGGGCTGGCGGATGAATAATGGGCGATTTGCTCCCTTAAATTAAACTAACGATCGAGCGAACATATAATGAGTAAGAAACTGCTAATTAAAACTTGGGGCTGTCAGATGAACGAATACGATTCATCAAAAATGGCCGACCTGCTTAACGCTGCAAATGGCTATGAGCTAACTGAAGTACCTGAGGAAGCAGACGTACTACTATTGAATACTTGTTCTATCCGCGAAAAAGCACAAGAAAAAGTATTCCACCAGCTTGGTCGTTGGAAAACACTTAAAGATAAGAAAGAAGGTGTGGTGATCGGTGTGGGTGGCTGTGTAGCGACTCAAGAAGGTGATCACATTCGTCAACGTGCACCGTACGTAGACGTTATCTTTGGCCCACAAACATTACACCGTCTGCCAGAAATGATTAAGTCATCACTGTCTAACGAAAAACCAGTAATGGATATCTCATTCCCTGAGATCGAAAAGTTCGATAACCTTCCAGAACCTAAAGCAGACGGCGCAACAGCGTACGTTTCTATCATGGAAGGTTGCTCTAAGTACTGTACTTACTGTGTTGTTCCATATACTCGTGGTGAAGAAGTTAGCCGTCCAATGGATGATGTGCTGTTCGAAGTTGCACAGCTTGCAGAGCAAGGCGTACGTGAAGTAAACCTGCTAGGCCAAAACGTAAACGCATACCGCGGTCCAACACACGAAGGTGATATCTGTTCATTCGCAGAACTGCTTCGTCTTGTTGCTTCTATCGATGGTATCGATCGTATTCGTTTCACAACAAGCCACCCGCTTGAGTTTGGTGACGACATCATTGAAGTTTACAAAGATACCCCTGAACTAGTGAGCTTCCTTCACCTACCAGTACAAAGTGGTAGTGACCGTATTCTTACGATGATGAAGCGTCCACATACGGCTATCGAGTACAAATCTATTATTCGTAAACTGCGTAAAGCTCGTCCTGACATTCAAATCAGCTCTGACTTTATTGTTGGTTTCCCAGGTGAATCTAAGCAAGATTTCCAAGATACAATGAAGCTAATTAAAGAAGTTGATTTCGATATGAGCTTCAGCTTTGTTTTCTCTCCTCGCCCTGGTACACCAGCAGCAGATTACCCGTGCGATGTTCCAGCACAAGAGAAAAAAGATCGCCTGTGGGAACTGCAACAGACAGTAAACACACAAGCTATGCGTTTCTCTCGTCTAATGCTAGGCACTGAACAACGTATCCTTGTTGAAGGTCCATCAAGAAAGAACCTAATGGAACTTCGCGGCCGTACAGAAAATAGCCGTGTTGTGAACTTCGAAGGTTCTGCAGACCTAATCGGCCAGTTCGTAGATGTGAAGATCACTGAAGTTTACACTAACTCACTACGTGGTGAGCTAGTTCGAACAGAAAAAGACATGGGTCTACGCGTTGTAATGACTCCAGCAGAAATGATGGAAAAAACAAAACGTGAAGACGAGCTAGGTGTAGCAACATTTACGCCATAGCCAATACAACTGTTTGAGCACAAAGCGCAAACACAAAGCTTGAAATTACCTAACTAAGTGACCATCTTAGAAATAGGGAATCACCATCAGAAGCCCGGTCTAAATCGGGCTTCTTGCTCTTTTTTTTTTATTTAAGAGAGAATGGCACAAAATGAGAGGCTAATTTGAGCAATAAAATCGTTACCTTAGAGATAAATCTAGAGCCAGCAGACAACAAGCGTTTGGCAAGTTTATGCGGACCATTTGACGACAACGTCAAGCACCTTGAGCGTCGTCTTGGCGTTGAGATTAATTACCGTAGCAACTTCTTCACCATCGTTGGTAAGCCTCACACTACTGCTGCTGCTTTAGACATCATCAAACACCTCTATGTTGAAACTGCTCCAGTTAAAGGCAACATTATCGATATTGAACCAGAGCAAGTGCACTTAGCGGTCACTGAGTCTGGCATTTTGGAGCAACACGTCGAGTCTGAAATTGACTACGGCAAAGAAGTCACCATTAAGACGAAGAAGGGCGTTATCAAACCTCGAACGCCAAACCAAGCACAATACCTAATGAACATGGTCACTCATGACATCACTTTTGGTATTGGGCCTGCTGGTACAGGTAAAACCTACTTAGCCGTTGCTGCAGCAGTTGATGCTCTTGAACGCCAAGAGGTTCGCCGAATCCTACTGACTCGTCCTGCTGTTGAAGCTGGTGAGAAGCTTGGTTTCCTACCGGGTGATTTAAGCCAAAAAGTAGACCCATATTTGCGTCCACTTTACGATGCACTTTTTGAGATGCTCGGCTTTGAGCGTGTTGAAAAGCTGATTGAACGTAACGTAATTGAAGTCGCTCCACTGGCTTACATGCGTGGCCGTACTCTGAATGATGCATTTATCATTCTTGATGAAAGCCAGAACACGACTGTTGAACAGATGAAAATGTTTTTAACCCGTATCGGTTTCAATTCGCGTGCAGTTATCACGGGTGACATTACTCAAATCGATTTACCTCGTGGCGCGAAATCTGGTCTACGTCATGCAACGGAAGTACTGAGCGAAGTCGATGACATCAGCTTTAACTTCTTCATGTCTGAAGATGTGGTTCGTCACCCTGTTGTTGCTCGTATCGTTAATGCCTACGAGAAATGGGAAGCAAAAGACCAGAAAGAGCGTAAAGAGTTTGAGAAGCGTAAACGTGAAGAACGCGAAGCCAAACTTCTTGAGGCTCAGCAAACAGTTACGACACAATTAGCAACACAAAATAGTTCTGAGATTACAGAACAAGGTGATAAATAGATGTCTATTGAACTAGACCTGCAAATTGCGGTCGAAAATGAGCAAGGTCTTCCAACCGAGCAAGATATTCAGCTTTGGTTAGACAAGACAATTCCTCAGTTTCAAGAGAACGCCGAGTTGACGGTTCGTATCGTTGATACGGAAGAGAGCCACCAGCTCAATCATGAATACCGTGGTAAAGATAAGCCAACTAACGTGCTGTCTTTCCCATTCGAAGCTCCTCCAGGGATCGAATTAGATCTTCTGGGTGACCTCATTATTTGCCGTCAAGTTGTCGAAAAAGAAGCAGAAGAGCAAAATAAGCCTCTGCTAGCACACTGGGCTCATATGGTTGTACATGGCAGTCTGCATCTGCTAGGTTATGATCATATCGAAGATGATGAAGCTGAAGAGATGGAGTCACTCGAGACAGAAATCATGCAAGCTATGGGGTTTGAAGACCCTTATATTCTAGAAAAGTAAATTGATTCTAGGTAAGTAGTTTGCAGAGAAACAACGACTCATCGAACCTGTTATTTTCAGGAATCTGAGTTGTGATGTGTGCTATCACACTTCTGATAGCGTTATTTTTTGAGAAATCATGAACGAAGGTAACCCCCCCACTTCTGAGGGAAGTAAAAAATCTGAAGGTCCGAGTAGAAAGTCCTTCTTTGAACGCCTAGGCCAACTATTTCAAGGCGAGGTAAAAGACCGCCAAGAGCTCGTAGATGTAATCCGCGACTCAGAAATTAATGACCTAATTGACCACGACACTCGCGACATGCTCGAAGGTGTTATGGAAATTTCAGAGATGCGAGTACGCGATATCATGCTGCCTCGTTCTCAAATGGTTACAGTTGAACGCACCGATGATTTAGATACATTGATTGCGCTTATTACTGATGCTCAACACTCTCGCTACCCAGTGATCAGTGAAGATAAAGACCATGTTGAAGGCATTCTATTAGCGAAGGACCTACTTAAGTATTTGGGTTCAGAAAGTGCCCCGTTTGATATCGAACAAGTGATTCGCCCTGTCGTGGTTGTTCCTGAAAGTAAGCGTGTTGACCGCCTGCTTAAGGAGTTCCAAGAAGAGCGCTACCACATGTCTATCGTTGTCGATGAGTTTGGCGGTGTTTCTGGCCTGGTAACCATTGAAGATATCCTCGAAGAAATCGTTGGTGAAATTGAAGACGAGTTCGACGATGAAGAAGAGCTAGATATTCGTAAGCTGAGCAAGCATACCTTCTCTGTAAAAGCTTTAACCACTATTGAAGAGTTCAACGATACGTTTAACACTGCCTTTAGTGACGATGAAGTGGATACGGTAGGCGGCATGGTTATGACAGCACTCGGTCACCTGCCGGTTCGTGGCGAAATTGTAGAAATCGAAAACTACCATTTCAAAATAACATCAGCCGATAACCGTCGTGTGATTCAGCTACAGGTAACCATTCCTGACGAACAGCCTCTTCCAACTATCGAAGAATAACAACTTCTCTCTAAAGAGATGACAGAAATTAGATGACTAAGACATTTATTCATCGCCTATTACGGCCGCTTGCGGCCGTTTTTGTTGGCGCTATAACCACCCTTTCATTCGCTCCATACTCTATATGGCCTCTTGCTATTCTCAGCCCAGCTTTGTTGCTGTTACTGATTCATAACCGCTCTCCTAAAAGTGCGCTTTGGATTGGCTACGCATGGGGTTTAGGTCAATTCACCACAGGTATCAGCTGGGTATACGTCAGCATTGATGGTTTTGGCGGCATGCCACTGGCAGCCAACCTATTTTTGATGGCATTGCTTGTTGGCTACCTAGCCGTTTATTCTGGACTATTTACCTGGAGTTTGAACAAGTTCTTCCCTGCCAATAATCTGAGCCGCTTTTTCCTTGCAGCTCCTGCATTGTGGTTAATCAGTGATTGGCTGCGTGGCTGGGTAATGACGGGCTTCCCTTGGCTATGGTTGGGCTACAGCCAAATCGATTCGCCATTGGGGTCATTTGCACCGATTGGCGGCGTAGAGCTAGTAACTTTAGCGATCATTGTTTCAGCCTCTGCATTCACTTATGCGATTGTTAACCGGGCATGGAGCATCGCTCTCATTCCCGCTGTCGTATTTAGCGCAGGCTTTGGTATTCGCAACATCGACTGGGTCACGCCGAACCCTGAAAAAACCACGTCAGTCGTCTTAATACAAGGCAACGTCGATCAAGACAGCAAATGGCTGCCGAGTCATCGCTGGCCAACCATGATGAAGTACACCGACCTAAGCAGAGAAAACTGGGGAGCGGATATCATCATCTGGCCTGAAGCGGCTATTCCAGCATTCGAAGTAGAGATCCCATCTTTCCTACGTAACTTAGATAGCGCAGCGAAGATGAACAACAGCTCGATCATTACCGGTGTGCTGAATCAGTCTGAAGATAAGAAATACTACAACAGTGTTCTTTCTCTCGGCGTGAATCCATACGGTGAGTACAGCTACGATCCAGACGAACGCTACCATAAACACCACCTGTTACCGTTTGGTGAGTTTGTTCCGTTTGAAGATATCTTGCGCCCATTAGCACCTTTCTTTGACTTGCCAATGTCATCATTTAGCCGTGGCGACTTTGTTCAACCCAACATCGTGGCAAATGGTCGCCATCTAGCGCCTGCGTTGTGTTACGAGATCATCTTCAATAATCAAGTTAGACAAAACGTAACGGATGAAACTGACTTTATTCTAACGCTCTCTAACGATGCGTGGTTCGGCCGTTCGATTGGACCATTGCAACATATGGAAATCGCACAGATGCGTGCTCTAGAGCTTGGCAAGCCAGTTATTCGCTCGACCAACAATGGTGTGACAGCAGTAACCGATTACAAAGGCAACATCATCAAGCAAGTGCCTCAGTTTGAAACGGCAGTATTAAAAGCTGAACTCATTTCAACAGATGGTCAAACGCCTTATCACACAGTAGGTACTTGGCCACTGTATATTTGGGCGATGCTCAGCTTGGTCATTGGTTGGATAATAAGAAAGCCAAGAAGCTAGATTCGAGATTCGAGATTCGAGATTCGAGATTCGAGATTCGACGAAAAGTGATTTGAGGGTTGACTGATTGGGTCAACCCTTTTTTATTGCTGCGGTGTAAAGTTGAAGACGCTATGGCTCAGGTTTTACGGCTTAAGCGCTTTACGGCTAAACCCTGTCGAGCCACATTTAATACACGGAATAATCGTCGTTGGGTGGTTGTATTCAGTTTGATGTCCGCACTCATCACAGACGAGTGTTCCGAGCCCAATAACTTCATCCGCTTGATACAAACCTTGGTGTTCTAAGTCTTGGAACAGTTCAACCCATTCAACCTTAGTACGATCAGTGATATCCAAGAGCCCTTGCCAAATAGAATCTGTGATCATTAAGTAAAATGGACCACCTTTGCTCTCTTCATAACTTTCGGAAAACTCTTTTAAATCCGACTTCACATAAGCCGAAATCAATGACAGTTCATCTTTGGTCATGTCATTAGCTGCTTTCGCATACTTACCTGACGTTTCGATTTTGTTGTTGAGCTCTTCAGGACTATGCTTCAGCGTTTCGATGACCTCTTCAACCACTTCTTCATAGAGCGCTTTTTTCTTCGGCATAAACGACCTCCTTAAGATTACCAACCTTTATCCGAATGAGCTGTTACACGGTTAAGCCACTAGCGCCTAACAAACAAATGCAATTCATACCCTTAAGTATAGCTATCCTTAGTAATTCGGTTGAATTTACGTAATCAACCGTGCTGCAACTGCAAGTATGAAGGGTATAACTATTGTTGTACTCAGCTCCTTTAGGTATTCTATGACGATCTGTAAGATTCTGTTCTAACCGAACTCACAAATTCCAAGATAACCGGATACCATCGATGCAAGAACAATATAACCCGCAAGAGATTGAACAAAAGGTTCAACAACACTGGGATAACAGCGAGACTTTCGTTGTAAGTGAAGACCCAAACAAAGAAAAATTCTACTGTCTTTCTATGTTCCCTTACCCAAGTGGCCGACTGCACATGGGTCACGTGCGTAACTACACCATCGGTGATGTGGTATCTCGTTTCCAACGTCTACAAGGCAAAAACGTAATGCAGCCAATTGGTTGGGATGCATTCGGCCTACCTGCAGAAAACGCAGCTGTTAAAAACAACACAGCACCTGCACCATGGACTTACGAAAACATTGAGTACATGAAGAATCAGCTTAAACTTCTAGGCTTTGGTTACGATTGGAACCGTGAATTCGCAACATGTACTCCCGAGTACTACCGTTGGGAACAAGAGTTCTTCACTAAACTTTACGAGAAAGGCCTAGTTTACAAGAAGACGTCTTCTGTGAACTGGTGTCCAAACGACCAAACTGTACTGGCAAACGAGCAAGTAGAAGACGGTTGTTGCTGGCGTTGTGATACTCCAGTAGAACAAAAGAAAATTCCACAGTGGTTCATTAAAATCACTGAGTACGCACAAGAACTACTAGACGATCTAGACAACCTTGAAGGTTGGCCTGAAATGGTTAAGACCATGCAGCGCAACTGGATCGGTCGTTCTGAAGGTGTTGAGCTATCTTTCGCTGTTAACGGTGAAGAAGCACCACTAGAAGTGTATACAACTCGTCCAGACACACTAATGGGTGTTTCTTACGTAGGTATCGCTGCTGGTCACCCTCTTGCAGAAAAAGCGTCTCAAAACAATCCTGAGCTTGCTGCATTCGTTGAAGAGTGTCGTAACACTAAAGTTGCTGAAGCTGAACTAGCAACGATGGAAAAGAAAGGTATGGATACTGGCCTAACGGCTATCCACCCTCTTAACGGTCGTGTTGTTCCTGTTTACGTAGCTAACTTCGTGCTTATGGATTACGGCACAGGTGCGGTAATGGCAGTTCCAGCTCACGATCAACGTGACTACGAATTCGCAACTAAGTACGGCATCGATATCATCCCAGTAATCAAACCTGAAGATGGTTCTGAGCTAGACGTTTCTGAAGCGGCTTACACTGAAAAAGGTGTACTGTTCGACTCTGGTGAATTCGATGGTCTTGCGTTCCAAGAAGCATTCGATGCAATTGCTGCGAAGCTTGAAGCCGAAGGCAAAGGTAAGAAAACAGTAAACTTCCGCCTACGTGACTGGGGTGTATCTCGTCAGCGTTACTGGGGTGCTCCAATCCCAATGGTAACCACTGAAGACGGTGAAGTTCACCCAGTACCAGCAGACCAACTGCCCGTTATTCTTCCTGAAGATGTAGTAATGGATGGCGTGACTAGCCCAATCAAGGCAGACAAGTCTTGGGCTGAAACAACGTTCAATGGCGAACCAGCTCTACGTGAAACTGATACGTTCGATACGTTCATGGAATCTTCATGGTACTACGCACGTTACTGCTCACCACAAGCTGACGACATTCTAGATCCAGAGAAAGCAAACTACTGGCTACCAGTTGACCAATACGTTGGTGGTATCGAGCACGCATGTATGCACCTGCTTTACTCTCGTTTCTTCCACAAGCTTCTTCGTGATGCGGGTTACGTGACATCTGATGAACCGTTCAAACAACTTCTATGTCAAGGTATGGTTCTCGCTGATGCGTTCTACCACACGAACGAGAAAGGCACGAAGGAATGGATTGCTCCAACTGACGTGACTATCGACCGTGACGCGAAAGGTCGCATCGAAAAAGCAGTCGACGATCAAGGCCGCGAAGTTGAGCACTCAGGCATGATCAAGATGTCTAAGTCTAAGAACAACGGTATCGACCCACAAGAGATGGTAGACAAGTACGGCGCTGATACAGTACGTCTATTCATGATGTTTGCTTCTCCTGCAGACATGACACTTGAGTGGCAAGAGTCTGGCGTTGAAGGCGCAAACCGCTTCCTTAAACGTGTTTGGAAATTGGTTCACGCTCACTCTTCTAAAGGTGCCGCTGAAGCTGTTGATGCTTCTGCGCTATCTGGCGACCAGAAAGCACTTCGTCGTGATATCCACAAGACTATCGCGAAAGTAACGGACGATATCGGCCGCCGCCAAACATTCAACACTGCCATCGCTGCGATTATGGAGCTGATGAACAAGCTAGCGAAAGCACCTCAAGAATCGGTACAAGATCGTGCAATTCTTGATGAAGCGCTAAAAGCAGTGGTTCGTATGCTTTACCCAATGACTCCACACATCTCTTATGAAATGTGGATTGCACTTGGTGAATCAAACGTAGACTCAGCAACATGGCCAACTTTCGATGAGAAAGCGCTAGTTGAAGACGAAAAGACTATCGTTGTAATGATCAACGGTAAGCTACGAGCGAAACTAACGGTTGCTGCTGACGCGACAGAAGAGCAAGTTCGTGAACTTGGTCTAAACGATGAGAACGCTAAGAAGTTCCTAGATGGCTTAACTATCCGTAAAGTTATCTTCGTACCAGGCAAGCTTCTAAACATCGTTGCTAACTAATTTCGTTAGCACAATGCAATTGCTAAAGAATTAACGAACTTAATTCATCAAAAGCAGTCTGTAGACAGGGTAGCTAATTGCCCTGTCTACTTATTTAAGCGCTTTAGACTTGAGCCTAACCACTCAAACGAATTAAAGCCTTTAAATAAGTATTCTACCTTCATGAGAGCCATCAAATAATGCGCCTGATTTCACTATCTTCATTGAAAGTTACTGTTGTTGTTTTAATCGTTAGCCTATTAAGTGCCTGTGGTTTCCACCTACGTGGTGATTACTCCGTCCCAGAAGAACTCAACAAGATCTCCGTAACCAGTTACGACCAATACAGTACCTTTACACGTATGATGAAAGCTCAACTGCGTATGAATGATGTAGAAATCGTATCGCCTACAGAAAACACCCCTAATTTGCATATTATTAGCGAAAGCGTTAGTGAGCGAACTCTATCCCTTTACCAGAATACTCGTGCAGCGGAAAAAGAACTGACACTCAACGCATCATACCGCGTCACGATTCCTGAATTAGGCTCAAAGACATTCTCAACGAGCGTAACCCGTAGCTACCTAGACAATCCGTTAACCGCATTAGCAAAATCGGTTGAGCGAGACATGATTGAAGATGAAATGCGTAAGCTTGCGTCAAGCCAAATCCTTCGTCAAATGGCTCGATTGAAAGCAAACATTGCAGCAGGCAGCATGGATCTTGATGCTTTGGAAAACGTACAAGTAAAAGAGCTTGAGAAACAGTACAACATCAAGAACATCGAAATTGAAGACGTTGAGATCGACGCCAGTACAACACCTGATGCTGAGCCTAATGTAACTGTCGAGCAATAGGTTTAATTAATGCGTATTTTTGCTGATCGTTTATCTGAGCAACTGGCTAAACAGTTGAGTAATGTTTACCTAATTTTTGGTAACGAACCTCTACTGCTGCAAGAAAGCCGAGAAGCGATTCAAAAGGCTGCAAAACAACAAGGTTTTGAAGAACGTCACCGCTTTGCGATTGATAGCAGCCTCGACTGGAACCAGGTCTACGACTGCACTCAAGCACTGAGCCTATTCTCTAGCCGCCAGGTCATCGAACTTGAGCTGCCAGAGTCAGGCGTCAATGCCGCAATAGCAAAAGAGCTACTCGCAATCTCCGAGCATATCCACAGTGATATATTGTTGATCTTGGTGGGCACTAAGCTCACTAAAGCTCAAGAAAGCGCTAAGTGGTTTAAGGCACTTTCGAATCAGGGTCACTGGGTCAGTTGCCTAACACCAGATGTCAGCCGATTGCCTCAGTTTGTCCAAGCACGCTGCCGTCAAATCGGTTTAACGCCAGATCCTGAGGCGATTCAAATGCTGGCGCAATGGCATGAGGGTAATCTGTTTGCTCTAACACAAAGCTTAGAAAAACTGGCACTTCAATATCCAGACGGAAAGCTTACGTTAGTGCGCTTAGAAGAATCGCTGAGTCGACACAACCATTTTACTCCATTCCATTGGAGTGATGCGCTATTAGCAGGCAAAGGTAACCGAGCACAACGAATCCTGCGTCAGCTAGAAGCTGAAGGCGTCGAACCCGTCATTTTATTACGTAGCATACAACGTGAGCTTGCTCTGCTATTACAAATGCAGCAACAAATGAAACAGATGCCGATTGGTCAGGTCTTCGACAAACACCGTATCTGGCAATCTAAAAAACCTCTTTATAACGCCGCGCTAACAAGAGTTTCGATTTCTCAATTACACTCTTTGTTCGCGTTGCTCACGCAAGCTGAATTGATGACAAAAACTCAATATGAGCAGTCGCCTTGGCCACTAATTCATCAGTTAAGCGTAGAGTTTTGTATCCCTTCAGCTTCAATACCATTTCACGCATAAAAGCGTGGTATATTCTAGGGTCAACAGCCCCTAAAAAGCTAAATTCAGATTAAAGGAACACCCCGTGTTACGTGAAGAACTAAAAGATTTTCTTGCAGACAAAGCCGACGACATGAAAGCAGAATCGATTGTGACCATCGATGTTGAAGGCAAATCAAGTGTTACTGATTACATGATTGTTTGTACTGGCACCTCTAAGCGCCATGTTGCTTCTATTGCACAGCATGTTGCTGATGAAGTACGTAAAGCAGGTATGCAGCCACTAGGCATGGACGGCCAGCAAGAAGGTGAATGGGTTGTTCTAGATATGGGCACAAGCATGCTACACGTTATGCAAGAAGAACACCGTGAACTGTACCAACTAGAAAAACTTTGGGGCTAAGCTTTGAAGATCCAATTAATCGCAGTTGGCACAAAAATGCCGAAGTGGGTTGAAGAAGGCTTTAAAGAATATAAACGCCGCTTCCCTCATGATATGCCATTAGAGCTCATTGAAATCACTGCGGGAAAGCGCGGTAAAAATGCGGATATTGCACGCATTCTTCAAAAAGAAGGCGAAGCAATGTTGGCCGCGGTTCCAAAAGGCAACCGCATTGTCACGCTCGATATCCCAGGTAAAAAGTGGGACACCCCACAACTGGCAGAGCAATTGGAAAGTTGGAAATTGGATGGACGCGACGTTTCTATCCTTATCGGCGGGCCTGAAGGATTAGCACCTGCATGTAAAGCGGCTGCAGACCAAAGTTGGTCTCTGTCTGCGCTTACTCTCCCTCACCCATTAGTACGCGTTATCATGGCTGAAAGCTTGTATCGAGCTTGGAGCATCACTGCTAACCACCCTTATCATCGAGAATAAGCGTTAATGTTACGTAAACGTAGCCAAATCCGTGATTACAAAGCAGAAGCACGACTATTTACTAATCGTGCTTTTGTTGCGTTTGCGGGGATCATAGTCATGATATCGATGTTGGTTGTTAACCTGTACAACATTCAGGTCAATCAATATCAAGACTATAAAACCCGCTCTAACGATAACCGCATCAAGGTCGTTCCAATCGCCCCTAACCGTGGTTTAATTTACGATCGTAATGGTGTACTACTTGCCGAAAATCGTCCGGTTTTCAACCTAGAAATCACGCCAGAAAAAATCAAAGATATGGATGACACGCTCGTCCGTCTACAAGAATTAATCGAGATCCCGCCAGAGCGTATTGAACGATTTGATCGTGATCGTCGCAATGCACGACGCTTCAAGTCAGTACCTATTTTGAATCAGCTTACCGAAGAACAAGTTGCGATCTTCTCTGTAAATCAGCATAACTTCCCAGGTGTGGAAGTTACAGGTACGCTAAAACGTTTCTACCCTTATGGTGATGTGTTAACTCACGTGATTGGCTACGTATCGCGCATCAATGACCGTGATATGCAGCGCTTAGTACGAGAAGAGAAAGACGCAAATTACCAAGCCACTCGCGACATCGGTAAACTTGGTATTGAGCGCTACTACGAAGACATGCTTCACGGTACCGCTGGCTATCAAGAAGTCGAAGTTAACAGCCGTGGGCGAGTGATCCGTACCCTTAAGTTTGTACCGTCGGTTCCGGGTAAAGATATCGTGCTCAACTTAGATATCAAGCTACAACTATACGTACATAAGTTACTTGATGGTCGCCGTGGTTCAGCTATCGTTCTCGACCCGAAAGACAATGGCGTGTTAGCTATGGTATCTAGCCCAAGCTACGACCCAAATGCGTTCGTACATGGTATTTCGTCTAAAGGTTATAACGCGCTACTTCAAGACAAAGACCGCCCTTTGGTTAACCGTGCAACACTAGGTATTTATCCACCAGCATCGACGATCAAGCCATTCATTGCTGTTGCGGCTCTGCAAGAAGGTGTGATTACACCCAATACAACGCGTAATGACCCAGGTTATTGGAAGATCCCTAATTCCAAAACAAGACCATTTCGTGACTGGTTGCGCTGGGGACACGGTGTCGTTGATATAGAGAAAGCGATAGAAGAGTCAGTGGATACTTTCTTTTACCAAATTGCTTATGACCTTGGTATTGATCGCATATCCAAATGGATGATGATGTTTGGATTTGGTGATTATACCGGCATCGATATTTATGAAGAAAGTAAAGCCAATATGCCAACTCGTGATTGGAAAATGGCAAGACACCGTGTGCCTTGGTACCAAGGTGACACCATCCCGGTTGGTATTGGCCAAGGCTACTGGACTGCAACACCAATGCAGATTGCAAAAGCCACATCAGTTTTGGTCAATGAAGGAGAAGTAACAGCACCTCACCTACTTCGTTCAACCATTGATAACGGCCGTCCATTTGATGAACAAATCATGTCGGACATTGAAACCTACCCACCGCTAACCGGGGTTAAGCAAAAGTATTGGGATATCGCTCAGGAAGGTATGAGGCTGGCTAACCACGGTAAGAAAGGCACCGCAAGACGTTCATTCCAGAAGATGTCTTACCAAACCGCTGGTAAATCGGGTACCGCGCAGGTGTTCGGCTTAAAAGAAGATGAAGAGTACAACGCGGATGAAATCGCAGAGCACTTGCGCGATCACGCCCTCTTTACGGGTTACGCGCCTTTTGAAGATCCTGAAGCCGTCGTGACTATCGTTCTAGAGAACGCAGGTGGCGGTTCTTCTAACGGCGGCCCAGTAGTAAGACGGATTTTAGATCATATTATCCTTGCAGAAGATTATCAAAGTGAGCCAATTAAATAATGAAACTTGATCCTTCAACTGGACGAAATAGAGCCCTATTCGAAAGGCTGCATATCGACTTGCCGCTATTGCTTGGCATTCTGGTTTTAATGGGTTTTGCCCTACTGATCATGTATAGCGCAAGCGGACAAAGCCTTGCGATGATGGATCGCCAGGCGATGCGTATGGTTCTGTCTTTAGGTGTGATGATCTTGCTAGCGCAAATCTCACCTCGCACTTATGAGACCTTGGCACCACTGCTATTTGCAGGTGGTGTCATCTTACTATTAGGCGTGTTGTTCTTTGGTGAAGCCTCTAAAGGTGCACAGCGTTGGTTAAACTTCGGCTTTGTTCGATTCCAACCATCAGAGTTGTTAAAGCTGGCGGTGCCTTTGATGCTAGCAAGGTTTATCGGTAAGCGCTCACTTCCGCCCACCTTCCAAACATTAGCGATCTCGCTAGTGATGGTATTTGTACCGACGATTCTAATCGCAAAGCAACCCGACCTAGGTACATCTATCCTTATCGCAGCATCCGGTATCTTCGTGATATTCCTGGCAGGTATCAGTTGGAAAATCATTGCTAGCGCTGCAATCGCGTTAGGGGCATTTATCCCAATCCTATGGTTTTTCTTGATGCGTGAATATCAAAAGGTACGTGTTAGAACCCTTTTTGATCCTGAATCAGATCCATTAGGTGCGGGTTACCACATCATCCAAAGTAAGATTGCGATAGGTTCGGGTGGTATATCAGGAAAAGGTTGGCTACAAGGCACTCAATCTCAACTGGAGTTCATCCCAGAGCGTCATACCGACTTCATTTTTGCGGTAATTGCCGAAGAATGGGGGATGATTGGTATATTGTTCTTGCTTGCTATCTACCTGTTTATTATTGGACGCGGCCTAGTGCTTGCAAGCCAAGCTCAAACCGCATTCGGTCGAATGATGGGCGGCAGTATTGTACTGAGCTTCTTCGTTTATATTTTTGTAAACATTGGCATGGTAAGTGGCATTCTACCGGTTGTAGGTGTTCCTCTTCCTCTAGTCAGTTATGGCGGTACTTCAATGGTTACTCTTATGGCTGGCTTTGGTATTTTAATGTCGATCCATACACACAGAAAAGCATTCTCAAAGGCGACCTAATCGATGTCTATTACAACGTTTAAAAAAAAAGCATCCTTGGTTGATGAGCTGCCAATCAAAAAAATAGTCTCTATCTTAGGGTTAGCGATTTTAATCAATGGCTGTTCTTCAAAACAGCCAACAGGCCGCTACGATATTGATTCAGATATTGCACCAGACGCACCGATCTCGGTAGAGCATCTCGAGGATGCTCACCCTCAGTATGAACCTTATAGTTTAGGTGGTAACACGGATTACACTCTGCGTGGTGAAGACTACAAGATCGTAACAAAAACCGAAGGGTTTACTGAGAAAGGCAAAGCCTCTTGGTACGGTAAGAAATTCCATGGTCACTTAACGTCTAACGGCGAGATCTACGACATGTATTCGATGTCTGCGGCGCACAAAACATTGCCAATTCCAAGCTATGTAAAAGTGACGAATAACGACAATAACAAAACCACGATTGTTCGTATTAATGACCGTGGCCCATTCCATGAAGGTCGAATCATTGACCTTAGTTATGCCGCAGCTTACAAGCTCGATGTGTTGAGAACCGGCACAGCAAATGTTGAGATTGAAGTCATTACTGTAGCTATGCCAACTGATGCTAAGAAAAAGGCAGCTTTGCCGCAATTTATTATCCAAGTTGCCACATCTCCACATGAAGATAGAACAGAGAAGTTGGCCAAAGATATAAGCGAAAAGCTAGAAGTAGCAACGTTCTTGCAGCCAAATGATGACAACTACCGTCTGATGGTTGGGCCATTTCATGACTATGCTCTGACTCAAGAAAAATTAGAACAAGTTAAGCTAATGGGTTACCCGTCAGCTTATATAAAAAAACACACCCTAACTCGCTAATTAATCTAACAGTTACTTCTGGTAATCAGCGCTCTGGTGTGACAGAGTGATTCTGTTAATATATGAATAGTTCACCAAATAATTGCACCCAAAATGATTAAATCTAATAAACTTGTTAAATCGATTTTTGCTACTTCTGTTGCTCTTTCTGCAACGATAGCTACATCGTCATTCGCCGCTCCTATTGTTGTTCCTGATGCACCTCAAATCGCCGCTAAAGGTTTTGTTCTGATGGATTACCATTCAGGCAAAGTACTAGCAGAGAAAGAGATGAATACCCAGCTTTCTCCAGCAAGTTTAACCAAGATGATGACGAGCTACGTAATCGGCCAAGAGCTCGAACGTGGCAACATCAACCTAAACGACGATGTTGTCATCAGTGAAAATGCTTGGGCTAAAAACTTCCCAGATTCATCTAAGATGTTCGTTGAAGTTGGCACTACGGTTAAAGTTGAAGAACTGAACCGCGGTATCATCATTCAATCAGGTAACGATGCATGTGTTGCTATGGCTGAACACATCGCTGGTTCCGAAGATGCATTCGTTGACCTAATGAACGCTTGGGCAAGCTCTATCGGCATGAAAGACACGCACTTTGCTAACGTGCACGGTCTAGACAACCCGAACCTATACTCAACGCCTTACGATATGGCACTGCTTGGTCAGGCGCTAATTCGTGATGTTCCTGATGAATACCGTATCTACTCACAGAAGAAATTCACTTACAACGGCATCACCCAATACAACCGTAATGGTCTGTTATGGGATAAGAGCATGAACGTTGATGGCATCAAAACGGGCCACACAAGCAATGCAGGTTACAGCCTAGTAAGCTCAGCGACAGAAGGCAAAATGCGCCTAGTCGCCGTTGTTATGGGCACCAAGAATGCGAATGCTCGTAAAACAGAAAGCAAAAAACTGCTTAGCTACGGCTTCCGCTTCTTTGAAACAGTGGCACCTCACACAGCCGGTGAAACCTTCGTAGAAGAGAAGATCTGGATGGGTAGCAAGGACACAGTGGCACTAGGTGTCGATGAAGATACTTTCGTTACCCTACCTCGTGGTCAAGCTAAGAACCTGAAGGCAAGCTTCGTTCTCGAGAAAGAGCTAGAAGCGCCAATCAGCAAAGGCGATGTGGTTGGTAAACTATTCTACCAAGTTGATGGTGAAGACGTTGCTGAATACCCGCTACTTGCACTTGAAGATGTAGACCAAGGCAGTCTATTTAGCCGTCTATGGGACTACCTAGTACTGCTATTCAAAGGTTTATTCTAAACGAGTTAAAGGTTTGTTCTAAGCAATACACAAACTTCTTGTCTAGCTAACCTAATGAGTAAATTACCTATTTACTCATTAACGAAACAAAAGCCGCCATGTGCGGCTTTTGTTGATCTTGAGTTCGATGATATTTACACGTAATATTCCGCCTTATTACTCGTGTCTGTTGACCGAACACGCTTTTTATCGACATTTCGCCAATTTGCGAGAGTCTAGCCTTTTGGAGCTAATCATGAACATCAATTCTGATGCAAAACTAAAAGACCTCTTAGAGTTCCCTTGTTCATTCACTTACAAAGTCATGGGTTACGCTAAGCCAGAACTGACTGAGCTAGTACTGGAAGTGATCCAGCGTCATGCTCCTGGTGACTACAGCCCAACGCTAAAACCGAGTGCGAAAGGCAACTACCACTCTGTTTCTATCAATATTACTGCGACGTCAATTGAGCAGGTAGAAACTCTATACAAAGAACTGGGCGAGATCGAAATCGTTCGTATGGTTCTGTAATCTCCGATTACACATGAAAAACAGCGGCTTATTGCCGCTGTTTTTGTTTAAAGCACCCTATCGGACTCAAAATCATTCAACTTAATTTTCAATAAATACAAAGAAAGTTGAAAAACCTTGCAGTCAGTCTGTAGTTAGAATCATGTTTCGCGTTTATAATGCGTTCACTTTATTAATCCTTGGGGGAGTGCAGCTTTGCAAAATAAGCTAATCGTAAAAAAATTAGGCCGTCAGGATTACGAACCTGTGTGGAAAGCCATGCATAAGTTCACAGACGAACGCACAGAAGAAGACGTAGACCAAGTTTGGTTGGTTGAACACAACCCTGTCTTCACTCAAGGACAAGCAGGCAAAGCTGAGCATGTATTAAATGCCGGTGATATCCCTGTAATACAAAGCGATCGCGGTGGCCAAGTGACTTACCACGGCCCAGGCCAATTAGTGGCTTACTTTCTGATTAACATCCGCCGCAAGAAATTCGGAGTGCGTGATTTGGTTACTCATATCGAGAACCTCGTAATCAATACTCTGAAAGCTTACAATATAGATTCAGCTGCCCGACCTGACGCTCCTGGTGTTTATGTCGATGGCAAGAAAATCTGTTCACTCGGGTTACGTATTCGACGTGGCTGCTCGTTCCACGGGCTAGCACTCAACGTCGATATGGACCTGTCTCCATTCCTACGTATTAACCCATGTGGTTACCAAGGTATGGAAATGGCGCAGGTAAGCCAACTCGGTGGACCAAGTGAACTAGAAAACGTTGAGCAACAGTTAATACAAGAGCTCGTAGAGCTACTCGGCTATGACCAAGTAGACATTCAAGCCACCAGTAACATTACAGCAGAAGCATAAAATCATGAGCAAACCAATCCAAATGGAAAAAGGCGTTAAATATCGTGACGCTGACAAAATGGCATTAATTCCCGTAAAGAATATGCCTGCTGAACAGAAAGAAGTTCTACGTAAGCCAGCATGGATGAAGATTAAACTTCCTTCAGACAGCCATCGTATTCAAGAAATCAAATCAGCAATGCGTAAAAACAACCTGCACTCAGTTTGTGAAGAAGCGTCTTGCCCTAACCTAGCCGAGTGTTTTAACCACGGCACGGCAACGTTTATGATTCTTGGCGCTATCTGTACTCGTCGCTGCCCGTTCTGTGATGTTGCCCATGGTCGTCCTGTTGCTCCTGAAGCAGAAGAGCCGAAGAAACTGGCTAAGACGATTAAAGACATGAAGCTGAAGTACGTTGTAATCACTTCAGTTGACCGTGATGACCTGCGTGATGGTGGTGCTCAGCATTTTGCAGACTGTAACCGTGAAATTCGCGAACAGAATCCAAACATTCGCATTGAAACACTGGTTCCAGACTTCCGTGGTCGTATGGACGTTGCGCTTGATCTGATGAAAGACAACCCGCCAGATGTATTCAACCACAACTTAGAGACAGCACCGCGCCTATACCGTAAAGCTCGTCCAGGTGCGAACTACAAATGGTCTCTTGATCTGTTGAGAAAATTCAAAGAGCAACACCCAGACATCCCAACGAAATCAGGTGTGATGATGGGTCTTGGTGAAACGAAAGAAGAGATCGTTCAAGTATTGAAAGATCTTCGCGAACATGGTGTAACGATGCTGACACTAGGCCAATACCTAGCACCAAGCCGTCACCACTTACCAGTAGAACGCTACGTGCCGCCTTCTGAGTTTGATGAGCTGAAAGAGATTGCCCTTGAACTAGGCTTCACTCACGCAGCTTGTGGCCCGTTTGTACGTTCTTCTTACCATGCCGACTTGCAAGCTCAAGGTATGGAAATTAAGTAATCACATTACTTAAACCAAAATTGAAAAGGCGCTGAACTGTATGTTCCGCGCCTTTTTTCTATCGAGTAAAACAAACTTGTTCGATACAAAAACAACAAAGCCACTCATGAAGAGTGGCCTTGAACTACAGGTCTAATCATCTAGATGTTAAATGGTCGACTAACCAAATGAAGCCCAGATAACTGTTGCCACCAAGACTGGGCACACAAACTTGACATACATTGGCCACACTTTACCAAACCAACCAAGCTGAAAGTCAGGGCAACCATGTTCAAGCTCTTTCACTTTTGAAGCTCGGCTCCACACCCAGCCACCAAACAGGCAGAACATCAGTGCGGCGACCGGTTGAAGGTATTGAGTCGCTATCATCGCTACCATGCCAAACATCGCAGCAAAGTTGTAAACAATCACCACACTAAACAGCGCGATAGCACCACCAATCACCCAGCTTGTTGGTGTTCGTCTGGTATTGAAACGCTCACTCACTAGCGCTACAGGCCCTTCAAGCATCGAGATAGAAGAAGTAAGTGCAGCAATCGTTAGTAGTAAGAAGAACACAATCGCAAAGATCTGACCAAGCACACCTAAACTATCAAACATCAACGGTAGAACTGTAAACACTAGCGTGTCAGAACTTAATAGTGAGCCATCTTCTGCATAGATTTGTACGCCTTTTTGCATCGCAACAAACATGGCAGGCATAACCACTAAGCCAGCAATAAAAGCAACAGCGGTATCAACCAAGGTTACGTTCATCGCCATTTTTGGCAGGTTCTCTTTCTTACTTAAGTAAGAGCCATAAACCAACATTGAACAGCCACCAATGGTGAGCGAGAAGAAGCCTTGTCCCATCGCCGCTAGAATCAGCTTTCGATCCCACACCTTTTCAAAGTCTGGAACTAGGTAATGCTTTAACCCTTCCATCGCACCTGATTGCGTCATGATGTAGACAAACAATAGACCGAACAATACAAACAGTGCTGGCATTAAACGCGTCGACCATTTCTCGATACCTTGCTTAACGCCGCCCTGTACAATCAAAATCGTCAGTACGTAGAACGCAACAGTACCAAATACATTACGTTCAACGCTAAAGCCTTTAAACCAGTCTGCAATGGCCTCTAAGCCAATCAGATCAGCAACAGCGCCGATTAGGAAGCAGATCAACCAACCGCCGACAATGCTATAAAACGCCAACACGGCGCTTGGAACACTGAGGCCAATCCAACCGACAAATTCACCGACTTTCTTGCCTAGAGGATTAGCCGTTAGCGAACGCATACTATCAACAGGGTTCGCTTGACCATGACGGCCAATCGCCATCTCCACCACCAGCATCGGGAAAGCAACCACGAAGATCATGATTAGGTAAACAAGCAGAAAAGCACCACCGCCATTGCTCGCCACTTGAGTTGGGAAACCCCAAATATTACCTAAGCCAACAGCTGCGCCAGCCGCTGCTAAAATAAAACCCAAACGAGAACTAAAGTGCTCTCTTGAAGAGGAAGATTGTTGGTCCATATTGCCCGCATAAAAATCAGTGAACTAGTTGAAAAGTACAGTAATCAAAAGTAATGATAGACACAACCAATAAATGAACAATTCTCTGATTTTTACAATCAATACGCTATTTAGAACCACAAAATTAACAACAATACAGTTCGATAGTTTATCAGTATTTGGTATCAAAGGATCATCCATAAAGCTCGACCACAAAATTGATACTTATCATTGAGTGAACAATACAAACAAAAAGAGCACCAACCGGTGCTCTTGCTATTCATCATTAGATTAAAATTAAATCGTGAATACTTGGTAGTCTTTCAAGTTCGGAATGATTTCATGCAGCTCTTGCTCTTGTTCTGCCATCTCATCAAGTGAATCACAGAACTCAGTGCCTTCTTCTTCCATTTGCTGAGCATGTTCTTTCATTCGCTCTTCAACTTTAAGCTTGAGATCCGCAATGCTGTCAGCCAGTTCAGTAAGATTTAACCCACCCTCTTGCTTCATCTTTTCCGACATCGCATTGAAAGCACTCGATATAAACTCTTGGTTAAAGATATCTTTAGCCTTCTCGAAATCTTCAGACCAGCCATTGGCCATCGAATCAAAACTGTCTGCTGGTAGTACTAGCTCACCATCTTTGTAGTAACGCGCCTCAAGTTCAGCAAAATACGTCTTCATTGACTCTTTTACGTTATCAAACGACTCAGGCGAATCTAGGCTAGCAGCAATATCATCAATAACGTCATTGGCTAATGCTAAGCTCTCGTTAGCCATTTGCTTTGCGCGAGGTAAATACTCACTCATGCTGTCACGATACTTCTCTATCGCGGCTTGTTGGTCAGCATCGAGCTCAACTTTCTCGCCATGGATATAGAGGTCATTGTTTTCATCGAAGACAGCAGTATCGCCATTCACTTGATGGATTTCGACTTTTTGGTCATCGATTCGTAATTCATTCTTCAAATCAACTCGACACTGCGCTGCAAACGTTGGCAGGCTCACAACAGCAATAACCGCTGTTAGTGATGCAATTAATACATTATTTTTCATAAATACATTGCTTTTCATAACATCCTCTCATCAATCTGACAAATTACTATACCTTGGGTTTATGCTTCTTTGTCAGAGAAACGTTTATATCTATTAGCCAGTTAGTTAGTCGATAGATATAACTTCGTAGCAAAACTGTTTATCAGCAACCATGAACTCAACCTCATCACCGATTTCTTTACCCATTAGAGCCTGACCAAAAGGTGCGTTCACCGTTACGATAGCAACCTCATGATCATTCCACGCGACAGAAAGTCCTCCGACTCTTGGCCCAATGAAAAAGTGTTTACATTCATCATTTTCGTCAATAACCACAACATAGCTGCTTACTGCAATCTTTTCACTGTCTCGTAAGACGAGATTTCGGTAGCACTGGATATCATCTTCACACTCCTGCACTCGCATCGCTTGACCATGGGCAAGATATGAAGCTTCTAGTGCCAATGTATCGTACTTATGCTCAGGTACTGTCTCTTCATCTGTCGCAGCGTCAATGGCGCGTTGAGTCGCAGATTGTGCGATACGTAATCGGGATTCAAGTTGCTCTATGATTATTTGTAGAAGCTCAGACTTATTCATACTTTTGAAGTGCTTTTCTATAGGAGCTACAGAATAGAATTAGGTACAATCAGGTGCAAGACATTTGATTCATAAAGCAGCGCTATCATCGAGAGGTGACCGCTTTAGCATCAATACGACACTTAATAACTCAGGTAGAACATAAATGATTGAGCAGAAGCTAAAACAAGTATTCGGATTCGATTCACTGCGTAATGGGCAAAAGCAAGTCATTGATAATGTTCTATCCGGTCACTCTACCGCGGCCATATTCCCGACGGGCTCAGGTAAATCACTGTGCTACCAATTACCAGCGTTAGAGTTACCTCATTTAACCTTGGTTATTTCTCCACTGTTAGCCTTAATGAAAGACCAGTTGAGCTTCTTACACAGTAAAGGCATTAGCGCCGCTGCGATAGAATCTAGCCAAGACAGACAGACCACTCAACAGGTGATGCAGTCTGTGCGTAACGGAGACACCAAGATCCTGATGATCTCCGTCGAGCGTTTGAAGAACGAACGCTTTCGCCAGTTCATTTCTCAGGTTCCAATCTCGCTACTTGTGGTCGATGAGGCGCACTGTATTTCTGAGTGGGGACATAACTTTAGACCAGACTACCTGAAGCTTCCTCAATACCAAAAACAGCTCAATATTCCTCAGGTACTACTGCTCACGGCAACAGCGACAACCTCTGTTATCCAAGATATGAAATCTAAGTTCGAAATTGACGAGGAACGCGTTGTGGTGACGGGGTTCTATCGTCAAAACCTCGACCTGTCGATTCAACCTTGCGAACAAACTAGCAAACTAGAAACCTTGTGTGATGTGGTTAACCAAGCTTCTCTCGCTCCGACTATTGTGTATGTCACCCTTCAGCAAACAGCAGAGATGGTGGCTCAGCAACTTCGTAACGCTGGTGTAAATGCCGTGGCTTATCATGCAGGCCTTAAACCTGAAAACAGAGACGCCATTCAACATCAGTTCATGAGTGATGACGTCAACTGTATCGTGGCAACGATTGCTTTTGGTATGGGCGTGGATAAGTCCAACATTCGCCGAGTGATTCACTTTGACTTACCCAAATCGATAGAGAACTACTCGCAAGAGATCGGCAGGGCTGGTCGAGATAGCCAAGCATCTGAATGTATTTTACTGGCTAACAAACATGGTTTGAGCACACTCGAGAACTTCGTTTTTGGCGATACGCCAGACAACATATCGATCCAGGCAGTATTAAAAGAGATCTACGAAAACCAAAACACTAATGCTTCAGGTTCGAATCAATGGGAGATCATGCTTAACCAACTATCGCGTGAATCCAACATTCGTCAGCTGCCGCTTAAGACACTGTTGGTTTACCTCGAAATTGAAGGCGTGATTGAGCCCAAATACAGCTACTTCGCTGACTACAAATTTAAGTTCATTCGCCCTAAGCAGCAGATCTGCGAGCAATTCCAAGGCGAACGTCGTAATTTCGTAGAAGCGATTTTCCAATGTTCACCACAAGCAAGAGTCTGGTGCCAAGTCGATTTCGATGCGCTTTGGACACACTTCCAAGCCGATCGCCAGCGTGTGATTGCGGCTATCGACTACTTCAATGAACAAGGTTGGATCGAGCTAGAAAGCAAACAGATCACCGATGTCTACGCGATCCATAATACCTCTGAAGATATGATGCAACTGTCAGAGCGTCTAACTGAGTTATTTAAAGCAAAAGAGCACAGCGAGATAAACCGTCTTAACCAAATGCTGAGTTTCTTTGAGGCAGATACTTGCCTAAGCTCACGCCTTGCGAGTTACTTTGCCGATGATAAAGCTCCAGCAAACTGTGGTCATTGTTCTGTATGTCGAGGAGAAGTGGCTATCTTACCAACCGTTGATGTTGAACTTGTCGATGATGAGACGGTGATGACATGGATTAATGAGTTTGTATCTAAGAGTCAACAATTGATCACCGACGAAGCCATTACTCGTTTTCTATGCGGAATCGCCACCCCGCTTTCAACCAAGCTTAAAGCCAGTAAAATGGTGGGTTACGGAAAATTAGAACAACAGCCATTCAGTGATACCTTAGCGCGAGTTAAACAGTTTCCTAGGTAAGCCAACTTCCATATTTAGATAAACCGGCTAGGCTGTGAAGTCTAGTCGGTATTCAAACACCAGCACTTCTAAACACAAGTTCTCAGCGCCTTTCCTTAAAAGAAACTCAACTGACGCATTTGGTCTTTAGGTTGCAGCATTACGCTTAAACCAAGCAAGCGTATTTCTCGCCCCTGTTGTCTTTTCAGTATTTCACTTAGCAGTTCTTTGAAGTGCTCGCGATCGAGGGAGGCGTGGATGTGCTCAATAGTGGTTTGTTGAAAGTCGGCGAACTTGAGCTTAATGCCCTGTTTGATGATCGCTTTACTTGGGCTGGCTTTTTCTAAGCGAGTTTCAAGCTCAGGAAACAGCTTGTCTTCGATTACCTGCCAACATTCAGCGTAGGTTGAAATGTTTTGGGTGAAGGTGCGCTCTACACCTACCGATTTTCGCTCGCGCTCGATGATAACTTCTCGATCATCAATGCCATGACTGCGCTTCCAGAGTGATGCACCTTGACGGCCAAACTTGAGTAGGAGATCTCGATAGTCGGACTCCTTAATATCCTTACAAGTAAAGAAACCCGCTTGATGCAGCTTTTCAATGCTCACCTTGCCGACACCGGGAATCTTTTCAAGTGGCAGCTCATCAATCACTGATTGAACGTCCTGTGGAGGGATAACAAACTGACCATTGGGCTTATTAAGATCCGAGGCCACTTTCGCCAAGAATTTAATCGGTGCTATTCCTGCAGAAGCGGTCAGGTTCAGTTCACTCCAGATATCACGACGAATCGACTCGGCAATAAGTGTTGCTGACCCATAACACTGCTTAGAGTCGGTGACATCAAGGAAAGCTTCATCCAAGGAAAGAGGCTCGATAATAGATGTGTATCGAGAGAAGATTTCACGGATCTTTTTAGATATATCGACGTAGACCGACATTCTTCCCGGCACAACCAACAGATTGGGGCAAAGCTGTAGGGCTTTTCCGGTCGGCATTGCAGAGCGAACACCAAACTTTCGAGCTTCGTAATTACAGGTACTCAAAACACCGCGTTGCTTTTCATGCCCACCAACAGCTAAAGGACGATTTCGGTAAGCAGGGTTATCACGCATTTCTACAGCCGCGTAAAAACAATCCATATCGACATGGATTATTTTTCTTACTTTCTCTTCACCCGCACTACACATCTAGGAATCACTCGACCTTACAACTGTATCTATAAACAGTATAATCCAATTATTATCAGATTTAAAACGATCTCGAGTCCAGCTAAAGAGGTTTCGCTTCAATAGCCATGAGCTCTTCTGATACTATTGTTAACGAGTATTTAGTCTATAAGTAGGGATCGCTTGTGAGTGAAAAAATACTAGTAGTGGAAGATAGCCGTGCATTCCGCAACTACCTGTACCAACAGCTGAAAAATAGCGGTTATGAGGTAGCAGTTGCTGAATCGATTGCAGAAGCAAAAAAAATCTTGGAGCAAGAGACGGATTTCTTGTGTGCCGTATTGGATTACTGCTTACCTGACGGGCAAGACGGTGAGATCATTGATCTCGTCTTAGGCTATCAACAGAAAATAATTGTTCTTACTGGGATGTTCGACAATCAACTGCGAGAGCAAGTCCTCGCAAAAGGCGTTATCGATTACATACTTAAAGACAGTATGTCATCGGTAAGCTACCTACTCCCTCTAGTTCAAAGAATTTCGAATAACCGCCATCACAAAGCATTGGTTGTCGACGATTCAGCGGTCGTTCGCCGTTACATAGCTCAACTTCTAGAACACCAATATATCCAAACTATCCAAGCCGAAGATGGCGAACAAGCATTAAAACTTCTTAATAACGATCCCGATATTACATTCGTTGTGACTGACCATGATATGCCGAAGAAAGACGGTATAGCGATGATCCGAGAGATTCGACGCGATCACGATCGCAACCAGTTGGCTATTCTAGGGCTATCAGGGAGTGATGATCGCACCATGACGGCTCGATTTCTTAAAGCTGGCGCTAACGACTTCCTTTATAAACCTTTTAACCAAGAAGAGTTTTTCTGCCGTATCCATCAACTGCTTGATATGAAAGAAGCGGCCAACGAGCTGTTTCGACATGCCAACGAGGATGCTCTTACTGGCTTATGGAATCGTCGCTACCTGTTCAATAATACTTGTAAGGGCTGCGATCAACGAAACATCGCGATGATGGATATCGACTTCTTTAAAAAAGTGAATGATACCTTTGGCCACGATGGTGGTGATGCCGTACTGGTCGATGTGGGGAAAATCATCAAAGATCATTTCAAAGATGATGTCGCTGTACGCTTCGGTGGCGAAGAGTTTTGTATTCAGTCGTGCGGTGCGTTTGAGAACTTTGTTGACAACTTAGAGTCCATGAGAGAAGCCATTGAAAGCCACGTTGTTGAGCATGACTCTCAAAGAATCAAGGTCAGTATCAGTATCGGCGTAACCGATTTAGACGCGAAGCTAGATGAACAGATCAAAGCCGCTGATGAGCTTCTTTATACGGCAAAAGAACAAGGCAGAAACCAGCTCGTGTTTGCGCGCAACAGCATGCAAATCGAACAATAGTCATTCGTTTTTTTCTATTTTAGTATGCCAAGATTAATTGCTAGGCCTCAAAAACCCAAAAGCTCAAGACGATAATCTTGAGCTTTTCAATTTAAGGGCATAGATAACTCTATCCCTTATGACTGTCACCAATTAAGCGATACGGTCTTTACTCCAAGCCGCTTCTTTTTGTTGACGTTCAGCTAGCTTCTCTTCACGGTAAGCTTCACGTGCTTCACGCTTCTTACGTGCGTCACAAGGTTCAGGGCAGTTACATACTTTATCAATACCAACAGCACCCAAACCGCCACAGCTACCCTTCACAACTTTCTTTTGGATAATGTAGCCAATTGACATCGCTGCGATTACTGCAAGAAAAACACCAAATGTAATCAGAAATGTATTCATAATTATCTCGCTTACCTTATTTACCTAAGTATGGCTTAAATGCTTCAGAAGCAATTTCTTTAAAGCCATCTGCTGTTTTAACCACCATAAACGCCGGGATGTTATGCTGGTTTGCGACTTCCATTCCTTTTTCCTCACCTAGGACCATAAGGCCCGTAGATAAGCCGTCCGCAGTCATTGAAGACGGGTTTAAAACAGTCACAGAAACCACTTTATGATGAAGAGGCTTTCCTGTTTCTGGATTGATGATATGTGAGTATCGAACACCATCGTGTTCAAAATAGTTGCGGTAGTCGCCAGACGTTGCGATCGCCATATCGCCAGGTTCGATGATCTCTTGAATGTTACGCTCGTCAACACTTGGCTTCTCGATGGCAATACGCCAGCCTACACTTTCACGGTTAAGGCCTTTTAAACGGATTTCACCGCCTACTTCTACCATATAGTTGTGAATACCAATGGAATCAAGGTAATCAGCAACTACATCCACGCCCCAACCTTTTGCAATGGTTGACAGGTCGACATACAAATTAGGCAAGTCTTTAGTTAGCTTGTTGCCTTCAACGCTCAAGTGGTGAATACCAACCTTAGCTTTACGAGCAGCGAGCTCTTCATCTGATGGAACCACTTCCGGGCGAGCTTCAGGACCAAAACCCCAAAGATTAACTAAAGGACCCACCGTAACATCCAACGCTCCTTCAGTAAGACCGTTCAAACGAATGGCTTCTTTCACAACGATAGCGGTTTGTTCAGAGACTTCGAATGCGTCCGCACCTTTGTGTTGGTTGAAACGGCTCAGCTCTGAGTCTTCACGGTAAGTCGACATTTGATCATTCACTTCTTCAAGTAGACGATCGATTTCGGTATGAACTTCATTAGACTCAGGAAATTCATCACCGTTGATGTATTTAATATTGTAGCTAGTACCCATAGTTGGGCCACTTAAATGCACTTGCTCTCTTGGCTGCTCACAGCCCGCAAGAAAAATCAAAGAAGTTAATGCAACAAGCCAAATTCTCACTTGCTTACTCCTGTCTAATGTTGAGGATTTATATAAGGAAAAATAAGAGTAAAAAATAGGTCTTTTGAATACCTTACTCTTTCTTATATAAGTCAGTATGTTGTCAAAAATAGTCTTAGAAAAACAAATGGCTGACTCGCAGGAGTCAGCCATAATATCAATCACTTAAGTGGATTAACCACCGAAGTCATCTAGTAGGATGTTTTCATCTTCTACACCAAGATCTTTCAGCATGCCGATAACAGCAGCGTTCATCATTGGTGGACCACACATGTAGTACTCACAGTCTTCAGGAGCTTCGTGATCCTTCAGGTAGTTTTCGTACAATACGTTGTGGATGAAACCAGTGTAACCGTCCCAGTTGTCCTCTGGTTGAGGATCAGACAGTGCACAGTGCCACACGAAGTTTTCGTTTGCAGCCGCTAGGCCGTCGAAGTCTTCAATGTAGAACATCTCACGCTTAGAACGCGCACCGTACCAGTAAGACATCTTACGAGTAGAGTTAAGACGCTTAAGTTGGTCGAAGATATGTGAACGCATTGGCGCCATACCTGCACCACCACCGATGAATACCATTTCATTGTCTGTGTCTTTAGCAAAGAACTCACCAAATGGACCAGAAATAGTACATTTGTCGCCTTCTTTAAGAGACCAGATGTATGAAGACATCACACCAGGAGCTACGTCAGGGTTGTTTGGCGGCGGAGTTGCGATACGCACGTTAAGCTTGATGATGCCTTTCTCTTCTGGGTATGAAGCCATAGAGTAAGCACGGATCGAATGCTCTTTAACGATAGACTCGTAACGGAACAAGTTGAACTTATCCCAGTCACCACGGTATTCCTCAGGAATATCGTAATCTGCGTATTTCACGTGATGTGGTTCAGCTTCAATCTGAATGTAACCACCGGCACGGAAAGGTACTTCTTCGCCTTCAGGGATAGCCAGAGCAAGTTCTTTGATGAAAGTAGCTTCGTTGTTATTCGAGATAACAGTACATTCCCACTTTTTAACACCAAAGATATCTTCGTCTAGTTCGATCTCCATGTCAGTTTTCATAGCAACTTGACATGCAAGACGTTCGCCTTCGCGAGCTTCACCTTTTGTGATGTGATCAAGTTCAGTTGGAAGGATGTCGCCACCACCAGACTTAACTTTTACACGACACTGACCACAAGAGCCACCGCCACCACAAGCAGAAGATACGAAGATACCAGCGCCAGCTAGGGCACCAAGTAGCTTGCTACCAGGTTGAGTAACGATCGCCTTTTCAGGGTCGCCGTTTACAGCAATAGTGATGTCACCTGATGGTACTAGCTTAGACTTAGCGAAAAGAATCACTAGTACTAGAGCTAATACAATAATGGTAAACATCGCTACGCCAAGAATAATGCTTTGCATTTGTTATTCCTTATTACTGGGTGCTTACCCTACAGTTGAACACCAGAGAAAGACATAAAGCCTAACGCCATCAGACCAACAGTAATGAACGTGATACCAAGGCCACGTAGACCTGGAGGTACGTCAGAGTACTTCATCTTTTCACGGATACCCGCAAGAGCAACGATAGCTAACATCCAACCCACACCAGAACCGAAGCCGTAAACAACAGATTCAGCAAAGTTGTAGTCACGAGTTACCATGAAAGATACACCACCAAAGATTGCACAGTTAACTGTGATCAGTGGAAGGAAGATACCTAGTGCGTTGTACAAAGGCGGGAAGAAACGGTCTAGAACCATCTCTAGGATTTGTACAAGTGCAGCGATAACACCGATGAATGCGATGAAGTTAAGGAAACTTAAATCAACATCAGGAAACAGTGCATTTTCTTTCAAGATATTGGTGTAAAGCAAGTTGTTTACAGGAACAGCAATTGTAAGAACTACAACTACTGCAACACCAAGACCAAAAGAAGTTTTAACTTTCTTAGAAACCGCTAGGAATGTACACATACCTAGGAAGAAAGAAAGCGCCATGTTTTCGATGAAAATCGATTTAACTAGCAGACTAATATAATGTTCCATGACTACCTTACCCCTTCGCTTCTATTTGCTCTGGTTTGAACACACGAATTGCCCAAATCAAGAAACCAATTAAGAAGAATGCTGAAGGTGCTAGAAGCATCAAGCCGTTTGGCTGATACCAACCACCGTTGCTCACTAGAGGTAGTACTTCCATACCAAATAGTTTGCCAGAGCCTAGAAGCTCACGGAAGAAACCAACAGTGATAAGAACGAAACCGTAACCAAGACCGTTACCAAGACCATCGATGAAAGATGGGATTGGCGCAGACTTCATTGCGAATGCTTCAGCACGACCCATTACAATACAGTTAGTAATGATTAGGCCAACGAATACAGATAGCTGTTTAGAGATATCGTATAGGTATGCTTTAAGCACTTGGTCTACCACGATTACTAATGATGCGATAATTGCCATCTGAACGATGATACGCACACTGTTAGGAATGTGATTACGGATTAAAGAAACGAAGAAGTTAGACAGAGCAGTAACGAACATTACCGCGATAGTCATAACAAATGCAGTTTCTAGCTTAGTGGTTACCGCAAGAGCAGAACACACACCAAGAACTTGTAGCGCGATTGGGTTGTTGTCCAACACCGGCGCTAAGATGCTCTTTTTAATTTCTTTTGCACTAGACATTAGTTCAGACCTCCGTCACGAACTTTTGCTAGGAACGGACCAAAGCCCATATCACCTAACCAGAAGTCAAATGTATGTTGAACACCAACGCTAGTCAGTGTTGCACCAGAAAGGCCATCTACACCGTGCTCAGAACCTTGAGGAGCGCCACCTTTAACAACCTGAATAGCAGGTTTGTGGTTTTCGTCGAATAATTTCTTACCAACGAATTGAGCGCGCCAAGATGGGTTCTCTACTTCACCACCAAGTCCAGGAGTTTCACCTTGCTCGTAGTAAGTGATACCAGAAACTGTGTTGCCATCAGTTTCTACCGCAACGAATGCGTACATCATTGACCATAGGCCGTTACCGTGAACAGGGATGATAACTTTAGAAGTTTCAGCGCCATCTTTCACAAGGTATACAGTACCTGTGTTAGCACGACGAAGGATCTTAGCGATGTCATCTTCAGCTGAAAGCTTGATTGACTGAGCCGGATCTTTCGCCGCTTTACGTTGGTCGTATGCAGCAGCATCGCCGTCAACGAAATCACCAGTAGCGAAATCAACTAGACGAGGTTCAATGTTCTCTGCGTACAGTTCAGGGATATTACCCGCAAGTTCAATGCCCGCGACTTCAAGGATCTTAGTTTGCTGATCCAGAACCGCGTTAGCTTGTTGCTTAGGTTTAAGAACAACTGCAGCTGTTGAAACGATGATTGAGCACACTAGGCTCAATGCGATAACAACAAACAGCGTCTTTTTAATGCTATCGTTATTACTTGCCATAGCGCGCTAGTCTCCGCTTAATGTTCTTCTCGATTACAACATGGTCAAACAGAGGAGCAAATAGGTTTGCGAATAGAATCGCAAGCATCATGCCTTCTGGGTATGCAGGGTTAACTACACGAATCATTACACACATTGCGCCGATTAGGATGCCGTACCACCACTTACCTTTGTTGGTAAATGAAGCTGATACTGGGTCAGTCGCCATGAAGAACATACCGAATGCGAAGCCACCTAGAACTAGGTGCCAATGCCAAGGCATGCTGAACATTGCGTTAGTATCAGAACCGATCACGTTGAACAACGTAGACACAGCAATCATACCGATCATTACACCAGCAATGATGCGCCATGAAGCGATACGCATGTAAACGATCATCGCTGCACCAATCATAAGTGCAAGAGTCGATACTTCACCGATAGAACCTGGGATGTTACCAATGAATGCGTCCATCCAAGTGATTGCTTCACCAGATGTTACGTTCATTAGTGCGCTACCGCCGCCTTGAGCCCATTGGCTAAGAGCAGTTGCACCAGAGAAACCGTCTGCAGCAGTCCAAACTACGTCACCTGAAATCTGTGCAGGGTATGCAAAGAATAGGAACGCACGGCCAGCAAGTGCAGGGTTCAGGAAGTTACGACCCGTACCACCGAAGATCTCTTTAGCTACTACAACACCGAAGGTAATACCTAATGCTGCTTGCCATAGAGGAAGTGTTGGCGGAACGATAAGCGCGAATAAGATAGAAGTAACAAAGAAACCTTCGTTTACTTCGTGCTTACGCACCATACAGAACAGAACTTCCCAGAAACCACCAACGATGAATACCGTTGCGTAGATAGGTAGGAAGTATGTCGCACCAAGTAGCATCTTACTGCCAACACCTGCATCGGCTCCTAAGGAGGCTCCAAGCATTTCGGTTAGCCAGTAGTGCCAGTTACCACTGATAACAGATGCTAGTTCAGCGCCTGCGTACATATGGTTAAGTGCTGCGATAGCTTGGCCACCCGCGTTGTACATACCCCAGAACATTGCTGGGAATACCGCGAACCAAACCATGATCATGATACGTTTTAAATCAACGCTATCACGAACGTGCGAGCTTTTCTTTGTAATAAGACCTGGCGTGTAGAACACTGTCGCTGCTGCTTCGTAAAGCGCAAACCACTTCTCGTGTTTACCACCTGGCTCAAAATGATGCTCGATGTCTTCAAGAAACTTTTTAAGGCCCATGAAAATTACCCTTCCTTCTCAATCGTATCTAGGCATTCACGAAGTAGTTGACCGTACTCGTACTTACCTGGACATACAAAGGTACACAATGCTACATCTTCTTCGTCTAGCTCTAGCGCACCAAGTGCTTGAGCACTATCAATGTCGCCTGCACATAGATCACGAAGCAGCAATGTAGGTTCCATATCTAGAGGCATAACGCGCTCGTAATTACCAATTGGAACCATTGAGCGGTCACTACCGTTTGTTGTCGTTGTCATGTTGAACAACTGACCTTTAAACAGGTGACCAAGGAATGAACGAGTAACAGAGAACTTGTTCTTACCAGGCATAGCCCAGCCGAATAGCTCTTTATCACGACCTTCACGTAGAACAGAAACTTGCTGATGGTAACGACCAAGGAAAGCATGTGGACCTGTTGCTTCAGTACCCGTAAGTACAGAACCAGAAATCACACGAACTTCGCCTGGCATTAACTCGCTGTCTGTCAACTCTTCAAGGCTAGCACCAATTTGAGTACGAACTAGACGTGGGTTGTTAACCACTGGACCAGCCAGAGAAACAACACGCTCAGAGTAAATCTCACCAGTAAGGAAAAGCTTACCGAATGCGATAACATCTTGGTAGTTAATGCTCCACGCTACATTTTGTGCATTTACCGGATATAGGTAATGCATATGCGTGCCTGCAAGACCTGCAGGGTGTGGGCCATCAAAAACATGTTCTTCAACGTTAGACTGAGCTGAACGAGGTAAGCTAGTACCTTTTTTACAAACGTACACTTTACCGTTAGTCAGAGTTGAAAGAAGATCTAAACCAGCAACGAAAGCATCAGACTGCTCGTTAATGACTAATTCTGGCTCAGCTGCTAGCGGATTAGTATCCATAGCAGTAACGAAAATAGCCTGAGTTTCAGAATCAACTGCTGGAACCTTGCTGAACGGACGAGTTCGCAAAGCGGTCCATGCGCCAGACTCAATTAACTGAGCTTTAACCGTTTCACGGTCAAGACTTGTTAATTGGTCAGCTTCATAGCTATTGAACGTGATTTGCTCATTGCCTGCTACTTCAATCACTACTGATTGAAGAACACGCTTAGCACCACGGTTCACTTCAATAACTTTACCGCTTGCTGGAGAAGTAAATACAACACCTGGGTTCTTTTTATCAGCAAAAAGAACTTGGCCTTTCTTAACTTCATCACCAACGCGAGTATGCATCGTAGGACGCATACCAACGTACTCTTCGCCAAGCAAGGCGACTTTAGTGATGGACTTACCATCATTAATCACCTGGGATGGAGTTCCTGCGATAGGAAGATCCAAACCCTTCTTTATTGTAATCATACGCACTTGCACTACTTTATCGGGAAAAAGATTCTTTTAATTGCGTAAATTCAGGACGTTTTAAATCGCCCTTAGACACGACATTACAGTGTCCGGTTCTGGCAAACTTAATGCACCAGAATCGCAACATCACATTAATAAAATCATCACAAGTATTATGTGAGATTTATCAGGTGCGGTATTCTAGCATTTTTTGACAACTTGATGCCATGATCAATAACTTGAATACGGTCATTATTTGGTGAGATTTGAAGCATATGGTCTCTCAAATATGTATAAATTTGACGAGCCGCACAGATAAATTGGCTTTTGAATCGTGTTTTAAACAAGAGATTAATACTCTGTCACAAAGTAATATTTTACGATTTATGTTGAAACACTGTTAATAAAAACATTACTCATTGTAGGTATTTTTAGCCGTTCAACTTGCCATCAGTTTGAGTGATGTAACAACGAAAAACACATAGGCTTTGCGATAAAAAAGGCGGCATAACCACCTATTCTATATTCGTGAGCTTTCTTACTTGCCGCCACCCATGCACATAGGGCTATCTGGCACGTTATCTAGCTGCTTCATCCATTCATCTTTTGTATAAGTGTGAATGGATAATGCGTGAATACTATTCGCTAGTTCTTCTGAAAGCGCTTTATTTACCGCTCGATGACGAGCAATGAGACGCAAACCTTCAAACACATCGCTGACAACAATTACTTTGAAATGACTCTCAGAACCAGCCGGAACATTGTGCATATAGCTCTCATTAACCACGTTTAAATGACTTGGTGAAAACTCATTGTGCAATTTTGTTTCGATAACTTCTTGGATCATTGTGATTCCTTAATAACGTATTGGCATTATCTGTTAGGTGAGTATAAACCCTAACAAGTCGAATGTATGAGTATTTCATAGCGAATGACATGGGTTTGGTTGAGTTTTTTCTATCTTGTTCAGCCTGCATTTGAGACAATATCTTTGTTATTTCTTACATAAGTATCTCAAGCAATGAAAACCGAACTTACCCTTCACGACAGAACTTTGACCTTACATCGTTTCCCTAAACGTTCAAATGAAACCCTTCAAGCTTGGGATGCAGGCGACGAATACATTATTAGTCACGTTGAAGAAATGAACATTGAACCTGGCAAACACATCCTGATCATGAACGACAGCTTCGGTGCCCTATCGACCTGGTTCTCGAAAGATCATGATGTCACGATGATGAGTGACTCATTTATCTCTCACCGTGGTTCCCTGAAAAACTTGCAACGTAATCAAAGCAACCGAGTGAACTTCCTGAACACAATGGATGATATCCCACACGGTATCGATCTTGTGATCATGCAGCTGCCAAAAACAAATCGTCACCTCATTTGGCAATTGAGTCAGCTACGCCAAGCTTTGCCTGAAGGCTGCCAAGTGATCGGTGTCAACAAGGTAAAAGAGATCCACACCTCTACGCTTAACCTGTTCGAAAAACACCTAGGCGAAACCAAAACCTCGTTAGCGAAGAAAAAACACCGCTTAATATTCTCGTCGCCAAACTGCCAGCCAATTCAAACGGTAGAGCCTTTTGTTGAGTGGGATGTGGACGGTGAAGATATCCGCCTGAAAAATTTACCAAATGTTTACTCAGGGGAAGCACTCGATCAAGGCGCTCGCTATATGCTAGAGCACATCCCACAAGATCCTGAGCTACGTCATATCATCGACCTAGGCTGTGGTAACGGTGTATTGAGTGTTAAAGCAGGACAATTAAACCCTCAGGCTCGTATCACCTGTGTGGATGAGAGCTTCATGGCGGTGGAATCGGCACGCCAAAACGTCAAGGATAACCTTGGTGAGGAAGGTAACTTCCAGTTTATCGCCAACAACTGTTTAGATGGCTTCAAGAAAAACAGCACCTACTTGGTTATGTGTAATCCACCGTTCCACCAACAACAAGCGATTACTGATCACATTGCATGGCAAATGTTCTGTGATGCAAAGCATGTTCTAAGCAATGGAGGCAAATTAATTGTTATTGGTAACCGACACCTCGGATACGATGTCAAACTAGCAAGACTATTTGGTGAAGCTAACGTTGAAACGCTTGAACTAAACCAAAAATTTGAGATATTACAAGCAACAAGAGAACCTGCGAATTTTAATAAATAAGCAGAAACGACTTCACAAGAATTTTAGATACCGAGCTTCTGGTGTGAATTTAGAAAGGATAAAGGAATGAAAAAACTGATTTTGGCTGTTTCTATTATGGCTTTGACAGCATGTTCAGCCCCTCAGCAAGAACAAATCAATGTAATGCCAGAAGCTTCGCTAAGCTCAAGCAACCTTGTACAAGGCAAAACATACACACTAACCAGTAAAGATATTCGTGCCGCTCAATATGTTGCATTGGTTGATAGTGGCCGTTCAAACATTCAGCCAATTCACGCTAAGCAAAACATGCGTATTTCTCTAGAAAACGCTGTAGCTCAACAGTTAGAGTCGCAAGGTTACCGTGCAAGCGTAAACAGTGAAAACTCGATTGTTTTAGAGATTCAAGAAGCACTCGTTACCGTAGAACACACCATTATGGAAAACAAAATGGACGGTAAAGTAACACTTGAAATCACAGCTGAAACACCTGAAGGCAAGCTCGTTAAAACATTCAATGGTACTGCAACGCGCACTGGTACATTAAGTGCTTCAAACGATGATATCGCAATGGTGCTTAACGATGTAATCAACTTGGTATTGAAAGAGATCGCCAATGACCAAGAACTACAAACTTACATGAAGGAACGTTTCTAATGGGTCGCATTCTATCTTCTATTGCATTAATGCTGGTGAGCGTGAGCGTTTGGGCTGGTCCTAAAGTGAACGTAGAAACAACATTAGGCGACTTCACTATTGAGCTAAACCAAGACCAAGCTCCAGTTAGCGCTGAGAACTTCCTTAAATACGTAGCAGATGGCAGCTACGAGGGGACTATCTTCCACCGTGTGATTCCTGGCTTTATGGCGCAAGGTGGTGGTTTCGATCAAGAGATGAATCAACAAGCGACTTATGCTCCTATCAAGAATGAAGGCAGTAACGGCCTGAAAAACGATACAGCTACAATCGCGATGGCTCGTACCAATGCGCCAGATTCTGCAACTCGCCAGTTCTTCATTAACTTCTCAGATAATGACTTCTTGAACGCAAAAGGTGGTAACGCAGGCTACGCTGTATTCGGCAAAGTAACTGAAGGTTTTGATGTTGTTCAAAAGATGGCAACGATTCCAACCAAGCGAATGGGCCGCATGTCAGACATCCCTGTCGACCCAATCGTCATAACTAAAGTGACCCTTCTTAAGTAAACCAATCTAACGCCCTTATTTCTTAAGGGCGTTTTTCTATACAAGGACGCCCTATGTCATCAGGCACTCCCTCTCTCTCTTGGATGCAGACTTTCCGCAGCTACCTAGATAAACGTCTACTTTGGGTGTTTATGCTCGGCTGTTCAAGTGGCTTCCCATGGGTTCTTATTGGATCCAACATGTCTGGTTGGCTAAAAGATGCAGGTTTAACGCGCGCTGCCATCGGTTACTTTGGTAGTGTATTTGCCGTCTATGCGATTAACTTTCTATGGGCTCCATTGGTTGACCGAGTAAAACTGCCAATCCTACATGCGATGCTGGGCCAACGACGCAGTTGGATATTTCTATGCCAAAGCTTTGTATTGATTTGCACGCTATTCATTGCCGGAGTCAACCCTGCCAATGATTTGATGTTCACTTCAATGCTTGCTCTTGGGATCGCGATTGCTTCTGCAACTCAAGATGTCGCGATTGATGCATTTCGTATTGATACCTTCCCAAAATCAGAATCATCAAAATTACCACAAGCATCCGCAATGGCTGTGATGGGATGGTGGACGGGCTATTCTCTTCCGGGTTATCTCGCCTTTATCAATGCCGATACGATCGGTTGGAATGGCGTGTACTACGGAATGGCTGGCGTTGTGATTATTCTGATGCTATTCACCTTATTTGTCGGTGAGCCAACAACACAACGTGAAGCGCTACAAAAAGAAGCACAGCAGCGACACAATAAAGTTGTGGGTTCGAAAGTCGTGGCTTGGTTTAGTGTTACAGTGCTAGAACCGTTCTATGATTTCTTCAAACGAAACGGCGTTCAAGTTGCCATTACCCTACTGTTGTTCGTCTTCCTATTTAAAATAGGTGAAGCCTTCTTAGGCCGGATGTCTGTACCATTCTATAAAGAGATAGGTTTTAGTAACGAACAGATCGGACACTATTCGAAGTTAATTGGTTGGGGGGCGACCATATTCTTCACCTTGCTAGGCAGTGTCTTCAATGTGAAGTTCGGAATTGTGCGTGGTCTTATGATCGGTGGTGTTGCAATGGCGGCCAGCAACCTCATGTTTGCATGGATTGCTCAGGTCGGCCCTAGTGAAACGCTGTTCTTGGCAACGATCATTGTCGACAACTTCACGACCGCCTTTTCAACCGTAGCCTTTGTCTCTTTCTTAACGCTTCTAACCGGGCAGGCCTTCTCAGCAACCCAATATGCCTTACTCGCATCCTTGGGTAACTTCGGTCGGACAACGCTAGCCTCTTTCAGTGGTGAACTGGTTGATTACCTCAATGATTGGTCAACCTTCTTTATCCTAACCGCACTTATGGTGATACCAAGTTTGATCATGCTCTATTCGTTGCGCCACTTTTTCACGGATCTATTAGAAAAAGCCAAAAACAACCAAGAGTAAGATGAAAAGAAAAGAAAACAAAAGAGGGTAGCACTGAGCTACCCTCTTTTACGTTCTGTCGTCACGTTTAGTCTGTTGTGCCACTGAAGGTCAAGTTAAACCCAGTTCCCATCAAATCAACAATCGCCACCTCTTGATAAACAACACCGTCAGATAAAGTAATGGGCGCAACGTCAATCGTGCCAGTAGATGAAGCTTTTGCAACGGTAAGGGTCAAGTAATACGCTCTCGCTACAATACAAATACCATCTACGTTACCTTTGAATTTCATATCTCTTAATGCTGGATCGATAGCAAAGAACCCCATATTTGTGGTCAGAAATAATTCAAAGACGGAGTTGATCCGCGGACTGAATGCGTGATTTTTAGTGAGAATATACTTAGAAAAGAATCCTGTTGATTTTGATATGCATATCACTCTATTTAGTATAATCGTTTGCTTAGCGCAGTATTTCACCTATTTATCTACAAAATAATCATATCTCACAAAATCAATAGAATCCAAAGTGCATCAAGATGCATTAATGCATTAAAGTTCCATCATTTAGATCATTAGTGTGATCAAGCTCACTATAATAATTGCAATTTTCACTCCGTCTCACTTTTATTTGAGAACAAAATCGCTATTATGCTCGGCATTCGGACATATAAACACGCACGGATTAGCGGGTTACTTATTTCAAACATAGAGAGTTCCATTATGCGTAAATCACTTTTAACTCTTGGCCTACTTGCAGCAACTTCTGCTCCAGTAATGGCAGCGGATTATTCTGACGGCGACATCCACAAAAATGATTACAAGTGGATGCAGTTCAACATCATGGGTGCAATCAACGAGAAAGGTCCTTATGAATCTACTCATGATTACCTAGAGATGGAATTTGGTGGTCGCTCTGGAATCTTCGATCTTTACGGCTATGTTGATGTATTTAACCTAACATCAGACTCAAGCAGCGACAAAGCAGACAAAGATGGCAAAATCTTCATGAAGTTTGCTCCTCGTATGTCTCTTGACGGCCTAACTGGCAAAGACCTTTCTTTCGGTCCAGTTGAAGAACTATACCTTTCAACTCTTTTCGAGTGGGATGGTAACAACGGTGGTGTTAACACTCAGAAAGTTGGTCTAGGTTCTGACGTAATGGTTCCATGGTTCGGTAAAATGGGTCTAAACCTTTACGGTACATACGATTCAGGTGTTAAAGATTGGAACGGTTTCCAAATCTCGACTAACTGGTTCAAACCATTCTACTTCTTCGAGAACGGTTCATTCATCTCTTACCAAGGTTACATTGATTACCAATTCGGTATGAAAGATGAGTACGCTCAAGTAAGCAACGGCGGCGCAATGTTCAACGGTATCTACTGGCACTCAGATCGTTTCGCAGTTGGTTACGGTCTAAAACTATACAGCGATGTATACGGTTTTGAAGATGGCGCAGACCTTCCGTGGGATGCGACTTCACAAGCAGACTCTTCTGGCGTAGGTCACTACGTTGCGGTAACTTACAAGTTCTAATCGAACTTCTAAGAAAACTTCCTAAATGGCACCCTCGGGTGCCATTTTTTATTGCTTTCATTTAATGCCTCGCTATCCTTGCAGCATCACTTTCTTATCTCGGTATTGCTGTGAACATCACGATTGTTGGACCCGGAGCTATTGGTTCTTTGTGGGCCATAAAACTACTTCAAGCTGGTCATAATGTCTCTTTGTGGAGTCGTTCTTCTGACACCTCTATAGACCTATCATTGGATGAGCAAGATTCACTTTCCTTCCGTAACAACAGTATCAAAAAGCTATCTGCGAGTGACTTAGTGATCGTCACGGTCAAGGCTTGGCAAGTAAAAGAAGCCACCACTCCGTTACTTCAATATCTCGACCCTGACACCATTCTGATGTTCATGCACAACGGAATGGGAGCAGTAGACGAGATAGCCGCTCAAATTGATGCTCATCCTGTAGTATTGGCGACCACCACCCAAGCAGCCTTTAAACCCGACCGTAACAGTGTCTCTCACACAGGGTTAGGTCAAACTCAGCTGGGAGCATTTAACCTCAAAGGTCAGCAATGCACTTTTTTGGTTAATGTGTTGGAACACGCTCTACCGACCGTGAATTGGAACCCTGAGATAAAAACTGCGCTTTGGACTAAGCTCGCCATCAATTGCGCTATTAACCCACTGACAGGATTGGAACAGGTCAAGAATGGGAAACTGGCCGATCAACACTTCAGCGAAACGCTAAACTCCATCGTTCACGAACTCACGCAAGTAATGCAGGCGGAAAGTATTGCTTGTTCATTTGATGAGTTAGAAGCAAGCGTCAACAAGGTTATTTACGCCACTGCACAGAACAACTCTTCAATGAAGCAAGATATGTTCTATCAAAGAAAGACTGAGATCGACTTCATTACTGGGCACCTTATAAAGACTGCGCTTAAGCATCAAATAGAAGTGCCCGCTAACCAAAAGCTGTTCGCAATGGTTAAAGAACGAGAAAATAGCTGGAATCATCAAGATTAGTCAGCAACGCTTAACAAGTCGCGATAAAATAACGATACCGCTCAGCGTAACGCTGGCACCAATTTCCAAGATTTAGGTAATAATAGATGCTTGATATCAATCACATCCGAGAGCAGTTTCCTGCGCTATCACAAACCATCAACCAACAACCGTTGATTTACTTAGACAGCGCGGCAACCACACAAAAACCTCAGGTAGTTATTGATGCCATTAGCCAATATTACTCTAAGCAGAATGCCAATGTTCACCGTGGTAGCCACAGCTTAACCGCGCAAGCAACCAGTCAATTTGAAGCGGCCAGAGACAAAGTCGCACAGTTTATTGGCGCGACATCGTCAAAAGAGATCATTTGGACTCGCGGTGCCACCGAAGCACTTAACCTGATCGCTCAAACTTACGCTAGAAGCACCCTTCAACCTGGCGATGAGATCTTAGTCAGTGAAATGGAGCATCACGCCAACATTGTGCCTTGGCAAATTGTGGCTGAGCAAACCGGTGCTAAAGTCGTTAAAGTACCGATGACACCCGATTGCGAATTTGACCTAACTGCGTTTGATGCACTTTTAAATCAACAAACCAAGATTGTTGCATTAGCTCAGATAACCAACGTAACGGGTTCTCGTCAGCCGATTGAAGCTGTCATAGAGAAAGCACACAAGATGGATGCGATTGTTGTGGTCGATGGCGCACAGGGCATCGTACACGAGCCCGTTGATGTTGCTGCTTTAGGTGCGGATTTCTACGTATTCTCAGGGCACAAGCTCTACGCCCCTGCGGGTATCGGTGTACTTTACGGCAAGCTTGAATTGCTCGAAGCGATGCCACCTTGGCACGGCGGTGGCAAAATGGTTGAGCGTGTCTCTTTCTCTGGCACTACTTTTTCAGAACTGCCTGGCAAATTCGAAGCGGGCACGCCAAATGTGGCGGGAGCGATAGCATTAAGTACTGCAATAGAATGGTTAAGTGGTTTTGCACAGCAAGATGTCGAAAATCATATCCACCAGCTACAACAGAAAACCTATCAAGCCCTAATCCAGTTGGACGACATCCAGATCCTTGGTTATAAACCAAATTCTAGTGTGATTACGTTTGTAATGGATGGCGTTCACCATCAAGACATCGCGACGTTATTGGATCAGCAAGGTATCGCAGTTCGTGCAGGCCACCACTGTGCACACCCATTAATGGATGCGCTCAACGTAAAAGGAACCGTGCGAATTTCATTTGGTATTTACAACAACATGGATGACGTCGAAAAGCTCGTAGCAGCGATAGAAAAAGCCGTTGATATGCTTTAGGGAGTGGCGAGACTGAGTTAGAAATCGTCATTCCAAAACTGAGGAACGAAGTATCTGAAACCTCAAATAGCAGACCATCCAAACTAGATTCCCTATTACGCTCCTTCGTCGCTTTAGGGAATGACGAAACACAGTTAGAATTCGTCATTCCAGAACTGAGGAGCGAAGTGTCAGGAATATCTAATAGCGATATCATCCAAATGAGATTCCCTATTGCGCTCCTTCGTCGCTTTAGGGAATGACAAAACACAGTTAGAAACCGTCATTCCAGAACTGAGGAACGAAGTATCTGGAATCTCTTTAAAGCACTACGATAAAAATGTGTGGAGACAATTATGATTTAGCGAGGTTCTTGATTTGCTCAACAATCGCTTTTAATCCGTTCCCGCGAGATGGGCTAAGGTGGGTAATTAAACCAATTTTTTCAAAATAACCATCAATATCAAACGCTTGAACCTGATTTGATGTTTTTCCATCATACGCAGCCATCACTAATGCAATCAGACCGCGTACGATACGAGCATCAGAATCAGCACAAAAATACCAAACACCGTCGATATTTTGAGAAACTAACCACACTTGGCTTTCACAGCCGGAGACAATCACCTGTTCACTTTTCAGTTCATCGGGCATCATTGGCAGTTTCTTACCCCATTGAATCACCTGGCGATAACGGTCTTCCCAGCCGCTAAATGTCTGCATCTTCGCGACGATATCATCACTGGTAATTTCAGTGCCGAATGGAGAACTTGGAAATGACGTCATTTTTATGTCCAGTAAATTCTTAGTAAGCGTAAAGTAACGAGTTACTTACTGTGCTTTTGAATGATCTTTTCTACGATACGTGAAACAGCAACAAAACCAAAGGTCGCTGTTACCACCGTTGCAGCACCAAAACCTGTTGCACAATCCATTCGTTTTGGCCCTTCGGCTGTCGCTTTCGCAGCACATACACTGCCGTCAGCTTGCGGGTATTTCAACTGTTCTGTCGAGAACACACAGTCGATACCGAACTTACGCGCAGGATTTGTAGGGAAGTTGTGGTGACGACGTAATGTGTCTTTCAGTTTCTTCGCTAGCGGATCTTGAATCGTCTTAGTCAGATCAGCCACTTTAATTTGAGTTGGGTCGACTTGGCCACCCGCGCCACCCGTGGTGATCACTTTGATTTTGTTGCTACGACAATACGCCAACAGCGAAGCCTTAGCTTTCATGCTATCAATCGCATCGAGAACAAAATCGAACTCTTTCGACAAGTATTCAGACTGATTGTCAGGACCAATAAAATCGTCTATCAGGTTCACTTTACACTCAGGGTTAATCAACTTAACGCGCTCAGCCATCACTTCGATTTTGCTCTTACCAATCGTACCCGACATAGCGTGGATCTGACGGTTGATGTTAGTCACGCACACGTCATCCATATCGATCAACGTCAGCTCACCTAAACCAGTACGAGCAAGCGCTTCAACAGCCCATGAACCCACGCCACCAATACCGATAACACACACGTGTGCCGCTCTAAGTATGTCGACTTCACTATTGCCATATAGGCGACGAGTGCCACCAAATCGTTGGTCATAGTTTTCTGAAGCTGGAGTGGTCAATTCACGCATTGTTGCCGCCAATTTATTTCTGAGAAAAAGAAAAGAGTGCGTTTTATACGCACTCTTGAATAAAAAGTCTAGGGGATTAGCGATTCGCTTTCAATGCCCAATTTTATTGTCGTTTACTCAACCTTCTCAGGAGGCAAAGCCCAAGGCGCTTCGGTCGCGCTGCCATCTAGACCCAGCTTCCACACTCGACCAAAATGCTTGTAATGACCCGCTTCAGTACCTGCTCTTGGCCCCATGCCGTGGTAGAGATCCAAGTGGTTCTGCTTAACCGCGCCACCGGTATCTAAAACTAGTAACAGTCTTAGTTGGTGTGCACCGCTCCAAGTACCGTCAGCATTTAATAGTGGTACCTCTGCAAGAATCGGAGTTCCCATTGGTAAGATAGAGCGATCACCCGCAACTGCGGCCATTGGTAACAATGGAATGCCTGCGCTACCGATTACCGACAAGTCATCTCTTGCGCTAAAGAAAACGAAAGATGGGTTTTGCTCAAGCAGCTCTTTCACCACCTCTGACTCGTTCGCCAATACCCATTCTTTGATTGCTTTCAGCGACATCTTCTCACGCGGAACTAAGCCTCGTTCGATCAGAACACGGCCAATACTCACGTAAGCCTTATTGTTCTTACCCGCGTATGCGAAATACTTAAGCGTGTCATCATCGCCAAAATGCACAAAGCCACTGCCTTGTACTTCCATCATAAATGGGTCGATTCGGTTAGCAGCGTAGCCAAGTTCAAGACCTTGGCCTTCTAATGCACCGTTGTAGATCTCTTCACGAGTCGGACAATCTTTATCACAATCAGGAAGCCCATAAACAGGGAATCGATACTCTTCATTCGCTTCATGGCGTAATTCCATCACAGGAGAGAAGTAGCCCGTGAACAAAACATTGCCTTGCTTATCGCCACCACCAAGTTGAGCAGTTTGAACGCCAAAGTTGGCCAGTTGGCTTGGATCACCACTTTGCAACGCCCACTCATTGAGCTGCTGATAAAGCGGCTCATAGATTTTTGCCATCGAAGGGGATTTAGATACCACCATCTCAGCTTGTTCGGCAAACGCGGTGTAGTCTCTTGGTTTATTAGATTCAACCTGATCGACCTTATTTAAGGTGCGAGGAAATTCATCATCAAGATGTTGTTGGGCAAGATCGGTAGGTTGAGCACAGCCAAATAGTACAGAGGCGGCAACAAGGGGAAGCCATTTTTTAATCACAAGAGTCATCCTAAAAATTCTATGCATCGAGGATGACAAAAACAGTCAGATAAAACAATCTTAGATTGTAAGAGTTTACAGTAAGATAACCTATCGGACTGAGTGAACGATATGGCCTTTAAGGCGAAAGACAGGATTATAGTGACTGTCAGAATCGAGCACCATTTCTGTATTGTCAGAATTGGTCATGCGGAAACGATACGTTTGATCACCCGCCTTATATTCAAAGTAGCGACCGTCAAAGTCAAAGCTCGTCGAAACAACAGACCCACGAACTGACACACCATTAGCATTCAGTACGAACTCATCCGTCGCGTAATGCGCAACATCTTGTTCAATCCAAGTACCATAAAGCAAGTGATTTGGCGTTGCTGAATCTTGCAATCGAGTGATCACATCACCAAAAAGTGACACCACTGCGAACGAACCGACCAGTGCCAAAACCATGAGACAGCGCTCGATGATCTTACGCTTAAACTTAGATTGGTTGCGTTGTTCTGCCTCACTGTAGAGACCTGTGGTTATCTCGTCGATTTTGTTCTTTGTTGTTGGAGCTTGTTGCATTCGGTAACTACTCATAAAGATGCTATGCGCATTCTACACTGAGACCGTTTATATAATGAACCCTAGATGAGCATAGTTTGCGCTTTATTCCAAAAAGGTGTTGTTTAAATCTGAATTTAAATGCTAAATTACCGAATAAATAAACAAAATGGACTTGTTCTGTGAAATTAAGAAGTACAGCGCTAGTAAAAGGTTTCAGACAATCAACCCCTTACGTAAATGCTCACCGTGGCAAGACCATGGTAATTATGCTGGGAGGCGAAGCCGTTGCCGATAGAAACTTTGGCAACATTATTAGTGATATTGCCCTACTCCACAGTCTTGGGGTCAAGATTGTTCTTGTTCATGGCGCAAGACCGCAGATCAACCAACTGTTAGCAAAACAAGATTGTCATACGCCTTATCACAAGAATATCAGAGTCACCGATGAATATTCTCTGGGTGTTGCTATGCAGGCAGCGGGGCAATTACAACTTGCCATCACAGCTCGGCTTTCAATGAGCCTGAACAACACGCCAATGGCGGGCACTCAACTCAACGTAATGAGTGGCAACTTTATTACCGCTCAGCCATTGGGCGTTGATGATGGCACGGATTACTGTCACAGCGGACGTATCCGTCGAATCGATATTGAAGGGATTAATCGTACACTCGACCAAGGCTCCATCGTCCTGCTTGGGCCTATTGCTAGCTCCGTGACTGGTGAAAGCTTCAACCTACTTTCTGAAGAAGTCGCAACTCAAGTAGCCATTCGTTTAAAAGCCGACAAGCTGATTGGTTTTTGCTCTGAGCAAGGGGTAACGGATCAAAACGGTAATGTACTCGCCGAACTTTTCCCCACAGACGCAAAACAAATTCTAGAACGCTTAACTCAATCTCAAAACCCTGCCGAAGACATGAGCACTGGCACACTTCGATTCCTGAAAGGTGCAATCTCTGCTTGTCGTGCTGGTGTGCCTCGTTGTCACTTAATCAGCTACAAAGTGGATGGCGCATTAATCCAAGAGCTGTTCTCTTTCGACGGTATTGGAACCCAAGTGGTCATGGCGAGTGCCGAGCAAGTCAGACAAGCTCAGATTGATGACATCGGTGGTATCTTTGATCTTATTCGCCCGCTTGAAGAACAAGGTATTCTCGTTCGTCGCTCAAGAGAGCAGTTAGAACAAGAAGTCCATCGTTTTACCATCATTGAAAAAGACGGTCTGATTATTGGCTGCGCTGCACTATATGCTTATCCCGAAGATCATATGGCAGAGATGGCGTGTGTTGCTATCCACCCTGACTACCGCGATGGAAACCGTGGGCAATTACTGCTCGATTATATGCGTCATCAATCCAAGTCGCGAGACATCGACCAGATCTTTGTTCTTACCACACACAGCCTTCATTGGTTCCGAGAACAGGGTTTTTACGAGATAGGTGTTGATGAGTTACCGATGGAAAAACAGGGTCTATACAACTATCAGAGAAACTCAAAGATCTTAGCGTTAAACGTGTAAATAAAGTTTTGGACCAGAATCTCAGTTTGATCGTAAATTAATTGCAAATGTAATCGTTTACTATAAGAGTTTTATTAAGTATGCACTTTCACTCACACGAATAATTGTATAGAATTTAAGCGCTTTAATAATATTAACAAATGTTTTTATAGGAATTGCCATCTCGATAGTCATATCGACTTCTTGAGATGGTAACTGCACGGATTGCTATACCCGTTAACGGTCAGCACGCTAGCAGTAGCTCTGCCGTTAGTATAAACAGCAAAAAGAGCAACATTGATATGAGAACCATTGTTTGTAACTCGCTGCAAAGTTTTTGGGATATGGCTGATAACCAATTCTTAGAAGGGCTAGACGTACACTGCGTGTTCCCTGTGAGCGAGAACCTCAAAGAGTTTATTTTGAATTGCCAAGCAAAGTACAAAATAAACCATATATCGTTTACTCGAGCGTTTTTAGGCACTGATTCCTAACACGCTCAAAGCAACCAGGGATGGTTGCTTTGTGTATACACTCTACCCTGCTATTTCGTCGTTTTACTTCCAGAAACACCTTCGCTAAAACTACTGACTGTTAGCCGGTTAAACGACTTCCTAAACCGCTAACTCGCTCTGTTTTCACTTTAATACCACGTTTTAGTACATTGGTATCACTGAACATCATCAATCGTTTCTTTGCACGCGTAATACCGGTATAGATAAGCTCTCGCGTTAGAATGGGGCTAAAATCTGGCGGCAGGATCATTAAGGTCAAATCAAATTCGCTACCCTGAGATTTGTGAATCGTCATCGCATAAGCCGTTTCATGATCGGGAACTCGGCTTGGAAGCACCGCTTTCACGCTGCCATCCGGCAATTCAAAATACACCTTCAATCTAGGCGCAGAACTCGCAGCTATTGAATGGGAAATATCATAAGAAGCACTACTGGAATCGGCCTCAAGCATGCAGATACCAATATCACCATTATATAAACCTAAACCATGGTCATTACGCGTTACCATTACTGGTCGCCCGTGATACCACAATTCGTCATTGTGCGGATTCACCAAACGTCTTGCTGCTAGCGCTCTTTCGATCCTGTTATTCAAACCTTTAACACCAAAATCGCCTTCACGAACGGAGCACAGCAATCGACATTTGCTGAACAAATCGAGAACCGATTTAGCTCGCGCTTCTTGAGTCTCTAACTCGTTTAAAGGAACATTCATTCTATTGAGATACTCACCATACTCATTAACTAAGGTACGCAGCATCAAGTTATAGCTATCACTCGACAGCGGGTGATTTTCAATGTCTCCAAATCCTTTAGCAAACACTTGATCGACCTGATTAGCAGAGCCGTTATTGATTGCTTTTGCCAACTGCCCGATACCTGAACGAGCATCGAAACGATAACTCTTCTGCAGCATACACAAGCTATCTGCAATCGCAGGAGGGTTAACCGATCCAGCTTTGACCTGCCCTGTATTAGCTATCGCGTCAAAACCGGTCATCTCTGCAATCAAATTACCTTGCGCTGTGCTGTAGCCTGTTGAATTAAACGAGCAGATATCACCTAACACCGCGCCCGCTTCAACGGAAGCGAGTTGGTCTTTATCCCCCAACAAGATAAGCCTTGCGTGTTCAGGGAGTGCATCCACCAGCTTATACATCATGGATAAGTCGACCATCGAAGCTTCATCCACCACCAAGATATCAAGGTGAAGTGGATTACGTCGGTTGTGTCTAAACTCCGCTCGATTAGGGATCGCGCCGAGTAATCTGTGTAAAGTACTCGATTCCGTTGGTATGTTGGCTTTTACTTCAGGCGCTAAAGGCAGCTGCTCAATCGCTTTGCCAATCGACTCTGTTAAACGTGCCGCCGCCTTACCTGTCGGTGCCACCAGCTTGATCGTCGGTGTTTTACCTTGGCTTAACGATTGCTCGACCATAGCCGACAGTAATTTGGTTACCGTGGTCGTTTTACCAGTACCCGGCCCACCAGAAATCACAGCAAAACGACGACTTAACGCCACTGCTGCTGCGACCTTTTGCCAGTTCAAACAGACGGATAACGGCACTAGGCTATCCAACACCTCTAGATCCATTACTTGCTTGGCTTGAACAATCACTTGGTCGATCGCGCCCCAATCTAGAGCCTGTTCATCAACGATATCGAGATGGTCACACACCAACTGTTGGCGTAACACCTGAGAGGTTTGTTGACTCGAACCAGCCTTGGCTAATACGTTAAACAAAAAGTGATAACTGCGTGCGAATAACTGATTCAGCGTTTCAGTGAGCGCCTTCTTCTGTTCAATATTGAACTCGACTGGATTACTTAGACGGTTTAACGTTTCAGCCAACACAACTTCGTAGTTCCAATAGCGCTGTAAATAAACTCGCTGTCCATCAAACATCAGCGGCTTAACGCAATCATTAGTTGTGCCAACTAGGTTTGACGATTGAAGTACCGCCACCCAATCAATACCTAATAACTTTTGATTCAGTTGCAGTGCCGTTTCACCGTACAACCCAAGTAACTGAGCAAGATCCGCCGTTTGTTCAGGGCCTACCGTATACTGCTGTATAAGCTGAGTACAGATATGCCCCTTGCCTAATTCATGGCTCACCACCCCTGCGAGAAAACCGACTTCTTGAGAGTGAGCCGCGGCTTGCTGAGCAATAAAACGGGCAAATTGATAATCCAACTGACGAATTGAGCCCCTATCAGCGAGGAACTTTAATACATCCATGAGTTGCTCAGGGATAAGTGAAACTGGCTTAACTGAGTTCGCTGTCTCTATGCTGGTATTAGTGGTCGTTGTCATTATAAAAGCCCCATCTGTCCAGTTTCATCGTCATTCAATTGTGCTGAACGTCTGTCTATCACTTTACCGTCAATCAATTGATCCATTTCATCGAGCAAAGCCAAGGTTGGTTTAGCCGAGAAAATACCTTGTTGAGATTGGCCGTCCATTCCTCTTAAGAACAAGTAATAAACCCCACCGAAATGTTGCTCATAACTGTAGTCAGCAACGCGGCTGCGTAAAAAGCGATGCAATGCCAACGCATAGATTTGATATTGCAGATCATAGCGATGGTCGGCCATCGCCGATTTCAATGCCTCACCATGATAGACGGCAACATCATCACCTAGATGGTTCGATTTCCAGTCGAGTACATAGTATTTACCTTGATGCTCAAACACTAAATCGATGAAGCCTTTCAGCATGCCTTGCACGGTTTGGAAACCTAGGTCGCCCGCCTTGGCCGACAAGGGATCATGATACTGAATGGTTTGATTGAGCTCAGATGCGGCCAACACTTCTATCGGCAACAAGAACTCCATCTCGACCAATCGTTGCGTTGAGTCTTTCTTGCTTAGCTTTAAGTCCTTACCATCTAACGCGGTGTTCAGCACCGTATCGACCAGTTGTTGAAGTACAGGTAACCACTCTATTTCGTATTGCTCTGATTCTAATAAGTGAGTGATTACTTGCGTGTTATGTTCGCTGGTTGCTGGCTCGGTAAATTCAACATCCTCAAACAAGGTATGTAAGAAGGTACCTGGGCGAGCACCGCGAGGGAACGAGAATATAGAACGTTCCGGTTCAATCAATTCCGACTCGTCTTGTTCATCCGCTGAGTCGATATCGAAACCAGACACCTCAATGGTCGCATCATGGCTCGCGCCGTGACTACCCTGTTTGACTAAGCCTGAGTAACTGGTAATACGCCAAGATCGGTCAATTGAAGCCTTGAGTTCACTGGCCTGTAAGTCGTCACTCACTTGCTCTGTTTGCACAAAAACTTGTTCGTGAGCGGTAGGCGTTTCAGACAATAGTACGCTTGAATTCTTACTCTCAATCACTAACAAAGCTTGATGCAACTCGGCAATACCTTGCTCCTGTCCATTTTGAACCAAATAGCCCATAGCACTTAAGTGAACACCGGTCGGCTCTTTGGTTGAGCGCCCTTTACGTAAAGGAGCCATACCAATAAAACAGCCATAAACCGCACGAGTAAGCGCCACGTAAATCAAACGTAGATCTTCTGCCAATCGCTCTTTATCCGCTTGTGCTAGAGCACTATCACTGCCCGTAATATCAAGTACCGTGGTATCTGAGTCATGGTCGTAGAATTTACCTTCACTCGCTTCTCGGTAGCTCGCCACGAACGGCAAAAATACGAGGTCATATTCCAAGCCTTTCGACTTATGAATAGTAACAATTTGAACTAAGTTTCTTTCTGATTCAAGGCGTTGAATGTCGTCTTCACTGCCACCTAAACCATTTTGAGCATCGGAAATCGCTTCTGCTAACCAGCGCAGCAAGCCATAATCACTGTCGAGTTCCTGCCTTGCTTGTTGCAACAATTCGCCAATGTGCATTAAATCAGTGAGTGAGCGCTCACCATTTTCTTCTTCCAGTAAACGTTCCGCGAGATGTCGTTTACTGATCACACTGCGAAGCATTGGTAACACACCACGTTGCAGCCACAACTTACGATATTCTCGAAATTCGTTAACGACGTTTTCCCAAACCACTTCATCGTTGTTGAGTTCATCCAATGAGGCGGCATCCAGAGCAAACAACTCCGACGCTAAACTGGCGCGTAATGCACGGTCATTTTCAGGTGTCAGCACCGCCTGTAGTAAACGCTGAATATCTTGTGCGACCAAGCTGGTGAAAACGCTATCTCGGTTAGACAAATACACGCTTGCAATGCCTTGTTCAGACAACGCGTTCTTAATCAGGCGACCTTCACTACCAGTACGAACCAAGACTGCAATATCACCCGCATTCACAGCATGTTGTTTTTTGCCGTTATCAAAATAGGCTTGTTGATTTTGAGAAGCGGTCAGAATGGTTTGAATTTGACTCGCCGTCGCCTCAGCCATGGCTTTGTGATATTCGCCTTTCGATAATGGCTTATCTTCCGCTTCTTGTAGCCAAAAGGTCAATGCATGCTGAGTTTCACCATTCATCACCCACTGGCGTTTGTCAGCCGATGGGCTGGCTGCGACAGGTAAGAATGGAATATCTTGATCATAGATAAACGGGCTATCCGAATTCATAAACACTTGGTTTACCGCACTGACCATGTCAGCACTCGAACGCCAGTTAGTCCCCAGCGTGTAGTGAGCACTAACTTGGTTTCTCGCCTTAATGTAGGTAAAGATATCCGCGCCACGGAAGCCGTAAATTGCCTGCTTCGGATCACCGATCATAAACAAACCGCATTGCGGATTATCTAAATAGATTCGGCTAAAAATACTGTATTGCAACGGATCGGTATCTTGGAATTCATCAATCATCGCTACTGGATATAAGGTGCGAATTCTCTCCACCAGCAGTGATTGCTCATCCATATCGATTGACGCGGATAACTGAGTCAGCAAATCATCAAACGATAACCACTGCTTCTGCTGTTTAGCCTTAGCCAACATAGTTCGACAATGAGTAATCGCATGTGCCAGCAAAGGAGCTTTTAGATCTGCTGGAGAATTTAAGAAGTCTTCAATCGCTTCGAAAACTGCGTGTTGAGGTGCAGTGCCTTTTGGTGTTTTTTCAATTAACGTTGCTTGTGAGAACTTCTCTAGTTTATCTGGAAACTGGTAATCATGAGTGTCGCTTTGCGCCCATGCTGTGACGGCTTCTAACCAAGTCGGCAAAGACTTCTTAGTGTAGCTGCGCTTATTCACATCCGATCCAGAAATCAAAGCCAAAAAGTCCGCTTCGGATTCACACCACAACGCCTTAAGTTGCTTCACTTTATCTAAGTTTTGATTGTGCAGAGTTTGCAGGTCTCCCGACATCGCATCTACCGTCAATTTCAGCGGAGAGCCCGTCAGATAGCGATTTACATCGGCAAGTAACGAAGCGGGAGAACCCCAAATATTTCGCACCTCACCTGCAAGTTGAATGGGTAACGGATAAAACTGTTTACGCCAATAGTCGGCAACCACTTGTGCTTTCAGATGGCTTTCATCGGTCACAAATTCATTATCAAAGCGGCTTCCAGACTCGAAGGCATTCTGAGTCAACATTCTCTGACAGAAACCGTGAATGGTGTATACCGCCGCTTCATCCATTTGTCTTTCAGCATTGAGCAGAGTTTTCGCCGCACCAGCATGATCATCGATGGCTTGTAAGAGAGGAGCAATCACTGGGTCGTCACTTTGACCACGAGCAAACGCAATACGTGCATCATGGATTCGCGCACGAATACGATCGCGTAGCTCTGCGGTTGCCGCTTCAGTAAAAGTCACAACCAGAATTTGGTCTACGGTCAGCGGCTCATGGTGTCGAGTAGCTTCCGTCAGATCGCCTTGCGGCGCAGCAGTACCGTGCCCGAGCAGTAAACGTAAATACAAGCCAGCAATAGTAAATGTTTTACCCGTACCCGCTGATGCTTCAATTAAACGCGCGCCATGAAGTGGAAACGTCATGGTATCAAGTGTTTGTGGAACGATTACCTGAGCACTGCTTGTAGTCGTCATGCCTTACTGCCTTCTGATAAATGTGTTGTTACAAATGTGACCTAGCGTAGAAAATGTCATTCAATTTACGTCCTACGCCAATTTGTTAATAGTTAGTGCGATCTCTCTCACGGATCAATTCAGATCGCCTCGCTACTATGCGCCCACGAGTTCAGGAGCGCCTACGAGTTTTATACTCATGCGTTACTTTGAACCACTGAATAATGGTCCCTCTGACCTGTGGCCGTACAGCGAACGCCCTACACTAATAATGATTTACTGGCGGCCACTTTATTTCCTGTACCTTGATTCCTCATAAACGACTTCCTCTCGTCATTTTATAAGCCCTGCACACCAAGTTTACATCTAACTCTTTATTTCCCATGCTTTTATTCAAACGCATCTCTTTGATAAGCATATTGTTGGTGATCTTGCTGATCACTGCCGATTATTCCTGATCTTCAAGATCGGCAGCGGCGAGTCTTGCGGCCTGCAGCACAAGCGTTGAATACATTCGCGACTCAGCAGCCAGAGCATCATCCCACTTAGACCAAATACGTGAGATGTAAGTATCTCGACCCTCGCCAGTAAAGGCGAAGCTGTCATTAAAGGTATCAGCCATTTTCTTTAGGGACTTTTCTTCGTCATCAACCCATTTACCGCGGCTAAAGCCCGCTTCAACACCAGCTAACGCGGTTTTCGGGAAGTAAGGCAGTGGTGCTGTCATGCCTTGATAAAACAATCGCACTAACTCAGCCAGCAAACTCTTCGCCTGCTGCGCATCGCCGATAGGTTGTAGCGTTTGGTGAACCACGCCCTCTTTTCTGTCGTAACCAATAATATGAGTCGTTTTTCCGTGTCCCATGACGGCACAACATAGATGATCAATCCACGCTGCCAAATAATCTTGAGAGCGTATTTTACCGCTACGGAAACGCACTAGACCCGATTGATAGTTTTGAGTTAACCAACCCATCAAGCGAACAGGTTTACCTTCGCCTAACACATCAAATTCGATGTTAACTTCGAGATCTTGTTGCGGTGATCCGCTCACAAATCGAATCTCTTTGGCTAAGTCTTCCGCTTGAACACGGTTGGTTTCAAATTCGATATCACCAAAGGCGCCGACCGGTAAACGACCCTGTGCTTTTTGCTCAGAGACAAACAATCGAACTGCTTCGTCTGCGCCTTCAGGGTGGTCCAGCAACACTTGCAGTAAAGCATCTTTAAGTTGGAAACTCTCTAAACCATTAAGTACGAACGGCTCATCGTCTTCCATCACAGGAAGTGGCGGCTCAAACACCACTTTTAGACGGCGATTAAAGAAGTACTGCACTGGCAAACGCCAAAAACGCTGTAACTCAACCAGATCCAATTCCAACGGGTACGTTGCACCCAACAAGTAATCATCCAAAGCGCGATTGAATTCACCACTGCGTTCACCGGAACGGTTAGCCGCAGGTAGCCACTCTTTGGCATAACTCAATACATGGCTTGCATCACCTTGAGTAAACGCCGCAGGGCTGAACGGTGTCATGGTGTGTTCAAAGCTGATCGCTTGAGTCAGGTTGATACCAGAATCATCGCTTGGCAACGCTTGGTCTTCACTTAAGCAGTAGTTCTGCTGGCAGTACTCGATCAACTCTGAAACCAATACCGACGGCACTCGCTCGGTATTATCTTGAATCGAGCGGCCGACATAGCTGATGTATAAACATTCTTGCGCTGACAGCATCGCCTCTAAGAATAGGTAGCGGTCATCATCACGGCGAGAACGATCGCCAGGTCGTGTGCGTCCGTTCATTAGATCAAAACCTTCTGGCGGCATTGAGCGAGGGTAAACACCATCGTTCATGCCTAACAAGCAGACGGTTTTGAACGGAATAGAACGCATCGGCATCAAGGTACAAAAGTTAACTTGGCCAGCTAAGAATCGCTGGCTAATACGCGCGCCAGATAACTTATTATTGAGGTACTGGTAGATAATGCTTGGCGACAGTTCTTGTTCATACAAGGCATCATCAAGCTGTTCATTCAGTTGCGAAAGTGCATCGCGAATCGATTTGAGCACCACCTCGCCTTCTAGTTCAACCGCAAAGAAATCATCAATCATTTGCAGCAAGGTTTCACGCCACATATCGATAGATTGGGTTTCAGTTAAGCGTTGACGGTAATGTGCGATACGATCGATAAAGTGCGCTAACTTACCAGCAAGTTCGGCGTTAATGCCTTGAACTTCGTTATAAGCAGCAATCGGAGAGTGTTCGGTTTCAAACAAACCTGCGGAATCCGACATCGCATAGCCTAAGAGCATGCGCTGGATACCGAATAGCCAAGTGTTTTGCTCGGTCGCAGGTAGATCAAATTCTGTCGCCGTTGAAGCGTCAACACCCCAACGAATGCCCGCTTCTTCAACCCATTGCTTGGCTTGCTCAAATTGGAATTCATCAATACCAAAGCGTGCCATCATCGCAGGAATTTCTAATAGTTCTAGCAACTCAGAGGCTAAGCAGCGCGTATTCGGTAGCGCGACTAACTGCATGAAAGCGGTCAGAATTGGGCTTTCTTGGTCTGCGGTTCTATCAGAGATCGAGTAAGGGATATAACGCTCACCCGGAGCATTACCAAATACTGCCTGAATCGCTGGGCTATAAGCATTAATGTCAGACACCATCACGATGATATCGCGTGGTTTCAGGGTCGGGGTGGTATCAAACATCGCCAACAACTGATCATGAAGAACTTCCACCTCGCGCATTGGGCTGTGACAAGCGTGTACAGTTAACGAGCGATCGCCAAGCTCAACCACCTGTTTATGGTTGCTGGAATCTAAGATGTGGTCGTCTTGATGCTCTTCTAACTGGAGAATGTCGGCTTGCAGTTGATGAAGCAGGTTATCCCTCTCAACATCAATAAAGAACTCATGCTCTTCGCTATCTGATTGAGATAGTAAAAACAGGTTATCTCTGCCCAATTTCCCCATAGACGCAAGTAAACTATTACCCACAGCTTGGCTGGTGTGTAGTTCATCTTCAACGTTGGCTTCAATACCATCTTTCAATGGTGACACTTCACCTTCTAGCTGAGGTAAACCATCAACCAACGCAAACTGCTTACGACGCTGCGCTTCAACTCTTGCCAAATATTTACGGTCGCGAATATCGCCCCAGTAATGCTGGCAAGGGTTGGTAAACATCAGGTGTACATCGATCTGCTCACCCAGCGCTTTCAAGGCATCCATGTAACGAGGAGGCAACGAAGAAATACCAAACACAAATAAGCGTTTAGGCAGATGCTGCAATTGACCTTGTTGATTAGCTAGCGCTTCAATGAAGTCGTGGTACAAATTGCCACGGTGGTATTTTGATTGGCCTTGAGACAGCGTTTGATCATAGAGTGCCTTCCACAAAATTGGCTGCCAAGGGTGCTCTTGCTGCCGTTCATCATCGACCAATTCAGCAACGGGCTCCCCCGCTTCCCACATCGCCATCCACTCCGGTCGATACACTAAGTAGCCATCGAAGATATCGGCAATTTTCTCGGCTAATTGATACAGCTTCGAATCATCTTCGTCGTTTTCAAGATAACGTTGCAGCGGTAAGAAATCAGGGTGGTCAAGCTTAGCGGGTAGCAAACTCATCAGCTTCCACGTCATCGCTTCTTTGTTAAACGCACTGCGTTTAGGCACATCAGGAAGCACTTGGGTAAACATATCCCAAATGAAGGTTGCTGGAAGTGGGAAATCGATATTTGCTGCTACGCCAAACTCTTTGGCGAGTTCCATCTTAAGCCATTGAGACATACCTGGGCTCTGAACCAAGATCTGCTCTTTTTCGAAAGGATTGGCTAAAGGGTCACTTTTGATTAAGTGAACGAGAAGGATTTTTAAAGTATCGACTTTATTGGAATGGTAAACAGTAAACAAAGTGCACTCACGCTAATCTTGCCACAATATAAAGCCAGATTAGCATAAGTGCTAAGTTTGGATTAGGAATATAAGCTGATGAAATACCGAAAGCTTAAGGTCCGTTTATCTTTTGAACTATTGCCCTTTACAATCTGCCGGCTACCGCACTTAAAACACGATGAGGTTTGTAGTTCATGTAGTAACGAACAGCGACATAACCAACGACGAAGGTTGCCACAATCAGTTCTAGGTACGCTAGATTGAACACTTGGCTGATGTAGTGAGCTTCAACACCTTGTACTTGCATCCAAGCCGCCAATTTAAACAGTGCAGTTGCACCAATCACGATTGGGAAAGTAAACGCTGCATAGCCTGGGCTGAATGGCAGACGAAGTAGTTTGAAGAACGCGATGTAGATAATAAACGTCATCAACACTGCAATACCAAAAAGCAAACCAATGATCACTGGTGAAGGGCTAGCAGTAACGGTTAAGTAACCCGCCAAAGATAGGCTCGCTGGTGCTGCCATAATTGCAATGGTTGGTTTTGCAGCATCTGGCACTTCGTGAGAGAAGATCAAACGGTAAACCATCAGTGGTAGCATCACAGCGTAAACCAATAAACCAAATACCAAAGTCGCGTTCGCTACTGGCTCTAAAACTGGATTACCAGAGAAAGACACGTCAGCCACGATAATACCGATCGGTGGCACAAACCAGCTTGGTACCATGTGGTGAATCTCAAAGTTTTTAGCTCTGTGGTATAAGAAGCTCACCAAGAACACGACATGTAACGCTACCGAAGCGAGCCACATCGCTTCTTGTAAAAATTGAGAGATTGGCGCCAAAGATGCTGATACCACCATGCACCCCATAGCAAATGTTGGTACCACACTGCCGACAACAGGGTGAGCAAGGTCTTCACGTAATAGGTGGCCATGAATCAAAAATTTCACAGCTAAAACAAGAAGCAATACCGCTGCAATACCTGCACTGATCCACTGCACTAAGCCTGGAGTGTGCAACATACCTTGTGCAACTAAAACGCCATCCCAGCACCAGCCTAAGCTTGCGATTGCTAGTGCTAACCCAGCCATGGGTGTTGGAGCTCCTGTTAATCTATATTTAATACGTTGAATCATGTCAGCCTCTCTTAAACTTAATTCACTAAACTTGTGAACTCATCAGCTTGTTGAAGCCATAATACGCTTGCACTTCGTTAAACAATATCCAATTATATATAACAAGCGTTCACCAATACTGAACAACCCTTTCCGCCAGTAGCGTAGAACTAGGAACCTGATGGCTAATATCTCAATCAAACAACTCAAAGTGTTTGTCACCATTACCCAGCACCCGACATTGACTGCTGCCTCTGAGGCGCTGTTTTTGTCTAAAGCCGCGGTCAGTATGGCACTAGGCGAAATGGAGAAACAGCTGGGTCACTCTCTATTTGACCGGGTCAACAACCGATTAATTCTCAACCAAGAGGGGCATAAATTACTTCCTTTGGCTGATGAGATACTTCACCGAGCTGCAGGCATCGATGTTTTGTTCCGTGATGACCAACCATTAAGTGGCAATTTAAAGGTTGGCGCGAGTGACACGATTGGTAATCAGGTCGCACCCTTTATTTTGTCTGGCTTTCGCGAACGAACTCAACATCAGGATCAAAGCTTGTTCATTTCAAACAGTGCGCTGATCTGCCAAAAGTTGGTGGATTATGAACTTGATATCGCGCTAATTGAAGGAAAAACATTACACCCTGAACTCATTTCGAGTCAGTTTAGCAGCGATGAAATGTGTATTATTGTTAGTAATCAACATCCTCTCGTTACAAAAGAAAAAGTGATTTTAAGCGATTTGGAAGATAGTCACTGGATCCTGCGTGAATCAGGTTCAGGGACTCGTGAGTTTTTCCTACGAGCCGTCGCACCGCGCATCGAACACTGGTATGAATCCTTCGAACTCAACACCACTGAGGCTATCATCAATTCAGTTTCTGCCAATCTTGGATTCGCGTGTTTATCTCGACTGGCGGCACAACGCGCGATTGATTCAGGCCGAGTAAAAGCGCTTGATGTGCCACTCGACATGAAACGACGTTTCTGGATGCTGGTACACAAAGACAAATACCAGAGCCCTCTGCTGAAATCTTTCATGGGTTATTGTGAAGACTGGGCTACGCATCAAGATTGAAGCCGCATAGTTAGGGCTCCAACTGGACTTTTAGCATCAGAAACTGTATAAAAAGCCAGTAAAATTTATCAAACTTAGAGGATTAACCATGGCTGTTATCGTCAAGTACGTGGTGGAACGCAACGGAGAAGAGAAAATGACTTTTACCTCTAAAGCCGAAGCTGACGCATACGACAAAATGCTGGATATGGCTGATGAGCTTTTTGAACTGTTAGGCAAAAGCGATTTAGTTGAAGATGAAGGCAAGCAAGAAGAACTTGCAATGTACCTAGCGAAGAACAAAGAAGAAGTTCTTTACGCATTGGGCGCTAAGCGTAAGCCAGCTCCTAAAAAAGCGAAGAAGCTTGAAGCTGTTGAAGACGCAGAAGAAGATGCAGCTTAACTAGCTGATACCTTTCTAAAAAACGTCAATAACGCCTCTAATCAGAGTTCGTTATTGGCGTTTTTTTATACTTATCGAAATATAATGAAGCTTGTTTATAGTCGAAATCGCTCTAAACATTCGCTTGCACAAAAGTGTGATAAAGATCTAATCTATAGTCATCAGGTGATGGGGTTCCACCTAAGCTTTTGCTTCAACCGCCCGTTCTTTCCGAACAGTGCTAATGACTCCTACAGAATCGAAAACAGGTAATACTGTTGGATGTATCGCTATTCCTCCATTTTGAAATGGACTTAGTCTATCAAGACCAAGATCCATGACACCTTTGGATTACCGATACTCAAGATCTGTAGTGAATTAGCCGCACCTCTTCCAACACGTCCTGTTTTCTCAACGCCCTAGGTCTTAAATGGCTCTAACAGTGAGAAAACATTATGCACTACTCTTCAGAAATTCAATCAATGTGCCCTATTCAAAGGGGTGATCTGCACACTTCAGCGCCAATTCCAGTTGAAGGCGCTATGGTTAGTCCAAAAGACGTTATCGCTATTTCTGGCTTAAGCCATGGCGTTGGCACTTGTGCACCACAACAAGGTGCAGCAAAACTGACGCTAAACGTAAAAAACGGCATCATCGAAGAAGCGCTAATCGAAACGATTGGTTGTTCAGGCATGACTCAATCAGCCGCGATGGCAGCCGAAATCCTCACAGGAAGAACTATTCTTGAAGCTCTGAATACTGACTTGGTGTGTGACGCTATTAACGTAGCCATGCGCGAAATCTTTCTGCAATTTGTTTACGGTCGAACTCAATCTGCATTCTCTGAAGGCGGCCTAGAAATCGGCGCTGCATTAGAAGACCTAGGTCAAACACAACGTAGTCAAGTAGGTACCAGCTATTCAACCTCAGCGAAAGGCGTTCGTTACCTAGAGCTTGCAGAGGGTTACGTGACCAAGCTTGCACTTGATGACCATAGCGAAGTAATTGGCTACGAATATCTCAACCTCGGCAAAATGATGAAGGCGATTAATCAAGGTATGTCAGCCAATGAAGCAGCAGACCTTGCTATGGGAACCTACGGTCGCTTCGATGAAGCTGTAACCACCATTAATCCACGCCAACAATAATTTTTGCCAATTTAGAGGAAAGATATGATGAACACTCAATTTAATGAATCAGTAACTCGCGTATTGGCAGAAATGAACTTCGACTCTTTAGAGCAAGCGAACCAATACTGTAAAGCCCACAACGTTGATCCAAAAGCCATGGTGATGGACACCCAACCTATTGCTTTTGAAAGCGCTGCCGATGCTTATATCCTTGGTTCAGCACTCGCTCTATTCCGCAAAGCAAGCAACGCTGAACAAGCTGCGAATATCATTGGTGAAGGCCTTCAAGCATTCACCAAACCTGGCAGTGTTGCTGAGCAACGCCAAGTGGGGATCGGCCACGGTGCGCTAGCTGCGCGTCTTTTAAATGAAGAAAGCCACTGCTTTGCTTTCCTTGCGGGCCATGAATCTTTTGCTGCTGCAGAAGGTGCGATTAAAATTGCACTCAACGTCAACAAATCACGTCACACCCCATTGAAGGTAATACTCAATGGTCTAGGTAAAGATGCGGCTTACTTAATTTCTCGCATCAATGGTTTTACCTACGTTCGCACTCAATACGATTACCAAACGGGTGAGCTTGTTGAAACAGAGCGTCGCCGCTTCTCTCAAGGCCCTCGCGGAGAGATCTTGTGTTACGGCGCTGATGATGTACGTGAAGGCGTAGCAATCATGCACAGAGAAGAAGTGGATGTAAGTATTACGGGTAACTCAACTAACCCCACTCGCTTCCAACACCCTGTTGCAGGTATCTACAAAGCAGAGCGTACTCGCCAAGGTTTACCTTACTTCTCAGTTGCTTCAGGCGGCGGTACAGGTCGAACATTACACCCAGATAACGTGGCAGCAGGTCCTGCGTCTTACGGCATGACAGATACCATGGGCAGAATGCACGCTGACGCTCAGTTCGCTGGTAGCTCTTCTGTTCCGGCTCATGTGGCAATGATGGGCTTCATCGGTATGGGTAACAACCCAATGGTCGGTGCGACAGTTGCATTGGCTGTAGCAGTGAGCGAATCTCAAAACGCATAAAGTTGAGCAGCACAATCTATCCATTAAATAGAGTCCGTAAACTGAGAAACAAGCAATAACAGGCGACCAAAACTCTACACCTATCACTAAAACCAAACAGCCAGACTTATGCTGGCTGTTTTTTATTCACACTTGCTCTACTATCTATTTCTAATAATTATTTGTATCTAAGATTAAATACACGCCCTAGTATTTAACTGCATCTTTTCAAAGGAATAATATGAAAGAGCTCATCATTCATACCATTACCGTGTTCATGGGCTTTTTTGCCATCATGAACCCTATCGCTAATACGCCAATCTTTCTTGGATTAACCGGTGACAATGACAGGGAAACGGTCAAATCTATCGCTTTCCGCTCGGTGTTTATCGCTTTCGTCATCGTCAGTACTTTTGCTGTGTCGGGCAAACTCATCTTCGATCTGTTTGGTATCACGCTTTACGCACTTCGCATCACTGGCGGGATCCTAGTATTCTTGATTGGCTTTCACATGCTGCAAGGGGACTCAACACACTCTAAAGCGAAAGAGAAGGTTAACTCAGACGCCCAACAAAATGCGGCGCTCAGTATCGCCGTATCGCCTCTAGCAATGCCGATACTGGCAGGCCCGGGCACCATTGCTACAGCAATGAACTTTGCCAGCACCGAAGGTATCTACGAGACCATAATAACCATCGTCGCCTTTGGTCTACTGTGTACCTTAACCTACATATTATTTGTATTCGGCGAACGCTTCGTGAAAGCCGTAGGGCCAAGCGCATTGAACGTGATTACTCGAATGATGGGTTTGATACTTGCAGTTATTGGTATGCAGATGTTGATTGAAGGGATAGAACAGGCTTACAAGGCGCTGTTTATCTAGTTAATACCTCGAAATTCCGATACAAAAATAGCCAGCAATTGGCTGGCTATTTTTTTAACGCTTGTTTGTGAATTAGTTCGCAGGGCAGCCTTTCACTTCTAAACCATTACTCATATAGATTAGATCACCATCTGCTGGTGCGTAATTCGCAGCAGTAACATCTGGGTTCTTAACGAAGAACTCGCGGAGCACAGCGGCATCCGTCAACTGCGTCGACTCAACATCAATTACTGGGTAGTCATCACCACCAGCCGCACTGAAACTGATAACAGAGAACGTGTAGGTGTCCGCTAAGTCAAAGCCTTTGCCATTGATATCTCGAATGGTCACATCACTCAAATCACAGTCGACGGTTAAGCTAATATTGTCGAGCTGGGCATAAGCGCCAGATCCTGCAGTCATCGTCGCAACAACGTCTAAATATGCTTTAACCTCAGCCCCTGTCATCGTTGCTTTAGTCACGAAGTTTCCGAAAGGTTGAACTGTAAGTACATCACGATAAGCTATGTCGCCCGCCGCAATTGAGTCACGAACACCACCAGAGTTCATCACACCAAAATCAGCATTAACTAACTTATAAGTGCGATAAGCTTCCCCTAACAAATGACCAAGGTTAGTTTGCTCAGAACGAACCACATTACGGTCACCTTCAAGCTTCGCATCGGTTTTAGAGATAATGACATCTAACAACTCTTGTCCCTGCTGCTGATACGCGGAAAGAGTAGCAATTACTGTTGAATTAGGTTCAATTTCAGATTGGATAAATTGGTAATCACCATTTTCATCCTTCTCTTTTAAGTTCACAGGTATCAGGTCGTACTTCGCTAAATGCAGCTTTCCATCGTAAAACTCAAAATCAGCTCTACCTACATATTTGCCCCATTCGTGAGCTTGCATGATGTAGGTACCATTTTGCTGATCCGGCTTGCAGTCATCTCCCGGATTGAAATCAGCATATTCATTGCCTTCCATACAAACAGGATTTTGAGAGTGCCCGCCAATAATGGCATCTAACTGACCTTCTTCTAGAGAGCGAGCAAGCAACACATCGCCAGGCGCTTCACTACCATGCTGACCATCTGCGTAGTGCCCCATATGAGTCGTAGCAAAAATCAAATCAACCGTTTCATTGGCCTCAATTTCTTTTATGGCTTTTTTGATTTCGACTTGCGGGTCGGCAAAGTGAATCGTCGCGACGTTGTCAGGGTTAACTAATTTCGCCGTATCTTTAGTTGTCAGGCCAATAACCGCAACCTTTAAGCCATTGATGGTGAATACTTTATATGGAGAGAAAAGGCGTTCATCAGTAACTGTGTCTCCATCTTTGATATAAATATTAGCCGCTAGCATCGGGAAGTCGGCCAATTCCGCCTGCATATCTAACACATCCAAGCTATTGTCGAACTCGTGATTACCTAATGCCATCGCGTCGTAACCAAGAAGATTCATACCTACAAAATCTGGTACCGCATCCTGCATATCAGACTCTGGCACACCAGTATTAATGTCGCCACCGGACAGTAGTATCGTCTCACCACCATTTTGAGTCACTTCTGCACGAATACTATCAATCAGCGTCTTACGAGCCGCCATCCCATACTCACCCTTACTGTTCTCCCAGAAGCGGCCATGGTTATCGTTAGTATGCAAAACAGTAAATTTGGTACAAGGGTCCGCGGTGTCACACGTCACCGTGATGTCGTCATTGTCCGAACCACAGCCAACCATTGCTACACCGATAGAGAGCACCAATAAAGACTTAGTAAAATTCATAGAAGATCCTTTATTAATCGTTTTAATGTCGTTATGGCTGGAAATATACTTATATATTGAAGGTTTTTAGTGATCACTCTCTTAATTACACCGCTGATAATCTGAGTATTTACCCTAACTTTAAGCACAAGCGATTAATCAACATAATTCGATTAATCCTGATAATAAACATAAATTTATAAAGAAAATGTGACTAGCTCTATTGATACTGCGAACAAAATAGATAGCTCTAAAGAGTGTCGAAAATGAAAACGAAGTTGTACTAAGTGACTAATGTAAGCACAGTGACATGATACCCACGGAGTAATATCCGGAAAGTAAAAACTATCGCTAAAAAGACAAGCAATATCATTTTACAGACTTTATCCCGATGCGCCCTTTCATAACGAGGGCGCTCTCTTTATGATGAACGCAATTAAATTAACTTTGCTAACGGCAGCGCTTGTTATTCGAGCCGTTGTTTTGGAATAGCAAAATCAAGACTCAACACATGGAGATTCAACATGGCTTACTTTTCACTAGCCTTCGGTACGGCAACCAAAAACCGCGACAATAAAATCATTGAAGCGTTCTTCCCTAACCCACTTCTAAACCCAAGCGACGCTCTTGTAGCGGCTGTGGCAGAAGTATCAGGTTACTCTGAAGGCAACCAAGCTATCGAAATCTCTGCTGCACAAAGCGCAGAACTAGCGAAAGCATTCGCAGCAAACGATGATGCAGCTAACGCATCTTTCGCAGAAAAAGCAGCAGCATCTGAGCAACCTCTTGTTCTTGTTGTTCTTGCGACTGACGAGAAGCCAGCATCTGTTGCTGAAGGCTTCCTTAAGCTACAACTTATCTCTAACCGCCTAGTTCAACCACACGGTACAGTACTAGACGGTATCTTCGGTCTACTGCACAACATCGCATGGACTAACGAAGGCCCAATCGATCTTCCTGAACTGGCTGAGCGTCAAATCGAAGCTCGCCTAGCCGGTCGTGCTCTATCTGTAGATTGCGTAGACAAGTTCCCTAAAATGGTGGATTACGTGGTACCAACAGGTATTCGTATTGCTGATACTTCTCGTGTTCGTCTTGGCGCACACGTAGGCGAAGGCACAACAGTAATGCACGAAGGTTTCATCAACTTCAATGCGGGTACTACTGGCGTAAGCATGGTTGAAGGTCGTATCTCTGCGGGTGTTGTTGTGGGTAACGGTTCTGATATCGGCGGCGGCGCTTCTATCATGGGTACTCTGTCAGGTGGCGGTACTATGGTTATCTCTATCGGCGAAAACTGTCTACTAGGTGCAAATGCAGGTCTTGGCTTCCCAATGGGCGACCGTTGTACGGTTGAGTCTGGTCTTTACGTGACTGCGGGTACTAAGGTTCGCATGCTAGATAAAGAAGGCAACGAAGTAGAAATTATTAAAGCGCGCGATCTAGCTGGCGTTTCTGACCTTCTGTTCCGTCGTAACTCAATCACTGGCCAAATTGAATGTCTAGCGAACAAGTCTGCTGTTGAACTGAACAGCGAGCTACACAGCAACAACTAATCTAAGCGCTAGATGCTAGATGCTAGATGCTAGAAAATACGAAGCCGTTGGGGTTAAATCCAACGGCTTTTCTTTTATATAGGCAGATCAGTTTGGGTTATGCTTTCTCTGCGGCTAGCTGTTCAAGCGCCTGAATAGAGGTTTCTGATACTAACGTACCATCCATATAGTAGCTGACCTTATCGCCATCTCGAACGCCCGTCAGAACAGCTTTTTGGCCATCATTATAGGTGATGTCCATTTGAATGGTGTTCTCATCGATCTGTTGCATCTCACCCCATTCAATCTGACGATTGTTGAAACCAAGTGGGGCTTCTTTTAGTGAATCGTCTAGGCTGTCGTTCACATCAATCATGGTATCGACTTTGCTATCAAAGATATGAGGTGCGCCAGTCAGTGGGTTTTTACCCGCCCAGAATTCAATTGAGTTAAATACAATATAATCGGCTGCGGTGGTTAGTGCGTAAACAGGAGCAAGTAGGAAGTTGACGCCCGCACGAGCGTAACGGTTATCTACTACCTCAACGTTGAACTTCATTAATTTCCCAGTAACCGCGTTACTACCCACACACCCAGCTAACGACATGACAATCGCTGCCACTGCAACTGCTTTTGTGATTGTTGTTTTCATAGTTCCCTCTTATGCCACGATGATTGATTCATTTTTTGCATAGCCAGATCTGCACACATACAGGATTTACGACCTAACAAATTGATTCCATAACAATTAGCGTAGTGGAGATTTTTAGAACAGCAAACTGCAAACGTTAATTTCTTCGCCCTGGTTCCTAAATTTTGAGAAAAAAAAAGCGCAGACCTTTCGATCTGCGCTTTTCTCATTTAGTTAAAAATATCAGTCTAAAGAACCAGATTAACCCACATTCTTACGTGCGTTTTGGAACATACGCATCCAAGCACCATTCTCGCCCCAACCTTCTGGAGACCAAGAGTTTGCAACCGTGCGGAATACACGCTCTGGGTGAGGCATCATGATAGTCACGCGGCCGTCAGTCGTTGTTAAACCAGTGATAGCGTTTGGCGAACCATTCGGGTTATTCGGGTATTGCTGCGTTTGGTTACCGTTGTTATCAACGTAACGTAGAGCAACCGTACCTGAGTTTTCAATCGCGTTTAGGTGGTCGTTATCACGTACTTCTACGCGACCTTCACCGTGAGAAACAGCGATTGGCATACGAGAACCTTCCATACCGTTGAAGAACACAGAATCAGACTTCTGAACTTCAACTAGGCTGAAACGAGCTTCAAAACGCTCAGATTCGTTACGAACGAAACGTGGCCAGTACTCTGCACCCGGAATAAGTTCACGTAGGTTAGACAACATCTGACAACCGTTACACACACCTAGAGAGAAGGTATCTTCACGTTTGAAGAAGTTTTCAAATTGATCACGAGTCGAGTCGTTAAATAGAACCGATTTAGCCCAACCTTCACCAGCGCCTAGTACATCACCGTAAGAGAAGCCACCACAAGCCACAAGGCCGTTGTACTCTTCTAGAACTGCTTGACCCGTTAGGATGTCGCTCATGTGAATATCAGTCGCTTCGAAGCCTGCACGGTCGAATGCTGCTGCCATTTCAACGTGAGAGTTAACACCCTGCTCACGTAGAATCGCCATCTTAGGCTTAGCGCCCGTGTTAATGAATGGCGCTGCAATATCTTCGTTTACGTCAAAGCTTAGTTTCACGTTCAGACCTGGATCTGAGTTGTCTTTCTTCGCTTCGTGCTCTTGGTCTGCACAGATTGGGTTATCACGTAGACCTTGCATCTTGTGCGTAGTTTCAGCCCAGATAGTACGTAATTCAGTACGGTTACGTTCAATTACTACAGACTCACCAGACTTAATCACTAGCTCATCAGACGCTTCAACAGAACCAATGACATGTGAACACGTTTCTAGGCCATTTGCTGCAAGAGTAGCAAGTACCGCATCTAGGTCATCGTTACGTACTTGGATTACTGCACCCAATTCTTCGTTGAATAGTGACGCAAGCGTATCTTCGCCTAATGCTGCAATATCAGCGTTAACACCACAGTGACCTGCGAACGCCATTTCTGCTAGCGTTACGAATAGACCACCGTCACCTTTATCGTGGTAAGCGACAACTTGGTCGTTCGCTACAAGTGCTTGAACGCCTTCGTAGAAACCTTTTAGTTGCGCTGCGTTGTCTACGTCTGCTGGCTTGTCACCAAGCTGCTTGTAAACCTGTGCAAGTGCTGTCGCACCCATACGATTTTGGCCGTTACCTAAATCGATAAGAACTAGGCTTGTATTACCTTTGTCTGTACGTAATTGAGGAGTAATCGTCTTACGAACATCTTCAACACGTGCAAACGCAGTGATAACAAGAGACAGCGGAGAAGTGACTTCTTTTTGCTCGCCGTTCTCTTCCCACTTAGTCTTCATCGACATTGAGTCTTTACCTACTGGGATAGTAAGACCCAGTGCCGGACATAACTCTTCACCAACCGCTTTAACCGCTTCGTAAAGACCAGCATCTTCACCAGGGTGACCTGCTGGAGACATCCAGTTAGCTGACAATTTAATGTGCTTGATATCGCCGATGTTGGTTGCTGCGATGTTAGTGATTGCTTCACCAACCGCTAGACGAGCTGACGCGCCGAAATCTAGTAGTGCTACTGGCGTACGCTCACCAAGAGACATTGCCTCACCGTGGTAAGAGTCGTAACTTGCTGCAGTTACTGCGCAGTTAGCAACTGGAACCTGCCATGGGCCAACCATTTGGTCACGAGCGACAAGGCCTGTTACCGAGCGATCACCGATAGTGATAAGGAATGTTTTCTCTGCCACTGTTGGTAGGCGAAGAATACGGTCAACCGCTTCGTTTAGTTCAATACCAGAACGGTCAATCGCAGGGTTGTTCGCTTTTAACGTCTTCGCGTCACGGTGCATCTTAGGCGTTTTACCTAATAGGATGTCCATCGGCATGTCGATTGGCGTATTGTCGAAGTGAGAATCTTCTAATTTAAGATCACGTTCTTCTGTTGCTTTACCAACTACCGCGTATGGAGCACGCTCACGCTTACAAATCGCGTCGAATGTTGCCATGTCTTTATCAGCAACTGCCATTACGTAACGCTCTTGAGATTCGTTACACCAGATCTCAAGTGGGCTCATGCCCGGCTCATCGTTTGGCACGTCACGTAAATTAAAGATACCGCCACGCTCGCCATCGTCGACTAGCTCAGGAAGAGCATTCGAGATACCGCCCGCGCCCACATCGTGGATAAATGCGATTGGGTTCGCATCACCAAGCTGCCAACAACGGTCGATAACTTCCTGACAACGACGTTCCATCTCTGGGTTTTCACGCTGTACAGAAGCAAAATCTAAGTCTTCAGAAGAAGAACCAGAATCCATTGAAGATGCAGCACCGCCACCAAGGCCAATGTTCATTGCTGGACCGCCAAGAACGATTAGGCTTGCACCTACTGGGATCTCTTTCTTCTGAACATGATCATCACGAATGTTACCTAGACCACCAGCCAGCATGATTGGCTTGTGGTAACCACGTACTTCTTCACCTGCGTGAGAGTTTACTTTCTCTTCGTAAGTACGGAAGTAACCTAATAGGTTTGGACGACCAAATTCGTTGTTGAATGCTGCGCCACCAAGAGGGCCTTCAAGCATGATATCCAGAGCAGTAACGATACGGCTCGGCTTACCAAAGTCGGTTTCCCAAGGTTGAACGAAGTTCGGGATCTTAAGGTTAGATACAGAGAAAGCAACCAGACCCGCTTTTGGCTTACCACCAATACCCGTTGCGCCTTCATCACGGATTTCGCCGCCTGAACCTGTTGATGCGCCCGGCCATGGAGAGATTGCTGTTGGGTGGTTGTGCGTTTCAACTTTCATCAAGATGTGTGTTTTCTCTTGGTGGTAGTTGTACTGGCGAGTTTCTGGATCAGGGAAGAAACGACCTACTTCAGAACCTGTCATTACCGCTGCGTTATCTTTATAAGCAGACAGAACGTGTTCTGGTGTCGTTTCAAAGGTGTTCTTAATCATCTTGAACAATGATTTTTCTTGCTTAACGCCATCGATAGTCCAATCAGCGTTAAAGATCTTGTGACGACAGTGCTCTGAGTTCGCTTGTGCAAACATCATTAGCTCGATGTCAGTCGGGTTACGACCTAGCTTTTCAGTGAAGCTTTCAAGAAGGTAATCAATTTCATCTTCTGCAAGTGCAAGACCTAGGGTAACGTTTGCTTGTTCAAGCGCTTTACGTCCACCAGTTAATAGGTCAACTTCCGCATAAGGAGCAGGCTCAGCAACGGTAAATAGTGCTGCTGCCGATTCGAAGTCAGTGAAAACCACTTCCATCATACGGTCGTGCAGAATTGCTTTCAGCTCAACAAGTTGAAGCTCAGAAAGTTCAGTAGAGGTTTCAATGTAGAAAGCAGTACCGCGCTCTAGACGTGACACTTTAGCCAGTCCGCAGTTGTGTGCGATATCTGTTGATTTTGATGACCAAGGCGAGATAGTGCCTGGACGTGGCGTTGCAAGCAGCAGTAAACCTTCAGATTCATGCTCTTCAATCGTTGGACCGTAAGTCAGTAGCTTTTCTAGCTTCTCAACTTCAGACTCATCTAGGTCTGCCGTTAGATCAGCAAAGTGGGCAAACTCAGCGTAAATACCTGTTACAGGTAAGCTTAATTCACGACAAAGCTCTAAAAGCTTGTTAACACGAAACTCAGATAGAGCTGGGGAGCCACGCAAAATTCTCATGTGCTTACGTCTCTTATGCAGTTGATTAAGGTAGTATTGGAATAAATTCAGTGGGTTATAGGAACAACCTAACTGTTTTCTTCGAAGCTATTCCCGAAGGTTACCAAACCTATGCCGATTCCACCTCTTCAATGCGAGCGCATTATAAAGCATTTCTTTTTGTGACGTAACACCAAAAGCAACCGTTTGCGTTATTTTTTTTATCTTTCTGCGTAAATGGTACTTTTGCTGCATTTATCACCACTTTTACAACTGTTTAATTAAACCTGCTTTGCCAGCCTTGCGGGGTTTGGTATAAAGGGGCTTCCACTTTTCGAGATTTCATTTTGATGCCTAAATTTACGCTCATCTTTTCGTCTAAATTCATTCTGCTCGTTATCGCTCTGGTTGGGCTAGCGGGATGCCAGATTGAATCTGAACCTAAAAGTGTCCTTGAGCAGATACGAGATCGCGGCGTTCTTCGTGTCGGCACCCTTAACAACCAACTATCTTATTACATCGGTCCTGATGGCCCTGCTGGCTTAGATTACGAATTAGCTCGTGAATTTGCGCAGGAGCTTGGTGTAAAGCTTGAGGTCAAACCCGCTTACCGTTTGTCTGGCTTGTTCCCTGCACTGCAGAAAGGCGAGATCGATCTTATCGCGACTGGCTTAACGCAAAACAACAAACTGACGCGCGCTTATCGCGCCGCGCCTGCTTATTACTATGTAAGCCAACAGGTCGTTTACAAAAAAGGCCAGTGGCGACCAAGAAACCTTGAACAACTGATCAATTTCGAGAATGAGCGTCAGGCTGGCTTTGTTAAAGCACAAACTGAATCAGAAGAGGCGGCGTCTACTGACACATTAACGCCATCTTTGGTTGTAGTGAAAGACTCACACTTTGAGCCAACACTAAAACAGCTGCAGAAAACACACGATGACTTCATCTACGACGCCGTCGGCAATGCTGATATCAACGACCTGCTAAAAGAAGTATCGACTGGCGAGCGCTTATTCACTGTGGCTGACTCAATTGAACTGTCACTGGCACAACGTTTATACCCAGACGTAGCTTTGGCTTTTGAACTGACAGAAGACCAACCTATCTCTTGGTATTTGCAGAAGTCTGAAGATGAAAGCCTTTATGCTCTGTTGATTGAGTTCTTCGGTAACCTAAAACAGTCTGGTGAACTGGCTTCACTGGAAGAGAAATACATCGGCCACATCGGTACTTTTGACTACGTTGATACTCGCGCCTTTATCCGCGCACTGGACAGCAAGCTACCAAAATGGTCACCGCTATTTCAAAAGTACTCTCAAGAGTTTGATTGGCGCTTGATTGCCGCTTTGGCCTACCAAGAATCACACTGGAACCCTGTTGCACGCTCACCAACAGGTGTTCGTGGCATGATGATGTTGACACTACCCACCGCGAAGAGTGTTGGGGTAACCAACCGTCTCGACCCGAAACAGTCGGTACAAGGCGGTGTTGAGTACCTGCGTCGTATCGTTAATCGAGTACCAGATTCCATCACTGAACACGAGAAGATCTGGTTTGCCCTAGCCTCATACAACGTAGGTTACGGACACATGATGGATGCTCGCCGCTTAACCAAAGCACAGGGTGGCGATCCTGACGCTTGGGGTGATGTAAAAGACCGATTGCCTCTATTGAGGCAGAAGAAATACTACAGCCAAACTCGATACGGGTATGCACGTGGTGATGAAGCGAGAAACTACGTTGAAAACATTCGACGTTATTACCAAAGCATCATCGGCCATGTAAATAAGCGTAATAAAGAACAAGAAGAGAGTCTTGAAGGGTTGATTGTCATCCCACCTCTAGAGACTTCTGGTGCTGAATCAAGCATTAGTGCTGCTGAATCGACAGTAAGCAGTTCGGAACCTTCGCAGTAGATACTAAAAGAGCAATGCCATTAAGCATTGCTCTTTTTTATTGTGCTTTTTGTAATTGCGCGCAAAAGAATAAGCTCGACAAAAAGCCGTGAAACTCGATGTGTCATATTGCAGTAACAATCGAACCTTATAACGGCACACCACAATCAAGATTATGCTCTGTTGCACTGCGATGCTGGCTTTAGACTAGAACTGCTCTTCTATTTAAGCCAAGCGTGCGACAGGCCAAATAAACGAATAACACTATAATTAAATCGTTAGTCCAAACTACAAAGTCAGACGACAAATAGGAAATCATTGAAATGATGAAGAAACTGAAATCGAAGCGCCTTGATAAGACCGTTGCTGCAAACCGTCGTAAGCGTATGCTTTCAAATAATAAGAAGAAGATCATTTGGCGCAATCGCGCTTTCATGCAGATGATTGCTGAGTAAATGTAATTACCAAGTCACTTTGCTGGGCACTCTTGCGATTGAGAGTGCCAAAAGCACGCTGCTATTTTTTGTTGCTAGCCTTCATCTCTACTTCTAAACGCTGCTCTTCCAACAGACGTTCTTGCTTTCGCTTCTCTTTTATCTCTTTCCTACGACGCTTGAAAAACGCCTGCAATTGTTCACGGCACTCTTCCTCTAACAAGCCATGTTCAACGTCGGCATAGTGGTATGAGGCTTGGCTTTCAAAGAGATTCAATACCGTACCCGCCGCACCCGCTTTTAAGTCAGGCGCACCAAAGACAATGCGCTTTACTCTACTGTGTAACAAAGCACCGGCACACATAGGGCATGGTTCTAGCGTGACGTATAGGGTGGTATCGAGCAGTCGGTAATTTTCCAGAGCTTGCCCTGCTTTACGCAAGGTTTCAATTTCTGCGTGTGCCGTAGCATCGTGGCTGCCAATCGAACGGTTCCATCCTTCAGAGATAATCTCTCCATCTTTCACCAACACGGCGCCCACGGGAACCTCTCCCTCATTCTCAGCTTGCTTGGCTACCTCAATGGCACGTCGCATGAAGATTTCATCTTGAGGGGTGAATTGATGGTCTGACAAAGGGAACTCCAGAAACAAAGGATAAAAACGAAAATAGGTATGCGGTGAAGCATACCTAATCTTGGTGGCTATGAACAACAAAGAGATATTGAACAATAGCCACCATCTAGACGATTAACTCTCTATTTAGCTTACAGCTTCAACGACATCGTTAACGATTTTCGTCGCTTTAACACTCACAATTCGATTGTTCTCAACAGAGATAATTTCAAACTGCCACTGTTGGTATTGAACAACTTCGCCTGCATCCGGTAAACGCCCTATTAACCACGTCACAAGGCCATTCAGCGTTTGGAAGCTCTCGCTTTCGCCCTCAAAATCAGATAGCTCTAAACGGTTTTTCAGTTCACTGATCGGAATCAATCCATCCACCAGCAAACCGTCTTCCACTTGCTCGGTCCAAAGATCGTTCGGGTTATTCGATAGCTCGCCAGCTATCGCCTCAAGAATATCGTAATGAGTCACAAGGCCTTGAACATCGCCATACTCGTCGACAATGAATGCCATCTCAGTGCCCGACTCTTTAAAGTAGCCAAGTAGACGCAATGCCTTCATCGATTCAGGCACGTAGATCGGAGATTTAGATAAACCCATGATCACTTGAATGCTTAGATTGCCCGCCTGATTCAGCAAGGCTTTGGCTGACACCGTACCGACCACTTTATTCAAGTGATCTTGGCACAATGGAAACACACTGTGCTTTGATGAACGCAATTGCTTAAAGATGTTCTCCACAGGCTGGTCGATATCAAGAAAATCGATGTCTCTACGAGGAGTCATCAATGAGCTTACAAGGCGGTCATCAAGCTGCAAGATATTACGAATCATCTCTTGCTCACCACGCTCTATCACACCAGACTCAGAGCCTTCTTTCACGAGGGCATGAATATCATCTTCAGTCACACTGTCTTCTTCACCGCCACGTCCCATCAGCTTAAGAATGCCTTCGGTTGAGGCCGATAGCGCAAACACAAATGGCGTCGCGATTTTAGATAACCAGAAGATAGGTAGCGCTACTAACACAGCGATGTTTTCAGCTTGAGATTGAGCGAAACGCTTTGGTACAAGTTCACCGACAACAATCGCGAAGTAAGTAATACCCACCACCACAACCGCAGTAGATAAGATGTTCGCTCGTGTTGGATCTACCCCCCACAGTTCCAGTTGAACGGCCAATGGAGCCGATAGCGTCGCCTCACCCACAATACCGCTGAGCAGGCCGATTACCGTGATACCGATTTGGATTGTAGAGAGGAAGCGGGTTGGATTTTCTTTGAGCTCAAGAGCAACCTGAGCGGAGCGATGTTTTTCGGCTAAGCGTTTCAGCCGACTATTCTTTGCTGCTACCAGTGCAATCTCTGACATGGCAAACAGACCATTTAAAACAATTAACCCTACTAAAAGCAGAATTTTCATGTGGATTGGATTTCCTAATTTTACCGGCCAACAATTAGCCGTAATCCGGAGTATAAGCTGAGTGCCTTTATTTTGAATATAAAAAGTTTTGGATATAAAAAATTTTGGAGATGAAAAAACAGGAAAAAATAGCGAAAAAAGCCCGCACATTTCGGTGCGGGCTTAGTAATGAATAAAGCTTAATTTTGCTTAGTTCAATCTTACATTGTGTAAGTGTAAGGTGCTTGGATACCTAGTGGGATACCAAGAGCCCAGTAAGCTAGCAAGAAGATAGACCAACCGATTAGCATAGCAATCGAGAATGGCATCATTAGAGAAGCTAGAGTACCGATACCTGTCGACTTAACGTAACGTTGACAGTAAACAACAACCAGTGGGAAGAACACCATTAGTGGAGAGATGATGTTAGACACTGAATCGCCTACACGGTAAGCCGCTTGAGATAGCTCTGGAGAGATACCCACAACCATTAGCATAGGAACTAGGATAGGACCAATCAGTGCCCACTTAGCAGAAGCTGAACCAACAAGAAGGTTAACTGCAGCCGTTAGTAGAATCATACCAACAACCGTTGCTTCACCTGGAAGGTCCATCGCTTTCAAACCTTCAGCACCGTAAAGTGCCAGCATAGTACCGATGTTTGATTGAGCAAATGCAGATAGGAACTGAGCACAGAAGAACGACATTACAATGTATGCGCCCATCGTTGCCATAGTCTCAGACATTGCTTTGATAACATCATTACTATTCTTGAAAGTACCCGCTACACGGCCGTAGACGATACCCGGGATAATAAACAGGATGAAGATCAGAGGAACGATAGACTTCATCACTGGTGCTGAGAACGCTGTTAGCTCACCTTCAGGCGAACGAAGTGCTGAGTTTTCAGGAACCAAAGCTGCGATAAGCAGACCAATACCCGCAACCATTGCCCAACCAGCAAATTTGAATGCTTTAGATTCAATCGCCGTGAACGTACCTAGATCAGGTGCTTGTTCTGCATCTTCATCAACAGGAGTGTTAGCAAGACGAGGCTCGATAACTTTCTCTGTTACGTACCAACCGATAGCAACGATTAGAACTGAAGATAGACCAGTAAAGAAGATGTTCGCTAGAGGGTTAACCACGTATGCAGGGTCAAGAACGTTTGCCGCTGTTTGAGTGAAACCTGCTAGTAGCGGATCAATACCTGAAGGAATGAAGTTTGCTGAGAAACCACCTGATACACCCGCAAACGCTGCTGCAATACCTGCTAGAGGGTGACGACCCGCAGCGTGGAAGATGATACCGCCAAGAGGAATTACTAGAACGTAACCTGCATCAGCTGCTGTGTGAGACACGATAGCAACCAAGATTAGCATTGGCGTTAGTAGTTTAGCTGGCGTGAAGTTAAGCATCTTCTTAAGGCCAGTCGTAATGAAGCCTGAAGAGTCAGCAACGCCAACACCTAGCATAGCAACAAGTACGATGCCTAACGGTGCGAAGCCTGTGAACGTGGTAACCATATTCGCTAGGAAGCTAGCAAGCGCTTCACCAGTTAGTAGGTTGTTTACTTCAAGAGCAGCACCCGTTTGAGGGTTGATTAAGTCGAATGAAAGATTCGATAAAAGTGCAGATGCTACCCATACAATAACTAGAGCCCAGAAGAACAGGATTGCTGGGTCTGGAATTTTGTTGCCGGCGCGTTCAATGAAGTTTAGAAAGCGGTCCATCCCACTGATCTTCTCAGTCGATGGTGCTTTTTTTACGGCTTGGTTACTCATGGTAACTCCATATGTGATGTTGTTTTGTTTAGGCCTAATATAAGTTTGGACCATGGCCTATTGGTGCAGCACATATTCTATTAAAGTCGCTATCAAAAAGCACAAGATTCCACCTAATTTTCCATAAATGGAGACATATTTTGCAAAAATACCATACAACCACAACAATATAAAAACACAAAAAACACCATTCCATATACAGAGTTTTAACTAGCACGCAAACAATGTCCGAGAAGTGAAAATTATCAGTAAAAGGAGTGGCATGAGCCTTGGCATACAGTAAACGTTTACTTGAGAGTCAATCAAACTCACTGTACTTGGAGAGCATAGTTTCGAGGTAAATACTTTGTGCGTGGTTCATTCGATCTTGCCATGCAATTGTGACAGTAATGTTTTTCAGAGCACCAGACAAAGCACCGCCTGCATTAGTCACCTCACAGGTCATTGCATAGGCAGAACCCGACAAACCGGATAAAGGATCTGAACTTGCTATGTTGAGACAATGGTTCGCCTCATTTAGTTCCGAAAAAGGAATGAGCCCGACCGCCCCACTCACACTAGACGCCCGAGTTCGATAATACTCCATCTGCCTTTCAGCAAAATGCAGCGCCTCTACGCTGTGGATCGCAAAATCCGATTTTTGTTCAGCATACACCTGCAATTTAACCAACCCTAGTGAAGCAACTCCAATCAACAGGAAAGAGATAAGAACCTCTATCAAGCTAAAACCTGAGTTCTTAGAAATCATTCCATGAACCTCGCTTCCACTGATAAGTTGAAGGCGGATCAATCGGATTAGAATCCGCACGAAAATCTAAGTCCATGTCACCAACAATAGTCGTCACACCAGCAGGTGAGTCAAAAATAAGGCCACCAGAAGGCAAACCAGATGCAAACTGAATCCCTACACTTTTTTTAACGACACTGGCGTCACCAATGTCTTTGATAAAAGGCGCAAATACGTTATTAGCAGCGAGCGAATTCCAGAAACCATCGACTCGATTTTTTACATGGCTCTTTTGATAATCGACCAAATGATAAATCACTCCGTTGTAAGCCATGGCTCCATTCAGTGCCAACACACCATCTTGCACAACCAAAAGCTGTGATGAATTGATTGTGGCCGCAACCGCAGCATTAATATGACAATTGCCTTCAATCCACAACCCCTTAGTTTGCCCGGCCGTAAAGTGGTCCATGATCTCTGTGCCGCACTCAGTCGCATTCAATAACTGAACATGCTTAAACAAATCCGTATCTTGTGATAGGTCGACAATATTTTGATCGGTTTTAGCGACACCAAAAAAGGTGTAAAAGGGATTCATATTGGGATCAGGATTAAAGTCTTTTTGGAAAGGCGCTGGATTCGTGCCTTGATAATAATCGGGGGCATAAATCGAATGAGTACTACCGGAAGTACCTTTCGGGATCGCCGTTTTATAGTCACTATGACATATACCATCAAAGCCAGAAAATGGACCATCAACACTAGGATCTAGCACCTCTAACCCCAATGACTGCCCTGAATTACTATGTGTTGTGTCATATTGATAGGTGAATAGATCAGCAAAAGAGACGCTGACGCACTCATATTCATTGCCGCTGATTGGGTCTTCTTTTGCTGTCGGCTTCAAGCTTAAAGTACCAATCAGCTCAATAGGCCCCGTCGACTGAATCGCCCCACTGCCGAACTGAGATCTTTCTCTTATTGTCTTAAAAAGAAACTGTGCGTTTGAGGATGACGCTACGATGTAAGCGCTAGAAATCGCACTATCCGAGATTTCGATCTGCGGTTTATTTTCGTAAGGAGAACACCAATCAAAAAAATCTTCAGGACGAACACTCGCGTCTTTGATATCAGTAATTGTCTTGTCTAATTCAAGTAAGTAGGAGTAGGTACACTCTAAGCCCCCTTCCGAGCGCCAATGTTCTTGTCTGCCCTGCACTTCATTCTGTGCGACTTTAATTTGATGGAAAACACTGCGATACGTACCTAGCGTCACCACCAAAGCTCCAACTAAAAGAACCGATGTTACCAACAAGGTCACCACACCGCGCTGCTTTTTAAATATCATCATTGCCAGTTCCTTTGCTTTACGGAGACCGAAAGCGATTTGGAAACACCTGCGGTTGGAATTGAAGCTGTGATATTGATATCAGTGAACGTGGTCTTAATAGAGTTCTGCTCTAATAGATGAGCATCAACGCTAAATGCGTCCACCTCGATCAGGCTGTCATCAAACAGCGAATAACATCCGGTGACTTCATTGAAAGAAAGAAGCTCCTCGCCAACAAGCGTACCTTTTTCACATATTTGTAGCCGAGTCCCATCCTTGCGGTAAACGATATGTCGATGATCTTTATCGCTACTCGACCCTTCTCGGAAATAAACAAAACCCACCGCCACACCGCCACTGACTTGAATGGTGTCACTCGCGCCAGATAACTTGATTGAATAACCATTAGATCCATCGTAGCCCGCTCGTTGAATATCTTCTTTCATCACCTGCATGGTACTGGTTAGGTTTTGCAGCAGTAATAATTCAATACCCTTATCTTTGGCAATTCGCTGCCCGGTGATGAACACACTCCCGATAATCGAAATCGCGAATACGCCAATAACGGACGCCACCATTAACTCAATCAATGATGTGCCTTGTTGCTTGCTCGGCGCTGCTACTATCGGCTTAACACGCATAATAGCCATACTGCGCACTCGACTCACCACACACCTTAATTCGCCCTGGGGGGCTGGATAATTTAACCAACAATCGGTCTGTGGACGCTGTGTTTGGAGAAAGATAAATCGTTCCCCTAGCTGGCCGTCCTCTAACACTCTCAAAACTAATTCTTGCACCTGTGTAGTTATGAGAAAACGAGACATCTCGAAACGGTTGCCCCGATAGCATCACCAGCGTTTCGCCAGAGAGATCTTCGGTCGGCTTCAACAGCAGACTCCACTCCCCTGTAGATTGCTCTTCATTTTTATCCATAGAGAAATGTACCCAAAGATCTTGATTCCTTTTCACCGATTCCGACTTAGCTTGAATTAAAAAACCATTCAACTCACTCGCGAGTCGCTGCATCTTGACGGTTTGAGTCACCGAACTAAAACTCGGGGCAGCCGTCGCTATCAGTATCGATAAAACCGATACCGTTATTAACAGCTCTAATAAAGTAAACCCGCGAGTCATTTCCCAAATTCCTATGTAATCTGATGCGTAACCATATTTAATCTTGCGCCGATGCTACCACCGAAGAAAAATAGACAGAGTTATGAAAGGAAACTACTCGCGATGATTCGAAGAAATATATGCAACAACAACAAGTTAAGCATTAAAGGAATGACATTGATCGAATTATTGATCGCTATCGCCATCGTGGGGATACTCGGTGCCATTGCCTATCCAAGTTATACAAACCATGTAATCAAAGCGCATCGAGTCACCGCAATGGCCGACATGACCAAGATTCAACTGGAGATGGAGACCCTGTATACGGGAAACTACGCATCGGCCGCTGATCGTATTATTTCCGGAGGGACATGTTTGTTTTGCGATACGGATACCAGTCGCTACACGCTAGCAGTTTCGGCTAGCAGCACCACCTATTCGATTCAGGCTGAGCCACTTTCACCACAAACAAACGATGATTGCTTAGATTCAACGACCGATATTTTGGAGTTGCATCATTCAGGTATCTCAGAGCCAGAAGCGTGTTGGAAGTAGCAAGATAACCCCGTAAGGAAACTAGAGCTTACCTGTGCAACCTCAGTTCTTTCCTCGATAAACTTCTGTTCTCTAATCTACAGACACAAAAAAGCCTGCTACATGAGCAGGCTTTTCTAATGTTATCAAAAATTTAAAGTATCAATAACTTAAGATATCAACAACCTAAGTCGCTAAGTAAGGGATTACTTAGTTAGGTCATCGAAGAAGTTTTTAACGCCGCTGAAGAAACCTTCAGACTTTGGCTTGTGCTTGCTTGCCGCTTCGCCACAACATGTTTCTTCGAATTCACGCAGTAGTTCTTTTTGACGAGAGCTTAGCTTAACTGGTGTTTCTACCACTAGCTTAACAATTAGGTCACCCACACCGCCGCCACGAACGCCTTTCACGCCTTTGCCACGCATACGGAACATACGGCCCGTTTGTGTTTCTTCTGGCACTTTAAGGTTTACACGACCATCCAGTGTTGGAACTTCAACTTCACCACCTAGAGCAGCCATAGAGAAGCTTACTGGTACTTCACAGTAAAGGTTGTTGCCGTCACGCTCAAAGATATTGTGTTCTTTTACGTGTACTTGTACGTACAAGTCGCCAGCTGGAGCGCCTTGCTCTCCCGCTTCGCCTTCGCCTGATAGACGAATACGATCGCCAGTATCAACACCAGCAGGGATCTTAACGTTAAGTGTTTTCGTTTTTTGTTTGCGACCTTGACCATGACATGAGTTACATGGGTCTTTGATGATCTTGCCTTTACCATTACAAGTAGGACAAGTCTGTTGAACCGCAAAGAAACCTTGGCGCATTTGCACTTGGCCGTGGCCATGACAAGTGCCACACGTTTGTGCAGAAGAACCCGCTTTCGCGCCGCTGCCGTCACAAGTATCACACTCTACAAGAGTCGGAACTTCAATCTCTTTAGAAACGCCACGAACTGCTTCTTCTAGAGAAAGTTCCATGTTGTAACGTAGATCTGAACCGCGTTGTGCACGCTGTTGACCGCCACCACGACGACCGCCGCCGAAGATGTCGCCAAATACGTCACCGAAGATATCGCCGAAGTCACCTTGGCCACCGCCGCCGAAACCGCCGCCGCCGCCCATGCCACCTTGTTCAAAGGCTGCGTGACCGTATTGGTCGTAAGCTGCTTTCTTTTGAGAATCGGTTAGGATCTCGTACGCTACTTTTACTTCTTTAAACTTATCTGCTGCGGTTTCGTCACCCTGGTTACGGTCCGGGTGGAATTTCATCGCTAAGCGTTTGTACGCTTTTTTAATATCGCGCTCTGATGCATCGCGGCTTACGCCTAATACTTCGTAAAAATCACGTTTTGACATGTTCTAGGTCACCAAAATAATTGCTACTACCGAATGATCACTTCAATAGTCTGTGTATCAATCTAGATAAAAGTTCTGCCGGCTGAAACGCCGAATAAAGCTATTATCTAGATCGACAAGTCTAAATACAAATTTACGGGCGTGAGAGTTACCTCTGACGCCCGTATATTTAGAAATCGAAAAACGATTTTTTCTAAGCTAAAACACGTTAGTTCAAGGAGAAGGCACGGAGCTTACAGGTGTAAGTGAGTACCTTCGACGCAGAAATCACGTGTTATAGCGACGAAAAATTATTTTTTGTCGTCTTTAACTTCTTCAAACTCTGCGTCTACCACATCGTCGTCTTGCTTAGGTTGTTCACCAGCGTCAGCACCAGCTTGTTCAGCTTGAGCTTTCTGTTGAGCAATTTCCATTAGCTTTTGAGCTGCTTGCATAAGTTCTTGAACTTTAGCGTCGATAGCTTCTTTGTCGTTACCAGACTTAACTTCTTCTAGTGCCGTGATAGCCGCTTCGATTTTAGCTTTCTCGTCTGCAGGTAGAGCTTCACCAGCTTCTTCTACTTGCTTCTTAGTGCCGTGAATCATTTGGTCAGCTTGGTTACGTGCAGTTACTAGCTCTTCGAACTTCTTGTCAGCTTCTTTGTTAGCTTCTGCTTCTTGAACCATTGCTTCGATCTCTTCCTCAGACAAACCGCCTGATGCTTGGATAGTGATCTTCTGCTCTTTACCTGTCGCTTTATCTTTAGCAGATACGTTCAGGATACCATCAGCATCTAGGTCGAATGTTACTTCAACTTGTGGCATGCCACGTGGTGCTGGTTGGATACCTTCTAGGTTGAACTGACCAAGAGACTTGTTGTAAGTCGCTTGCTTACGCTCACCTTGAAGAACGTGGATAGTTACTGCGCTTTGGTTGTCTTCAGCTGTAGAGAACACTTGATCCGCTTTAGTAGGGATAGTTGTGTTTTTCTCGATAAGCTTAGTCATTACGCCGCCCATCGTTTCGATACCGAAAGATAGAGGAGTAACGTCTAGAAGAAGAACGTCTTTAACTTCACCAGCTAGTACACCACCTTGAACAGCAGCACCCATTGCAACAGCTTCGTCTGGGTTCACGTCTTTACGTGGCTCTTTACCGAAGAATTCAGTTACTTTAGCTTGAACCATAGGCATACGAGTCTGACCACCAACTAGGATAACGTCAGTGATTTCGCCTACAGATAGGTCAGCATCTGCTAGAGCAACTTTTAGTGGCTCAAGAGAACGTTGAACTAGGTCTTCAACTAGAGACTCAAGCTTCGCACGAGTCACTTTGATGTTCATGTGCTTAGGACCAGTCGCATCAGCAGTAACGTAAGGTAGGTTTACGTCAGTTTGAGTAGTAGAAGAAAGCTCGATTTTCGCTTTTTCTGCTGCTTCTTTAACACGCTGCATTGCTAGTGGATCAGCTTTAAGGTCGATACCTTGCTCTTTCTTGAACTCATCTACTAGGTAGTTGATCATGCGGTTATCGAAATCTTCACCACCAAGGTGAGTATCACCGTTAGTTGAAAGAACTTCGAAAGTCTTCTCGCCTTCTACTTCATCGATTTCGATGATAGAGATATCGAATGTACCACCACCAAGGTCGTATACAGCGATAGTGCGATCACCACCTTGCTTGTCTAGGCCGTAAGCCAGAGCAGCAGCAGTTGGTTCATTGATGATACGTTTAACATCTAGACCAGCGATACGGCCAGCATCTTTCGTTGCTTGACGTTGAGCATCGTTGAAGTAAGCAGGAACAGTAACAACTGCGCCAGTTACTTCTTCGCCTAGGAAGTCTTCAGCTGTTTTCTTCATTTTCTTAAGAACTTCAGCAGATACTTGAGGAGCAGCCATTTTTTGGCCTTGCGCTTCAACCCATGCATCACCGTTATCAGCTTTAACAATGTTAAAAGGCATGATTTCGATATCGCGTTGAACTTCTTCATCTTCAAAACGACGACCGATTAGACGCTTAATTGCGTATAGCGTGTTTTGAGGGTTAGTAACTGCTTGACGTTTCGCAGGTTGACCAACTAGCGTCTCGCCGTCAGTGTATGCGATTACCGATGCTGTTGTGCGTTCGCCTTCAGCATTTTCTAGTACGCGTGGTTTGTCGCCGTCTAAAACAGCAACACAAGAGTTAGTAGTACCTAAATCAATACCAATGATTCGACCCATCAGGCTATCTCCGAAATATAATCTATATTAGTTTTTTGCTATACCCACATATGTGGGGGGCGGTAATCAGGGATTCAACCCTAATACACAAAATTTAAGTGCAAATGTAATTTGCTTTCGTATGCACCATAGATAAGGGCTGCAAACTGGTTTTCAAGGGAATAAGTAAAAAAAATCTATTTTTTCCCGTATCTTTTTACATAAAGGTAAAAAGTAACCGATCCCTTGCCAATTAAGGCTCCAATGTTGAGAAGCTCTCGCATTTGTCGCTATATTGAAACCTCAACACTATTCCTGATTCCATAAAAAAGACCTTCATGTTGAAGGTCTTTTTCGAATAGATGTTAATCAGTTAAATATTATTCAAATAGTGGCTGATTCAGCCATGTTATTGATTTAGCACTAACTGGTAGAAGCTCGCTTGAGTGTAATCACCCGCTTCCATACCACGCCATTCACAGGCAGAGCTCGACTTCTTAGTGTTGCATTGATTGTAGGCGCCTGCTTTGAAGTACATCCAGTCTTGTCCATAACCAAGGTCGATATCATGACCCTGATATTTACCCTTAGCCAAATCAACATCATACGTCTTCACAATAGGATCGGCTGAGTTTGGATTCTTAGTAAATGTTAAGTGCATGATGTTGTCTTTGATATTCACATCGTATGAGAACACTTCACCTAGCTTGATACCATCAGTAGGGTCAGAGCTGCCTTTTTTCAGATTGTATTGACCAAATACATCATGGCGAATGTCTTTACGAAGTTTCTTTCCGTTTTCATCCTTCGCATCTTTCATCTCTGTCGGTGGATTCAATTCATAGTTCCACGTTAACGAACCATGCTCATGCTCTGGCAATTTACGGTAAACAATTTTCAGAGGCTCATTGTCTGAACCATGAATTTGGCCAATCACTACCGAGAATGCGCCTGTTTTTTTGTAGCTACCGCTGGTACTCACCTGATCAACAGAAAGTGTCGCCGTCATTTGACCACCGATAGAACCAAATTCTTCTGCATTCTTGTGGCTTGAAATCGCGAAGTTGTTGCTCGGCGCCGAGTAGCTGTCTGCCAGCATCGCTCTTAGCTCACTGCGCGTGTTTTTACTGTTTGGTGTCGTTGGTGCCGTATTCGGAGCCACAAATACCATCGCGCCAGATTCGGCATCGGTGTAGAACCACTGAGGATGAACGTAAGGCGTCTCTACATTCGACAATTCTTTCTTACCGATTTCTAGCGTTTTGCCTTTTCTAGATCCTTCGGTCGTTAACTCAGGCAAGTTAATTTTCCATTTAGATAGATCAAAATTTTGTGCTGGTGCTTTTGCAGGGTCAAGATCAAATTGTTGACCAACATCGTGATTAGAAGCAAGGACAGGCGCTGCTAAAATACCAGCAGTCAGTAGGCTAAGGTAGGACAACTTCATTATTTGGTTTCCTTTATGTCGTCAGAATGTAGGTTGCCAGAACAATAAAATAATATTGTATTATTATATGTGATCTATATTAAATATTGAAAACTGATGACCAATTCAACGCGAGTAAAAAGAAAAAATGAGACTTCGCCCCAACACAAGCCCCTCTTTTGAGCCACAAGACAGATAGCCCAAAGCATCGACCAGCTGAAACAAAAAAGCCCCGCTCTCATTGAGCAGGGCTTCAGGGGCTGTTGACCTTTCGAGCTGGGTTTTGCAGCATCTTGTGGGAAATTTATACAAGGAAGAGGCTTTGGCGTGTAGCTGGCCTACATGAAAAGCCGATAACGCAGTAGAAATGAACCACAAGTGCTGCCCGAAGGGTTCGGCTAAAATCGTTTTATGCTTTGTTAAAGAATATTTGCTTAGAATGACTAGGCTACATACTCTTCGCCGCGCCTAAAACGATTTTATCTCGAACAAAACTTAACCACGAAAGGTCAACAGCCCTTAATTATCAAGTCTTAATTCAGAATTAAGCTTCTGCTTTTTGTAGCTCAGCTTCTTCGTTAGCTTCAACGCCAATTTCGTTTTCAGACTTAGCAACGATAGTGTTAACCGCTGTATCACCGACTACGTTTGAAGAAGTACAGAACATGTCACAGATACGGTCAACAGCAGCAACAATCGCTAGACCTTCTGGTGGCAAACCTAGTTGGTGCAATAGAACACCTACCATTACGACACCGCCACCAGGAACACCGCCAGCACCGATAGACAGTAGCAAGATAGTTAGACCTAGAGTGAAGATATCAGCAGTGTTGATTGGCTGACCAAACGCGTTTGCTACAAACATAGTTGCTAGTGCGATGTAGATAGATACACCAGACATGTTCATGGTTGCACCTAGTGGTACACCGAAACCTGCTACTGACTTAGATACGTTTAGTTTGTCAGTAAGAGTACGCATTGTTACTGGAATCGTTGCATTCGAACTTGCCGTAGATAGTGAGAATAGAACTTGCTCACGAGTTGCACGTAGGAACTGCTTTGGAGAAATACCAGTAAATGAACCAACCATCATTGGGTAGAAGAAGAAAATCCAGAACACAAGCATTGCAACCACAAGCGCCACATAGCCAGCAACTGACATTAGCGTGTCTGCATCCAGTGTTGCGCCCAGTTGAATCATCAGAGCAAATACACCGTATGGCGCAAGGCTCATTACTAGGCCGATAAGCTTCATCATGATTTCGTTAGCCATCTTGAACGTCTTGATAGCTGGACCACCACGAGAATCAAGCGCTTGAATAGCAAGACCAGTCAGAATAGCCATGAAGATGATTTGTAGCATGTCGCCACTTGCAAATGCTTCTACAGGGTTGCTAGGAACGATGTTAACAACAAGAGAGAAGATATCTGGCGTTTCAGTTGTTGTAAGCGCAATTGTCTCAGAAACTGTACCCGCTAGATTCGCACCAGCACCCGGTTGGAAAATAAGACCAATCGTTAGCGCTGCTGAAATCGCAATGATGGTGTTAATAATGTAAAGACCAAAGGTTTTACCACCAAGACGACCAAATGAACGAATATCTTTTAGCTCAACAATACCGCAAACAATAGATACGTATACAAGAGGAACTACCAGCAACTTGATAAGTGATACGAACATACCACCAGCACCCTCGGCAGCGCCAAGTAGATACGTATCAAAAATAGCAATACCGCTGAATAGGTACTGAATAGCAGTACCAATAAGTAGACCGGCGAACAAGCCTACAAAAATTTTACTTGAGAGCGATTTATCCATCGTTCTTCTCCAGTTTGTTGTGTTTAAAATTTGTACTTTTATAGTTATATATGCGACTAAAATCGCTATATGGCAGTAGATTTTACATACAAAGATAACAATTAAAAGTATTTATTTACAAAAACATCACAAATGTGACATCAAAACATTCACTCAATCACAACAAGTTTCATAACACAAAACTCTAAATCATTGTTCTAGATAAAATAAAAAGAACGACATTCTTAATGTGGTTTTGATGCTTATTTACGTGGAGTCTCAAGTTATAGGCACAAAAAAAGAGAGGCCTATGCCCCTCTTTTCTATTTTACGCAAACCAGTGATTTATTTTGTCGCCGCGACTGAGTCAGTCAATGCGCCAGTCAATCACTTGGTAACGTAATACGTCATTACTTAGCAACCATAACCATCGCTGGGCGAACCACACGACCGTTTAGTTCATAGCCTTTTTGCATCACAAACATAACCGTGTTTGATTCGTGATCTGGGCTTTCTTGGATAGACATCGCTTGGTGGAATTCAGGGTTGAACACTTCACCTTCAGGGTTGATCTCTTTAAGACCAAACTTAGCAACAGTGTCTACGAATGTTTTATGCGTTAGCTCAACACCTTCAAACAATGGCTTAACCACTTCATTTTCTGCGTCTGCCGCTTGCATTGCACGCTCTAGGTTGTCGATGACAGGAAGTAGACCTTCAGCAAACTTGTTCAAAGCGAATTTACGCGCTTTATCAATTTCTTGTTCGCTACGGCGACGCATGTTTTCAACTTCAGCTTTCGCGCGAAGAACAGTATCTTGCTGCTCTTTCACTTTAGATTCACTAGAAAGCAGTGCCGCTTCCAGTTGAGCAATTTTTGATTCCTGCTCATCAGCCGCGTCTTCATTCAGTTCAGCTTCTTCAACTTTCTCAGCTTCAGCAATGATCTGATCTAGTTCTTCTTCGGTTACTTTGTTTTCTTCGTTGCTCATGATATCTCCAGAATTCGTTTTCAATGCCAGTGACAGGCGTGTTTGCGCCTCAAATTGATATAAAACACTCGCATAGACGTTCAACTTGCCTTTATTATGGGGATGAAGAATTTTGATTCAAGCCTAATTCGTTTGGAAACGTTATGAAAAAGCCATTTGAAGTCATCGCTATTATTGGTAAACCTCGAGATCAGCAAGCAATTCAGACTCATAGAGAGCTCTATCAGTGGTTAAGTGCTGAGGGTTATCAAGTGTTTGTTGATGATAGGCTCTCCAGTATTTTGGACGATATCCCACAAGAACATTTTTCTAGCCTGATTGAGTTAGGTAAACGCGCCGATCTCGCAATTGTTGTGGGTGGTGACGGAAATATGCTCGGTGCGGCTAGAATATTGTCGCGTTTCGATATTTCAGTCATCGGTGTGAACCGAGGAAACCTTGGCTTCCTAACCGATCTTAACCCTGAAAACTTCCAAAGTGCACTTATCGATGTACTCAAAGGTGAGTTCATGGAAGAAGAGCGCTTCTTACTTGAAACGGAAATTCATCGTCATGGCCAAATAAAAAGCCACAACGCCGCACTCAATGAAGCCGTACTTCACCCAGGTCAAGTAGCGCACATGATCGAGTTTGAAGTGTACATCGATGACAGCTTTGCGTTCTCACAGCGTTCTGATGGCTTGATCGTCTCAACACCGACAGGTTCTACCGCCTACTCGCTTTCTGGCGGCGGTCCTATCTTGTCATCTAGCCTAAATGCTATCTCACTAGTGCCAATGTTCCCGCACACCCTTTCAAGCCGCCCACTTGTGGTGGATGGAAAGCGTCGTATCAAGTTGATCGTATCGCCTGATAACCGCGGTACACAGGAAGTTAGCTGCGATGGTCAAATCTCGCTACCGGTTTCTCCTGGCGACGAGATCCATATTTACCAAAGCCCTAATGTGCTCAAGCTGATTCACCCTAAAGACTACAACTACTACCACGTTCTACGTAACAAACTAGGCTGGTCGAGTAAGCTGTTCTAAGTGAAAAGCGAACGATTTTAAAAGGCTGACGACATTCGTCAGCCTTTTTTATTGCCAGTAAAAAGCCCGTCAGCTCTCGCTTCACTTCAATTCCCTATACCGTCACTCCCGATAGAAAGGAGCGACCTAGTTGGGAATCTATTGTGGTTTCAGTGATCTACAGACAAGCTCAATTCTGAGATCCGTCACAAAAAATTTTCACCTGTCGACTTTACTGTATAAAGAAACAGTATATACTGAGCTTATATACAGTATTGTTCAGTTATACAGGTAAATAAAAATGCTGGCTCATTTAAGTGTTAATAATTTCGCTATTGTTAAGTATTTACAGCTAGAACTCTCTAAAGGCATGACAACAATCACCGGGGAAACTGGTGCAGGTAAATCTATCGCGATCGATGCTTTAGGCTTATGCCTTGGAGGAAGATCCGATGCAGGAATGGTTCGACAAGGTGAAGAAAAAACCGAGGTCAGTGCCGCTTTTTTACTTGAGAACAATCTGCATGCTACCCGCTGGTTAGAAGACAACGAATTGCTCGATGGCAGTGAGTGTATCCTGCGCAGAACCATCTCAAAAGAAGGTCGTTCTCGTGCATTCATCAACGGTAGCCCTGTCCCTCTTTCGCAATTGAAATCACTAGGACAACTGCTGATCAACATCCATGGTCAACACGCGCATCACCAGTTGATGAAAAGTGATTACCAAATGGCGATGCTTGATCAATATGCAGGCCACTTGAACCTATTGAAATCGACACGTAATGCTTACCAGTCATGGCGACAAGCCGATAACCACTTAAAAGAGTTACTTGAAAATAGCCAGCAAAACCAAGCTCAAAAACAACTTCTTGAATACCAAATCAAAGAGTTAAATGAGCTATCTATTGGGGAGGAAGAATATGAAGACCTCGAACAAGAGCATAAGCGCCTCTCCAATAGCGGAGAACTGGCCACAACCTGTCAGCAAGCTATCGAACTTATTTATGAAGGTGAAGAAGTTAATGCGCTTGGTATTCTGCAATCGGCCAATAACTCCTTAATTCAGTTAGCTGAGCTAGATGAAAGATTGGCTGAGTTACCGAACTTGCTTTCTGAAGCGATTATTCAGATCGAAGAAACCAACAACGAGTTAAGAACATACCTAGACAGCATTGATGTTGATCCGGGTCGTATGGCTTACGTTGAAGAGCGTTTCTCTAAAGTGATGTCGATTTCTCGTAAACACCACGTGTTACCTGAAGAGCTTTATAAGCACCATCAAGACTTACTACAACAAGTTGAAGCACTTGATTGCTCTGATGAAAAGTTGGAAGAATTAGCAAACGAGGTAGAAAACCAATACCAATCGTTCGTTGCTAAATCAGAGAAGCTTCATAAGTCTCGAACTCGTTACGCAAAAGAGCTAAACAAGCTGATCACGCAAAGCATGCACGAACTCAGCATGGAAAAAGCGCAGTTTGCCATTGAGGTGAATAACACCAATACACACCCTTCTCCATTGGGTATGGATAACGTGACCTTCATTGTTTCGACCAACCCAGGTCAACCAATGCAGCCGATTGCTAAAGTGGCCTCAGGTGGTGAGCTATCACGAATCTCGTTAGCGATTCAGGTGATCACAGCGCAAAAAGTGGATACACCAAGCCTGATTTTCGATGAAGTCGATGTGGGTATCAGTGGGCCAACAGCAGCGGTTGTCGGAAAAATGCTACGTAAGCTGGGCGAATCGACACAAGTAATGTGTGTGACTCACTTACCTCAAGTTGCCGGTTGCGGTCACCAACAGCTGTTTGTAGCGAAAAACACGAAATCAGGTAAGACTGAGACTCAAATGCACACGCTTGATGAGCAACAACGCGTCTCAGAGCTTGCTCGACTGCTTGGTGGCAGCCAGATTACCGAATCGACGCTTGCCAACGCAAAAGAATTATTAGTCGCAGCTTAGGTTACATATTCGGCAACTTTCTGATAATTTACCGAATATTCTTGGCAATTTTGCAACTTAATTCAAAATTGCCAGTCATAACAAGCTCAAAGCGCAAGGAGCTTTTTACTTCTTGCTGGAGCTTGTTTATTATCAGGCAGTATTTTAGCGAAGAAAGATCTCAAACTATGCGAATTAAAAAGTGGTTAGTTGCAGTTCCACTTGCACTAACAATGTTGACCGGTTGCTCTCTACTAGAGAAGTTGGTTTATCGAATTGACATCAATCAGGGTAACTATGTTGAACAAGAAGCTGTCGACCAGCTCAAGTTTGGTATGACAAAAACACAAGTTCGTTACGTTATGGGCTCACCTATGCTTATCGAAAATGGCTACCCAGATACGTGGTATTACATTTACCACCACCAAAAAGGCCATAACGACCCTATTCAGAAAAACCTTGTCGTGAACTTTGATGCTACAGGCACTCTAGTAACGATCAATGGTGATTTTGAAGCCAGTGATGAGTTCTTCGAAAGCCTTCGCTAGCTTTCCAGTCAACAAAGCTCTCAGTCAACAAAGCAAGAATCGCAAAAGCCTGCTCACTTCACACGAGCAGGCTTTTTAATATCTGCTAACAAATTAGCTTCGTTGTCTAACCAACAGGCACAAAAAACTCGCCAATGTGGCGAGCTCTCTTATTACTTAAATTTGTTTGGTATTACGACTTAGCAGCAGCCGCTTTTGCTTGTTCAGCACGCTTACGGCGAATCTCTTTTGGATCAGCTAACAGTGCTCGGTAGATTTCGATACGATCTTTATCGCGAACGGTTGCATCTAACTTAACGTTGCGGCTGTATACGCCAACTTTATTTTTCGCCAAGTCGATTTCTGGATACAACTCTAAAACACCAGACTGCGCAATAATCTCTTCAACGGTCGCGTTCTTATTTATCACTAAGGTAAACACACGCTGCTCGTGCGGAAGCGCGAACACAACTTCTACGTGGATCATATCTGATTCAATAGTCATGGCTTAGTAAACCTGTTTCGCTCGTTGAGTAAAAGCACTGACCATATTGCTTGTCAGTTCATTGAAAATCTTACCAAAAGCCATTTCAATCATTCGGCTAGAAAATTCAAACTCCAACTTAAGCTCAACCTTGCACGCTTGATCGTCAAGCGGAGTAAAATACCAACCGCCTTGCAGCTTCTTGAACGGGCCGTCCACCAGCTCCATCAAAATTTCAGCGCCTTCCGCTAAACGGTTCGACGTAGTAAATGTTTTGCTGATACCAGCTTTAGAGACATCAACCGAAGCCACCATAGTTGAATCTGAAGATTCGATCACACGTGAACCAGAACACCCTGGCAAAAACTCGTGATAACGAGCAACATCATTGACCAAGCTGAACATCTGGTCGGCACTAAACGACACTAATGCTGAACGAGTAACCTTTGGCATATAGACTCCTGTTAAAGACAGCGTTACATTAACACAAACTGCAATTTTAATTGTATTGGGCCAGAGCGCAAATAAAAAGGATTCCCCAACTAGGGCGCAATCCGTATAATGAGGCCATTATGGCAAAGAATAAATCAAAATCAAAAGCCGGTAGTAATACCATTGCGCTTAATAAGAAAGCTCGCCACGAATATTTCATCGATGATGAGATAGAAGCGGGGCTTGAGCTACAAGGCTGGGAAGTAAAATCCCTACGTGAAGGCAAAACCAATATCGCAGAAAGCTACGTCTACATCCGAGACGGCGAAGCATTCATCAGTGGTATGACGATCACTCCGCTCACTCAAGCGAGTACTCATATCGTGGCGAACCCAACACGCATCCGTAAACTACTAATGTCGAGAAAAGAACTCGATAACCTTATCGGTCGTATTAACCGTGAAGGCATGACACTTGTCGCAACCGCACTTTACTGGTCTCGCTCTTGGGCGAAGATTAAAGTTGGCGTAGCGAAAGGTAAAAAGCTGCACGATAAACGTACTGATATGAAAGAAAAAGATTGGGCGAGAGATAAAGCACGAATTATGAAGAGTAATTTGCGTTAATTTTAAGCACTTAAACGCACAAAGCTAGACAGGGTAAGCTTTTCTGGTACTATGCAAATAACACTTGGGGCTGATTTAGGATTCGACAGGAATTTTGAAGTCTGAGGTGCATGCCGTGGGGCGGTTGGCCACGTTAAAAGCCGCAAAAAAATAGTCGCAAACGACGAAAACTACGCACTAGCAGCTTAATAACCTGCTCAGAGCTCTCTTACCCTAGCTTCCGCTCGTAAGACGGGGACCAATAAGAGATCAAACCCAAACTAGCTAGCGCGGATTCTCCCACCTGAGAGGAAAAGCGCGAATTATAATTCAGGTTAGCCTTTAACTAGCGTGTCGGTTCGCAGGTTGCTGGTGAAATTAAAGATCGACTAAGCATGTAGTACCAATGATGAATGATTTTTGGACGCGGGTTCAACTCCCGCCAGCTCCACCAAACGTTTGGAAAGGGCCAACTCGAAAGAGTTGGCCCTTTTTTTATCTTTATGTCACTTGCCACAATATGACAAATTACATTGCTAACAATGAGTTACCATTAGCACATCAATAGTAAAACCAGACACTCAATAAAAAACCACACATCCCATTACTAAAATATGTGGCCGTTTAGAGCTGTTCTCTTACGAACTTAGATAAGTTTAGATGTTACTCCATATCGCCAAGCAAGTAATCTTCATCACTGCTCACTACTGCACCGTGCTTTAAGAAGTTCTTGCCTAGGATCATGCTGTACTCAAAGCGAGAGCGATCTTGAAGGTTTACCCTCACCTCTTTCTCTAAGTCACCTAACTTAACCTTCATTTCGACTACAGGACGAATGTTCACCTTTTCGCCTTTTTTGGCTTTAATACGCATCACATCAATCACTGGCTTAGTGAAGTCTTGCTTATCGCCTTGGTTGTTTTGATAGGTAAAGCTCACCATGTCTTGGCCGTCTTTCTTAAATCGTTTGATGTTGACTGCATTCATTGAGCTTACATCTGCGCCAGTATCCAACTTGGCCGGGAACTTCATGCCGTTGACTTCAACAACTTCTATATGCCCCACTTTAAACAAAGGCTCCGATTTCAAAAGATAATCAGATCGAGTATTCACATATACCCCATCTTTCGCCATCTTCTTACCTAAAATGAAGTAGGCCTCTTTCTCATTACTGTTAAGCACATCGATAGCAAACTCTTGTTGGCGAACTTTACCAGCGCCCAAAAACTCACCACTTACAACCGGACGAGTATCATCCCCGACTTTTAGCTTCTTAATAATTGGCTTTATTACCTTCTGCTTCTCACCATTTACATCTGTAAGATAAAATTCAACGGAAGCATCTTTGCCTTTACCTGTCATTTCAAAACTGTCGACCTTCAACAAAGGCGTATTGACAGTAAATGAAGCAACAGCCTTCATAGGGAAACCATCTAATGTGATATCTTCTTCCGGTGAGATAATCAGTGGCTCAGTCTTCTTAGCGACCTCGCTGAAATTCTCAGTTCCTTCAGAGAGAATATTCTCAGCATTGGTATCAATCATGAACAGCTCACTGGCGGTGCTTGTACCAAACCTCAACTGTGACTCACTGCTAGAACGGTCACGTAAATACACCAGAACGTCTTTGGTTGTGTTTTCATCGAGTTGGACTGGTACATATACCAGAGGTCTCTTTTTACCACTCACGCTTAACATACGAACTAATGGTAGTGTCATCTCTTTCTGCTTACCATCGTTGTCGAACATATCAAACGTCACTTCTTTGTTCTTTTTGTCTATGTCGATGTCTTTTGCATGTAAAATGCTGTAGCGATTCTTTAAAGAGAAAGTCGCATTCATCGCCATTCCCGAGATAGACACCACCTCTTTACGGCCAACCACCGTTGCGTTCTCTTGCTCTTGCAAGTAGTCATAACCCGCAAACACCAGTGCGTTATCTGCAAGGAAGGTTTTGCCGATCAATACTGGCGCAGAGAAGTGACTTCTGTCAGTCAGGTTAACATCGGTTTTTAATTCTTGATCCGCAATGGTGAGCGACATTTTTACGGTAGGACGAAGTAAAGGCGTGCTGCTAGTGCGGCTGCGTATCATGCTGACACGCTCTAAAGGCGCTTCGATTAATACCATATCTCCCGTGCGTGGGTTTTGGACCTTAAAAGACACCACAGCTTCATATTTTGCAAAGGTGCTGCCATCCCAATCATCATAATCAACATCGGAATTATTCAACAGGTCTTCGGTTAACGCCGCCATCAACTCTTTGTCTTTGAGGTTTTGGTAGTCAGCATTAGAGCTCTTCACATGAATGTCTTCAGCATGCATAGAAGTGGTTTCTGCACCGGTATCAATTTTACCAATGAAAGGAACGTCTTTTAGCCCTTGAACACTAGATAGGTACACGTTCTCAGTGCGACCTAATACCGACTTACCATCGAGTTCGTAAGTAGGATTTTGAGTGGTGTGTGAAGTATCTGTAGCCAAAGTGTATTGTGAAAAAAGTAGAGTGCTTAAAAGAGTTAGAGCCAAAGGTATCTTTTTCATTAGTTGGTCCGTTGTGATCAGTTCACTAATAATACTGGCGTTTCAGCGAAGAGTTCCCCCACCAGCAATGGTTCTCACATAACGTTAACGCTATGAGTTTTTCAATGACAAACCGATGACTTTGCGCTGCATTCGCTTATCGATTATTGACTAATGGATACCCAATAACCTTTTTAATGCTCGGTGTTCTATTGAAGAAATGAATACAAAAAGGCCAACGACGAGCGCTGACCTTAGCTATTCAAAACACACCTGAAGCGAGTTTAACTTGCTAAAACACAAACGGTTCTAGATAAAGATAGCACTAAAAAGTCCCGACTGTTTTCTTTGCACAGATAGCTCGATCTTTTTCTGCGTTCTCACCTTTATTTTTGAGATAGCACTGACGATAAGATTCGACGTAGCGCTCAAATAACACCTTGGCTTCAGGTTGTGGTTTAGAAAGCAGTTGGTTAACGAATTTTCTTGAACCGACCTCAAAATGCTGAGTATCGATTGGGCTATTCCAATCCCCTCCCCAGATCATAAAACCATGATGGGCGAAAAGCTCAACCACATCTTCTGCCATGCCACTACGTTCAATTTCATCACGCGCGCGAAAACGAGTACGATTCACATAGCTTGTCGCAGATTGTGAAGGCTTTACCGTGATTTTTCCGTTGCTATCGAACTCTAAGAAAGGGTTTTGAACTGGGTTGATGTCTATTGCCACACCATACGCATGTTTCGACCAACCTCCTCCGCCTGTAATAGGACGAGCGTTAAACGCACTGCTGTTGTTCGCATCCATTGAGGCGTTATCGTCACCTCTGAATTCACGCATTAAACGAGCGGAATGAAGAGGAAAATTGCGCAGTTTAAGCTCTGAAAAGATTTGTTCAACAGCCGGCGCAACAACATCAAGCACAATCATGTTCCCCTGCTGCGTTTCGCCCTTAAAGTTAACGAAATCGAAATCCACTTTGGATAGTCGCTCACAACCAACGGGCGCACCACTACTCAAGACATTGTTCTTTTTCATCATGTCGCATTGCCATTGAGATATAGGGGCAACTTGGGCATAACTCGCAGCACTGAGCACAGTGGCCAGCAAGCCGACAATAAAACGTTTCATATCAAAGACTCAAAAATAGTAAGAGTGAAAAGTAGCAGAGTTGGAAAATAACATATTAAGCCAAGTTGAGCGCACGCTTTGTTAACGCGTTTTGTCCCAATAAACAATCTCTCGAACTCGGCCGTTCTGGTCGACATCCGCTTCTCCACCAACATCAAAAGGCTCTGGTAAGGTCGATAATTGCGGAGCGTAATAGGCAACTAACATAAGCACGAACGCATCATAGATGTCGTCTATCGCAACGTCTTTACGTTTAATGTTTGAAATGGCCAACACCAAGCCTTCACACCATTGAGGGGCGAGTTGCTGAATAATAGAAAGCCGTTCTTCTTTGCCTTCTGGCGTTCGTTTTGAAAACGTCAGCGGCTCGCCTTTCAATGCTGCAAACACCACCTCTGGATGTGATTCCTTGATCGAAAGGTTTGGGTGAGTTTCAATGAGCTCATCAAGCTCGCGGATCTTGGGCACAATCCCCCAAGTCTGTTTAGAAAACTTCTTATCAAGCTGCTCAACATTGGCATTACACGCCGCAATGTAATCGGTTTGGTAAACCGCCTCTCGGCACGGAACAGGAAAAACGGAAGAGCCACGTTTGCTGGTAAGAAAACGCCTTGCTGCTTTATCGCATAATCTATCCGGAGTCTGTGAATCGCTAAAACCAATCGGCATATCGATTAACGTTGTTGCTCCCGTAAGATCGTCAAGCAACTCATCTAGGGTCTTTACCACCTTGAACTCAGGTGGCTCATTGCCAGAGACAATCCAAGCAATCCAACCCGCCTTGCAGCCATCAATTCCGATGTATTTCATTGTTTTCTCAAATTGCAAACTTACACTAGCTTGTACTTTCGCTAACTATCGACTTTGAATCAACCTAACTCCGGTATATATGCCAACAATGATACTCAACACAGAAAAAACACCCGCCAACGACAGCACTGGCATCGCCACTAACAACTGAGTATCGTTCCCGCCACCGGCCATTACGGCTCCAAATCCCATAAGCACCCCCGCAACTAAGTGTTTGCCAAATCGACGTATAGAGCTCAACCTCAAAGAAAACGACCCAGTAAATAACGCAGCGCTAACCATTCCAACTAACAGCGAGATCATCAATATAAAACGTTCACTGCTTGGCCAAGCTTCAGCTCTTCCATGCCAGAGCGAAGTCCCTATAGATTTCAACAACCCACTTGGTGTCCAGTGTGGTTCATAAAGGAATACAAAACCTGCCGTTAAGCCAATTCCCAACATTGATAACCATAACTTGCGATTTACCACATTCATGAAATAACAACTCACCACAATTGTGAGCGAGATACTTCCAAGGAATACGTATCTAGAAAAGTCGGACAGTACCAACCTAGCTCCTTTCAACTCCGAAGGCAAAACTGGAGCAAACACCAACCAAGCAACAAACCAACCGAATATAGTCGCCAACATAACCACTTCGCCGCGAGCTAACCGACTCACTGTAGAAACCCCACAACCACTGTTGATTGCCGCGCCAATACCAAACAGAAAGCCACCAAGCAATGAGAACAAACTCGGCCAAAATGCAGTGGATAAAAGCCGCCCTTCTACGACAGAACCTAGAGCCATAGAAACCCAAGCCAGCGAACCACTAAACACAATCGCGATGATGAACATCGGTGATCCGTTTGTTGCCTCCTTTACTCCTCTCACCATACAAAGGCCCGTAGTTTGGGCAAGATACCCCAACAAAAAGATGCAGAGTAAAGCAAGAATAAACAACATACATAGCCCCCGAATTGCATTGATTTTGCTGTCGTCGTCCGTTAAATATAGTAGGAAGCAAGAACCCTAAGGACAGAATATGCACCACAAGCTTATTGATTGGCATAAGTCTCGGCACCCTAATTACTTAGGAGACAACAAGGTTAATAAACTTTCTGCCACTGAGCTTCAGTGTTTAGTGGTTCAAATTTTACAGCCTATCGAACGCTCACTAGGAGAAGTAACGGTGACCTATGGTTATACAAGCCATACCCTTTTAAGGTGGATATTGAAAAATAGCCCTGGAGATATGGCGCCCAATATTGACCAACATGCCTCTATGGAACTCAACTCCCGGGATAGCCGTATCTGTAAGCGCAATGGGGCTGCGTGTGATATTTATGTTGAAGGGTATGAGCAACGTATGGATGAGGTCGCTCGATTTATCTGCACGCATTTAGAGTTCGACCGCCTCTATTTTTATGGCAAAGATAAACCTCTACATATTAGCGTTGGTGCTGATAATTCAAAATACGCACTTATCCGACAGCGCCGAAGTGATGGGCTTCGCGTAAACACAAAAAGTGCAAAAGGCAGCGCCACACAGGCATTGTTTGATGATTTATAATCTTCAAAAACATCTAAGGAATAGGAATGAACGAAGAGTTATTTGCTGAACTTACTTCTCAAATAAAAGTTGGAAAACAACTTCCCGATGCCATTTATCTTCATAAAGACGCATTCAGCGCATTGCCTAAAGTGTTAACACAGTTCATTCCTGCCGTAGCAAAAGCCGTTAACTTAGATGAAAAAGACTGGAACCTCGTTAAGTTGTTTAAAAAAGAGTTCCGTTTATCTCTTCTTTATTACCCTGATTTTTATACAGATTCCTATCCCGCATTAGCACAAAGTCTCAATGTCGACCTCTCTAAGCTAAGCCACAAAATTACAGGTTATCGCGAATCTGAAAACCCACCGATCTTACATAGAAAAGAAACCATGGTTTTGCCAACAAGTGAATATTACGAACACTTCGTTTCACTCACACAAGAAGGCGAGAATGCAGGCCTGTACGAAAACAGCCGTTTGATTGGTTTTAAACGTTCTTGGGAAAACCTAATAGCACGCCATGGTTACGAGCTTGTCGATGGTCGACTATTCCGATGCTCTTCGATGACAACGCAAGAAGAGGCTGGGATTGATAGGCACAAAACGGCCATCGTGCGCCATGAACTCTCTGCACCAATGAAGACTCTCGTTAAACATGGTTACTTAAAAGGCGAGTACTCAATTTTCGATTACGGCTGCGGCCGCGGAGACGATTTAAGAGAGCTCGAAGCACATGGCCTTGACGCTCTGGGTTGGGATCCGAACTTTCAACCCGACAACGACAAATCCAATTCTAATATCGTAAACATAGGGTTTGTTCTTAACGTGATAGAAGATCAAGATGAAAGACTCGATGCCCTACTAGGCGCATGGGAGCTAGCAGATAAGCTTCTGGTGGTTTCTGTCATGCTGGCTAACGAAAACTACATTGCTCAGTTCAAACCTTATAAAGATGGGGTCATTACCTCTCGTAACACCTTCCAAAAGTACTACGCGCAATCTGAGATCAAAGCATACATAGAAAGAAGCCTTCAAGAAGACGCAATTACCGTCGCGCCCGGTATTTTCTATATATTCAAAGACAAACTCGAAGAACAGCAATACCTACAGAGTAAATACAAACGACACCACAAGTGGCAACAACTGACTTCGCCAGAACCTATAGAAGCTAAAGATAAAGCCAAGCTACTTATCACTCAGCATCAAGATTTGTTCAACAGCTTTTGGAATACCTGCTTAGAGCTAGGGCGTATTCCAGCCAACGACGAATTTGAACACTCTGACAAAATCCGAGAGCTGATCGGCTCACACAAAAAAGTGTTCAACTTGCTGCAAGAGATGTTTGATACCCAAGAGTTTGAACAAGCAGAAAAGAGCCGAAAAGAAGATCTTCTCCTCTACTTTGCTATTGGACTGTTTGAGAAAAGAAAACCCTACACGCAGCAGCCGGAGCCATTAAAGCGTGACATCAAAGCCTTGTTTGATGATTACAAAACCGCGATCAACCTGGCTGCAGAATTGCTGTTCGCGATTGCAGACACCAACTTAATCCAGCAGCAATGCGAGAAAGCACACCGCCAACTGCCAGCAAGCCTACTCAACGAAGGACATTCACTGATCCTACATCGAGACTTTATCGACGACTTACCACTATTGCTGCGAGCATACGTTGGTGCAGGGTTGCAAATGTATGGCGAACTGGATGAAGAGATCGATCTCATTAAAATTCATATCACATCAGGAAAACTTACCCTGACCGCTTATGATGACTTTGAAAAATCGGTGCCTTTCTTAGTCGAGCGCATAAAGATAAAGATGGCAGAACAAGACATCGACTTCTTCGACTACGTGAATGAAGAACGCAGGCCACCACTGCTTAATAAGCACCTTTACATGCCAACCGAGCACGAGAACTACAAGAAACAACAGAGCTTTGATAAACGATTAGCAAAACTCATGGAGTTTGAACCAACCGAAGAAACACAGATGATGAGAACAGAGTTTGAAGTGCTATTAGATAAAGAACATAAAGAAATCAAAGGGTTTACGCTAAGTTCAAAATAGCGTTTTTTTAGTACTATAAAAACCTATGGTTACCATAGATATCTGGCCTACATACCTGTAAAATATTCAGCCTATTTTGGCATACCTATGTAATAATTCGCATAGATAAGACTAAAGCATAACAAACTAAAAGCTTAGTTTGTCAAAATATGACATACCAACTATGGTTTATGTCATAGACAAATAACATAACTTAGAGTTCACTATGCAAAATCAAGATTCAGGCTATTGCTATTCATTTCCAGCTGTCAGAGGTATTCAAGCAGGACGTCCATTTTACATTGCGACATGCCCTCTTCGAATCATCCCTAAGATTTTCAGTTATAACGAAGATGATGTTCCACCAGAGCTTAGAGCTCAAAGAACATTAAACAAGACTCGCATACCTGAAATGGTCAGATACCTACTCGACAACCCTAAAGAGTACGTATTCTCAGCATTAACAGCATCGGTTGGAGTTGATATATCTTTCCACGATCATGAAGGTGCGCCTAATTTAGGTACACTTCAAATCCCGATGGATGCGCAGATTCTAATTAACGATGGCCAACACCGTCGTAAAGCGATAGAAGAAGCACTAAGAGAAAATCCAGACCTTGGGCAAGATAACATTCCAGTATTGTTCTTCATCGATGAAGGTTTAGGTAGAAGCCAACAAATGTTTGCTGACTTAAACAAGTACGCAGTAAAACCCAGTCCATCACTTGGCACTCTCTACGATCACCGAGACGAAAGCTCTGAATTAGCGCGTGAATTAGCAGCTAAAGTGAAGCCCTTCATCGGAATGACTGAAATGGAAAAGTCCAACATCAGTCCAAAGTCGAACAAGCTATTTACTTTAAGCAGTATTAAACAATCAACACGAGCACTTTTAAGTAAAGGGCCTAAAGATGGTTTCACTGAAGAAGAGAAGCAGTTAGCGTCTGAGTTTTGGGAAGAGGTCACTCGCCATATTAAAGATTGGCAAATGGTGATCGACAAACAGGTATCCCCTGCACAGCTTCGACAAGAATACATTCACGCACATGGTGTCGGGCTGCATGCGATTGGCGTCTTGGGTAAACACCTGTTGTGCCAAGAACCAAAACAATGGAAAGAAAAGCTTCAGTTACTAGGGAAGGTTAATTGGTTGAAAACCAACCCTGAATGGATAAAGCGCAGCATGAACCACGGCAAGTTGAGTAAATCGAATATCAATATTCAGCTCACAGCAAACGCACTTAAAATTGAACTTGGGTTACCACTAACCCCAGAAGAAAAAGCTCTAGAGAAGCAGTTATCATGATACATGAGCTAAAATTGGCAGAAGATCTCGCCGAAGAATACCAAGAATTCATCAACGCTGAAGAGTTCGCAAATAACAAACTCAGCTACTATGTTGCTGACGTTCAACGCGTCTATTGTGCAGACAACCGCCCATGGGTAATTGGCTACAGTGGTGGTAAAGACTCCTCCGCTATCATGTCTTTAATCTATATGGCACTACTTGGCCTAGAAAAAGAGCAACGCCACAAACCCGTATTTGTCGTTTCATCAGACACACTGGTTGAGACACCTGTTGTTGTTAACCACATTAAAGACTCCTTAGCTGCGATACAAAAAGGAGCCAAGCGCGACGACTTGCCAATCAGCTGCCACAAAGTTGTACCTGAGTCAGACCAAACGTTCTGGTCAAGTCTTCTTGGTAAAGGCTACCCAGCACCGACGCGTTCATTTCGTTGGTGTACTGAGCGAATGAAGATAGATCCGGTTAGTGACTTCATCAAAAGCAAAGTATCTCAGTTTGATGAGGTGATTGTTGTATTGGGTTCACGTAGCCAGGAAAGTGCCTCGCGTGCTCAGGTTATCGCTAAACACAAAATTGATGGCTCTCGTTTAGCTCGTCATACAACGTTAGCCAATGCATTCATTTACACCCCTATTGATACATGGGCTGTTGACGATGTTTGGAAGATCTTGCGTTTATGTCACCTAGAGACAAAAGAAACGCCATTAGGTACTAGAAACATCTGGAAAGATGACTATGACCTAGAATGGGAAAACCCATGGGGCGGTAAAAACCTAGTACTTTGGAATCTATATAAAGACTCTTCAGGCCAAGGTGAATGCCCAATGGTGATTGACGAAACTACCCCCTCTTGTGGTAACTCTCGTTTTGGTTGCTGGACATGTACCGTAGTAACTAAAGACCGAGCGATGGAAAGCCTTATCCAAAATGGTGAAGAGTGGATGGCACCTCTTCTTGAGTTCCGCAATAAGTTAGCAATGACGACAGATCCTGCTAACAAAGCAGAGTTCAGAAACCATAAACGTCGTACCGGTCGCGTAAGTTACCAATACGCAAAAGAAGGCGAAGATATTGCTAGCGAACGTAAGCACGTCCCTGGTCCTTACTGGCTTAAATACCGCCGCCAATGGCTTCGTGAATTACTAGAGCTAGATAATAAATTTAAAGCTGAAGGCCGAGAGATTGAGTTAATCACAGTGCCAGAGCTGCATGCTATTCGCCAAGAGTGGATCCATGATCCAAATGAGCCGGATTGGGATGATTCTCTACCAACTATTTTTAAAGATGTTTATGGCTACGACCTTGATTGGGTGTATGACGATAACGCAAGTTTTGGTAAAGATGACGCACAGCTAATCCATGAGCTTTGCAATAATTTCGATGTCGAACCTGAAATGATCATGAAGCTCATCGAGTTAGAGGTCTCTATGGAAGGTTTGAGCCGTCGTAGTGGTATCTCGAACAAGATCGCATCGCTATTGAAACGAGACTGGGGAAGCTTAGAAGACATCAAACAAAAGCATGCTTCACTGCAAAGCAAAGCCGAGTTTGATATTCACCAACAAGAAATTGAGCGCTACAACGAGCAGCTCGCTGACCTAGATAAACAGCTTCAAAAAGAGTTTTAAATACTGAAATGTTGATTACAAAACTAACTTTAAACAACTTTCGCGTGTTTCGCGGTGTGCATGAAATTGACTTGCGTCCAGCCCCAGCTCGTTTAAGTAAAAGTGGCCCTATTGAAGGGACCGAACGACCTATTATTTTGTTTGGCGGGCTAAATGGTGCCGGTAAAACATCAATACTGACAGCAGTTCGCTTAGCGCTTTTCGGGCGCCAATCATTTAGCCAATTACTTTCAAATGGTGAGTACGTTGACGCTTTGTCACAACTGATCCACAAAGGTGTCGGCCATGGTGGCGTTCAAGATAATGCATCGATCGAGCTTGAGTTTAAATACAGTCAAAACGGCGAAGAAAATACTTATAAAGTGATTCGCGGTTGGAAGCGTGGCAAGAAAGACAACCTTTGTCTTGAAAAAGATGGTATCCAAATTCCAGAGCTGAATTACGAACAGTGCCAAGGTTTTCTTAATGAGTTAATTCCCACAGGCATTGCCGACTTATTCTTCTTTGACGGTGAGAAAATTGCCGAATTAGCTGAAGATGAATCTGGTAGCGTACTTAAAACTGCGGTTCGTCGTTTATTGGGATTAGATGTTATAGCTAAGCTTAAAAGCGATCTGAACATCTTCTTAAAAAAACAGGGAGCAGGTGCTTTAAGTCAGTCCCTAAAAGAAGAGATGAACTCACTAGACGAGCAACGCATTATTCACGAACGTAAAGCTGAAAAGCTGTGTAGCAAAGCCGATTTTATCGTTGAGAACATAAGGGAAGAATCCCGAAAGATAAACGTGAAAGAAGCTGAGCTAACGCAAAGTGGCGGCGCTTGGGCTAAGACCAGAGAAGATGAACAACAAAAAGTAGAGAGCCTTCTTAAAGAGAAAGTGGAACTGGAGAAGCAAATCCGCATGGAAATGGAAACTAACCTTCCATTTTCACTTGCTCCAAAGGCAATGCAAAGACTGCAATCTCAAATCAAGCAAGAGCAACAAGTTAAGAAGAAACAAAACTTTGGTAATGAGCTAGATTCATTCTTAGAAACACTATGCTCAAAATACCCAAGCTTTGATACTGAGATGGCCCAAAATGCAATCGCAGACAGCTTTAAAGCCCATGTAGGTGAATTTGATTCTACAGACCTACTTCTAGATATTTCTGACCGTCAGTCGAACACAATCGATTACCAGTTATCTAAACTTTCGCAAGATTCTTTTGCTCGCTTTGATAAGGCACGAGTACGTCTTAAAAAAGTTGAAGAAGAGCTCGACAACGCTTCCAGCAATATCGCGCGAGCTCCTGAACAGGAACAAGTGCAAGAATTGTTTGCAGATGTCCGTGCTCTAGATAAGAAGAAAGAACAACTTATTATTGAATACCATGACTTGCTAGAAAAAGCCAAACTAGAGCTTCGACTAGCTCTGGATACAGCTCGCCAAATTCAAAAGTTACACGATAAGCACAAAGATCAGTCCAGCAAAGATCAAAGCGTTAGTAATGCGCAAAACTCAATCTTATTGCTAGATAAGTTTGGTGAACAGCTAACTAAAGCGCGTGTGAACCAGTTAGAAAATGAGTTCGTTCAGTCATACAAGAAGCTTGCTCGTAAGGAAGATTTACAACTCACAGCTGCAATCAACCCAGCAACATTCGATGTTGAGTTAGTTGATGAACACGGTATTAAGATCAACCGTAAGGCGATGTCTGCTGGTGAAAAGCAGATCTACGCAATCTCGATTCTAGAGGCTCTTGGTCGTACATCTGGTCGTAAACTTCCAATCATCATTGACACACCACTAGGTCGATTGGATTCACATCACCGTGACAAACTGGTAGAGAACTACTTCCCTACAGCAAGCCACCAAGTGGTAATTTTATCGACAGATACAGAAATCGATAGAAACTACACAAGCCTCATCCAAGACGACCTAGCTCGTACTTACGAGATCTGTTTCGACGGTACAACCAAATCTTCAACGTTGAAAGAAGGTTACTTCTGGAAAGAATCGATTAAGGAGGTTGTGTAATGCTACCGAACCGTATGAACTTAACTCGCTCAACTGAAGAGCAGCTTAAAAAGTTGAAGGGCTATACTGGAATCACTCCAAACGTTTCGGCACGTATTGCTTTCTTCCGTTCTATTGAAAGTGATTTTCGATACCAAGGTCAAGAAGCCAAGTTAGATGGTTCACTGATGCTAGATAAGTATACGTGGCTTGGTGAAACAGGTGAGGTAACTGAGCTAATGTTGAAGGTGTACTACCCAGAACTTGATACTAAAGAGTATCAACAAGTTTGGGCAGCACATGTTGAAGATGGCATTGCTAGTATTCGAAACTTCAAGTCACTTAGCGGATTGTCAATGGCTATTTGAGTATTCTTTACCCCAAAAATTGGTAGCCTTCTTAAAGGATAAGCTGGGCTACCAAACAATCCAAATAATCTTGATGAAGAAACCTCAAACATAGAGTTTCTTTATTTTTCAATGTCGACCTCATTGAGCAGTGAACGTTAATTACGATTAAAATCAGAGTTCACTAAACCTCTGTAATATCCACATCGTCAAAATTCAGCCTAGAAATCACCTGATTAAAAGTACTAAAATCTCTCATTTGTGTAAGTGTTTCAGCATCAACTAAATTCATCAAACGAAAACGATCAAACATCAGGTGAGTACGAATTCGATTACGCTTAAAGAATCCATCTTCCTTACGTAGATCATGTGGGACAAACATCACGCTTACAGTACCGAGTGGAAAGTGAATATTATTTTTCATCTTTTCCACGTCTGTCTGCTTGCCTACCCAATCCTTGCCAATTGCACACTGACCTAAATATACTTGTATATTCATAAAGTTAAAATCATCTTCAGGAAAAGGTACCCAAGCTAGAACATCTAAGCCTCCATCTCCTGTATCACTATCTGCAAAATCCTCCGCGACATATGCTGTCTGGCACTTCAAATCTTGAGCTAGTGTATCAAGCTTATTGGTTAAGAGTCCCGTATAACGATCATCGGTGTATGAAGATTTTCCGAAATGATGAACTTGAGCGTGAGTCGGTAAATATGCTTTTAAAACTAAAGTGGATATATGCTCAAAGTCAGACTCAAGAATATTACCCTCTCGTACAATTTTCGTATTACAAGAGCACATCAAAAAGAAAATGTAGAGCTTATGGATATCTTCAATATGGTCCTTTAAGCTGATCTTCATTTCACTGGCGTTAACATCAAAAGGATAACTATTCCCGTACCAATCAGCCCGAGACTCTAGTAATGAAAATAAATTAGAGAGTTCATCTGTAGTCTTTGTTGGATAAAGCGTTTCTGTATAGTCCTCATCTATACCTTGCTGCCCTCGAGCAAGAGCATTTATTTCTACAAAATCGCAGTGATAATTTAGCTCAGAGAATGCCGGCGCTATTTTTGCGGTAATATTTTGGAAAACCACTGACATTGTCCTCAATCAAGATTTTTGTATCAGTTTACGCAAAGCCGCTGTATATTTTTCAATATTCTCCAAGCTCTCCGAGTCTGATGGTACAAAGGTAGTTACATTAGTTACACTGACTAGCGCTTCTCTTAAACTATCTTCTGCGTTTGAGATTAAATCTCGATAGTCGGACTCTTTATCCAAAGTTAGCTCATACGCAGCACGCAAATTACTTTCTGCTTTAAAATTATCTAGACTAGATTGATTTCCCAATACTGCACAAAACATTGCTAACTGACCACTGCTTGCATTCATAGCCGGTCGACCATTCTTAGCTAAACGTAAGAAAAACCACTCGATGAGCTGCTTGAAATTATCTTGTTCAAAGTGCTCAAGTACATTCAAGTTATCAAAATCAACACCGATAAATTTTCTGATTTCTGGGCGATTTAGTGAATCCATTAAATAAGTAAAGTGGAAGCGGTCTTCATCCAAATCTGCTATACCATAAAACTGTTCTCTTTCTATCAACTCGTAAAGATCGTACGAGACGATAAGCCTTTGAACATATGGACGTTTACTACCAATTTGCTTCGCTAGCTCTCGATATTGCTCATTCGTTATAAAGCCATCAGCAACAGTATCCATAAGAGACTTTAGGTAGCGAGCTTTTGCCAAAGGAGACCACTCTTTAACACCTGTTACATGTCTAAAACCTAGGTACTTTTCAATCTGTTCTCGCCTTTCAAACCTAATCACAGGGATAGCTGTCGGACGCTCTGACGTTTTCTCTTTTACTTGGTTAACAGAGCCAAGTTGGACTGTTGGTATGACCTTTTCATTAAGAATCATTAAAGATGCAAGACGTCGATTCCCTTCAATAACAACTAACTTTCCTCCTTCTTCCGCAACTAACAAAGGTTCTCCTGGGAAAAAGCCGTTTGTACCAATAGCCATCATTAGCTCAATCAACGAAGCATCTGAGAGCATCCAATCAACGACTTGTCGATTAGTCGCATCACGTAACTTCAGTGGTAATCGTGGGTTTTTAGAGTCTAGTTTTAACCTATCTAGATCAACTGTTTCATAATGCATAAGAAAAACCTAATTTGTACTCATAAACGAGCATGGGTGTAATTGGAATAACGCTATGGATGTTACTAGTACGGCAAAAATAAACCAAGAAAAACGTCAAGTTAGGCACAGATTATAGCAATATCCCTCCAAAGTAGTTATACATCTTGGATCATATTTTGACATTAGAGAATCAAAAAAAACGCCCTAAAAGGGCTTTTAAATCATAAAGTTATTGCAAAAGCTCCCAGAATGCCCGGTCTCTCATTGGGAGTATCTTCTTCGCTCCATCAATGTATAAGCTATAGTGCTTCTCTAACTTATTGATGGTTTCCATCAGCTTCTCTTGCTCGGCTTTCTCGTTGACACCAAACATGGCTTTTAGCTCTTGCGGGCGAATCTTCGCTACGCGATGAATTACCCAAGTAAGTACATAGCTTGAGTAATCATTCTCACCAGTTTGGAAGTGGGTGATGTCTTGTGTAGAAAGAATCACACCCACGCCGTATTCGCGGCCTTCCTTTAAGATCTTACGTAAACTTGGGAAGTTCTGGGACATGAAGTTATCTGCTTCATCCACCAAGATCATCTTAGTAATTTGGCGGAAATCGCCTTGAACTTCAGGTTTACCTTTCTTCTGCATCTGCGAGTAGAAAAGGTCTAACGTAAGTGCGACTACAAGGTTTTGAATCTCTGATGGGTAACCCGCCAGTTCAACCACCGTGATGCCATCAACCAAGTCATAAAGGCTCATGCACTTAGTGTTGTCGTCTTCAAAGATCTCTAGTTCATATAAGCTTTCAAGTGCCGCATATAGTGAATCTTCATCTGGCTCTGTTTCAATGAACAAGTCCCACACCTGTGAGATTGTCGGCGCTGCTTTTGACCAAGTACTTGGGTCCGCTTTGCGGATACCTGCTAACTCATACGCTTCACCCACAAGCTTACGCAAACGCAGTTGTTGTTTTTGCCCTAGGCCAAACGCTTTACCCATGGTTTCAGAGAAACCACGTGCGGTATGCACTGGCAACATTGGCGTATCACCAAACAAGCTCAGTGGGTTGTACGGCAGTTTATGAAGGTTAAACTTCTTACCCGCAGTCGCTTGTTGGAACTTATCGTCTACATAATCGGATTTGTAGTCAAAAATAAGCATGCCAATAGGTGCGCCGTTTACGTTGTCTACTTGATTGCGGTAAAGCTGAGTGATCACCGACTTGGTAAACTGCGTTTTACCCGTACCCATAGTGCCAATAATACCAGTATTGGTATTCATGAATTTGGCAGTATTTGTTGGCTCCCAGTTCAGTGGTGCTTGTGTTAAAGCATTATGGCCAAACAATACGTTTAAGTTGCTGTTAGACTCAACCTTCATAGGCTCAACGACTGGCGATACTTGCTCTTCAATAACAGGCTGTTCAGGCAGCACTAATTCTGTAGTTTCGACCTCATCAGATACCACAACTGTTGGCTGTGATTCGGCTTCAGGGAGTTTTTCTAATCGAGTTTCACCATTTAGCACATACTCACTTGGTACATGGCAAAGTTTCACTACATCTAATTCGTTCAACACTTCTTGCAGCGGAGTTTCCACCAAGCCAGGAAGTAGCCCCATCGGTAGGTCGACTTTTAACACTCCTTCCATCATTTGGTAGTCGGGTTGTAAACAGCCAGCCCCTTCAAGGTGACTAACCACAAAGCCCTCTGGGTAGTCTGCGATTTGACCAAGTGAATAGTCACCTCTTAGCCACTCTTCTTTGTTAGCAAGTAAACTATCGAAGTAATCATCTGCAAACACCTTGTATAGGCGATACTTGTCGACTTGCATCAATACTTGGCGCATAAATAGGCCACGGTAAAGCTTGCTCGCTAGGTCATCATTTCCTAGTAAGTCTTGGCTTAAGTAACGTAGTAGCTCTTTCGACTGTTTAACGGCTTTGTTGTAATTCGGCACCGAGCCCGTTTTCACTTCAACAGGTAACAAATACATGTCTTGGTCTTTGAAGCCAACCAGCAACACATCGTCAGAAATTTCGCCTTTCTTGTAACCTTGAACATTACGAGAAAATTCACTGTCAGACATCTTCAGGCCAATATTACCCGATACACGAATCATCTCGGCGACAGACAGCGGCACCCATGTAATGTCTGAATCATGCACTAGGCTAGTCACAAACTTGTAGGCACCAATCACGCCTTTGCGCTCTTTATTGATGGTTGGCGCACAGGTCATCATTTTCAACAGCCAATCACCGTTGAACGCGTTGAACTCATTGATTTGGCCACCATCACCTTGCTTGATGACTTTCTCAAACAAATCGCGTTGCGCAGTAACGGTGATTGCATCGTAACTAGATGAGCTAGTGTACTGATCTGAATAGTGAATCAATACCACGTCTTCATTACTATGGAAGAAGTCCAACGTCACTTTAGGATCAATAATGGTCGTCCAGATAGAGCTGTCGTACGAACGTTCAAGTAAACCTTTAAAGTCTTCACTTACGGCAAGGGCAACCGCGTTTGCACCGTGATATTGAGTATTCGGCTTGAGCGCAGGTTTTAACAGAGCACCGACGTATTTAGCCATCATCAAATGTGGGTAGTCTTGGTAATCCGTACCTTTCAATCCAAAGCCCGTAAAGTACGAGCCAGATTTACTTTCAGAAGCATCACCCGTTAGTAGGCCGTCACAAGCTATGCCTGATGCCATATCTTCAATCGCAATGTCTGAGCAATCGACCTTGTCGTTATTACGGAAAAAGGAAAGATGAGCATAAGACTGACCATCTTTTTCAGCTTGGGCATTAGTGAACTTGCTGTAAGTTAGGCGCGTGCGAAGAATATCGATAATAGTATCGGCAACCTCACGCACTTTACCCTTGTTAAGCTCTAACCACTCTTTTAGTTCATCGTAATTGGCTGTTTCTGCGAATCGGTCAAACGCATTGAACGCTAGCTTATCGTCATACAGGTTAATGTGAATAGATGCTGACTGCTCTTGATTGCTACGGATGTAATCCACCAGCCCCATAAACAGCTCTTCAGCACTGTCTTGATTCACCGCATTAACGATAATGCTCTTCTCAGAACCAGTGAATAGTTGGCTGAATGCAGTTTGGAACTCATCGATTTTCTCTTTTACCAGCTTACGAACGAACGTAAGAGAGCTTTTCTCTTGAGGGACGCTCTTGATCCAAAACGCGTTCTCTTTCACCTGCTGGTTGTAGGAAAACTCATGTTTAGGATGGTAAACATATGGCAGCAAACCTTTTGGCGACAAGCGTTCAAAGGTAACATCAGGAAGCTGAGCAAAGCTCTTGTCATTACGAATCGCATTTCTTAGGTTGAGGTAATACGCCAAAATCAGCGGATGGAAAGGCGAGTAGTATTCTTCATCTTCAGATTGCACTAAACCAATTTTCAACGCTGATTTCTGCTCTTTAGTCAGCATGCTACCCGTTGGGATCGCTTCAAAATACGCTAAGCAAGCATCAACTGTATTTTGGACAAGTGTTGTAAACTCATCTCCCCAAGATGCTAATGAAGGAGTACTGCGGCGTTGTTCTAGGTAATCAAAAAGCTCAACGTAAGAAGAGTGAATAGCCTCATCAATCGCTTGCAGGTCATCGAGCTTAATCGCACCCGAATCAGCAATAGAAACAACTTTTTGGTTGATGAAATCTTCTTCCCAACGAAGCAGCTTTAAACGAACACCTGGTACAACGAACTCGCTATTATCGATACCCACTTTGCCTTTTTGAGAATAAAACTCGCCGTTGTATTCATCTTTGAAAAGCTTGTGATAACGACCTCTATTGATCAATAAAGGTAAGCTCAACGAATCAGTAGCTACTGCACCTTCCACATTAAACTTAAGCTGGTTATCGCCAGATTTAACGGCGAAATCTATTTCGTCAGCTTCATTAGCTAAGGCTTCAAAATCCACTACAGCGTAGTCTGCTGCATCAACAACCTGCTTAGCATCAAGCAATGAACATGCGCTGCCTTCGTTGGCTCTGATTTGCAGTTTGTTTTCTTCCATGTTCAAGGTTAAGCGCTGCTTCGCTGGCGCTGGCTCAACCAAGAAGATGTTTTTGAACGGTTCAATATAGAACTCGCCCTTACGAATCACTAAACAACGGAAGTTATAAACTTCAGATTTGTTCTCGCGCTTCAACGCCAAGTTAAAGAACAGTGGCTCATGCTTGTACGTACCTTTCAAGCTAGCTCGTGTCGTTTTAAAACTGTTACGTGTTTCAATTACTTCTTCGTTATTAAGCGCTTTTGCTGGCTGAATTTTGAATTGGCTTTTATCAAGATTGCTCGCACCTTGGAAGAGCAGCTTCAGTTCAAACTCATTTACATCTTCATCTAACTCGATGATTAAGTGGCGGTCACGCATGCCCGCTTTGGTCTCTGCACGGTTACGTGCAGTGATTGTCGTGCCATCGCTAGCTTGCTCCTCTTCAAGAACAAGTTGCTGCTGAGCATTGCGCTTTTTCTCTTGTAGGAATGCTTCGAGCTCAACGTCTTTCCATGCATCTGTTTCTGAGAAGTTCTCTTTAATAAATTTCTCGCCGAATGATTTCAAGCGGTCTTGAAGCTGACCACCAAAGTGTTCAACTTCAAAAGAGAGCTCTTCGTAAAGTGCGCGGTTATCTTCTAGGCGTTTTTTGATTTGCTTAGGGTTACCACTCATTTCAGCTACGAGCGGGTCTTCAAACATGCCCAACTCATTAAAGCGTAAGTCACCGTCTTCAACGGCTTTGTATAGAGACTCGAAACCAAACATGGTTGCGCCATCTTCTAAAATGGCATCGAATTGATCATCAAGCAGACAGTTCGACACATCGCGTCCTTTGTCTTGCTGATCGATTAACCCTTTCATTGCCGCTTTGATCTTTGATGCGCTCCAAACTTGTCCCACTTGAGCTAAGTCTTCTGCAGAGTTTATCAAGGTATCAAGCAAGCTGTTGTGGATCACCACTAGTGCGCAACCTTTTAAGTAGCCTGATTGACTCGCCACTTCGTCACGCAGATGTGAGATGTAGTTTTCAGTGAAGCCTTCAAACTCTGCTGGGTTTTCGCTATGAATAACGGGCACGATTTTGCAACCAGACAGCTCAATGAATGGCAACTTGATATCGTTAGTTGCATCAATGCTGTTTTCAGAATGAGCCGTCATCGCCTGATACAAGCGCATGCTATTTTCATTATCTGGCGACTTAAACTGATAGCGGAAACCTGCCTTAATATGTGTTTCAGCATCAGCTAAAAACTGCTCTACTAGAAAGGTCTCAAATTGTTTTACGGACATATACTGCGTCTCCACTATCACTCATGCGCTCTACGTTACCAATGCGCTCATAGAATTTAATTAGTTCTTGTTCTGTTTGTTTATCAACGAAAATGCCACGTTGCTCAAAGGCCGTGATCAGTTCGTGGAAACGGAGTTTGTCCTTTTCTCCAACAACAAGGTTGGTCAATAAGATGATGTAGTCTTGATTGAGTACGAGTACTCGACCGCTGCGGCCTCGACTTTGAATAAAGTGAGACGCTAGGTACTTTTCTACTTCTGACACATACTTCTTGTTGATATTGAAACGTTCGCCGACGCTAAACTGTGCGGATGCGAGTTTCATTATGTTACCGAGCCAGTCGAGCGCCAGTTCAGATTCATCTAGAGCTGTGTCTAGATTACGCTGTGACTTAAACGCTCTGGCAAAGTTTTCTAGTTGTTCTTTTAGATGCGTCGATTTCGACTCTTGAATACCCTTCGATATCTCCCACAGGGGTACTTTTATCGCGTTCTTATCTCCAACACCCGGCTGAAGTAGCTCAAGCATCGTCAGCATAGGGAACAGTCGAGTGGCTGACTCATTAAACAGCTTATAGCCATGATTCTTAATATGAGTACGCTCATTACTGGCACGCTCATGATCCATAATGAAATAGAGAGGCTTAGCCACTGGCTCTTGACCACTACGCCAATCTGTTAGTGCTAAACTCAACTGCGCAGTGTATGCGAAACCATAAAAAGACAGGAACGACTCTATTTCACTAAGCAGATACTTAGGGCGACTTGCCAAGAATTTCAGGTCGTCACGGAATGCTTTCGAAAGATAAGGTAGATACGGTTTCTCGCTCGCTTGCAATGACGAGTCAGACTTCATTTTTCCGCGAAGCGTAGAAAGCATTTCACGTTCAATAAAGTTTAATTTGGCATCAAATTCTTCTACACGCATGTTCTGAAGTAAATTGGTGTACATAGAAGCAACACGTGAATCACCTGCTGCAAATTCACCTTTTTGAGCACGGAACAGAAGGAGTTCAGGGCTCACAGTAAAGATGTCTTTGTTTTCAAAATACATCTCTTTTAGCACTTGCCAAAACTCTTCTTCACCAAGCTTTTCTTCAAACGCACTTTGGCAATCGGCCACAAACTGTTCGTAGCTATAACCTTCTACCTTTTTACGCAGAAGCCCGCGTAGAACCAAGCCGATGACAGCATCAAAATCAAAGTCATTACCCTTGGTTCGAATAGGTAAATAGCTGCTTAGGCTGTTTTTATTCGGCACGCCTTCCGCAGTTTGTGGCAACGATTGATTAAATGGTTGGGTGTAATTATCCATTGTCATTTTATAAGCCACTCACTTCGAAATATTCATCATCTTCATTCACGATCTTGTAGCGTTTGTCGTTTTTCAGAATAAACAGAGTATTCTTTTCGTTCGCTACCGTGATGATCTGCTCTATTACTTCATCCAACAAAAGCACCGCATTTTTGTCATGCTTATTCGGACGGTACCCTTGATTGATTTTTTCCAATAACTCCAACAAGTTAATACTTATCGGCATTGGCAGAAGCGAATGTTCGTCGACTCGAATATGAGCGTTAAATGAGCCTATCTTGCTCACCGCTTGTGTTTTAATCGATGAAAAATCAGGTTTCACTTCTAGTTCAGCAGCTGTTTTAAAGCCGTTGTATTCAGAGACAAAAAATTGGTCTTTATCAAGTGATGGCGAATTGCGGTTACAGTAGCGATGCACGGCTGAAATCAGAGTATCTTTATAGAATTTATTAAGCTCTTTTTTCTGCTTGCCAGAACCATCAAATTCACGATGGAGTAGCCAAATGTTTGCGTATTGATCCACCAATGAATTATCAAAATCTGCTTTCAGCTCATTGATATAACCATTCGCAAATTGCTCTTCGTCTTTCAACAGATAAACCATGCGCAAGTATGAAGCAGCAGTGAGCACATCAAATACACCTAGTGCTTTCACCTGATCTTTAAGTTGTGTAAAGCCTTCATCTTCAATTCCCAAACCAAACTGAAGAACAAACTCATCTACTTTGCGAGTGTGAATGTTACTTGGGTCAAAGCTTTGAATATGCTCTAAAAGCTCGTTATCTGAGCCAGAGAATAAATTGTCGAACAGGTAATCATCACCCGCTAAAATCTGGTACACAAAGTCCAGTAGCGCTCGTGCGGTTAGGAATTGATCTTTGATTAAGCGAGCTTTCAGAAGCAAAGAAATAATATTCTTCTGCACTGACTCTAGCCCTAGCAACGCATAGTTCGCCGTGAGCTTGCTGTGACCTAGCTTTTGCACTTCACTGTCATACAGGGCGTAAAACGGGTTATCTAGCGTTGGCTCAGTTAAGCGCGCGAGAAACTTAGCAGCAAAGTCGGATGTGCTAACTTCATGGCCAAGCGTAAATTTCGGGTATTGCTCGAAATCTAAGAAAATATGGTTCGTTGGAATATCGTCCGTTTTGTTTTCCAAGAACGCTTTTATCGAAGCTTTAATATCGTCGTGTTGTTCAGCACCTTCCTCAGCATAGTTGCCTAACATTCCGATATTAATGCCAACAACAAGTGGCTTATCATTTCCTTTGAATTGTGAGAATCGCTCATCTAACGCATTGATTGCCGTCTGATTTGGGTTAAAGCTGTGTGTCGCATCCAGATGAAATTCATGTGTCGCTTTATGCTTCTGGCTATACTGAGTCAGAATCTCAGATTTACCATCACCGCTACTGCCACACAAAAATATGATGTCACTTCTTTTAGAGGACAACAGCGACTTTTTAAAGTCCACTTCTATATCTGTAGTGATGTACACATGGCTTTTATAATCAGCCAGAAGATCTTGATTTTGCTCTCTTTCTGTACTTACCGCGTATGGCGATGATTTAGAAAGTATGCTGAGGGCTTTTTCTAAGTTCAAAAGAATCTCTTCAAAATTTGATTAAACGGACTTTTTTTGTGGAGATAAATAGTATCAAATACGGAAAAGTAACGGTACTTATAACCATAAAAAAATGGAATGAGTGGATGAGTTAACATCGCCATATGCAAATTGTTTATTTTACTCGCTTTGCAAAAAAATATTGTGTTTAGTATTAGAAAAGTATGATTTAGCTTACATTGCGTTACGTAACACTCCGCAATTTTAACTGGTGAGTGTGTACTATACCCATGTTAAAAATGTACGTATATTCTGTACACATCAACATGTATCATTTTCAGGCATTAGATAATTGTTATGACAATAAAGTGGGATCAGTTACTACGCTTCAAACTAATCGAGGTTGTTGCATTATGGGAAGGTCGCGTTACTACTAATCACCTATGTAACTCTTTCAACATTAAGCGACAGCAAGCCTCTAGAGACATCAAAGCTTATCAGGAGCACTTCTCTTCTCCACCACTTGTTCATGATCGTAGTATTAAAGGCTACCGTCTTACTGATCATTTTGCGCCAAAGTTTACAAAAGGCACTCCTAACGAGTATTTGTCGCTACTGCACAAATACAACAGTGACCATGTAGACGGCTTTGATTTAAAAGATCTTGGCTTTGCTGACTCTATTGTCCTTTCAGTCCCAGATAGGCAGATAGCCCCAATAATCGTTCGTAGACTTCTACAAGCAGCACGAGAAAGGCGTAGAGTTGATATTGAGTATGTTTCAATGGATAACCCTGAGGGGCGAGGTCGAAATATCGTTCCACACACCATCGTATTTGATGGGGTTCGCTGGCACGTGAGAGCATATTGCGAAGAAAGAAAGATGTTCTTAGACTTTGTATTGAGCCGATTTAGAGGTGAGCCTGAGCTGCTCAACCAATCGGAGATTAACATCGAAGACGATGAAGATTGGGCAACAGAAGAAATAATCGAAATCATCCCAAATCCACATCTTTCACCAGCACAACAGCAAATAGTGAAAGTCGACTACGGGATGCATGATGCGCCATTTACAATTGACTGTCGACGAGCATTGATTAAGTATTTGCTCAAACGTTTGGATGTCTGCGTAGATACTAAGAAGCTCTCTTCAGCTCCCAAAAAGTACCAATTAACCCTAGCGAATCCAAAGAATATAAAACGCTGGTTGTTATAGTGGTATAAGAAGACATTCCCCATAGGTAAAGACTCACTACCTCTACCTCGATAATTCAGAAATGGTTCAAAATTGACAGTTAACACATACTCACACATAGACACCCCGTTCAACCTGCGCTACACCTGTTGGTTTTGTGGTGAGCCTTCCAGTAACCTTGTTGAATTCCCTAAGACTGCACAGGCTGTTGCCAAGATTGGCCATTCACCGATAGCACTGCCGGCTTGTAATGAGTGTGCGAGAATTAACTATTCAAAGAATCTGACCTCAATTTGGTCGGTTCGCGATCAGATAAAACACACTCTGATAGACAAGTACGCTAAGCACCTAGGCATCGGCGAGAACTGGACGGAGCAAGAGCTTATTGATTCAGATTTCTCGGGTTCGACGCTCGGTGGCTTTGGGCGCAGTGCTTGGAAGATGTATCAAATCGCCAAGCAACGCGTCGATTATAAAGGCTGGCCTTTGTCGGTTGATGACATCCCACTTGAGGTATACGACGAAACCAGTGGCTTTGAATTCGACGGTACTCGTTATACTTCAATCAATTCGTGTATCGATTACTTCACCAAGGCAGCAGGCGTAGACAAAGAGCTGCTATCGCAGCTTGTCGACATCGTTTCATCAGACCGTTTTAGCTACGCGTTGCGAATCGCCAAACTAAACAAGAATGTCTCCAATACCAAGCGCTCGGAGATCGTCGAAGAGGTGCTACAACAAGAGTCTGAACAAGAAGAGATACAGCTTGAGCAAGCCAACTCACTGTTCAACCCAAATGTCGAAGAGGTCAGCATTTCAGGTTCGACGGCTCCGGTGTTCGCTATTCAATGGGCAATGATGAATAACGTTAAAGATTTAGCTCACCTTTGTTCACTCGAAGATGATTATTTTGACTATTTCGAGCATCTTGGTGGCCCTGCAGCTTTCATGTCCTATAACGGCCTACAACTCTATTTAGAGTCACGTCAAGATCCGGAATGGGTAAAAAAGTCGGATCCAAATAAACAGTATTGGTGAACATGCCTCCCTACTGGTGAACACGTGTAAGCTCGATAACCGTGTCAAACATCCATTGTTAGTCATTGTTTTATATAAAGATCTAAAAATAGCCCCCTATCACAGTTAATTGTTGCAATTCGGTTAAATAGAGTGAAAACTTCAAGCATCTAAAACTATTTAATCACTGCAATCTTGCGGTGAGTAAGGAGTGAATTGTGCTTGCTGTTCTTCGTATTATTTTGGCTACGGTGTTTATTATTTTCACCACTCTATGTGCTTTTGTTTACTGCTTGTTTAGCCCCAAGAACCCTAAGCATGTGTACGTTTTCTGTCGTTGGTTCAACCAGCTACAAAAGATCGTCGGTGTAAAACTGGTGCAGCGCGGCCTAGATAATGCGCCTACACCGGAAAACAGCGTCTACATCTCTAACCACCAAAGCATATTAGACTTTGTAACCGACCCAGGAATGCTAAGACCACGCACTGTTTCATTGGGCAAACGCGATTTGTTGTACGTGCCTTTCTTTGGCCTGCTGTATTGGATCACCGGTAACATCATGATTAACCGCGAAGATAAGTCCAAAGCTCGCGATACGATCAAGCAAGTGGCGGAAGCGATTCATCAGAGAAATCTGTCTGTTTGGGTTTACCCTGAAGGAACCCGTAGTAAAGGGCGTGGACTACTGCCATTCAAAACAGGGGCTTTCCGAATGGCAATTGAGGCGGGTGTGCCTATCACCCCTATGTGCACGAGCACCACTCACAACAAAATCGACTTTAACCGCTTAAACAACGGTATTGTGATCACCGAGATGCTTGAACCTATTGATGTGTCTGGATACAAACTGAGTGACGCTAGAGAACTGGCCAATCACTGCCATGCGCTAATGGCTGAGAAGATTGCAGAGCTTGATGCCGAAGTCGCTAGATTGGAATCACAACAAAACCCAGAGCTTGATTCAGACCGTTCTTCTACTAACTAACTCGCAACGAACACACTGAGTCATCGCTCAGTTACTTAAAAAGAGACTCAACGATCGCAACTCTCATTGTTCTTGTTTTATTTGTTGGCGCTTATCCGCAAAATAAAAACAGGCATTAACGGCTTGATAGAGCAGTGGGAGTAAACGATGGAAGTAATTCACCATGGCGGTAAACATACGGTCACAGGATCTTGTCACGAGTTAAGAGATTCAGGCCAATCGGTGCTCATAGATTGTGGCCTCTTTCAAGGTTCGGACGCACGTCCTCTTGATATTGAATTTGCAACGTCCCACCTTAACGCTCTGCTGCTGACTCATACTCACATTGATCATATTGGCCGATTACCTTGGTTACTCGCCAGTGGCTTTAACCAACCGATTTATTGCACGCAAGCCACCGCTGAACTCGCCCCTTTAATGATTGAAGATGGCTTAAAGCTACAAGGGCTCAGCAATAAACAATCGAAGTTAATACTAAAAAAGATTCATTCGTTAATTGCTCCCAAGCCTTACGGGGATTGGTTTCCAATCACGTCTAAACAGCAAAACAACGGAAAGGGTCACCATAGGCCAAATGCTCTGCATGCCCGTTTTCAACCCGCTGGGCACATATTAGGCTCTGCCTATATCGAGATTAAGTTACCCAACCAAGAGGTCGTAGTCTTCTCTGGAGACTTGGGCCCAAGTAACACACCACTACTGCCCGATCCTCAGTCACCACAGCAAGCCGATTATCTGTTTATCGAATCCACTTATGGCACCAGTACACATGATGATATTGTTACGCGATCTGAGCGTCTCAAAGCCATTATTGATCGTTCACTACTCAATGGCGGTGTCATCCTAATTCCCGCCTTCAGTATCGGTCGAACACAAGAGCTACTATTTGATATCGAACACCTGATCTTTGAGCATCAACTCAGCGCCGATATTCCTATTATCCTCGATTCGCCTATGGCAGAGAAAGTGACACGTTCCTATCGACGTTTTAAAGAGTTGTGGGGACAAGAAGCAAAGCAACGCCTTGAACTGAAACGCCACCCACTCGCTTTTGAGCAATGCATTACCGTTGATGGACATAGAATGCACAAGAAAATCGTTAATCGCCTTAAGTCCACAGGTGAACCCGCAATTGTGGTCGCAGCATCTGGTATGTGTCAGGGCGGCAGAATAATGAACTACTTATCCGCCTTGCTTCCCGATAAACGGACCGATGTCATTTTAGCGGGCTATCAAGCGTACGGGACGCTCGGACGAGAGCTGCAACAAGGCGAAATGCAGGTTTCTATTGATAAAAAAGACGTTGAGGTAAACGCTCAAATTCATGGCATGTCCGGCTATTCTGCCCATGCTGATAAAGAGGATCTCTACCGATTTATAGAGGGCATCACAACTCCACCGAAAGAGGTGCATTTGATTCACGGCGAGCCAAAGACTCAGTCTGAGTTCGCTAAAGAATTACAGGCGCGAGGGTTCTTGGTTGTTTGAAACAGGCATCAAATTAGCAACTTTCACGAAGTAAATATTAAAGCCTTAATTATCGAACCTTCAAAAAGCACAGTTTCTTAGACCTGCTAGCTGACACGATGCAGGTGATATACTCCAATCCACTTATCCCACCACTCCTAAATCAGCCGTTCATGCTAAACGGCTTTAACCGCTGTTTTGCACAATTTCGTTTCTTATGATCACCTCAAGATCCCCTTTCTGTATTAATCACTATTTATTCACTTTGCAAAACACCAAAAAAAACACAACCAGTTGCATATGCGATCAAATAGGACGATTATCTAATTAGCACTAAGCATTAACAAACACCCTCTATAACTTGCTTTATGTCACAGTAACCCTAATACGCAGTTAAATAATTTAACACTCAGGTTACAAGTGAAGTATTGTGTTGTTCGAAAAACAATCATAAGCAAAACTAACAGGGAAAATACTCATGCAGTCATTCGTTGATTTTTTGAATGGAATAATCTGGAGCCCAGTACTTATCTACCTATGTTTAGGTGCAGGTTTGTTCTACTCCATCATGACTCGATTTGTTCAAATCCGTCACTTCTTTGAAATGTGGCGCTTGCTACTATCGGGTAAAAGCTCATCAAAAGGCATCTCGTCTTTCCAAGCTCTAGCCGTTTCGCTATCTGGCCGTGTAGGTACAGGTAACATTGCTGGTGTTGCTGCCGCTATCGGTTTCGGTGGCCCAGGTGCAGTATTCTGGATGTGGGTTGTAGCCTTCTTTGGTGCCGCGACCGCTTACGCAGAATCTACGCTAGCACAAATCTATAAAGAAGAAGACGAAGGCCAGTTCCGTGGTGGTCCGGCTTACTACATTGAAAAAGCGATGGGTCAGAAGTGGTACGCATGGATCTTCGCAATCGCGACTATTTTTGCTTGTGGTATTTTACTTCCAGGTGTTCAGTCAAACAGTATCGGTAACGCTGTAGAAGCTGCATTTGGTTCAGGTGATATGATCGAAACAGCTGTTGGTACATTCAGTTTTGCTAAAATTTTCACTGGTACTGTTGTCGCTATCATCCTTGCTTTCATCATCTTTGGTGGTGTTAAACGTATTGCGAACTTCACACAGATCGTTGTTCCTTTCATGGCATTGGCTTACATCATCATCGCGTTCGTTATCATTCTGCTAAACATCAGCCAAGTGCCAACTGTTTTCGCAATGATTGTTGGTGATGCATTCACACCTATGGCAGGCTTCGGTGCTGCAATTGGTTGGGGTGTTAAGCGTGGTGTTTACTCAAACGAAGCGGGTCAAGGTACAGGTCCTCACGCGGCAGCGGCTGCAAGTGTTGATCACCCAGCTCAGCAAGGTTTGGTACAAGCGTTCTCTATCTACATCGATACTCTTTTAGTATGTTCTGCTACAGCGTTCATGATCATCATCACTGGAGCTTACAACGTTCACGGTGGCGCTGAGGGTGTATTCCTTGTTCAGAACCTAGCAGCAAACATCGGTGCAAATGGTCCTGTATTTACACAACTTGCTATTGAAAGTGCACTACCAGGCATTGGTAAGCCATTCATCGCATTTGCTCTGTTCTTCTTCGCATTTACAACGATTCTTGCTTATTACTACATCGCAGAAACGAATATTGCTTACCTACGTCGTACCATCAAGATCCCTGGCATGATGTTCGTACTTAAGCTTGTTCTTATCACTGCAGTTTTCTATGGCACAGTTAAAACCGCTAACCTTGCATGGGCAATGGGTGATATTGGTGTTGGCTTGATGGCATGGTTAAACATCGTTGGTATTCTGATCATATTCTTCATGTCTAAGCCTGCGCTTAAAGCTCTAGCTGACTACGAAGAACAGCAGAAGCAAGGTGTGACTGAGTACACGTTCAACCCTGTAAAACTAGGCATTAAAGGTGCGACTTACTGGGAAGAGAAGTACAAGCGAAAAACAGGCAAGCCTCCTGAAGCAGAAGCTGCAGACACTAAACCTGTAGAGCAACCTTCAGCTTAAGCTTGTGCCTTAAAAAATGGATTGCTTTAACAAATAGCGCTATTAGTAACGCATAAAAAAGGGGTTAGCCATTTCGGCTAACCCCTTTTGTTTTATTCATAACCAATAAACGGCTTATAACAAACTAACTGTTCCCGAGTTAGAGTATTAAGCAGCGATTTCTTGTGTTGCCATTTGAGGTGCTTTCTTCTCACCGATAGGCAGTACTGTGCGGCCGTATTCGTTGTTGATTACTTGCGCCATTGCAAAGTAAATAGCTGAAGCGCCACAGAAGATACCTTCAAAACCAGCGATAGTGCCGATCAGTTCGCTGCCAGTAAAATCACGAGCTGCAAGTAGGAAGAACAAGATAGTTAGTGAACCGAATACTACTTGCTTAGCAACTGGGTAGCATAGAGAACCGATGAACATGAAGCCTGTGAAGATGCCCCATAGTAACAGGTACCAACCCATGAATGCAGCAGGGCTTGCAGGTAGGCCCATGTAAGGCATTACAATCAAACCAACCAAAGACAACCAGAATAGGCCGTAAGAAGTAAATGCTGTCGTACCGAACGTGTCACCACGTTTGAAACACATTGTGCCCACGATAACTTGGCTCAAACCACCGTAAAAAATACCCATAGCAAGAATCATTGAATCGATTGGAAAGAAACCTGCGTTGTGGATATTAAGAAGAATAGTGGTCATACCGAAACCCATTAAGCCTAGTGGCGCTGGGTTAGCTAGTTTGGTCGACATTGCGAATTTACCTTATTAAAGTGGTTAATTAAAAAAAAACGATAAAAGTTATCAGAAAATTTTAATCTATAAATCGTACAACTAGGTAATCCAGTTATCGAAAACTAAGATTGTGTAAATGATCTTATGGAAAATCAGTTTCATAACCACGCCAATCAATTCACAGAAATTATAGGTTAGCGAGCTCCCTATCACGTAGTGAAAAGATGCGAGTAACGAGATATCTGGAATCTACTTTAGATATAACTATTTACTGCACACGCAGGAGATTCCCTATCGCGTTCGTCCCTCACTGCAGGGAATGACGAGGTTTGTTTAGGTACGATAAACGAATGGGGATGCGAAAAGAGTCTTTAGATTTGAGTAAGCGCTCCCTTAATAGCAAACGTAGACAATAGAGGGCGAGCTTTTCGTTACTCGTTTACTCGCATCCCGTATCTATTCATTGAATCGTCATTCCAGAATCGAGGGACGAGATATCTGGAATCTCGTCCCTACTTGGATATCTTAAATTACGCTTGCTGCGCTTTAGATTCAGACACTTGAGATTGAACTTCTGAAGAAGCGTTTTTACTTGCATCGCGCTTAGCTAACAGAGTCACAAGGATAAGCTGAGCAACAAGCGCACCTAGAACCACCCATGCACTTCCTGTAAAGCCTGCCACTACAAAACTAACCAAAGCGATAGAGCCGTTCATCAACGCATAAGGAAGCTGTGTCTTAAAATGTTCAAACTGGTCACACCCTGCCCCTGTTGAAGAAAGAATCGTGGTTTCAGAGATCGGTGAGCAGTGATCACCAAACAAGCCACCCGATAACACAGCACCAATTGCGACGAGTAACGGAGCATCAATCGCAATCGCAGTTGGAATAACCAATGGCATCATTATCGCGAAGGTTCCCCACGACGATCCCGTTGCGAATGAAATAATGGCAGACAGCAAGAATGCGACCGCAGGTACTAACCAGTATGGAAAACCACTCTGTGCCTGCTCGGCAATATAAGCCGCTGCGCCCAACTCTTTACCGACAGTGCTTAACGCCCAAGCCAACACCAAGATGATCGCGACTGGCATCATGTTTCCCATGCCTTTTAAGTACACAGAAACACCGTCTGAAAGCTTTCTTACGCCGTAGTAAGCCATTAGCGAGATTAAGGTAATCGCGGCAAAGAAATAAGCCGATGATAAAGCCGCTCTGAATGACGAACCCGCAACTTTTTGAAATGGGAATCCTTGTGGAACTAACATGGCACACAACACCACCAGCATCACTAACAATGGAGCCCAAACAAAAGATGCCTTTGCATTTTTATGCGAGAACGGATTCAGTGAGTCGCTATTCACGCCAGTATCGATTCCCGCTTGGCAATCACGCTCGGCTTTTGCCATTGGCCCAAAATCTAAACCTTTAACGGACACTAACGGAACGATGAAAATCGCGAGGAATGCGTAGAACTGAAAAGGAATCGCACCTATGAACGCATCCCAGTCAGACATGTTGACATTTAACGCCGTAAACTCTTTTTGGATCAGGCTCATGATGTAAACGCCCCATCCAATGAAAGGGATAAGAATAGCAACGGGCGATGAGGTTGAATCAATGATGAATGCTAGCTTCTGTCTTGAGAGTTTTAGTTTATCGAAAAGAGGGCGAAAAACAGGGCCAACAATTAACGGAGTGCCTAAGTCTGAGAAAAATATAACGATTCCCCCAAACCATGCTGAGATTTGAGCTTGGCATTTGTTGCTTACCCATTGAGTCACTCGCTTTGCAAATGCAACGCCACCGCCCGATTTCTCCATCAAGGCAACAAAGCCCCCGATGAACACCAACAGCATAATAACGCCAGCGTTGTAGCTGTCAGTTAATTGAGGGACTAAGTAACCTTTAACCATGGTACCAAACGTATCAAGCGGGTTAAGTTCACTAAACATGCCAGTCAGCATCGCAACACCACTTAGCACGCCAGCAAAAAGGCCTATCACAACATTCCTTGTCGCCAACGACAGCACCAAAGTAATCACAATGGGGATGAGTGACGTGATATCTGTCTGTTCCATAGGTACACCTTAAGCCTAAAAATAAAGAATAAATATAAATTAAATTTGAATATAAATTCACACCCGCAATTTGTACAGGACTTTATTCTCTAACTGGACAATTAGTCTTTAAATGCGCTTCAACATAGCCAAATAGACCAATAGCCCTTCCTAGGCCACCAAGTTCGAAACGAAAAAAAACCGAAAGTAGAAACTTTCGGCTTTTGATTATTTATATCGCTATAGACGTATCGTTTAAACCGCCTTCTCGGTATTCAGACTATCAATTACAACTGATTTCATCCCAGAACCAATTCGACTGAACAGGGCTCTCCCAAACACCCGGACCATTTTTAGCCACGAAGCACTTACCGTTATGTGTCACTTTGTCACCGTTACTCACTTGGCTAACGCCCGCTTCCCATGTGATAAACACCGATGGGTCAACTACGACAGGCGGCTCAACTGGTGTTGGGTCAACCGGAGCAGGATCAACAGGTGTAGGATCGACTGGCGTAGGATCGACTGGCGCAGGATCGGTGACTACGGGTGGTGTTGGCTCTCCAGTAATCAACTTCCAAGGGCCGCCATTGGCAGGGTCATCCCCTTGTGTCCACCATTTCGCTTCATAAGTTGCGCCGTTGTGAGTCACTTGGTCACCAGCGTTGTAAACCTTAGTCGCACTCCAACCGTTACCACCCGGATCAGTCCCTGGGTCTACCGGATCAAGCTTGTCGACCACTTTCACTTCCGGCCAGCTTGCATGAGAGCCATAGAAATTGGTCACACACTTCTCGTAATCGCCTGCCACCAGCGCGGAATAAGCCGTTTGGAAGCCAACAAGCTCACACTCAAACGAGTAGCCTTCAGGGCGGTCTGCGTAGTATTTCCAGTTACCATCCCAGTTGGTGTACAACACATCGGTTGCTCCATTGAGATTCAAGCTTCCGTAAGGCGTTTGTTGCCAACAAGTATTCGCTTCATCCGCTTCTACAGGGATTTCATAGTGTGCTGCTAACCCTTCCCAATAACGAATACGGTTAACCGGTTGGCCTTTATCTTTGTTCTGCTCGCCACATTCAATACCACCGTTGATTACGTTGATGGTGGTACCGAAGCCATAACCAATCCCCGCATCCAATTCGCGTTGAGATGGCGTCCAAGTGCGGTCAATAACATGCAGCATGGCTGGTTTAGGTGCTTGTGGGGTTAGGAAGAACCAAATAGCAGAAGCCAAGTTCAACCAAGAATCCGCGACTAAGCCCGGATTATTCAGCAGTACCGTTGCATCGCCATCGAACATCACTTCCGAGAAAGCACCGTAATTAAAGTGGTAAGAAAGCTGTTTAGCACCACGCCCGAAGTAACCCTGACCTGCGGCACATGGCCAGCGCGCATTTTGCCAATCATTCTGGCCACAGCCTGTCGTGTAGCCTTCTTGGCCTTCAGACCACCCCATTTCACGAACATGTACCAGCGCTTGCTGCCATTCTTCGAGAGCTAATGGGTTATCAGAGGTGTTGTCTATCGCGATGTGCCCACCTGTCTCTTGTGAGAAATGAGCAAAAGCGGTGATGATGGATTTCTTACAGATAGCATCAGAGTCGCGACCATCGGTGTACTCTCCACAGAAGGCTGGGAATTTACCAATCGCACGTAAGAAACGAGTGTAGGTGTATTCTGGCGCAGCCATTTGAGTGAGGAAGTCCCATTCAGATTGAGGGAATACACGCTCGACTCGTTTCACGTTTTCAGGATTCGAGGCTAAACCCGGTTCAATAGCTTCAACAATACTATTGGGACGAGTTTGTAATGCTTGTGACCAGATCGCATACATAGGATCGGATGTTTTCGCTTGTTCAGCAGCTTGTAATGCCGACTTTTCAACAAGGTAGCCATTCGGGTTTTGCGGATCAGGTTGAATGTTCAAAGACGCGTAACTGTGTGCTGCTAAAGTACAGCCAACTACTGTCGCCAAATATTTGATTTTTAACATGATGGATTCTCTTATCTGTCCTTAATAAGTCCATCAAAGAGTATGCTTCACATGTGAAATGGCCTAGCTGTAGCTGTTTGAATTTATAAAAAGTGCGAGTGATCTTTTTGATATATGGCTCAACACAACAAAGCGTCTCATGGTTTCTTGAGCTGATATCTAGTTTCCAACTCATTTGGTTTCTAGAGGTTAGATATGGCTCTTTAATACCCTGAATCAGAAAGAAAAAAGCCCCGAACTGAGTTCGAGGCTTAAGATCTTAATCAAAGCTGGTTAAGTCTCTAGAAGATTATTCCCACTCGATAGTTGCTGGTGGCTTACCAGAAATATCGTAAACAACACGTGAAATGCCGTTAACTTCGTTGATAATGCGGTTAGATACCTTACCTAGGAAGTCGTATGGTAGGTGTGCCCAGTGAGCAGTCATGAAGTCGATAGTTTCTACAGCACGTAGAGATACAACCCAATCGTACTTACGGCCATCGCCCATTACGCCAACTGAACGTACTGGTAGGAATACCGTGAATGCTTGAGATACTTTGTGGTAAAGGTCAGCAGCGTGAAGCTCTTCAATGAAGATAGCATCAGCACGACGCAGTAAATCACAGTACTCTTTCTTCACTTCACCAAGTACACGAACACCTAGACCTGGACCCGGGAAAGGGTGGCGGTAAAGCATGTTGTATGGAAGACCAAGCTCTAGGCCGATCTTGCGTACTTCATCTTTAAACAGCTCACGTAGAGGCTCAACAAGGCCCATTTCCATATCATCAGGAAGTCCACCAACGTTGTGGTGAGATTTGATTACGTGTGCTTTGCCCGTCTTAGATGCTGCAGACTCGATAACGTCTGGGTAGATAGTACCCTGAGCAAGCCATTTAGCATTCTTCAGTTTCTTAGACTCTTCATCGAAGATATCTACGAATACGTGACCGATAATCTTACGTTTCGCTTCTGGTTCAGCCTCGCCTTCCAGAGCGTTAAGGAAACGATCTTCAGCATCAACTTTAATGATGTTAAGGCCGAATTGGTCACCAAACATGTCCATAACCTGCTGACCTTCGTTTAAACGAAGAAGGCCGTTATCAACAAATACACATGTTAGTTTGTCACCGATAGCGCGGTGAGCAAGCATCGCTACTACTGATGAATCAACACCACCAGAAAGACCAAGGATAACTTCATCGTCACCTACTTGTTCTTTAATACGTGCAACTGCATCTTCAATGATAGACGCTGAAGTCCACAGACCTTCACAACCACAGGCGTTAAGAACGAAGTTCTCAAGCATTTTTAGGCCGTTTTTAGTGTGCGTTACTTCTGGGTGGAATTGAACACCGTAGTATTTCTTATCTTCGTTTGCCATTGCTGCGTATGGGCAAGTGTCTGTCTCTGCGATTTTTGTGAAATCAGCAGGGATTTCAACTACTTTGTCACCGTGGCTCATCCAAACATCTTGAGTAGACTCAAGGTCAGCGAAAAGTGCAGATTCACCCGTCACTTGTACAGCTGCGTAGCCGAACTCGCGCTCAGTAGACGTTGCTACTTTACCGCCAAGTTGCTCAGCCATCGTTTGCATGCCGTAACAGATACCGAAGACAGGGACACCTGAATCAAATACGTACTGAGGTGCACGTGGAGAGTTCTCTTCCGTTACACTTTCAGGGCCACCAGATAGGATGATACCGTCTGGATTGAATTCACGAATATCCGCTTCTTCTACGTCCCAGCTCCAAAGTTCACAGTAAACACCGATCTCACGAATACGACGAGCTACTAGCTGTGTGTATTGAGAACCGAAGTCCAGAATTAGAATACGTTGGTCATGAATATTTTTAGTCATTGTAAGCAGTCTTATTGGCTATGTGATAAAACGGAGGCGAGTTTACTCACCTCTGATTAACTCTTCAAGAAATAAAGCAAACGTTTTCGTTGGTTATCTTTAACCACGTGCTTTGAGAAAATCGGACTTTTAACAAAACAGACGGTAGATAAAATAATGTGCCGACTAAATCAGCACATTATTCAAACGTTTGGACGTATTATTAACCTAAACGGTAGTTAGGTGCTTCTTTCGTGATTTGAACATCGTGTACGTGAGATTCTTTCATGCCCGCACCAGAGATACGAACAAACTCAGCTTTAGTACGCATATCTTCAACAGTTGCAGAACCCGTTAGGCCCATGCTTGAGCGTAGACCGCCCATCTGTTGGTGAACGATCTCTTTTAGACGACCTTTGTATGCGATACGACCTTCAATACCTTCTGGAACAAGCTTGTCTGCAGCGTTGTCAGATTGGAAGTAACGGTCAGAAGAACCTTGAGACATAGCGCCAAGAGAACCCATACCACGGTAAGACTTGTAAGAACGACCGTTGTAAAGGATAACTTCACCCGGTGCTTCTTCAGTACCCGCGAACATTGAACCAACCATCACACAAGATGCGCCAGCAACGATAGCTTTACAGATATCGCCAGAGAAGCGGATGCCGCCATCTGCGATTACTGGAATACCGTATTCGTTAGCCACTTCAGCTGCGTCTGCGATTGCTGTTACTTGAGGAACACCAACACCAGTAACGATACGAGTCGTACAGATTGAACCAGGGCCGATACCCACTTTAACCGCACTCACACCCGCTTCGATAAGAGCACGAGCGCCAGCGCCAGTTGCTACGTTACCACCGATGATTTGTAGATCAGGGTATGCAGCACGCGTATCACGGATACGGTTAAGTACGCCTTCAGAGTGACCGTGTGAAGAGTCGATAAGTAGAACGTCTACGCCAGCTTCAACTAGAGCAGCTACGCGCTCTTCGTTACCAGCACCAGCACCAACAGCTGCACCTACACGTAGGCTGCCGCGCTCATCTTTACAAGCGTTTGGTTTACGTTCTGCTTTGTGGAAATCTTTTGCAGTGATCATTCCTGTTAGTTGGAAGTCATCATTTACAACAAGAACTTTTTCAACACGCGCTTCATGCATTTTCTCTTGAACTTCTTCACGAGTTGCACCTTCTTTAACAGAAGCAAGGCGAGCTTTAGGCGTCATTACTACGTCAACTTTCTTAGAAAGGTCAGTCACAAAGCGAACGTCACGGCCAGTAATAATACCAACAAGTTCGTTTGTTTCAGTAACAACAGGGAAACCGGCGAAGCCGTGTTTTTGAGTAAGAGCTACAACATCAGCGATTGTCGCGTCAGGGTTTACAGTAACAGGGTGAGAAACCACACCTGCTTCGTAAATTTTAACCTGGCGAACCATTTCAGCTTGCTGTTCAATAGGCATGTTCTTATGAATGAAGCCTATTCCGCCTTCTTGTGCCAGTGCAATCGCTAGGCGAGCTTCTGTCACAGTATCCATCGATGCAGAGATCATTGGGATGTTTAGGGAAATATTCTTCGTCAGCTGAGTGCGAAGATCAGCTGTATTAGGGAGAACGGTGGAGTGTGCTGGCACTAGCAGTACGTCGTCGAATGTCAGCGCTTCTTTGGCAATTCTTAGCATTTGCAATATCTCACAATAATAGGAGTAAAAAGAAACAATCCAATCTCATCGTTTCGCCTAATGAGGGCAGCCAATTAAGGAAAATCAAACTGCATTTGGATTAGATATTGCGGACGGATTATACGGCCAACGAAATCGCTTGGCTACACATTTTTGTATTTTTAATTTGCATTTACCCCCTTGCTATGTATTATATTGCCGCTATCTTCCATACTCACGCCCTGTGAGATTCCAAGAAAGACCTTCCTTCAAGGAAAGATAGTGCTTCTATGACTAATCCAAACATCTTTACTGTTTCTCGCCTCAACTCAGAGGTTCGTCTCCTATTAGAAAACGAAATGGGAATAGTCTGGCTCGTTGGTGAAATATCAAACTTCTCTGCACCTGTCTCTGGTCACTGGTACCTCACGCTTAAAGACTCCCGCGCTCAAGTTAAGTGTGCCATGTTTCGTGGTAATAACCGCCGTGTGACCTTTAAGCCTCAGAACGGCAATCAAGTTCTAGTCAAAGCTCGTCTGTCCCTTTATGAGCCACGCGGTGACTACCAACTGATCATCGAAAGCATGCAGCCAGAAGGTGACGGTAAGCTTCAGCAAGAGTTTGAAAAACTTAAGATGAACTTGGCGGCGGAAGGCTTATTTGCTCAGTCCAGTAAACAAATTCTGCCAGAACACCCTAAGTGCGTTGGTGTCATCACTTCAAAAACCGGCGCTGCGTTGTTTGATATTCTAGACGTACTGAAAAGGCGCGATCCTTCATTGCCAGTCATCGTGTATCCGACCATGGTTCAAGGTGAAGGAGCTTCGATTCAGATTGCTCAAGCGATTGGACGTGCCAATGAGCGTAATGAGTGTGACGTGTTGATCGTGGGTCGTGGCGGCGGTTCATTAGAAGATTTATGGTGCTTCAATAACGAGATCGTGGCTCGCACTATTGCAGCAAGCCAGATCCCGATTATCAGCGCAGTTGGCCACGAAGTTGATGTCACTATCGCCGATTTCGTCGCAGATATGCGTGCTCCAACGCCATCAGCCGCCGCTGAATTGGTTAGCCGTGATAACAGCCATAAAGAGCAAGCTTTCGCGTCTAAACGTGCTCGTTTAGTGAGTGCAATTCGTCATGTGTTAATCAAACAAGCGCAATCAACTCAAACGTTGAAATACCGCTTAGAGAAGCAACACCCTAGCTACCAACTGCAAAAGCAGAGTCAACAGCTTGATGACCTAGATATGCGTTTGCGTCGTGGTATGACTCAATACCTAAAGCAACATGCACAACGTGTTGAACGTAAGCAGCACCAACTTCAATTGAACTCGCCAGTGAAACGCCTTGGCGAACAGAAACTGCATCTGCAACGTTCAGAGCAAAAACTACTTGATGCGATGGATAAGACATTACTAACCACTCGCCACCAACTCGCTATGGCCGCAGAAAAGCTAGAAACAGTGAGCCCGCTGGCAACGCTAAAGCGTGGTTACAGCATTACACATTCTGCATCGAGCAAGACTGTGTCATCGATTAACGATGTTGAGGTGGGCGAAGTGATCACCACTCAAGTTGAAGACGGTGTAATTGAATCGCAAGTAACAACAAGAGTCGCGAAGAGCGAGCTTTAGCTTCGACTGGAACGTTAAAAATCATTTAAAACCAGAAAGCCCTATCGATAATCGACAGGGCTTTTTTGTATCTATTGGCTTCAAAAGAAAGCGAACGTATTTAAACTCTACTCCTTATTCATGATTCACGACTCAGTCGTAGAAGGCTCCTTCATAGTCAACATCCCTTCTGTCACAATAAAGTTGATGATGAAATCTAAACCTTGGCTCTCTTTGAGGTTGGTGAACACATATGGCTTGGTTGGGCGCATGCGTTGAGTGTCTTGCTCCATCACTTCAAGTGACGCACCAACATACGGTGCCAAATCGATCTTGTTGATAACCAACAGATCAGAGCGTGTGATACCCGGACCACCTTTACGTGGGATCTTTTCCCCTTCCGCTACATCAATCACGTAGATAGTAAGGTCGGCTAACTCAGGGCTGAACGTCGCACTCAAGTTATCACCACCACTTTCGACGAATACCACATCGAGGTTCTTGTGTAACTTAGCCAGCTCTTCCACTGCCGCGAGGTTCATCGAGGCATCTTCACGAATCGCCGTGTGCGGGCAACCACCCGTTTCTACGCCAATGATGCGGTCAGGTTCGAGAGCTTCAGCACGCGTAAGTATCTTGGCATCTTCTTGGGTGTAGATGTCGTTGGTTACTACGGCAATGTTTAGCTTGTCGCGAATCGCCTTACATAGCACCTCTAACAAGGCTGTTTTACCAGACCCTACCGGGCCACCAATACCAATTCGAAGGGGTTGCTTATAACTTTCCATTGTCTACTTCCTTATATTCTTTTTACTACATCGTTCGTGCTAACCGCTACGAACGAAATAGTCGCGTATATTGTGTTTCGTGCAGTGAGCTTGCTAATGCCATTGATGGCGAAAAGCTGCCTACCATCCAATCTTCTATCGTGCGTGCTTTCTCAATGATCTCGGGAAACGTGTTGGTGATATTAATCAATGCCAACTGCCCATCGGTTTGACCTAAAGGCACTAACTTGACCCCTGCGGTAACGATGTTCTCAAGCCAGCTCCATAAGTAACCTTGCTTGAGGCTTTCTAAATCAATGTCCCAATGTTGAGCCGCGATACACATACCCAACAGCTGGTTTGGGTGACTATCAACAGAATCCACCAGCGAAATATCGATCTCTAAGCGCTTTAACAAGGTATTCAATGCATGTCCGCGCTGCTTTTCTTCTGCTCGCAATTCACTGGTTTCACGGCTTGAGTACAAGTAGTTACACCAATGCTCAATTTCATCGAGTTCACCCTTTTCTAAGGCATGATAAAGGCGCTCTAAGATAGGTAATTCCAAGGTCGCGACACTGGAACTGACGATGGTATTAAGCCACTGTTCCATGCTATCGCGATTGGTCACCCACCCCGCCTCAACCGCCAGTTCTAGCCCTTGCGAATAAGTGAAACCACCAATCGGCAACGACGGACTGATCAATTGGAACAGACGATAAATCGCGACATTTCCTGTTGTGCTCATACTCTGCTCTCTGTCTTCTAGAATCGAAAAGTTCGAGAGCTTACGCGCCTAACAGTAATACTGCGCTCGCTGAAGCCACGCCAACTGAAAGCCACTTAGAGTAAACCGCGCGCCCAACAAACGTACCGATAACCATTAATGCCAAAGCTGTGATGCTCATGCCTGTTGCAAATTGAGTTAGGTTGCTCGCAGCTTCAACGCCGTGCGCGTAACCATGGAAAAACAACATCGCAATAGAAGCGACTAATACGCTGTTTACACGCTTTGTTGATGGTGAGAATACGTGCCATAGACATAGGCTAACGACGAACAGAGAAGCGATGATTGCTGGTTCAACAATCACAGAAAAACCTAGGGCTTGGCCTGCGATAAGCCCAACGACTAATGAAGCCAATCCACCGCCAATCAACGCGGCTTTTATCTTGGTTGAAAACGACAGTGCGCCAATTAACAAGCCGAAGGCAATCAGCATGATCAGGTGATCCATACCTGTTACCGGGTGAGTTAAGCCAGACATAAATGAGTGAGACTCATGAACCGAATGCGAACCATGTCCCGGGTGAGCCAAAGCCATCGTTGATGTTGTTAGAGAAGCCAGTGTGAAAGTGCATAAGCCTGCAGCTGTTTTAAAGTTCATCGCGAGTTCCTTGCTTTATAGTTATTAATATTGTGGTTGTATCTATAAATGGATGAGTCTCAAATGACTCGATTAATGATGGTGGTGATGTCCACCTGAGCGACCGCCATAAGCGCCACCTTCAGGTTCAAACGGTTGTTTTTCGGTCGTCACTGTCGCGCCCAAACCTTCCACCATTTCATCCAAAACATGGTCGTGTTGATAGCGTACCCAGCCCGCTTCCACCTGCAGCGGAACATGACGATTGCCAAGGTGATAAGCCACTCGTGTTAACAGGAGCATGTCTTCACAGTAAACAGTCGAAACGGTTTCCGGCGCCGCTTTCACTTCGACGACTAAACCGCATTCACTTGAGAGTTGTTCACCACCACGCAAGATATGACCTCGTGGTAGAAACAGCCCTGCATTGCGCCCGTCATCGAGTGTGACTTTAAGACGACTCTTAATACGACTATCGATCGGTAGACTTAGAAAGCCATCAGGAGTCGTGTTTAACTCCGCTTGAATATGAGTTAGTTCAATCATGCTATTACCTCAATCTCCTTGTGAGATTTATAACGTTCAAAATAAGAGCCCTCAGCCAAGAGCTAAAACACGAGCTTCAGCTAAAGGTCTAAGATAAGAGCCTTCAGCCGAGCTATTAAAATAGAAAATATCTTTGAGCCATTGGCAGTTCTTCAGCAGGTTCACACGTAAGCAGCTCGCCATCAGCGCGCACTTGATACGTCTGAGAATCCACCTCAATTTTTGGCATCCAATCGTTAAGCTTCATGTCAGCTTTACTGATGTTTCGGCAGTTGCTCACTACGCCAATCAAACTCTGCAGACCCAACTGCTTATCGATGTTCTGCGCCTTGGCTTCCTTGGAAACAAACAACATCGATGTGTTCTGACACGCCTTGCCATAGCTACCAAACATAGAGCGATAGTGAACTGGCTGAGGGGTTGGGATAGAAGCGTTTGGGTCACCCATTGGTGCCATGGCGATCATGCCGCCTTTCAAAATCACGCTTGGTTTCACACCAAAGAAGGCAGGTTTCCACAGCACTAGATCCGCGAGCTTTCCTGCTTCGATAGAACCAATTTCATGAGACATGCCATGAGTGATTGCGGGATTGATGGTGTACTTAGCGACATAGCGTCTTAAGCGGAAGTTATCGCTGTAATCTGAATCTTCTTTTAGGCTGCCACGCTGAACTTTCATCTTGTGTGCGGTTTGCCAAGTACGTGTTACTACCTCGCCTACGCGCCCCATTGCCTGTGAATCCGAAGCGATCATCGAAAAGGCACCTAAATCATGCAGAATGTCTTCTGCAGCAATGGTTTCACGACGGATACGCGACTCGGCGAACGCGACATCTTCAGCAATGGACGGGGAAAGGTGGTGACATACCATCAACATGTCCAAATGCTCATCGACTGTGTCAATGGTGTAAGGTCGTGTTGGGTTAGTCGAAGAAGGCAGAACGTTCGGCTCGCCTGCCGCACGAATAATATCGGGAGCATGACCACCTCCGGCACCTTCGGTGTGATAGGTATGAATCACGCGATCACCGATTGCGCCAAGTGTCGATTCAACAAAGCCAGATTCGTTCAGAGTATCGGTATGAATCGCAACTTGTACGTCCATTTCGTCAGCCACATTCAAACAAGTATCGATTGAAGCAGGGGTTGTTCCCCAGTCTTCGTGCAACTTCAAGCCGACTGCACCTGCTGCGACTTGCTCACGTAGAGCTTCCGGTTGGCTGGCGTTACCCTTACCGAGCAAACCAAAGTTCATTGGGAATTGATCGAGTGATTCCAACATGCGGTGCATGTTCCAAGGCCCTGGCGTACATGTGGTTGCGTTAGTACCTGTATTTGGCCCAGTGCCACCGCCAATCATGGTGGTAACACCTGAAGCTAGCGCTTCTTCTATTTGTTGCGGGCAGATAAAGTGGATGTGTGAATCAATGCCACCAGCCGTCAGAATAGAGCCTTCACCGGCTAAAATTTCGGTGCCCGGGCCAATCACAATATCTACACCCGGTTGAACATCTGGGTTGCCCGCTTTACCTAATGCCTGAACTCGGCCATCTTTAATTGCGACATCGGCTTTCACGATGCCCCAGTAGTCTAATACGATGGCGTTGGTGATCACCAAATCCGGTGTCTCAGCACTTGGACGTTGGCTTTGCCCTTGTCCATCACGGATAACTTTACCACCGCCGAACTTCACTTCGTCGCCGTATACGGTGTAATCTTTTTCAACTTCTAACCATAAATCGGTGTCAGCAAGACGCACTCGGTCTCCAACTGTTGGCCCGAACATTTCGGCGTAAGCCTGTCTGGATATCGTCGCCATGATCAATCCTTTGTTGTTTTGATTATTTCCGTGAGGAGCGCTTAAAGCTTGCCCATCACCTTTCCTTGGAAGCCGTAAATTTCTAACTTACCGGCATAACGTACTAGCTCGACGCTACGCGACTGACCCGGCTCGAATCGAGTTGCAGTGCCCGCAGGGATATTAAGTCGAAAGCCTTTAGTGGTTTCTCTATCAAAGATCAGCGAAGGATTTGCTTCATAGAAGTGGTAATGAGAGCCAATTTGAATAGGACGATCGCCAATGTTTTGAACTTTAACTGACTTTGTCTCACGACCTTCATTTAAGGTGATGTCACCGGGAGCGGTTTCTACTTTGCCGGGAACGAAACCTGAGTATTTTTTTGTGGAACCAGCCATCTTACTTCTCCCTACACGATAGGTTCATGAACGGTCACCAACTTGGTGCCATCAGGAAAAGTGGCTTCGACTTGTACATCAGGGATCATGGAAGGGATCCCCTCCATAACGTCATCAACGGTAAGCAGTGTGCGTCCAAAATCCATCAATTCCGAAACGGTTTTCCCCTCACGGGCACCTTCTAGAATAGCACTGCTGATCAGTGCAATAGATTCTGGATAGTTGAGTTTTAAGCCTTTTTGTTTGCGCTGCTGTGCCAGCATTCCTGCGCAGAAGATAAGTAGCTTATCTTTTTCTCTTGGTGTTAATTCCATTTAGCCGCCCGCTGTTAGTGTTGTTTTCTTAGTGCTCAAAAAACGCATGAGCAGTAAGTGGGATTCAAACACAGCAAGCTTTAAAAAATGTACCGAGGGCCGGAAGTCGCCCTCGGTACAAAAAGGGCTAATCGCTAAGTCGCCCAAATCCTTGGTAAATCAGGAGTCGTACCACACAAATGAGAGCGAGTTGCTTGCCATATCTGACCAAAGGCTTGGAGGATGTCTTCACTCCAATTACCCAAGGCTCGCACCACAATCAATCCCTCGATTTGCGTCGCACCCATTATTAATGTGGGCTCATTCGGCATTTTCGATGTAACTGATTGCTGTGAAGCTTGCTGTGTAATAGATAAGAGCAAGCTCTGTACCAACTCTAAATCTTGCTTCTCATTTGACGTAAGATAAAAGGTTCCCATCATTGAGAAATCAAGTAACCCCATATTTATCATCAACTTATCGCCACCATGAAAATTAAAACCTTCAGTGAGAAGCCTTTGATTATCAAGATAGATTTCCGTTTTCCCAACGAGGTGACCACGCTCAAATCCCTCATTCTGTGCAGGCCGCCCAAAACAGTGCATCTCCCAACCCCAAAACTGTGCACCCTTTTCAAGGCGAATTTCAGTGTCTAAACGAACGTGTGCATTGGGGAAAAAGATGTTCTCTTGCGGCATCCATTCCAAGCGAGCACCTTTCTTCACGAGAAGGGTTTGCTTTTGTTTGGCGTACTTGTTGTTAGAACGATAGAACTTGGTCGCACCGGGTGTGGTAATTAGCGCATGAGCGCCACTTTCTATGGTCGCTTCAATGTTGAGAGTGTCACCACCTACTACTCCACCGGGGGGATGGAGTAAGTAGGTGTGACACGTTTCCCCATCAGGATACAAGGGGCGTTGCACCGCAAGCGGACCAGACTGCTGACGATTCTTTAAAACGGTTTTATCACCACGGTCAACAAAAGTGAGGTTTAAGCTCGCCTGCCAACCGTCTCGAATATCTTGTTCAATGGTTTCATTCAGAGACAAAGCCTCGGTTAGAGAAGCGTCCCTTTCTTCGCTCAAAGAAAATAAAGCACTCATACTGTCAGGTACTCCTTGATCAAGGATTCATTGAGCCCTTTCATTTCTCCTTCCGCGACCTGACGTCCACGGTCAAGAATACAGAAGCGATCACCAACCTTTCTCGCAAATGGTAGCTTTTGCTCGACAAGCAGAACCGTGAGTCCCATCTTCTCGTTGAGCATACGAATGATGTCACCAATCTCTTGCACGATATTGGGCTGAATACCTTCTGTCGGTTCATCCAAGATCAATAACTTAGGGTTAACCACCAATGCACGACCAATCGCAAGCTGTTGTTGCTGGCCACCAGATAAGTCGCCACCACGTCGATGCAGCATCTCTTTTAATACTGGGAAGATATCGAAGATGAACTCTGGGATCTTACGGTCACCCTTGTCGCGAATCGGTAAACCGACTTCTAGGTTTTCTTGAACAGTGAGCATTGGGAAGATCTGGCGACCTTGCGGTACATAGCCGATCCCTTGGCGAGCACGATCTTCTGCATCGGTTTTCAAAAGCGATTCACCCGATAACGAAATGTCACCACTTTTGACTTTAACTAGCCCCATGATGCATTGCAGAAGAGTCGTTTTACCAACGCCATTACGTCCCATCAATACCGTGCATTTACCTTCTGGGATCTGCATGTCTAAATCCCACAATGTGTGGCTCTCACCGTAATATTGATTAACTGATTTAACCTCTAGCATCCTATTCTCCGAGATAAACTTGTTTAACTTCAGGGTGAGCTTGCACTTGATCCATGGTGCCTTCGGCCAACACGTGACCTTGATGAAGTACGGTGACATGGCTAGCGATTGAACGAACGAAATCCATATCGTGTTCAACCACGACTACAGAGTGTTTGCCTGCCAGTGAGTTAAGTAACTCCGATGTACGATCCATCTCTTGGTGAGTCATACCTGCAACGGGCTCATCCACCAGCAACAGCTTGGGGTTTTGCATCAATAACATGCCGATCTCTAACCACTGCTTTTGTCCGTGAGAGAGATTGCCAGCCAAGTTGGCGGCTTCGTCTTTTAGGTGAATAAGTTCAAGTACCGAGGTGAGCTTGTCCTTCTGCTCACCAGACATCACCGCAGTGAAAGTAGACCAAACTGAACGGTCACCGGCCATGGCTAACTCAAGGTTCTGCCACACGGTTAAACATTCAATCACGGTCGGCTTTTGGAACTTACGCCCAACACCTGCATTGGCAATTTCAGCTTCGTTCATCTTGAGTAGATTGATGTTCGAGCCTAACCACACCTCGCCAGTGTCCGGCTTAGTTTTACCTGTGATGATGTCCATCATGGTGGTTTTACCTGCGCCATTAGGACCGATGATGCAGCGAAGCTCTCCCTCTTTGATGTAGAGGTTCAGATCGTTTATCGCTTGGAAACCATCGAAGCTTTTATTGACGCCTTCTACATACAACAGCACGTTATGACGAGTATCGATGGCAGGATGAATATCGGGTTTGAGGTAATCAAAGACTTCGTCTCGACGAGTGAACGCCTGAACCGATTCCTTTACGCTATTAAATGTGGTCATGCGATCACCTCCTTGGCTTTGTGCTGATCATCCTTATCTTTATCTTGGTTTTTCCCACTTGATGCCTTACGTAGCTGCTGCCACTTTTCACTGACAAAACCAATCACACCTTGTGGGAAGTACATGGTCGAAAGAACAAATAGCCCACCCAGCGCAAATAACCACACCTCTGGGAACTCAACCGTAAACCAGCTCTTGGCGTAGTTGATGATCAATGCACCGACAATGGCGCCAAACAGAGTGGCACGACCGCCCAAAGCAACCCAAACCACAATCTCAATCGAATTAAGCGGAGCAAATTCACCCGGGTTAATGATGCCAACTTGAGGAACATATAAAGCCCCGGCAATACCCGCGATAACCGCAGAAAGAACGAAGACCCACAGCTTGATGCCATCGACGTCATAGCCCATAAAGCGAGTGCGAGACTCGGTATCACGAATCGCTAATGCCACACGACCTAAACGACTGGTCACTACCATGCGACACGCAATGTAGCTTAGGATGAGCGAGATACCCGTCGCGACAAACAGACCAATTTTGACCGCATCACTCTGCAAGCTCAGGCCGATGATATCTTTGAAATCCGTCAACCCGTTGTTGCCACCAAAGCCCATCTCGTTGCGGAAGAACGCCAACATCAAGGCATAAGTTAACGCTTGAGTCATGATCGAAAGGTAAACACCAGACACGCGAGAGCGGAAAGCAAGATAACCAAACAGGTAAGCCAACGCGCCCGGCACCAACACCACCATCAGACAAGCAAACCAGAACTGATCAAAGCCCTGCCAGAACCACGGCAACGCCGACCAATCGAGAAACACCATGAAATCTGGTAAGACTGGATCACCATAAACCCCACGGTCACCAATCTGGCGCATCAAGTACATGCCCATCGCATAACCACCAAGCGCAAAGAAAGCACCGTGGCCGAGGCTCAATATTCCTAAATAGCCCCACACTAGATCGAGCGCCAACGCCAACATTGCGTAGCTCAGGTATTTGCCCATTAATGAGATTGTAAAAGTCTCAACATGAAGCGGGTGTCCACTTGGCAACATGGTGTTAGCCAGCGGAATAAGAATGACGGCCGCAAGAATGGCAAGGATGGTCAGTTGGCCACCTTTGTCACCACGCATTGCCGAAAGTACAAATGATTTTGACTGCATGATGTTGTCCTTAACCTTCAGCCGCACGACCACGTTGCGGGAAGAGTCCGCGTGGGCGTTTTTGAATAAATAGAATGATGAAAACCAGTACCAGAATCTTGGCGAGAACCGCACCAGCCCATGGTTCTAAAATCTTATTGAACAGGCCAAGGCTTAAGCCTGCGACTAGCGTGCCCCATAGGTTGCCAACCCCGCCGAACACCACCACCATGAATGAGTCGATGATGTATGCCTGTCCCATATTAGGGCCAACGTTGGTCAGTTGAGAAAGTGCCACACCCGCGACACCCGCAACACCAGAACCTAAACCGAACGTCATAGCATCAACTCGCTCAGAACGAATACCCATCGCACGAGCCATGCCACGGTTTTGAGAAACCGCACGAACCTGCAAGCCTAGTGGTGTCTTTTTCAGAACCATCAATAAGCCCATAAACACCAAACCACAGAATAGAATGATGTAAAGGCGGTTATAGGTTAGGGACAACATTGGGTTCAATTGAAGTGCACCAGACATCCATTCAGGTGTGCTCACTGAGCGGTTCAAAGGAGAGAAAATAGAACGAACGGCTTGCTGCAAGATCAAGCTAATACCAAAGGTCGCAAGTAAGGTTTCCAATGGGCGTCCGTAAAGATGACGAATTACACTTCGCTCAATCGCAATACCGACTAAGCCAGAAACGATGAATGCCGCTGGAATGGAAAGTATCAGCGCTAAACCAATATGATTAGGCATCAGAAGTTGCAATACATAGGTGGTGTAAGCGCCAATCATGATCAGCTCACCATGAGCCATGTTGATAACGCCCATTACACCAAAGGTGATCGCTAAGCCAATGCCCGCCAGCACCAATACCGAACCCAAACTCAAACCGAAGAACACGGTCTCAACACCCGAGTAAAGTGCTTGGCTCTGTTGATAATCGTCCATCGCACGCTCTGCTGCTGCCAATACTTTTGGGTCTTGTTCGCTGCTGAGTAGTTGATTTAAGGTTTTGAGTACCACAGAATGTTTGAAGTCACCGACTCGGTCAATCGAAGCCACACGATCATCAACCGTGGCACTCTTATCAAGAGAAGTAAAAATGGCTAACGACAAGTCCATCAACTCAGCGACTTTGCCGTCCGATTCACTGGTTTTGAGCACAGCTAAACGATCGATAATGTCAGAATCTTTGGTACCGAGCAGATCCAGAACCGCTTTATAACGTATATCTGGGTTACTGCTATTCAGTCCAATCGAGGCAATTTCCCCACGCAAGATCCCGCGGAGCTTGTTGTTCACGCGAACCTTTTTAAACTGTCTAGCATTCTCGATACTGAGACTTGATTCATCCCACACCGACTGAGCCGAGGTTGCCGTTTTAATGCTTTGAATCAGGTAGAGTTGTTTGTACTGCTCGCTTTGTTTGTCATTAAAGTAATAGAGATTACCGTTTAACCAGCCATCCAAAATAGGTTTCGACACGTCTTCCGTTTGTGACTCAATAACCCAATCGATAGCCAATTCTTTATCCGATGTTTTCTTACCAACTAGCGCCTTGGTAAAGCTAGCTTCATCCGTTATTCCAGCAAAAGCCAACTGAGCACTGACTGCCATAAGCAATAGCGCCTTAAATACGTTCAATACGTTTTTCATCCCTGCTTCCTTAACCAACCAAGTTAGATATTGTTATTTTTGCTCGGTGGACATGTGGAGAATTATGGTGAGTTGAAACGATGAGCCTCCCGCTTGCTTCACCTCTTAAACAGAGGTGAACTTCCCAAACAAGAAGGCTCAATATTCCTAAATTAACGCTCTAGTTACCGCCAGAACACTTCTTAGTTTCGACGTTAAACGCACCACATGAGAATGGCTTAGACCAACTAGAGAATAGTTTTGCTGATTCAGGTAAGTAGTTAGACCAAGCATCACCTGCAACAAGGCCTGTGGTTTCCCAAACGATGTCAAACTGGCCATCATCTTGAATCTCACCAATCAATACAGGTTTAGTTATGTGGTGGTTTGGTAGCATGGTTGAGTAGCCACCAGATAGGTTTGGAACAGAAACACCAATCAATGCATCTTGCACCGCTTCAGCATCGGTTGTGCCCGCATTAGTTACAGCTTGAGCCCACATATTGAAACCAATATAGTGTGCTTCCATCGGGTCATTCGTTACACGTTTGTCACTCTTAATGAATGACTGCCATGTTTCAACGAACTCTTCATTGACTTCGGTATCGACGCTCATGAAATAGTTCCATGCCGCTAAATGACCCACTAGAGGTTCAGTATCCATACCCGATAGCTCTTCTTCGCCAACCGAGAATGCAATCACTGGAATGTCTTCAGATGAAACACCTTGAGCACCAAGCTCTTTATAGAAAGGTACGTTTGCATCGCCATTCACAGTAGACACAACGGCGGTTTTCTTACCAGCTTCACCAAACTTCTTGATGTCTGAAACAATAGATTGCCAATCAGAATGACCAAACGGTGTGTAGTTGATCATGATGTCTTCTTCTGCGACACCTTTACTTTTTAGGTAGGCCTCTAAGATCTTATTGGTGGTACGTGGATAAACGTAATCGGTACCTGCAAGTACCCAACGTTCCACTTCAAGTTCATCCATTAAGTAATCAACAGCAGGGATCGCTTGTTGGTTTGGCGCAGCACCCGTATAGAAAACGTTTTTAGAAGACTCTTCACCTTCATACTGTACTGGGTAGAAAAGGATGCTGTTTAGCTCTTCAAAAACTGGCAGCATGGATTTACGTGATACCGATGTCCAACCACCAAATACCACATCCACTTTTTCTTTCTCGATAAGCTCACGTGCTTTCTCAGCAAACAGCGGCCAGTTTGACGCAGGGTCAACAACCACAGGCTCAAGCTTCTTACCAAGTAAGCCACCTTTTTTGTTTTGCTCGTCGATGAGCATAAGAACGGTATCTTTTAGCGTTGTTTCACTGATCGCCATAGTGCCTGACAATGAATGTAGAACGCCGACTTTAATAGTATCGTCAGCGGCAAGCACTGTTGCAGAAGAAAAAGAAAGTGTTGTACACAGTGCAGCTAGCGATAAATTGAACACCTTGTTCATGATTGTTACTCCATAATTGTATTTTTGTTATTCAATTACAGAGTTACAAGAAGAGTGCCAAACTTAAAACATAACCAACAAAGTTTTAAGTACTTGTATTTAATGTCATTTTAACTAATTTAACACCAATGTAGTGCATTGCGACAAGGTTACTATGTTTCATGCTGGTGCAGTGACGATAAGAATGAACCAAGATGACACACGCATATTCGCTAAATACAAAAAAGGCCCAATATCTTCATATTAGACCTCCAAAAAACATCGCAGATTGTCGTCTTACCATTGAGGGATAAGACTATTCGGCTTGTTGAAACTTGAATTTCACTCTCGACTTAGATTTAAGCTCGTTGCAATCACCATTACAGAAATAGCTCGCAGCCCCACAAGCTTGAAGCTTCTCTAATTGGCAGCTGCATTCAGGACAAAACCCTATTTTAGTAAAGTGAGCCTGACAACTTTCACAGTGATACTTGCCATCCCAAGTTAGCTCAGATTGGCACTTAGGGCAGATATTTTCACTCATTAGTATTTCCTAATTTACTACTATTTTTACAATCTACTACTGCTGAGACTTAGCTTGCTTGATTTGATACATGTTCTTATCAGCTTGTGCGATCAACTGGTCTAATCCTTGAGGATCTTTCTCGCAAGAAAGCCCTACACTCACAGAAAACTGAACGCCATTAATATAGAGGGCTTTATCCAACGCTTTTTCTAAGCTGTGATAAAAGTCTGACACTTTTTGTTCAGTATCAAAGCAAGAAAACACCACAAACTCGTCACCGCCGTAACGACCTACCTTGGCACAGGCTGTGGTCGCTTCATCCAGTACTTTGGCAACCGCTAACAGAACATCATCGCCAAAGCTATGGCCATACGTATCGTTGATTGACTTGAATTTATCGACATCAACAAATAGACAAGCCATCACTTTGTCCGCAAAACATCGTTTAACTAAAACCTTCTTAGCTTCACTTAACAACGCTCGGCGGTTCAAGCAATGTGTCAGGGAGTCATGACTGGCAAAAAAGTTGAGTTGATTCTCTAGCTCGTATTTCTCGAGCGCTACTGAATACAAAGAAGCAAGCAGCTCCAAGATCTCGAGTTCAAATTCATGAGGTTCTGAAATGCATCGGCTGTAAATCGCAAATGTACCTAGCACGTGGCCATGCGAAGAGATAATGGGCACCGACCAGCAGGCATGTAAATTCGCTTGATTGGTTAAGGCTAAAAAAGGTGCCCAGTTTGGGTGTGCATTTATGTTGGAGACCATCACTGCTTTCTTAAGCGCAGCTGCCTCGCCACATGAACCTATCCCCGCACCAATTTCTACCCCTTCTATCTGTTGATTGTAAAAATCAGGCAGGTTTGGGGCATATTCAAGGTGTAAAGTTTTAGACTCTGAGTTGAGCAGTAGAATTGAAGCCATGCGCTGCCCAAAAAGCTGCTCGGTAAGCTGAATAATCTTGTGATTTAAATCTTTGCGATCCATCCCAAGCGCAAGCTTTCGCAGCAAACTATTGACGGCTCGATGACCTTCTAATAAAAATTGTTGTTCCATTCACTAAGGCTTTCAATTGTGTAATCGGGTACAGCTTGTACTTATGCAAGCTTGTTATTGGTTAATAATAACACACTAAATTAGTACGACACACAATCGAAGATCATAGGTTGATCTTTCGCTTTATCTATTTTGATCAGCGATCTACCCCAAAAAGAATATTTATATCACCACACACCGAAAGCATAAGTTACATGTGCTGCATTTCAATTTTAAATAGTCATTTATATCAAAGGTTACATGTTAAGACAAAATAAACAGCACAAGCTATTTTGTTATGTAGTCTAAATCATCGAATTACATGCGTCAGCATTTCAATATGCTGGTCATCTAACTGGGCTAACTTAACGGACAATGCCTTAAGCTCTGAGGTGTTCTCAATGTGAGTACCACCACACGGAATAGACACTAAAGTGTCGGCATCCAACTGCCATTCCCAATAGCGAGAGTCTGTTAATGCCTCGCCTTCTAGTCGCATCGCAACTGGCGTCGGCTCAGCAAGCCAGCCCGCAATCATCTGGTTGATGTCGGCTTCAATGTCATCAAGGTTTGCTAGCATATCTGCAACGTTCAAACCGCGCTTCTTCAGAGTTTTACCTAAACGATACTTATCAGTACACAGTTCAGGAGTCACAAAGCTGGTCACCTGCGCATAACTATTGAAATCGTAGCTGCCAAGTGGATCTTTTCTGTCGGCATCTTTGCGCCAGTAGCTCTCAGCCAATACTTTATTCAACGCTAAGAAAGCAATGTGACCCGCACTGTGACCACGACTCAAGCTTGCTTGATACTCTTTATCTACCGACAACACCACTTCGTCGTTAACATTAATCATAGAAGCAGAAGCAGGTAGCTGGTGGACAACCACAAACGCCCACCCTTCCGTATCACGCTTAACAGGGATATCTGCTGCGATATGAAGCTTGCCAGTAGATTGTTCTATTGCACCAACAAGGCAGTCTTCAACGGGATATTGCACGTCACCAACATTCACAAAGCCTTGGTCTGCTGGGTGGTCTGGCCAAATATGACTCACTGGGTGAAAAGGCGTCACGTCGGTGATCAGGTAGGTTTTGCTGTCGTTACTTTCAACGTGCAGCGCTTTTGCATTGAGCTGCCAAGCCTGGTGACAGAATTGAGTAATGGTTGGCGTGATTGCTTCAGCTTGTGTAATCAAATCGCTAGTGGTCATATCGTTCTTCTTTTGGAATCGAGTCTGATTCGTTAAACCATGATGATACCAACATATTGTTATGGCTTAACGTGAATTTTGCTTAAAAAAATACCCGAGACAGGCTCGGGTATCAAATCTATTGGAAAGGTTTACTTACGACCTTTAACCATGCTCATCATACGTTTACGTTTACGTTCTTGAGAAATTGTCAGCTTGTTTGTCTTAGCTTCAAATGGGTTCTCGCTGTTCTGGAATTGAATGCGAATAGGTGTACCCATAATTTCTAATGAACGACGGTAGTAGTTCATCAAGAATCGTTTGTATGAATCTGGCAAGTTACGAACTTGGTTACCGTGGATAACGATAATAGGTGGGTTGTAGCCACCAGCGTGCGCGTACTTCAGTTTCACACGACGGCCACGAACCATAGGCGGTTGGTGATCATCAGTCGCCATCTTCATGATACGAGTTAGCACAGAAGTACCAACACGAGTCGTTGCTGACTTGTAAGCTTCTTGAACAGACTCAAACAAGTGACCAACACCAGTACCGTGAAGTGCAGAAATAAAGTGAATACGTGCGAAATCAACGAAACCTAAACGGCGGTCTAGCTCTTTCTTAACGCGTTCTTTAACGTCGTTATCTAGGCCATCCCACTTGTTTACTGCAATAACAATTGAGCGACCAGCGTTCAATGCAAAGCCTAACAAGCTTAGATCTTGATCAGAGATGTTTTCGCGAGCATCGATAAGCAACAGTACAACGTTAGCATCTTCAATCGCTTTCAGTGTTTTAACTACTGAGAACTTCTCTACTGTTTCGTTGATGTTCTTACGACGACGAACACCCGCAGTATCGATTAGAACGTATTCACGCTCATCACGCTGCATTGGGATGTAAATAGAGTCACGAGTTGTACCAGGCATATCGTAAACAACCACACGCTCTTCACCAAGAATACGGTTAGTTAGTGTTGATTTACCTACGTTAGGACGACCAATGATCGCTAGCTTGATCGGTTGATCTTGAAGACGCTTGAACTCTGCTTCGGCTTCTTCTTCTGTAAATTCAACCTGCTCTTCTTCTTCGTCTTCAAACTCAGTTAAATCGCTTACTTCGCCATTTTCCGCTTTTAGCGCTTCTGCGAATGGGTTAAGAGCAAGATCAATAAGTGCAGTAACACCACGACCGTGCGCTGCAGCGATTTGGTACATGTCTTCTACACCTAGTTGCCAGAAGTCAGCACTTGCTGCATCAGGGTCGATACCGTCAACCTTGTTTACTACTAGCATTGAAGGCTTTTCTAGTTGACGTAGGTGCTTAGCAATCGCCACGTCTGAAGGTGTTAGACCAGCACGGCCATCTACCATAAATAGAACGACATCAGCTTCATCAATCGCCGCTAGCGACTGTTCAGCCATTTTAGTTTCAACACCTTCTTCAGTACCGTCGATACCACCAGTGTCAATAACAATAAAGTCATGCTCGCTAAAATGAGCATGACCGTATTTACGGTCACGCGTTAAGCCAGGGAAATCCGCAACCAATGCATCACGAGTTCGAGTCAATCGGTTAAATAACGTAGATTTACCTACATTCGGACGCCCTACTAGAGCAACAACAGGTACCATAACAACCTCTACAATTTCTTCTCTAAATGTAGTTATAGGTAAGCACTTGTTCACAAGTATAAACTCTTACCTATAACCACACGGTTTATTAATTTTTAACAACAAAACGGCTCCTGGCTGTTACCAACCAGGAGCCGACTGTGAATTATATCACGCTTTTATTGGCTAATCGTCAGTTTCTTTACATCGCCATTGCGAGTCGTCACTAAGTAGCCTTCAGGCATTTCAATTGGCGCAACTGCAAAGCCGCTATCATCGACCAACTGTTGAGCAACAAACTCACCCGAAGAACGATCTAACCAGTGCAGATAACCTTCTGTATCACCCACGACTACATAACCATTAATAATAGCAGGTGCTGTCAGTAAGCGGTTTTCTAACAATGGAGTGCTCCAAAGTTCAGTACCACTACGCGCATCAACCGCAACCACATGATCTTTGTCGGTAACGACAAACAAACGGCTACCATCACTCGCTAAGTCAATCGCTGACGAATAGTTACGCTTCCAAATTGGCTTACCAGAACGAAGATCGATAGCGATTAGCTGACCATTGATACCGACGGTATACAGGGTGCCGCCAAGAACAATTGGAGATGCATCAACATCAACCAAGCGATCAATTTCCGTTGCGCCTTTTGGCGTGCCTACTGGCTGTTGCCAAATAAGCTGACCACGGTCAACGATAGCCGCAGCTAGACGACCATTTGCTGTACCCCAGAAGACACCACCAGAAACCGCAACAGGCGAGCTATCGCCACGAAGTGTTAGGCTTGGTACTTCAGTACTGATGGTCCATTTTTGTTCGCCGCTTGCTTGATCTAGCGCGATCAACATACCGCGACTGGTATGAACAATGACCATGTTGCTATCAGTTGCTGGGGATGCAAGCACCTCGCCATTCACTGGTACACGCCACAGCTCTTCACCGGTCGATTCTTCCAGTGCGATCACTTCGCCATTTTCAGAACCCACAAATACTTTACCGTAAGCCGCCGTTAAGCCACCCGACAAACGAGCCAGTACGTCTTTCTCAAGATCGACTTTCCAGAGCTCTTTACCTGTATCAGGATCAAGCGCTTTAACCATACCTTCACGGCTTGCAACAAACACTTTGTCGTAAGCCAATTCTGGCGTTAGTTTTGAAAAGTAGTGACCAACCCCATCACCAACCGACGTAGACCATTCCTGACTAGGAGTGAACTCGCTGTTTACCGTTGGTACTGGCGCCATGATTACGGTGTCTTCTTCACCCGCACAGCCAGCTAGTAGGCCAAGAGCAATCGCACACAACGCCGCTTTTGGAAACATCTTCTTCATTCAAAGCGCCTTATTTAGCTAGGTCGTCAAGTTTGATTTGAAGCGTTTGGCTAGCGTCAACAGCTTGCTGTGCTTCTGTGTAAGCGCTGTATGCTGCGTCAGTGTCACCTTTACGAAGTGAGATATCACCACGCAGTTCAGCAACACGGCCTTTCCAAGATTCATCTGTCATAGCAGCAAGATCTGTCAGTGCCGCGTCAAATTCACCTTGCTCAGCTTTGATGCGTGCAACACGGTAAGCAAGTAGTGGCGCAAGTGCCGCGTCCTTAGTGGCCGATTTTGCCCACTCTAGTTGTTCAAGTGCTGCCGCTAACTCACCCGCTTGTACTTGTACTTTTGCTAGTTGCATAGCAGCAAGTACTGAGTACTCAGCGTCTTTGTTTGCGTCGATGAAAGCTTGAATATCAGATTGAGCATCAACGCCTTTAGTATCAAGAGTTGAAATTACAGAGGTGTAGCTTTCTGAAGCTGCTTCACGCGCTTCAACGACTGAATCTTGGTAATAACGCCAGCCAAATAGACCACCTAAACCAATAACCGCACCAAAGATTACGGCTTTACCGTTCTCTTTCCACCAATCTTTAATGGCTTCAACTTGTTGCTCTTCGCTATCGTAAAGTTCCACTTCCTGTCCTCTTTAATTCTTTAAACGCCAGCATAGTGCTGACGTTAGTATTCATGATGAGCGTTTGCTCAATGGCTAATTAGATTAGCGCAGCAACTTTCTCTGCAACTTCCGTTTGAGACACGGTTTCTTGCTCGCCGCCAACCAGATCTTTTAGCACAACTGTATTGTCAGCAACTTCGTTCTCACCAAGTACCAGCGCCACAACGGCACCTACTTTGTCAGCACGTTTGAATTGCTTCTTGAAGTTACCACCACCGAAGTGGTTCATTACACGCACGCCTTCAACGGTGTCGCGTAATTGATTCGCTAACTGCATGCCCGCGATCATAGTACCTTCGCCAGCAGCAACTACGTATACATCAACGCTACGACGAACTTCTGTTAGCTCTAGCGTTTCCATCATCAGAACCAGACGCTCTAGACCCATTGCGAAGCCAACTGCATTGGTTGCTTTGCCGCCCAGTTGCTCAACAAGACCATCGTAACGGCCGCCGCCACATACTGTACCTTGAGCACCAAGACTATCAGTGATCCACTCAAATACAGTGCGGTTGTAGTAATCTAGGCCGCGCACTAGACGCTCATTAACTTGGTATTCGATACCAACTGCGTCAAGAAGTTCACACAAACCAGCAAAATGTTGCTTCGATTCTTCACCTAGATATTCAGATAGTCGAGGTGCGTCACCTAAGATAGCTTGAACATCAGGGTTCTTAGTATCAAGTACACGTAAAGGGTTAGTGTGCATACGGCGTTTGCAGTCTTCATCTAGCACATCAATGTGTTGCTCAAGGAAAGCCACTAACGCAGTGCGGTAGCTTACGCGATCCTCTTGAGAACCGATTGAGTTCAGCTCTAGGCGAACGTGCTTATCGATACCTAGCTCACGCCATAGGCGAGCTGTCATCATGATAAGTTCTGCGTCAACGTCTGGACCGTCTAGGCCAAACACCTCAACGCCACATTGGTGGAATTGACGGTAACGACCTTTTTGAGGACGCTCGTGACGGAACATCGGGCCCATGTACCATAGGCGCTGTTCATCACGGTTGATAAGGCTGTTTTGAATACATGAACGTACACAACCTGCTGTGCCTTCTGGACGCAGCGTTAGGCTATCACCATTGCGGTCATCAAAGGTGTACATCTCTTTAGAAACAACGTCTGTCTCTTCACCAACTGCACGGCTAAATAGGTTTGTTTCTTCAACGATAGGCATACGTACTTCGTTGTAACCGTATGCTCTCACCACATTTTTAACTGCGCTTTCTACTTTCTGCCACAGTGGTGATTGAGTTGGAAGGCAGTCGTTCATGCCTCGAATTGCTTGGATATTTTTAGCCACAGTATTTATTCCGTAATTTCTCACGACCAGGTGTTAGTGCGAATAGACAATCACACCCCATCGCGTTGTATTAATCTTCTAAGTTTTCTACATCAATGCGATTTGCTTTATCAAGCACTGACGCTTTTGCACGAATCTTAGCTTCAAGTTTGTCGACAAGATCATCGTTGTCGAAGCGCTCTTTCTGACGCTTACCGTCTTCATAGAAAGCACTTTTACGTGCACTACCGGCTAAGCCTAAGTGAGACACTTCAGCTTCACCAGGTCCGTTAACCACACAACCGATAATTGAGACATCCATTGGAGTAATCACGTCTTCTAGGCGTTCTTCAAGGGCATTAACGGTGTTAATAACATCGAATTCTTGACGAGAACAGCTCGGGCACGCAATGAAGTTGATGCCACGCGAACGAATGCGCAGAGATTTAAGAATATCAAAGCCAACTTTGATCTCTTCAACAGGATCAGCCGCTAGCGAAATACGCAGCGTATCGCCGATACCTTCAGAAAGAAGCATACCTAAACCTACCGCTGACTTCACAGAGCCTGCACGCGCACCACCCGCTTCGGTAATGCCAAGGTGCAGAGGCTGATCAATCTGCTTAGCAAGCAAACGGTAAGAGCCGACAGCAAGAAATACATCAGACGCCTTAACGCTGACTTTGAATTGATCAAAATTCAGACGGTCTAGGATATCTACGTGACGCATTGCTGATTCAACAAGCGCTTCTGCTGTAGGTTCTGTGTATTTCTCTTGGATCTCTTTCTCAAGAGAGCCGCCGTTAACACCAATACGAATCGGAATATTCATATCACGTGCACAATCAACAACTGAGCGGATACGGCTTTCGTTACCGATGTTACCTGGGTTGATACGCAGACAGTCAACGCCGTATTCAGCCACTTTAAGTGCGATACGGTAATCAAAGTGAATATCAGCAACCAAAGGAACTGAGACCTGCTGCTTGATTAGCTTAAAGGCTTCAGCGGCATCCATAGTCGGTACAGATACGCGAACGATATCAGCGCCAACTTTTTCCAAAGCTCTAATTTGAGCAACGGTCGCGGCTACATCTGTTGTTCTTGTGTTGGTCATGGATTGCACAGCAATTGGTGCACCATCACCGATCGGCACATCACCCACATAAATACGGGTTGATTTGCGACGAATAATAGGAGATTCGTGTTGCATATTAACTCTAAGGTAAGGTTATTCTAGCTACTTTGCCTGAAGTATACCCAGAAAGGTCGACAGGTTCACTTGCAAATGTCATTGATACGCCTTCTGGCGCACCTAGAATCACTTTATATGGCGCAGTTCCTGATAGATTCAACGACTGACCTGCTTTTTTGATGCCAGTCGACAAGGTTTTACCCGTTGCATCTTTCACTTGGATCCAGCAATCGGCAGAGAATTGCATCACTAGCTCGTTGGCTACAGGTTCAGGCGTAACTGTCTCTGCTTCAGCAGCTACAGGGATAACCTCTGCAACGTCTTGTGTCTGTTCTGCTTGCTCGATATTCTCTGAAGCCTCAGCCGCGCTAACCACTGCAAGTTCACCCGAACTTTCAGTCGCTGAATGTTCCGCAGTATTCTGCTCAGCTTCAATCACTTCTAATGACGTCAATTCAGGGTCTAGCGACTCTTCTACCATTAGCTCTTCTGAGCTTTCGGTATTCACCAGAGATTGAGACAAGGTGTCTTGTTGCTGGTTCTGCCACCACCACAATGACGACATACCTACAATCACCGCAAAGATGCTCCAAGTTAGGAACATAATACGGCTATTGTGCTTTTCGGTTTTAGTCTTACGAGAAAAGCTCAGCATTTCTTGTTCTTGATGTTGAGCATCACCAGAATGATGAAGCGCGTTCAACACAACTTTTTCATCAAGATTAACGTATTTCGCGTATGAACGAATGTAACCACGCATAAAGGTGGCGACTTGATCGGACTCAAATTGGTTTTCTTCAATTTGTTGGATCAACGTAACGCGCAGCTTCAAACGATCAGAGATCTGCTTTTGTGTTAAACCCAGAGATTCTCGTTTATTTTTGAGCAGCGTTCCCGCTTCAATTGCTGGAGCGACAGTTTCTTTAGTTTGTGTTTCGTGTTCTGTGTTCATAGAGAGTGAACTTCTAAATAATTATCGCAGGTTGATGAGAGCATTTTTTATTTTCGTTTAAGCTCAATCTTACAACCTACTATGTGGAATTTTTCCTGCAACCCAGTTCATCAACCCTTAAAGTAGAAAATCACACGCTGTTGGTGAGCGATTTTCTCAGGAAGCTAGTTTATCAAGTAGCCAACCTAAATAGACATATTGACGATTATCGGGTAACAAGCGAGCACTTAAATTAATTTAAGATTATTTAATCATAAGCTAATGCCATTACAAGGCAAAAACACTTTCGACAAAATTTACCGTCAGCTCATGGTTTTGTCCAAAATTTAACGAAAAATGTAAGAAAGCGTGGGGAAAAAATCCAATTCTTGGAAATTCACCTTCCAGAAAAGCAACAAGCCAGAAGGAATCCTTCTGGCTTGTTTAGTTCTGAATGGTATTTAAACCGCTTTTACTTGAATCACATCACCTGCGATTAAGTTAGCTTCAGAGGCGGCTTTCAGCATTTTAGTACGCTTGGTTCTATCAATAACATCACCAACTAACTGACCACATGCGGCATCAATATCATCACCACGTGTTTTACGAACCGTTACTGTGTAATTGTATTCCATCAGCGTTTTTTGGAAGCGATCAATACGAGAGTTGCTTGGCTTCTTGTAAGGCGAACCCGGGTAAGGGTTAAATGGAATCAAGTTGATCTTACAAGGCGTATCTTTCATTAACTCAGCAAGTTCACGAGCGTGGTCCATATCATCATTCACATGATCCAACAGAACGTACTCAACCGTTACTTTACCGCGGTTAGCATTTGAAGAAGCAATGTAACGACGAACCGATGCTAGGAAGTCTTGGATATCCCAACGGTCGTTGATTGGCATGATTTGGCTACGTAGTGCATCGTTTGGTGCGTGTAGAGAAATCGCCAGAGCCACATCGATGTTGTCTGTCATCTGATCAAGACCAGAAACAACACCAGATGTTGATACGGTTACACGACGCTTAGACAGTGAGAAACCTAGATCATCAAGCATCAGCTCCAATGATGGAATTAGGTTCTTCATGTTTAGCAGAGGCTCACCCATACCCATCATTACGACGTTAGTAATTGGACGACGACCCGTTTCTTTCTCTAAACCGATTTCACGTGCAGCACGCCAGATTTGGCCAACGATCTCTGAAACTTTCAGGTTACGGTTGAAACCTTGTTGAGCCGTAGAGCAGAATTTACATTCAAGCGCACAACCTACTTGCGAAGATACACATAGCGTCGCACGGTCACCATCTGGGATGTATACCGTTTCAACGTCTTGGTCACCAACGCTCATCGCCCATTTAATAGTGCCATCCGCAGAGTGCTGAGCTTCAGAAACAATAGGTGCAACAATCTCACAGCGATGCAGCAGTTTCTCACGTAATTTTTTGTTGATGTTGTTCATTTGTTCGAAGTCATCGACACCGAAGTGATAAATCCACTTCATCACTTGCTCTGCTCGAAACGCTTTCTCATTCAGTTCTTCTGTGAAAAATTTACGAAGACCTTTACGATCAAAATCGAGTAGATTGACTTTAGCTGTGGTCATGATGCCTCTCAATGACGGAACAATAATTAAGGGCGCGAATTGTACAGGCTTTACGCAACTTCAACAAGTACTGTAAAACCTTGTGTTTACTAAGACATTCAAACTTAAGTGATTAAAATTCACACAGCCAAATTTACCTGCTTACGTTTGGCCAATTCAAAGCGAGATTCCCGATTACGCTCCTCCGTCGCTTTCGGGAATGACGTAGATAATCACCAACAGTTCGGTAAGATTTACCACGAAATTGTGGCCCCCGCCATTCATCGTCATCAGGCCATGAATTCCTCAAAGCCCGTCATTCCAGAATCGAGGGACGAGGTATCTGGAATCTCCAATAACACACTCAGATTCCCGACTACGCTCCTTCATCGCTACCGGGAATAACGTAAAAACTTACTCAGTAACTTTCCATTCATAGTCATCAGGTCACGAGTTCCTCAAACCTCGTCATTCCAGAACGGAGGAACGAGGTATCTGGAATCTCCAACAGCACACGGAGACTCCCAACCACTTTCCTCGTCACTACCGAAATGACACTAGAACTCACCAGAAACGAAAAAGGCTTCACCGAAGTGAAGCCTTTATTGATACTTGCTGTTATCTGCTTATTCAGCTGGACGCGGGCAAATTTCAGATTCTGGGAAGAAGAATTCGATTTCGCGATCTGCAGACTCAGGGCTGTCGCTACCATGTACTGAGTTGTAACGCATGCTGATTGCGTAGTCAGCACGGATAGTGCCGCATGCCGCTTCTTCTGGGTTTGTTTTGCCCATAAGTTCACGGTAACGAGCGATAGCGTTTTCGCCTTCAAGCACTTGAACCATGATAGGACCAGAAGTCATAAACTCTTTAAGAGCTGGGAAGAACTCTTTGCCTTCGTGTTCAGCGTAGAAGCCACTCGCTTGCTCTTCAGTAAGACGAACCATCTTAGCAGCAATAATTTCTAGGCCTGCTTTTTCGATACGGTGGTAGATTTCACCAACAAGGTTACGCTTAACTGCATCTGGCTTAACAATTGAGAACGTTCTTTCTAGAGCCATAGGGATTCCTTCACTTCATTTTTTTGTTATTAAATACTGAAATTACTGAGATCTTTCGACCTTAGCTTTATGAATGAGCGGTACCGAAACACCGCTCACTCTTATTATTATTTTGCTTGGTCAACAAGAAGACGAGCCAGTGTGCGAACACCCATACCCGTTGCGCCTGCCGCCCACTTGTCACTAGCTGACTTACGGTAAGTACCCGCGCAGTCCATATGAATCCAACCTTTTTTGTAGTCATCTACAAAGTAAGAAAGGAATGCCGCTGCTGTACTAGCGCCCGGTGTGTAATCACCCGTACTGATATTAGAAAGATCAGCAAAGTTTGAAGGCAGCATACCACGGTGGAAATCAGCAAGAGGCAATGGCCATAGGCCTTCTTTCTCTTGGTTTGCAGCCGTTAGTGCTTGGTGAGATAACTCATCATCAAAGCTCAATAGTGCGTGGTAGTCATTACCTAATGCATTTTTAGCCGCGCCAGTTAGCGTTGCACAGTCGATGATCAACTCTGGATTCTGAGCGCTTGCGAACATCAGGCCATCAGCCAAAACTAAACGACCTTCTGCATCGGTATTCATGATCTCGACAGTCTTACCATTTTTGTAAGTAATGATGTCGCCAAGCTTCAATGCACGACCTGAGATCATGTTTTCAGCACAACATAAGATAAGCTTGATGCGCTTGTTCAGGCCGCGTTCAATCGCAAGACCTAAACCGCCAGTAATCGTTGCAGCGCCACCCATGTCAGCCTTCATTGCTGTCATGAATTGGCCAGGCTTGATGCTGTAACCGCCTGAGTCAAAAGTAATACCTTTACCCACTAGACAAGCGAACACGGGTGCGTTTTCGTCACCTGTCGGGTTGAAGTCCAGTTGAAGCATTGCTGATGTACGCTCAGAGCCACGGCCTACCGCGTAGATGCCTTCCCAACCTTCAGTTAGGAGATCTTTATCTTTAACGATCTTCGCTTTAACAGTGCCTGCTGGCGCCACTGACTTGATGTATTCAGCAGCCATTGTTGCAAGTTGACGAGGTGCCACTTCTTCAGCGGTTTTATTGATAATGTCACGCGTCCAGTCAGTTGCGCGAATACGAGCTTCAAGCTCTGTTTGATCGGCTTCTGAAAGTGCATCCCATTCCAATGCATTCTTTTTCTTTGGTCCACGGTAGCCTTGGTAAAAAGCCCAAACGCTTTCTAGATCCCAACCTTCACCACGCAGTGAAACGAATGCGATACCTTGTCCGTCAAGCGTACGACCCGCACGTTGAACCGCGCCTAGATCGTGGCCTTCACCAATGTGAATTGTCGCTCCCGCTTCTGAGAACGATAAAATAGCTCTTACTCCCCACTGAGGCTGGGCAGCTTCTTGACTTAAAAATACTGACATCTGTGTAGACATGATTTCTCCTTGTCATGAACCACTTTGAGTGTGTGATTCTGATTATTTTTTATTAGCGCACTGATGTTAGCATTATGTAGGAGGAAAATGTCATTTTGATAAAAAAACGGACCATAAGGTCCGCTTTTTTTAGTAAGAATTGTTAACTTGGCTGCGTTTTATATTGGACTGATACCAACCCGCGGCCAAATCATCAGACAAGAGGATTAATCCATCTCATCCATCCAGCACAAAATAATAGCCTCTAAGATTTTCTCATTCGAGTGATTAGGCTCGTCGTCGAACTCTTCAAGGTCTAACACCCATTGATGCAAATCGGTAAAACGTACCGTTTTAGGATCAGTATCTGGGTATAAATCACATAGCTCAATTGCGATATCTCGCGAATCAATCCACTTCAAGCTCATAACACTTCCTTATATTTATCAGCGACGCTCTGTCACATTTATGATCTATATTCTAGGCCAGTTTTTTTAGTATGTTTGTCTAAGCAATAGTACTCTCAGTCATCACTGTATTAACCATGACTGAGAACAGGTTCTTAGTGGTCTTCAGAAGCCAGGTTCAACGTATACTTTGGAATCTCTACAACAAGATCCGTATCAGCCACTTTAGCTTGGCAACCAAGGCGAGATTCCATCTCTAAGCCCCATGCTTTATCTAGCATGTCGTCTTCTAGATCATCACTCTCTTCTAAAGAGTCAAAACCTTCACGAATCACAACGTGACATGTTGTACATGCACACGACTTTTCACATGCGTGTTCAATACCAATACCGGCCTTCAATGCAACATCAAGAACCGTCTCACCAGTTTTTGCTTCTAAAACAGCGCCTTCTGGACATAGATCTTCGTGAGGTAAAACAATAATCTTTGGCATGTTTATCTATTCTCTAACTATTAAATATTATCGACTGACTGACCTGACAGTGCAGCACGAATTGATTTATCCATACGACGAGAAGCAAAGTCTTGGCTCGCTTTGTCGGTATTCTTAATTTCTAGTTCAATGGCATCAGCATTGTCGCCATTGCGCACTTCAATCAGTGCTTCAATCGCTTGAACAAGTTGTTGCTTGCCTTGCTCATCCAGCAGCTCATCACCATCGGCTTGCATTGCAGCAATAAGGCCTTCGATAACACGATCCGCCTCTACGCGTTGTTCAGCAAGAGCACGCGCTTGCATGTCTTCTTTTGCAAACGTCATCGAATCTTTCAGCATGCTAGCCACTTCGTTGTCACTTAGACCGTAAGAAGGCTTAACTTGGATTTCAGCTTGAACGCCAGTGCTCTTCTCCATCGCGGTAACCGATAGCAGGCCATCAGCATCCACTTGGTAAGTTACACGAATATGCGCAGCACCTGCAGTCATCGGCGGGATGCCTTTCAAAGCAAATCGAGCCAATGAACGGCAGTCATCAACCATCTCACGTTCACCTTGAACAGTGTGTACTGTCATTGCCGTTTGACCGTCTTTGAACGTGGTAAATTCTTGTGCGCGAGCTACAGGGATCGTGGTATTACGAGGGATGATCTTTTCGACCAAGCCACCCATAGTTTCAATACCAAGCGATAAAGGAATTACGTCCAGAAGTAGCATTTCAGAGTCAGGCTTATTACCGACTAGGATATCCGCTTGAATCGATGCACCAATCGCAACCACTTCATCGGGGTTAATGCTGGTTAGTGGCAGACGACCAAAGAAATCACCAACCATTTCACGTACAAGCAATGTGCGAGTTGAACCGCCGACCATCACAACTTCGAGAACTTCATCCGCGTCAACTTCCGCATCTTTTAGTGCACGACGGCACGAAAGTAGCGTTTTCTTAACGAGCGGTTTGATGATCTCTTCAAACTCTTCACGAGTTAATGAACCAGACCAACCTAGTACGTCAACATCAACGCTTTCCGCTTCAGATAGACCAATCTTTGCTTCTGTCGCTGCATCAAGAAGAATACGGTTCTGTTCTGCTGTTAGCGCTGATAAGCCCATTTGCTCTTGGAAATGATCCGCAACTAAATGGTCAAAGTCGTCGCCGCCTAACGCTGAGTCACCGCCTGTTGCTAAAACTTCGAAGACACCTTTAGATAGGCGTAGAATAGAGATATCAAACGTACCACCACCTAAGTCATAAACAGCAATTACCCCTTCTTTACCCGAATCCAAGCCGTAAGCAATCGCAGCGGCAGTGGGTTCATTAAGAAGACGTAACACATGAAGACCAGCAAGTTGCGCTGCGTCTTTCGTACCAGCACGTTGTGCATCATCAAAGTAAGCAGGAACGGTAATAACAGCACCAGATAGCTCACCGCCTAGCGTAGACTCAGCACGTTGGCCAAGCGCTCGTAGAATATCAGCAGAAACCTGAATTGGGTTCTTGTTACCTTGCTCTGTGCGAATCACAGGTAGACCATTATCACTTTCTTCAAACTGATATGGCAGAGACGGGTATCGCTGTTGAATATCCGACAGTGAGCGACCAATCAATCGCTTTACTGAGATAATGGTATTTTTAGGGTCAGTCTGCGCGTTAGCACGAGCTTCATCGCCAGTCGTATAAGATTCCGACTGGTAGTGAACAACTGAAGGTAAAATGCTTCGACCTTGTTGATCAACGAGAGTGCTCGCCTCGCCACTGCGTACTGCAGCAACCAGCGAGTTTGTTGTACCTAAATCAATACCCACTGCAAGCTTATGCTGGTGAGGAGCGGCGCTTTGCCCTGGTTCTGCAATCTGAAGTAGTGCCATGGATGTGTCCTTGTTATACAAACTAGCCGATCAAACGATCTTCAACTAATTCGATTTCATTCTTTAATTTTGCAATAAACTTAAGCTTTCTTACTCGGTCTGCAGCTTCTAGCCAAGCTTCGCTTTCGAGTTCTTGTTGGATAGCACTTAATTGTTGTTTATACATTTTGCTAACCTTGCCTTCAAATGCAAATAGCGCATCTTCAGGTTCAGAACTGTCTGCGATATCTTCCAGCTCTTCACGCAATTCCATTTGCTCCATCAGGAACATAGGATCTTGCATGGTTTGTTGTTCGCCACGAATGTCTTCTCCGTGTTGAACCAACAGGTATTCTGCTCGGCTGATTGGATTCTTCAATACCTGATACGCATCGTTGATTTGTGCCGCTTTTTGCACGGCTAATAAGCGGTCACGCTCAGAAGCTATCGCAAATTTATCAGGATGGAATTGGCGTTGCAGATCTCTAAACTGAGAAGAAAGAAGGCTACCATCCAGTTGAAACTGAAGTGGTAGCCCAAATAATTCGAAATGATTCATGTAAAGGTGGTCCTAAGTTTAGGCTCTTTGTTCAGAGCCTAATTTTATTCTTCGCTTACAACGCTTAACGATTCAAGCGTTTAAACATTGAAGCTCTCACCACAACCACATTCGCCTTTCGCGTTCGGGTTGTTGAATTCAAAACCTTCGTTTAGGCCTTCTTTTACATAATCAAGCTCAGTACCGTCTAGGTATACTAGGCTCTTTGGATCAATGATGACCTTAACACCTGAATGCTCAAACACTTCATCTTCTTCGTTAAGCTCGTCAACGAATTCCAGTACATACGCCATACCCGAACAGCCAGTAGTTTTTACTGCTAAGCGTAACCCGAGACCTTTACCACGGTTATCTAGGAAAGCTTGAACTCGGCTTGCTGCCGTATCTGTCATGGTGATGGCCATACTACAACCTTGTGTTTTATATAAATTGAGAACTCAGGGGGAGCACAAAGGATGCTCCCAAATATTACTTTTTTGAAGTGATTACGTTGTCGAAACGATTAGTGCTTCTTTTTGTAATCCGCAACCGCTGCTTTGATTGCATCTTCAGCAAGAATTGAACAGTGAACTTTCACTGGTGGTAATTCTAGCTCTTCTGCGATTTCAGAGTTTTTGATAGCCGCTGCTTCGTCAATGCTTTTACCTTTAACCCACTCTGTAACCAGTGAGCTAGAAGCGATTGCGCTACCGCAACCATAAGTCTTGAATTTTGCGTCTTCAATAATACCTTCTGCAGATACTTTGATTTGCAGTTTCATTACGTCACCACAAGCCGGTGCGCCAACCATGCCGCTACCTACACTTGGGTCTTCTTTATCAAACGAACCTACGTTACGTGGGTTTTCGTAGTGATCAATTACTTTTTCGCTATATGCCATGATAGTTACCTCGAATCCTCTATTTCCGTGAGATTAGTGATGAGCCCACTCAACAGTGTTCAAATCAATCCCTTCTTTATACATATCCCATAGAGGAGACATGTCGCGTAATTTGTTTACCGCTACACGGATCTGTGCAATCGCGTAGTCGATTTCTTCTTCCGTTGTGAAACGGCCGAATGAGAAACGTACTGAGCTGTGTGCCAGTTCATCATTAAGACCAAGAGCACGTAGAACGTATGAAGGCTCTAGGCTTGCTGATGTACATGCAGAACCTGATGATACCGCTAGGTCTTTTAAAGACATAAGCAGAGATTCACCTTCAACGAAAGCAAAGCTCACGTTTAGGTTGTGTGGTACACGTTGGTCTAAGTCACCGTTTACGGTTACCGCTTCTAGATCTTGAACACCTTTCAATAGGCGCTCACGAAGTGCTAGAGCGTGATCGTAATCTTTCTGCATGTCTTGCTTAGCAACAGCACATGCTTCGCCCATACCCACGATTTGGTGAGTAGCAAGCGTACCTGAACGGAAACCACGCTCATGACCGCCGCCGTGCATTTGCGCTTCAAGACGGATACGTGGCTTACGACGAACGTAAAGTGCACCGATACCTTTAGGGCCATACATTTTGTGAGCTGAAAGTGAGATTAGGTCAACTTTCATCTCTTGTACGTCTAGTGGGATTTTACCCGCAGACTGAGCCGCATCAACGTGGAAGATGATCTTGCGTGAACGACATAGTTCGCCGATTGCAGAGATATCTTGGATTACACCAATCTCGTTGTTAACGTGCATGATAGAAACTAGAACAGTGTCTTCACGCATTGCAGCTTGTAGCTTGTCTAGATCGATGATGCCGTTTGCTTCTGGCTCAAGGTAAGTTACCTCAAAACCTTCACGCTCTAGTTGGCGACATGGATCAAGAACCGCTTTGTGTTCTGTTTTGCACGTGATTACGTGCTTACCTTTCTTCTCGTAAAAGTGCGCTGCACCTTTAATCGCAAGGTTATCTGACTCTGTAGCACCTGAAGTGAAAACAATTTCACGTGGGTCTGCATTTAATAGGTCAGCAATTTGCTCACGAGCATTATCTACTGCTTCTTCTGCCTGCCAGCCGTAACGGTGTGAACGAGATGCAGGGTTACCGAAGTTACCGTCCATCGTCATGCACTGAACCATTTTCTCAGCAACTCGTGGATCGACTGGGCATGTAGCTGAATAGTCAAAGTAAATAGGCAGTTTCATTTTCTACTCCAATGTAAAAACTGACCGCTAAGAGCGGGCATTAACACCGTGAGGTGCTGCACTAATCGTTGTAGTGCTCGTATTTTTATGTGCAAAACCATTATTAACCGCAAGATCGATATCTTGACGATCAGAAATTTCTAAAACTTCGTTATCTTTCATCAGCTCACCGAGCGTAATGTCGTTTAAGAAGCTGCTGATTCGGGAGCTTAAATCACGCCATAGAGTGTGAGTTAAACAACGACTACCACCTTGGCAATCTGCTCGACCGTGACACTTAGTCGCATCAACTGATTCGTCGACTGCAGCAATCACAGTTCCGACAGCGATGTCGCTCGCTTCAGCACCTAAACGGTAACCACCACCAGGGCCGCGAACACTAGCAACTAAGCCAGCTTTACGTAACTTAGAAAAAAGTTGCTCTAAGTAAGATAACGAAATGCCTTGTCGCTCTGAAATGTCAGCCAGAGGAACTGGGCTTTTTTGCGAATGCAGTGCTACATCTAGCATAGCTGTTACCGCATATCTTCCTTTAGATGTAAGTTTCATATCACACCGTATCCACATTGTTTATGTGGTTGGAATCTTCCCATACCCGACTAAATTGGTCAAGTATTTAGTTGACTATTTTAGTCAGGTATTCACCCTTAGGATTAGTGCGGGCTTTATTTGTCGTTTTTGCTCTTCTCAATAGAAGTCAAAATACCGCGAAGCGTGTTGATTTCTTGCAGTTCTGGACGAGCTCGACTGAACAGACGACGTAGCTTATTCATCACCTGGCCCGGCTTATCCTTAGAGATAAATTGGGTATCAATGATCACTTTTTCAAGGTGCTCATAGAACATTTCTAGCTCTTCGTGACGTGGGTACTCATCTTGTTGCTGTGGCTGATATTGGCTAGCCACCATATCAAGATGTGCAACACGCACTTCGTAGCTTAGTGTCTGTACTGCCATTGCTAGGTTTAGCGAGCTGTATTCTGGGTTAGCTGGAATGCATACATGATAATGACACTTCTGCAGTTCATCGTTAGTTAAGCCAGTACGCTCACGGCCAAAGACTAATGCTACTGGGTGCTTCTGACCTTCAACCGCAAACTTTTCACCACACTCACGAGGCTCAAGCATTGGCCATTCAAGCGTACGAGAACGAGCACTTGAACCCACAACCAAACCACAGTCTCTTACTGCTTCTTCAAGAGTAGAAACAATCGTCGCGTTTTCTGCGATGTCACCTGCACCAGCAGCCAGTGCTAAGGTCTGCTCGTCAACTTCACATTGAGGGTCTACAAGAACTAATTGACTCAAACCCATCACTTTCATTGCGCGAGCTGCTGATCCGATATTTCCCGAATGAGACGTACCAACCAGAACGACTTTTACATTGTCTAACATGCTATATGACACCACTTTAAAAATAATCGCGAGATATTAACACATAGCAAAGTAAAATGGTCAGACCCTTCGCGTAATGTGAAACCAAGAGTTCAAAAAATAACCACTTCCCTTTTGGTAAAACTTTGGTATACTCGCCGCCGCTTTAAATTGTTCTTTAACATCTTGTGGGAAAAACCATATGCATCCAATGCTAAACATTGCGATACGCGCTGCGCGTAAAGCTGGCAACCATATTGCTAAATCTCTAGAAACAACTGATAAGATCGAATCGTCTCTAAAAGGTAACAACGATTACGTTACTAACATTGCTCAAGAAGCTGAGTACATGATTATTGAGACAATCAAATCATCTTACCCAGAGCACAGCATTATTTCTGAAGAGTCAGGCCTGACTGAAGGTAAAGACTCTGACGTACAATGGATCGTTGACCCACTAGATGGCACCAACAACTTTGTAAAAGGTTTCCCTCACTTCTCTGTATCTATCGCTGTTCGCATGAACGGTCGTACAGAAGTTGCTTGTGTTTATGACCCAATGCTAAACGAGCTATTCACAGCTCAACGTGGCGCTGGCGCTCAACTTAACAACGCTCGTATGCGTGTTACTCAACTAAAAGACCTTCAAGGTACTGTTCTAGCGACTGGTTTCCCATTCAAGCAAAAACAACACTCTGAATCTTTCATGAAGATCATCTCTGGTCTATTCATCGACTGTGCTGATTTCCGTCGTACAGGTTCTCCTGCTCTTGACTTATGTTACCTAGCAGCTGGCCGTGTTGATGGTTACCTAGAACTTGGCCTTAAGCCATGGGATCTAGCAGCTGGCGATTTAATCGCTCGTGAAGCTGGCGCTATCATGACTGACTTTGCTGGCGGTACTGATTACATGACGTCTGGTAATGTTGTTGCTTCTAGCGCACGTGGTGTTAAGTCTATTCTTAAGCACGTTCGTGAGAACTCTAACGAAGGTATGCTGAAGTAATTCAGACCTTACGTTAATGCTCTTTAGTTAAGAGCAGAAGATTTTCAAAGCCTCGCTATTGCGAGGCTTTTTTTTATCTGCGATACGAGCTACGAGCAAGATGGCGGTTAGTCGCGATGAGCACAACGCACTTCGCTGATTAATTGGATTGAGCTTATCGACAAAATACAGACGTAAAAAAACCGCTGACTAGGCAGCGGTTTTTTTGTTTAGCGAAACTTATTAAGCCAAGGCCTAAGGCATCTCGTCAAACTCTTCACCTTCTTTGTCCACTTGCGGTGGCATTAGGTGTTCACGCGTAATACCCAACTTCATAGCCAGTGCAGATGCAACGTAGATAGAAGAGTAAGTACCAACCGTAATACCCAGTAGAAGTGCGGTTGCGAAGCCGTGAATCATAGCGCCGCCCTGGACAAACAGTGCGATAACTACGAATAACGTTGTACCAGAAGTGATCAATGTACGGCTCAATGTTTGTGTGATTGAGCTGTTCAGTACTTCAGGTGCTTCACCCTTACGCATCTTACGGAAGTTCTCACGGATACGGTCGAATACAACGATGGTATCGTTGAGGGAGTAACCGACTACCGTTAGCAAGGCTGCCACGATGGTAAGGTCGACCTCAATTTGCATTAGAGAGAATACACCCAGCGTGATGATAACGTCGTGCGCAAGTGCTAATACCGCACCCGCTGCCAAACGCCATTCAAATCGCACGGATACGTAGATCAAGATACAGATAAGAGAAACTAGGATAGCAAGGCCACCCGCTTCTGTTAATTCGTCACCCACGTTAGGACCAACGAACTCGATACGACGCATTTCGACTTGCTCACCAGTACCGCTCTCAATCGCAGAAAGGATCTGGTTACCAAGTGTCTCGCCCGCTACTCCATCACGTGGACGTAGACGAACCATTACATCACGAGCTGAACCGAAATTCTGTACCGTCGCATCACCAAAGCCTTCGGCTTCCAGTGCACTACGAATATCAGGAAGGTGTGCCGGTTGTTCAAAACCAACTTCAATCAAAGTACCGCCGGTAAAATCTAGACCCCAGTTCAACGATTTCGTTGTTAGGGTGAAGATAGCAGTACCAATCATCAAGATAGAAAAAACAAAGGCAACCTTTGACCAACGCATAAAGTCGATCATTTTGTCTGCTTTTAGAATCTGAAACATATTAATTCCTAGCCTTAGATCGACAGTTTTTTAACGCGTTTGCCGCCATACATCAGGTTCACGATACAACGTGTTCCGATAATAGCTGTAAACATTGAAGTCAAGATACCGATAGACAGCGTTACCGCGAAGCCTTTAATCGCACCTGTACCCACAGCAAATAGAATGATTGCTGTTAGTAGTGTGGTGATGTTGGCATCGGCGATTGTGCTGAATGCGTTCGCGTAACCTTGGTGAATCGCTTGTTGTGGACTGCGTCCATCTCGAAGCTCTTCACGTATACGCTCAAAGATCAATACGTTGGCATCGACCGCCATACCGACCGTTAATACAATACCGGCAATACCGGGCAGGGTCATGGTTGCGCCAGGAATCATCGACATCACACCGATAATTAACACCAAGTTCGCCATTAGTGCAACGTTCGCAATCAGACCAAAGCTACGGTAGTAAAGCAGCGTAAATAGCATAACTGCAGCCATACCCCAAACCATCGCCATGATACCCATATCGATGTTTTGTTGACCCATAGATGGACCAATCGTACGTTCTTCTACAATCGAGATAGGTGCAATCAGAGCACCAGCACGAAGTAGAAGTGCCAAGTTATGAGCTTCAGCCGTTGAGTCGATACCAGTAATACGGAAGTTACGGCCTAGCGCAGACTGAATCGTCGCTTGGTTAATCACTTCTTCGTGCTTACTTAAGATAACTCGACCTTCCGGTGTTTTACGACCGCTGTCTTTGTACTCTGCAAATACCGTAGCCATTAGCTTACCGATATTCTGACGAGAGAACGCTGACATCTTGCTACCACCTTCGCTGTCTAGCGAGATGTTAACTTGAGGACGACCATATTCATCAACACTTGAGCTTGCATCAGTAATACTTGAACCGCCTAGAATAACGCGCTTCTTAAGTACCACAGGACGACCATCACGATCTTGCTTAATTTCACTACCTGCAGGGGCACGACCAGAAGCGGCAGCGGCTAAATCAGCACTGCTATCTACTTCACGGAACTCAAGTGTCGCCGTCGCACCAAGAATCTCTTTAGCGCGAGCCGTGTCTTGAACACCCGGCAATTCCACTACGATACGGCTAGAACCTTGACGTTGAACCAAAGGCTCAGCAACACCAAGTTCGTTCACACGGTTACGTAGAATGGTAATGTTCTGCTCTACCGCATAGTTGCGGATTTCTTGAAGACGAGTCTCTGTAAAGCTTGCAACCAAAGAAAAACGACCGTTAGATGCAGAGTCTACAAACGTCATATCTTGGTGCTTAGATTGCAGTAGCGATTTCGCTTCAGCAAGCTGCTCTTCGTTGCGCAGAATCACTTCAACCGCATCTTTACCAGATGGGCGGATCGCACGGTAACGGATTTTTTCTTCACGAAGTTCGCTGCGGAACGCTTCTTCTTGTTGGCCAACGAGCTTTTCCATTGCAGCGTCCATATCCACTTCCATCAAGAAGTGAACACCACCACGTAGGTCAAGACCCAGTTTCATTGGAGCAGCACCAATAGATTCAAGCCAATCAGGAGTTGAAGCCGCTAGGTTTAAAGCAACGATAACGTCATCGCCTAGTGCTTCTGTGATGATATCACGGGCACTAATTTGCGTATCTGTGTCGTTAAAGCGAACAAGAATGGAACCGTTTTCGAGAGCAACGGATTTAGTAGAAAGGTTTTCTGCTTCAAGAGCATTGGTGACAGCATCCAGCGTAGACATATCTACAGAGGCGCCGCGCGCCCCTGTAACTTGAACTGCCGGATCTTCACCGTATATATTTGGAAGTGCGTACAACGCAGCGATAGCGATGGCAAACACCACCATCAAATACTTCCATAACGGGTAACGGTTTAGCACAGCGAGGATCCTCTAGCTGTTTATAGAGATTTCAGAGTACCTTTTGGTAGCACTGCTGTAACGAAGTCTTTCTTGATAACTACTTCGTTGTTTGCGTTCAGTTCGATAGCAACGTAGTCGCTGTCTTCAGCAATCTTAGTGATCTTGCCAATTAGGCCGCCGCTAGTAAGAACTTCATCGCCTTTGCCCATAGAAGACATAAGGTTCTTGTGCTCTTTAACACGCTTAGCTTGTGGACGGTAGATCATGAAGTAGAAGATCACAGCGAACATACCTAGCATGATTAGCATTTCGAAACCGCCGCCTGCTGGTGCACCTTCTGCTGCTGCGTGAGCTTGAGAAATAAACATTTAAAACATCCTCTATTATATTTTCGTAATTGTTTGTCTAATTGGGTCGCATCCTTTTATTTTCAAGCCCCATCACTCGGAAGAGAGATAGGGCTCGCAAAAAAGAAATACTAAGATTCTTTACCTAGTGGTGGCACTTCACGCCCCATTCTTGCGTAGAACTCTGCAACGAACTCTTCAAAACGGTCTTCATCGATAGACTGACGAATGTCTGACATTACTCGTTGGTAGAAACGCAGGTTATGAATCGTGTTCAGTCGAGCACCTAGGATTTCGTTACAACGATCCAAATGGTGTAAGTACGACTTGCTGTAGTTCTTACAAGTGTAACAGTCACACTCTGAATCTAGTGGTGTTGTATCGGTTTTATGCTTCGCATTACGGATCTTGATCACACCTTCAGTCACAAACAGGTGGCCGTTACGTGCATTTCGCGTTGGCATTACACAGTCAAACATGTCGATACCGCGACGAACACCTTCAACCAAGTCTTCAGGTTTGCCTACGCCCATTAGGTAACGTGGCTTATCTTCAGGTAGTTGAGGACATGTGTGCTCAAGAATACGGTGCATATCTTCTTTTGGTTCGCCTACTGCTAGGCCGCCAACAGCGTAACCATCAAAACCAATTTCTGTTAGGCCTTTAACGGATACGTCACGAAGGTCTTCGTATACGCCACCTTGAACGATACCGAATAGTGAGTTCGGGTTTTCTTGCTTATCAAAGTGATCGCGAGAACGCTGAGCCCAACGAAGAGACATCTCCATTGAGTCTTTTGCTTCTTTATGCGTCGCAGGATAAGGCGTACATTCGTCAAAGATCATTACGATGTCTGAACCTAAATCCTTTTGGATTTCCATCGACTTTTCAGCGTCCATGAAGATCTTGTCACCGTTTACAGGGTTACGGAAGTGAACACCCTCTTCAGTGATTTTACGCGTAGCACCTAGGCTGAATACTTGGAAGCCACCTGAATCAGTCAGAATAGGGCCTTTCCAGTTCATGAAATCGTGCAAGTCACCGTGCAGTTTCATGATTTCTTGACCAGGGCGTAACCATAGGTGGAAAGTATTACCTAGTAGGATTTCTGCACCGGTGTCTTTCACTTCTTCAGGCGTCATACCTTTCACCGTACCGTAAGTACCTACTGGCATGAATGCTGGTGTTTCAACGGTACCACGTTCAAACTGAAGTTGACCACGACGTGCGCCGCTGTTTGTTTTTTTAAGTTCGTATTTTAATTTCACGAAGCCTCCAATATGCCAGAGAAACAATCTGACTGATAATTCAGAACCTTAGGCCAAACAACCGTTCAGACTAGTGGGTTCTATGAGGAGCGGTCGCGTATTCCTTGCGAGAGATTAGACAGATATCCTGCCCGACTCCTAGCTTACTGCTAGCACCCGTAAATTCTTATTTATATCACTTATAACCAGCTTAAATTAGCTCGTTTTCTTATTGATGAACATTGCATCACCGTAGCTAAAGAAACGATATTCGCTCTTCACTGCGTGATCGTATGCGCCCATCACATTGTCATAACCTGCAAATGCACTCACCAACATAATCAGCGTTGATTCTGGTAAGTGAAAGTTGGTAATCAAGCAATCCACTAACTGATATTCATAACCAGGGAAGATGAAGATTTCTGTATCACCAAAGAAAGGAACGAGTTCGGTGCCTTTCTTCAATGCATCTTGAGCTGCACTTTCTAGTGAGCGTACTGATGTTGTACCAACAGCAATGATTCGGCCGCCACGAGCTTTTGCTGCTGCAACGGCATCAACCACTTCTTGCGGTACTTCAACGTACTCAGCATGCATGTGGTGATCATTGATATTATCGACTTTTACTGGCTGGAACGTACCAGCACCAACGTGAAGCGTCACGTAAGCAAACTCAACACCTTTTTCTTTCATGTCAGCCATTAGCTTGTCATCAAAGTGAAGGCCTGCTGTTGGTGCTGCAACTGCGCCCGGCTTTTCATTATAGACAGTCTGGTAGCGCTCTTTATCTGCATCTTCATCAGGGCGGTCGATGTAAGGAGGCAGCGGCATATGACCCACACTGTTAAGAATTTCTAATACGCTTTGGTCGGAGGTGAAATGGATTTCAAATAACGCATCGTGACGCGCCACCATTTCAGCTTCATACTCGTCGTTCTCACCAAGGAACAACTTAGTGCCCGGCTTCGGTGATTTAGAACAACGAACATGTGCAAGAATGCTTTTCTCATCAAGCATGCGTTCAACTAGCACTTCAAGCTTACCGCCTGATGCCTTACGACCGAATACACGAGCTGGAATCACTCGAGTGTTATTGAAAACAACAAGATCACCAGGCTCAACCAAGTCTAAAACGTCTTTAAACGAACCATCAGCTAGGTTACCGCTGTTGCCATCTAATTTAAGCAGGCGGCTTGCTGTACGCTCCTCTTGAGGGTAGCGAGCAATGAGTTCATCGGGTAGATCAAAGTGAAAATCTGAAACTTGCATGTGTCTAGTCTTGTTTTAGTTGATGAGATTTGTGCCATTGGCGAATCATAAATCGTAGTTGCTGGATAATCGTTACGGTAAGTAAATCGTTACCAGAAACACATCGCAAACACGACTAAAAATTTCGCAGTGGGCTAGTATAGGCACACGAGCCGCAATAGCAAGGTTTACAGCACTGGATTATTGTAAAGAGGCGTAAAATAATGCTACCGATTCACCTCCTCAAACGAAAGAATTAGTTGCATAAAACTCACCCAAGAATGCGTCAGATCTCAGTTATTTTTTGGATAAAAAACTATAGTAATAGCAACAAATAAAAAAGAAGGAGGTTCGTATGATCAAGGTTGAAGATATGATGACTCGCAACCCTCATACCCTATTGCGCTCACACTCACTGGCCGATGCTAAGCACATGATGGAAGCGCTTGATATCCGCCATATTCCAGTCGTTGATTCCGACAGGCAACTACTCGGTGTCGTCACACAACGAGACGTTCTCGCCGCTCAAGAATCCAGCCTACAAAACATTCCACAAGCTCAATCTTTTACTCTTGCGACTCCCCTCAACGACATCATGCACAAAAATGTTATGTCAGTAGAACCGCATGCAGGATTAAAAGAATCGGCTATCTATATGCAGAAACATAAAGTGGGTTGTTTACCTGTCGTAGAAAACCACAAACTAGTAGGTATTATTACAGATAGCGATTTTGTCACGATAGCGATCAATTTGCTGGAGCTGCAAGAAGAAGTCGAGCCAGAAGAAGCGGAAGTAGAGTAACTCTCAGAACTGATATAAAGAAGAGCGGCCAATGCAGCCGCTCAGAGGGATTGTTGTCGAAGCGGATTATTATAAAAGCTCAGACACCACATCCGCTAATTGATGGAATGTCTCACGACGCGAAGAACTTGGTCGCCACACCAGACCAATATCCCGGTACGCTTGCTGACCTGGAGGATCAATAACCACTAGGTTTTGGTTTTCCAATAAACCATGATCAATTGCCATCTGCGGAATAAAGGTGGTACCTAAACCATTTGCTACCATTTGCACCAATGTATGGAGGCTTGTCGCGGTGAACGGGTTTATCTTCTCTTTGTCGGTTAGCTTACAAGCTGATACCGCGTGCTCGGTTAAGCAGTGCTCGTTCTCCAACAAGAATACAGATTCGTCTGGCAAGTCATCGTATTTAATAGGAACGCGAATACCATCAGCTTGATTACGACTGATCACCATTCTGAAAGGGTCTTGCCCAACAACTTTACTCTCCATGTTATCGATATCGACAGGCAGAGCCAGAATCAACACATCTAACTCACCATGGCGCAGTGCAGCCAATAAGTTAGTCGTCGTGTCTTCACGTAACAGTAAGTTCAATTGCGGGAAACGATGGTTGGCTTCTTGGACCAAATCACACAAAAGGAACGGCGCTATGGTAGGGATACATCCCACTCGCAACTGCCCTTGCATCGCATCCCCGTTACATAAGTTTCCAAGTTCAACAAGATCTTGTCCTTTCGCCAATAATTCTCGACCATGCTTAACCACCAGCTCACCTGCTTGAGTGAAAACCAATGGGCTCTTTTTATCTTTCTTCTCATAGAGAGGGCAACCGATCAGCTCTTCTAGGTTTTGAATACCTTTACTTAGTGTCGATTGACTCACGAAACAGCGATCTGCTGCATCACTAAAGTGACGAGTTTCGTGAAGGGTAACAAGATAGTGAAGCTGCTTAAGACTTGGCCATTTATTCATGAAATTACTTTGTAATATGAGTAGGATAAGTTAAGTAAAGGTCAGCAGACCTAAGGACTGGGCAAAGATTAAGCTCATCGCTTTTTTCGATTAACTTAATCTATTTAATTCGCTTTTTTCTATAGTACCGATTGTACTATAGTTTGTCCCGTAGAAACGGAGCCCAAACAAAGATGTTTTGGGCCAACTAATTTTTTAGGAGATTCCAAATGGTACTAGTAGGTCGTCAAGCCCCTGACTTTACTGCAGCAGCTGTTCTAGGTAACGGTGAGATCGTTGATAACTTCAACTTCGCAGAATTCACTAAAGGTAAGAAAGCTGTAGTTTTCTTCTACCCACTAGACTTCACTTTCGTTTGTCCTTCAGAGCTAATCGCTTTCGACAACCGTCTAGAAGATTTCCAAGCTAAAGGCGTTGAAGTAATCGGTGTTTCTATCGATTCACAATTCTCTCACAACGCATGGCGTAACACTGCTATCGCTGATGGCGGTATCGGTCAAGTTAAATACCCTCTAATTGCTGACGTTAAGCACGAGATCTGCAAAGCATACGATGTTGAGCACCCAGAAGCAGGCGTTGCTTTCCGTGGTTCTTTCCTAATCGATGCTGACGGCCTTGTACGTCACCAAGTAGTTAACGATCTTCCACTAGGCCGTAACATCGACGAAATGCTACGCATGGTAGACGCACTAAACTTCCACGAGAAGAACGGTGAAGTTTGTCCTGCACAATGGGAAGAAGGTAAATCAGGTATGGACGCATCTCCAAAAGGTGTTGCAGCATTCCTATCTGAACACGCTGACGACCTAAGCAAGTAATTACCTCTTAAGCCCGAACTCAACGCGGGTTAATGGTTGGAAGACTCTCTAAAAGAGACATAAAGCATAAGCTAATAGCGCAAAGCGCACCGCCAATCAGTTAAGAAGTAAAGTCCTATTAAAAGCCCGAAGTTAACGCTTCGGGCTTTTTTCATATCTATTCGACGGCCTTTCATTTCCCCTAAACTCCCTCTTCAACATTTAATAGAGGCAGTTACAAAAACAAACTTTACCCCTATTTTCCTCTGCTACCACCTATTCATATCCGTATCTAGGTTGCTATGATTTCATCAGTATCTTTTTAAACGGATAAACATGATGAACATCGAAATTGAAGTCTGTATCGATAACTTAGAATCTCTACACAACGCGCTGTCTGGCGGCGCAAATCGAATTGAGCTTTGCTCCTCACTAGCACTTGGCGGATTAACTCCTAGCTTCGGTATGATGAAGCAAGCGGCAAAAATTTCGTCCGTTCCTGTCTACGCTATGATACGACCAAGACAGGGCGACTTCATTTTCGATAATGACGATATGATCTGTATGCTTGAAGATATTGAAGCTTGTGCAAGTGCAGGATTGAATGGGGTTGTACTTGGCGTGTTAGCACCTAATGGAAGTATTGATATGCCTAAAATGCAGCAACTGGCTAACAAAGCGCACTCATTAAAGCTTGGAATTACGTTCCACAGAGCCATTGATCAAAGTTCTGACTACCAAGTAGCATTAGAACAAATCATTACACTTGGATGCGAAAGAATCCTAACGTCAGGGCTTGCTGTTAATGCTGAGCAAGGCATCAATGTGCTCGCAGATATGGTCAAACAAGCCGATGGCAGAATCGATATCATGGCTGGCGCTGGCGTCAATGCAACGAATGCTAAGATAATTCAATGCATCACCCAAGTACCTGCACTTCACCTTTCAGGTAAATCGACAAGACCTAGCCTAATGGAAAGCAACTCAAGCGCTCAAATGGGCAGTGATGATATTGATGATTATCAGATACCAGTAACTGATGCGAGCAAGATATCCAGTGTGAGAGCTGCTCTCGACGCTTAGAATAATAGTCGCTAACACAAATCCCGAGAACCTCGCTGACTAATCTAACTGACTGACGTATATTATATTTAATAAAGCAGTAAACCTTTCATGGACAGATATGGCTAAAGACTTATTCAGCTCTCTCGATTTAAACTTGTTACGTACCTTTCTGATTGTTTATCAAGAAAAAAACACTAGGAAGGCTGCGGAGCGTTTATTCGTTTCTCAGCCAGCGGTTAGCCAAGCTCTGCAAAAGCTACGTTATCATTTCTCCGATGATCTATTCGTTAAAGTACATGGTGGTTTGCAATCAACGACCTTTAGCGATCAGCTAGCCAATGAGATCACCCCTCATTTAGACGGTTTAATGACAGCCGTTAACTCCTCAACAGAATTCGATCCAAAAGCCATTGATTACCCCATAAAAATAGCATTATCTCCAATCGTACTTGCTTGCTTATCGGGTTCCCTGTACCAGAATATCAAACAGCAAGCACCAAACTGTAAGCTAGAGCTAATAAGCTGGACGACATCATCCTCAGAAGATATTCAAAAAGGCGATGTCCTATTGGGCGTTGCTTATCAGCTTCCACACACTTCGAAAGAGATTTATGTTCAAAAGCTCGTTGATATTACAGGGCGACTATTTGTACGAAAAGAGCATCCGCTTCAGAAATCAACTGCCACACTGCAAGATCTTGCGGGGTACGAAATCGCTTCACTGATATCTCCGGGCTGGAACGATAACTTTAGTCAAGCTTCCTTAGTATTAGACGCTCACTCAGTTCCTCATAGCATTGGGTTTCGTTCTGAAATGGTACTCGCAATAGTAGATGTTCTACTTCATTCAGATATGTACATGCCCCATTCCAACCTCTTCCCTATCAACAACTATCCCAACCTGAGATCTATTGATGTAGACATCACGAACGACTTAAAAATGATGGGGGTTTATAGCCATATCCATAAAAAAAATCGTAATAACCCTCTTCATATGTGGCTCAGCAATGTCATTAAAGAAGCGTTAAACGAACAGATCAATAAGTGAGGCTTATTGCTATTATGAAAAATACTACTTAGCCTAAAAATAAAACACTGTTTAATATTATCCCTGTCAAAACGGATACTGAACTACGAAGGATCGTGCAGTTAAGTTAACCCTAGATAGAGACCAATATGAAAATTGCACTTACTACCCTGATTTCAGCTTCACTACTTTCTGTTCCTGTTCTTGCAAACAACTTTGACAGCCAACACCGTGTGGGTATCGGTTACAACCAAACTCAAGTAGACGATTGGCTAGCTGATGACACAGTTGATTGGGGTAACGGTATCAAACTTGAATATGGTTATGAATTTAACCGTATCGTAGGTATCAACGTTTCTTACGCAACGAATAGTGACGACGAAAATGTTGGAGGCATAAAAGCTGAGATCGATGGTTACAAGTTCCAAGTTGATGCTGACATCGGTTATAAATTTGAATTGGATGGTTTCTCTTTGAAACCTTACGGTGTCCTTGGCCTAGCGCGTCAAAGCGAAGATAATTCTATTAGCTATTCAGATACAACGTGGACTGAATCATACAACGATACAAGCTTCGTTGTTGGCCTAGGTGGTCGAGCTGAATTCGGACAACACCTTTACACTGATATGCGCTTTGAATTCGCGAGCTACGATGACGTAGATTACGATACATTCTCATGGACTGTCGGTTACCGCTTCTAATAAATTGAAAAAGCCAGCTTCTAAGCTTAATGCCGATCGTTTAAGAAGACTTGAACGATCTTGCAGTTAGCAGATAATCCCCATCAACAACGTTGATGGGGATTTTTTTTATGCTTGAACAAGAATTAGCAATGGCACACGAGACCATTGAAGATGCCGACAATTATGAATCTGTCGTCGACGCCATTCAGATTGAGTGGATAGAACAAGCTCTTCTTGAAACCAATAAAGCGAGCATAAGACGACGCCGACTTCCCGCTCAGCAAGCTGTCTGGTTAGTTATTTGGATGGGACTGCAACGCAACATGTCTATCAAAGAGGTATGCAGTTCATTAGACATCGCACTTCAGCCTAAACCTGAAGATAGTTGGTCTCGTGTTGCACCCAGTGTCCTAACTGATTCACGCCGACGTCTAGATGAGAGTCCGTTAGCGGCTCTGTTTCACACAACGGTAAAGGCTTGGCGCGAAGATATCCTTCAACAAGACAAAGACTTAGGGCTTAATGTTCTTGCTGTCGATGGGACAACATTTAGGTGTCAAGATTCCACAGAGAACGCTGAAGAATTTGGGTTCATCTCTAAAAAATTGAAACCTTACCCTCAACTTCGTTTAGTCGCTTTGATGTCAACAGAAACACGAATGATTATGGGGGCAGCTTTTGATGGTTGTCATGTCGGTGAAACGACCCTAGCCAAGCGCCTATTCAATGATATCCCCGCACACTCATTGACCTTATTTGATCGTTGTTATTTCTCGGCAGACCTTTTGTTGTCGTGGCAAGAGAGTGCGGAAAATGCTCACTGGTTAATGCCTGCAAAACGTAAGCTACGCTATGAAGTGTTGGAGAAATATGCTGAGAACGACATGCTCATCTCAATGCCTATCTCTCCTCAAGCTCAACGGCAGAATCCGAATTTACCCGCACGTTGGGAAGCCAGATTAGTCCTATATCAAGAGCCAAAAGGTGAGATAAAAGGTTTTATTACTTCACTTACAGACCCTAGTAGATACTCGCTAGAAAGCCTGCTGCGTATTTATTGGCAACGCTGGGAGATAGAAGAAGGTTATGGTGAAATTAAACAGACTCAACTGCAAAGTCACGTCACTTTACGAAGTCGTTTTTCTGCCGGAGTGAAGCAAGAGCTTTGGGGCGTATTACTTGCCTATAACTTAGTGCGATTAGAGATGGTTAAGATAGCTTCAGAAGCCGGGGTTCGAGCAACTAGGGTAAGTTTTACCGCCGCAATTAACCTTATTGATGCGCAATTACGTTGGCTAGCTTTAAGCCCAGACGGAACCCTACCAGTCAAACTTAAAAGGATGAGAGAAAGTCTGAGTCACTTCATTCTTCCGGATAAAAGAAAGGACCGAACGTTTCCACGTTCAGTCCTCTTTGTTCCAGCCAAATATCCGTTTAGGTTCAAGCAGTAATGCTTATCCGAACGGCATTAGCTTCTAAGCTGGCTTTTTACGATCATTCAATTGTTGGGTTTTAACATCTAATCAAAGTTGACCCACTTTCGAACAATTCGAATCAAAATTCATTGCAGCCACGGACGGCTAATTGCTTCAGGTATTTTTATGAAGATAAAAACTTCCCTGCTTTTACTTTCTGCCTTTTCTACTTCCGTTTCAGCAAGTGCTCTTCATTTATCCCCAGAACTAAAAATTGGCTCTTATCATGGCTTCGGTGTTCAGGCTGGCATCACTGATGTGGCAAATTTAGGTGCCCTTTATCTTAGCTATTCGCACCTTTGGTATGACAGCGATCGGTATGACGAAACGGTTGATGCGTATCGTGTTGGTATCCAAAATATGTTTGGAAGAAACCAAACCCACGGCTTTCAGGCTGAGATTGGTGTGGCAAGTTATGACGGTACAAAAACGCGCAACGGCGAAATTGAAGAGAAGACAGCGCATGGATTAAGTCTTGGTGGAGCCTACGTTTACCAAGCAACACCAGTGCTTGGGCTACGAGCTGGTGTTGATATGAATATTTTTGATCACAATAAGACCTTTGTGCCTTACGACACAACAATCAACCTTAACCTTGGTGCAATTATTCGATTCTAAAGTTAATACCTACTTCAGTGCGTCATCTAAGCTTTGATCGCCTAGGTGACGGACATCTTTGCCTTTCACGAAATAGATGATGTATTCACAAATATTCTGACAACGATCGCCTACTCGCTCAATCGCCCTTGCAGACCACATCACTTGTAAAATGTTAGGAATGTTCTTAGGGTCTTCCATCATGTACGTCATCAACTGACGAATCACGGCCTCGTACTCCGCATCCAACTTATCATCAAGTTTGTGAACTTCTGCTGCGGCATCTACATCCATTCGTGCAAATGCATCTAATACTTGATGAAGCATAGTAATAGCCTGACGGCAAAGAGGCTCTAACGAAACATGGAATTTCTGCTCTTTGGTCGAAGGGATCTCTATCGCACCTTGAGCGATTTTAGAGGCAACGTCACCAATACGTTCTAGATCAGTAATGGTTTTGATGATCGCCATAATCAAACGCAGATCTTTCGCTGTCGGCTGACGCTTTGCAATGATTCGAGTACAAGCCTCATCAATCGATACTTCCATCGCATTCACTTTGTGGTCATCACGAATCACTTTTTTAGCCAATTCAACATCGTCTTTATGAAGCGCCTGCATTGCAAACGAGAGTTGCTGCTCCACTAACCCACCCATGGTCAATACATGAGTACGGATCGATTCTAACTCGACATTGAATTGCCCTGAAATGTGGCGACCGAAATGCATACTTGCTCCTTGAAAGAAATGAAGAAAGCCATTTTTGTAGAGTGACTTAGCTCTAGATGACACCTCTGTAGAGGTTAGCCATATCTACCAGTAATGTAGTCTTCCGTCTGGTTTTTCAATGGAGACGTAAAAATTGAGTCCGTATCTGAGTACTCGATCAATTTTCCCATATGAATAAAGGCAGTATGGTCACTGACACGCGCGGCTTGTTGCATGTTGTGGGTAACAATCACCACTGTGTATTGTGTTTTGAGATCGTTGATCAACTCTTCAATCGTCAATGTCGAAATCGGATCGAGTGCCGATGTTGGCTCATCTAATAACAACACTTCAGGTTCGATGGCAACCGCACGAGCAATCACCAAGCGCTGCTGTTGACCACCAGATAAACCAAAGGCATTTTCATGCAGTCGGTCTTTAACTTCATCCCATAACGCAGCCGCACGCAGAGAACGCTCGACGGCGTCATCAAGATCTCGGCTATTACTCACACCCTGCAACCTCAATCCATAAACTACGTTTTCATAGATAGATTTAGGAAAAGGATTCGGGCGTTGGAATACCATGCCAACACGACGTCGTAGAGTCGCGACATCAACCTTAGGGTGATACACGTTCTTACCATGAAGCTTCACTTTCCCAGAAACCTTACAGCCTTCAACAAGATCGTTCATGCGATTAATACAACGCAGAAGAGTCGACTTACCACAACCAGAAGGACCGATAAAAGCTGTCACCTGCCCTTTAGGGATCTGCATCGAGATATCATCAAGTGCTTGGCTCTCTTTATAATAAAGATTTAGCCCTTCAATCGAGATAGCAATTTGCTCATCCTTCAAGTTGTGAACATCAAGTGGTGCTTGGTAACCCAAGGTTTCATTAATCGAGAACATCTAATCTTGTCCTAAGGTTCGGTATTTTTCACGCAAGTTATTACGGATATTGATAGCGGTTAAATTCAACCCAACAATCACCGTAACCAATAAAAATGAAGTCGCATACACTAAAGGCCGTGCCGCTTCGATATTAGAGGTTTGAAAACCAACATCGTAGATATGAAAGCCTAAATGCATGAACTTTCTGTCTAAGTGTAGATACGGGAACTGACCATCGACTGGCAAGCTTGATGCTAATTTCACAACACCCACCAGCATTAATGGTGCAACTTCCCCCGCAGCTCTCGCAATTGCCAAAATCAAACCAGTGATAATCGCAGGGCTTGCCATCGGTAGAACAATACGCCAAAGCGTCTCAAATTGAGTCGCACCAAGCGCTAATGAACCGTGCCTCACAGAGCTAGGAATACGCGTTAAGCCCTCTTCAGTGGTTACGATAACGACTGGAAGCGTCAATACCGCTAAGGTTAGTGCTGACCAAAGTAGACCCGGCGTGCCAAATGTCGGAGCGGGTAATCGCTCTGCATAAAACAACGTATCAATTGAACCACCAATGGTATAGACGAAGAAGCCTAAACCAAAAACGCCATACACAATCGACGGTACACCCGCCAAGTTAATCACGGCGATACGAATCAAACGTGTTAGTGCATTGTTTTTTGCGTATTCATGAAGATATATCGCAGCGACCACACCAAGAGGCATCACGACGATCGACATAAGAATAACCAACAATACTGTGCCGAAAATCGCAGGAAACACACCGCCTTCAGAGTTTGAGTCTCTTGGGTTCTCTGATAAGAACTTCCAGACTTGTTTACCCCAATGCCCAACCTTTTCAAGATAAGACATATTATTCGGGTACCAATAATCGAGAATGTGACTGAGCGAGATTTCGACCAACTCGCCTGTCATATCCTCAACGAGTAAACTTTCGACATTAAGCTGCGTTCTAAGGTGCTCAAGCTTAACTTCGGCTTCACCCAACTGGCGATTTAATTCCAGTTTAGTTTGAGTATAGGTTTTAAGGTATTCATCACTCACTGACTCATTGAGTTCAAGCTTACGTTTTTCTAAACGCAAGTTTTCCAATTGCCAACTGATATTGCGGATTTCTTGGTTCACAACGCGCGAGGTTTCTTTACGTAACGTATCGGCGAACGCTAAACCTTGTTCAAGCTTTTGGTCTATATTCGAATCAAATGTGCCAGAAGCGGATTTAAAACCCACCGGCTTACCAAAGAAATAACCACCTCGACTTCGCTCAATCACAACCCAATCGACCGGCATTGTTGGTTCACGTAAGTTAACATCCAAAATTGCAACAAAATCGGCTGGGTAAAGCTCTCTGTTCGCTACTTTGATACTTAAGCGCTGTATTAGCCCTGTCGACAAATTTTGAGGCGACAAAAGGTCATGGACTTGTGGAACTTGCTCTATCGGGATGTACTTGCGTTCATATAGCTGACCAATCAATAGATCTTGTTTTGATACGGTTTCGTCAAGATCGACCACTAACGATAAGTCTTTGGAATCAACTTGCCATTGGTACAAAGGTGCTGGCCAAAAATAGGTCAAGCCCTTCCAACCAATCAACAGCATTAGGCCGAGAACAGAAAGCATACTGATGCTCACCGCCCCACCCGTTAGCCATATCCAAGGAGAGCCCGATTTAACCCAAGATAATAATGACTTCAACTTATTCATCATGATCGACCTTGCTCTGACGAGCTGAACTCAAGGAGCTGCAAAGATCTCGGGATACACTAGCCAAGCTACTAAAAGCCATTGATACACATTGAGGAAAACCTTTAAAACTACAGCGCACGATATTTATCTCTCAATCTTTGTCTAACCCACTCAGCGACTGAGTTCACCGCAAATGTAAAGATAAACAGTAAGAGTGCAGCCAAGAACAGCAAGCGGAAATGAGAACCTCCCACCTCAGATTCTGGCAGTTCAACAGCAATCGTTGCCGATAACGTTCTCATCCCTTCTAAAATATTCCAGTCAAGAATTGGAGTATTACCTGTCGCCATCAACACGATCATAGTTTCACCAACCGCTCGTCCAAGACCCATCATAACCGCAGAAAAGATACCTGGACTCGCCGTCAATAACACCACATAAATAAGTGTCTGCCACGCCGTCGCACCCAACGCTAATGAGCCATCAGATAAGTGTTTAGGTACAGAGAAAATAGCGTCTTCCGCAATAGTAAAAATCGTTGGGATGACTGCAAAGCCCATAGCAAAACCAACCACCAGCGCATTGCGTTGGTCAAAGTCGATGCCATAGCTAGCCAAGAAAGTACGAATATCACCGTCAAATAACAAGGTTTCAATGCTGTTTCCACCAGCAAACACAGAAACCACTGTAATCACTAATACCGGAATCAATATCAGTGCGTGCCAACCATTAGAGAAGCGACTCGTTACTATCTTCGGTAAACAGAACCAAACAAGTCCAGTCAACAGTGTGCTCAGTGGTAATAACACCATTAATGAGAAGACGGCCGTTAAATGCGTCTCGACGATTGGAGCAAACCAAAGCCCAGCCAAGAACCCGATGATCACGGTTGGAAGCGCTTCCATCAGCTCTATCGAAGGCTTCACTACTCTTCGCATACGTGGAGACATGAAGTATGCGGTATAAATAGCTCCGAGCACGGCAACCGGCACGGCAAACATCATCGCAAATAGAGCGGCTTTGATAGTACCGAACGTTATCGGAACTAAACTGAATTTCTCTTCAAAGTCATCGTTCGCCGACGTTGATTGCCAAACGTATTGTGGCTCAGGATAGCTTTCATACCAGACTTTTTGCCATAGCGATGAAAACGAAATTTGTGGGTATTCATTGTCGACTTTAGCCACGCTTATTTTGTCATCAATTAGCGTTGCCAGATGTAATTCATTAGCAGACATGGCTGCTAATGTAGGTGATTTATCGAATGCTCGTTCAAATAGAGAAAGCTTCTCACTGGTCGTATAATGGCTTTGTAATGTGCCATTCTTATAAAAGCTGTAGAAACCTTTTCGGTAAGTATCAGGCAAAATAAATTGCACTTCTTCAGCTAGTTGAAAATCGCGGATGTGAGTCAGACTACGCTGTTCATCTTTGAGTACATCAAACCATTGGGAAACTTGTCCGTCCTCATGTGTAACCAACAACGAGTATGCGCCAGACAATAAATCGATGCTTTTAACGGAATGCTTCGCATCATTTAAGCTAAGATCGATCACTTCACGAACATCAAAACCGTTATCTGATAGCTTCAAAACAACCAAATCCGACTGTGCTCGGAGATACAAAGTCTGCCCATCAGGTGTGACGATCAGTTGCTGCTGCAAGCCCAACTTGTCCGATAGCCATTGGCTCTTTTGAAAAATATACTGACCAGTAAGGTCACTCTGATACCACTTAACCAAGACTCGCTGGTCACTTAACTGAGCAGCAACTGTAATCCCACGACCATTTTTTGAGAACGCGAATTTGTCGATCGTCGCCCCATTTGATGATTCATCATTTAAAAACGATTCAGGGAGAGTGATTTTCTCAATTTTAGGCTCGGCTTCGATACCCTTTTTCAACACAGGCGCACTATACTCAGGATAGAAAAAAGTGAGATTACTTGCGCTGTCAACAAAGGCAAACCAGTTTTCAGATGGGGTATTTCGAGAAAAGGCGATTGGGTTAGCTACAACATCACGCTCAAAGTAAGATTGTGTATTTTGAGACTCTAGATCCCAAAACTGTACCAAACCGGATTTTTCGATAGTAAATGCATGTTGACCATATTCATCAACAGATAAGACGATAGGCTTTTCTACAGCAACGGTCTTCACGGCTTGGTCTGTCTCTAAACCAGTATCAGAAAATACCGGTAAAATGACCATTGCCAAGTAAACAAAGATCAACACCAGAGCAGCTAGAACACTGACCGCACCACATGTCACCGAAAAACGGACGAGACGATCTTTTAACCATCTTTTTTTGTCGCGTTCTTTCAATGAAAATTGAGCTGAAGCCATCTGTTTATCTACCTTTTTTTAGCTACTGACATAATATGTACGTTAGATGACAATTATATTACAAGTTACGTTAAACAACTGAAACTAATAACAAGTTTGTTGGCCATATTTCTTAAAGTAAGATCATAGATTTTGTGCATTTTGCCATTCTAATTTAAAGTAATCAGCTCTATAGCCAGTACTCAAGGATTCTCATCTCGATGGAAAAAGACTATGTTACAAAAGAACTTAGCTGGTTATCCTTCAACGAAAGAGTGCTTCAAGAAGCAGCAGACAAGTCAGTCCCCTTAATCGAAAGAGTTCGTTTTTTAGGTATTTACTCGAAAAACCTCGATGAGTTTTACAAAGTCCGATTTGCTGATGTGAAGCGAAAGATCTTACTCAAAGATCCACCGCTAACCTCCAACTCACTGAAAACCTTGCTGACTCAAATGCAGAGTGAAGCGAGCAAGCTCGATACTCAATTCCATGAACTGTATAACGACTTGCTATTGGAATTGGCACGCAATCGTATTTTTCTGGTCAACGAACAGCAAATCAGCGAAGAACAAAGTGGCTGGATAAAAAAGTACTTTAAGAAAAAAGTGCTGCCACACTTAACTCCGCTACTCTTGAACGAAGATAGCCAGCTACTCAATATTCTCAAAGATGAACAAAGTTACTTAGCCATCGACATCGAGCGTGATGCATCATCTCAATATGTCTTACTCGAAATCCCATCAGAGACACTCCCTCGATTTGTTAAGTTACCGGAAGCTTCGGGTTCGCAGCGTACGACTTTGATCTTGTTAGATAATATAGTTCGATTTTGTTTGGATGACTTACTTAAAGGATTCTTTGAGTATGACTCATTACGTTGTTTTGCGATAAAAATGACACGTGATGCCGATTATGATCTTCAAGAAGACAATGAAAATAACCTATTAGAATCGATGTCTTTAGGTTTAGAACAGCGCTTAACGGCACTGCCGATACGTCTGATCTATGAGTCAGAAATGCCAGCTGAAATGCTCAACTTCTTACAAGTCAGACTTAAACTGTCTGACTATGACAGTGTCATCGCAGGTGGGCGTTATCATAACTTCAAACATTTCTCTGAGTTCCCAAGCCTTAATCGACGTGATTTAATTAATCGCCCGCTACCCGCGATTAAGTGCGCGCATTTCAATCATTACCCAAACTATTTCGAAGCGATCAAAGCTCGTGACATCTTACTGCATTACCCTTATCACACTTTTAATCACATCACTGAACTGGTTAGGCAGGCTTCCTTTGATCCCAAGGTAACCTCCATCAAAATAAACGTTTACCGTGTTGCGGAAGGCTCAAAACTCCTCAGCTCGATCATCGATGCGGCGCACAATGGCAAAAAGGTCACTGTGGTTGTCGAGCTGCAAGCCCGCTTCGATGAGCAAGCCAATATTCAATGGACCAAGAAACTTCAAGAAGCGGGTGTAAAAGTCATCCACGGCATCCCTAGTTTGAAGATCCATTCCAAGCTGCTGCTCATCAAACGAAAAGAAGGCAAGCATACAGAGCATTATGCCCATATTGGCACTGGCAACTTCCATGAAGTGACAGCGCGCGTGTATACCGATTTCTCTCTGCTCACTGCGAATGAAGATTTGACTCAAGAGGTGAGACAAGTCTTTAAGTATATTGAAAACCCTTATCAAAAGTCCCAGTTCAAACAACTGATTGTGTCACCAAAGAATACTAGAAAACGTCTGTACCAATTGATAGATAATGAAATACAAAACGCGATAGAAGGTAAACCTGCAAGCATCACTCTAAAACTCAACAACTTGGTCGATCGAGAGATCATTGAAAAGCTCTATCAGGCTAGCCAAGCCAATGTAAAAGTGAGAATGGTCATTCGCGGCATGTGCTCTCTTGTCCCTGGCATACTCAACATCAGTGATCATATTGAGATAGTCAGTGTGGTCGATCGTTTCCTCGAACATCCGAGAGTGATGATATTTGGTAACGCTGGAAAGCCGAAAGTCTATATCTCTTCTGCTGACTGGATGACACGAAACTTTGATCACCGCATCGAAGTTGCAGCTCCAATTTTAGATCCAAAGATCAAGCAAACCATTATCGATATCACCGAGTTTCATTTCGATGACAGCAACAAAGCTCGAGTGCTAGACCAAGCGATGAGCAACCCTTACATACAACCACCAGCAAACCCACTTGATTACCCGACGTCACAACTCTCCACTTACCACTATATTAAACGTATGGAGAAACTTGCTCGCAAGAAGTACAAACAAGAGAAGAAATCATGCCGCTAATTGATAACAAACATTCTCGATGTATTGCCGCTATCGACTTGGGTTCGAACAGCTTTCACATGGTGGTTGCCCGGGTATTCGATCAACACCTGCAATTAGTCAGCAGACACAAACAGAAAGTCAGATTAGGTGATGGATTGGATGAACGTAACTTCCTATCCGAAAGCGCTATCGATCGGGGCCTAGAATGTCTCAAGGTGTTCGCAGAACGACTAGCGGATTTTGAGCTTGATGATGTCAGAGTTGTTGCTACTCATACTCTAAGAAAGGCCAAAAACGCTAAAGACTTCTTAGAACAAGCTAAACCATTGTTTCCTTTTCCAATCGAGATCATTTCTGGTCAAGAGGAAGCTCGAATAATCTATAACGGCGTAGAACACACTCAAACCGCTTCTGAATCTAAATTGGTTATTGATATCGGCGGAGGGAGTACCGAGCTCGTCGCAGGACAAGGCTTTATCCCCCTAATTATGCGCAGTTTACCGATGGGATGCGTCAGCTTCACTCAACGTTTCTTTGCTGAAAGAGAGCTAACCTCACAACACTTTTCAGATGCTTGTACCGCGGCTACTCGTCTTTTGATGCCATTGATTGAAGAATATAAAAAGACCCCTTGGGAAATAGCCTTTGGCTCATCTGGGACCACGAAATCAATAAAAGAGGTACTCATTGGCTTAGGGTTCACCGATGGTCTCATTACCCCCCAACGCCTGTCCTATTTAAAGAATCACTTGTGTGAGTTTTCATCATCCAACACCTTAAATCTTTCAGGCTTAAGTGATGAGAGAAAGCCTGTGTTTGCTGCAGGCGTCACCATTCTTTCAGCAGCCATGGATACGCTAGACATCAAAGAGTTACATTTTTCTGATGGTGCCCTGAGAGAAGGCGTTCTTTATGACATGGAGGATAGGTTTAAAGATATTGATATTCGAACAAGAACTGCCGAAACGCTCGTCTCTCGATACCATGTAGACGTAACTCATGGCAAGAAAGTGAAAGTACTCGCTCTTGCATTGCTGAAACAAGTGCAGCCTCAAGTGACAACTGCGGTCACTAATGAGCTGTATGATCTGCTTAGTTGGGCTGCGTTGCTTCATGAAGTAGGACAAAGCATTGCATTCCAAGGCTATCACCGCCATTCGGCTTATCTGCTTAAGCATACGACAATGCCAGGCTTCAATACTGAGCAACAACGTCTGATCTCGACATTGGTTCGCTATCAAAGAAAAGCGCTCAAGCTACAAGACTTACCGGAACTTTCTCTGTTTACTCAGCAACAAGTCACCCTGCTGATTCGTATATTGAGACTCGCTATCTTACTCAACCGTCAACGAAATCAAGCACCTGTCCCAGACGTGACTCTAACGATTCAACAACAGAATAACTGGGCATTGAAAGGATCTAACAGCGACTGGTTGACCCAAAACCAACTGCTTGAGTATGAACTCAGAGAAGAGCAACAACGTTGGAACAACGCTGGATGGTCGTTGAAACTAAAATAACGAACAATCAAAATAATGACAGCCTGCGAGATCGCAAGCTGTTCATAGGTTTCTTTTCTACGTTCGCAGTGACCTCAATCAGAGCCCGACTTTCGCCAACTCTTGCTCTGCGAACTCAGACGGTATCGCTAAGTAGCCATCCTTCTCTACCAGTTCTTGCCCTTGCTTTGAGAATACAAAAGTGAGGAACTCTCTCTCAACAGGAGAAAGCGGTTTATCTGGGTGTTTGTTCACGTACACATAAAGAAAGCGTGATAGAGGGTAATCACCACTCAAGATATTCGCTCGAGTCGGTTCTACATAATCAGAACCATACTCAGCAATAGGAATTAGCTTAACGCCAGCGACACGATAACCAATACCTGAGTAACCTATCCCACTGATTGATGATGCGACCGACTGTACAACCGATGCAGAACCTGGCTGCTCATTAACTCGGTTCTTAAAGTCACCACCGCACAATGCGTTTTGTTTGAAATAGCCATAGGTTCCCGAAACGGAATTACGTCCAAACAATTGGAATCGATGCTTCGCCCAAGGTTGGTCGACGCCTAGATCTTGCCAATCGTTGAGCGGCTTCGTCGCACCACAGCGTAATGTCTCTGAAAAGATGCCATCAATCTGACGAAAGTTGAGCCCCTCAATAGGGTTATCTCGGTGCACAAAAAGTCCAATCGCATCGATCGCCACTCGCAGTGCTGTCGGTTTATAACCATGTTCTCTTTCAAACGCCTCTACTTCTCGCAAGCGCATCGGGCGACTCATTGGTCCTAGATGAGCTGTGCCTTCGGTTAAGGCTGGAGGCGCAGTAGAAGAACCGGATGCTTGAACCTGAGCGTTAACATTTGGATAGTAAGATTTAAACTCTTCCACCCATAACGTCGTCATGCCCGCTAAGGTATCCGAACCTACCGATAATAAGCTCCCAGAAATCCCCGGGACCTTAGAATAATCAGGAAGAGAATCGACACTCTGTTCGGCATGAACAGGGGTAACCAAAGCAAACGCTAATAATGAGCTGATTGGCAAACGCATCCTGCGTGTCAAACAACTCATGACACTGTCAGTCGATTTGGTAATGTGAAATGGAATCGACTACCGACACCTACCTCACTTTGAATTTCTAAATGTGAGTCATGGTGACTAAGCGCATGTTTCACAATTGCCAATCCAAGACCACTACCACCTGTATCACGTGAGCGTGCTTTATCGACACGATAGAAACGCTCTGTGAGTCGATGTAAGTGTTGTGGCTCGATACCGTCTCCGGTGTCTGACACATCCAAACACGCGCCTTGACTGGTTTGATACCAACGAACCTTTACGGTCGCACCAGGCGGCGTGTATTTCACTGCATTGTAAACCAGGTTCGATATCGCACTTCTTAACTGATCTTCATCCGCTAATACGCGTAAGCTCTTATCAATATCAAATTCCAGCTTGTGTTCTCGCTCTCCACTGAGGCTAGCGGCTTCTTTTTCAAGAACCTCCAACATCGACGGAACGTTAACCACTTCATCCAATTCATGCATTGGCGCCGCTTCAATTTTTGAAAGTGTTAATAGCTGGTTCACCAGACTGTTCATGCGATTCAATTGCTCGGTCATCACACCATGAGCCTTAGGCCACATAGGCCCAACGATCATGTCTGGATCTTCCGTCATTTCAAGGTAGCCCTGAAGTACGGTCATTGGAGTACGTAGCTCGTGAGAAACGTTAGCAAAGAAGTTACGACGCATGCCTTCTAGCTGTTTTAACTGAGTAACATCACGTACCACCATTAGGTGTTCACCCTCGGTATACGGCACGATACGAAGCTCAAGCATGCGCTCCACGTTAAGTGGCGAAGGCATCTCTAACGGTTCTGAAAAGTCTTGTTTATTAAGATACTTGATGAAGTCCGGCGTGCGGATCAAGTTAGAAATCGGTTGACCTGAATCGTCTGGCCAGCGAAACCCAAGTAAGTACTGAGCTAGCTTGTTACACCAAACGATATTGCCTTCACCACGAAATACCACAACGGCATCGGGAAGAGATTCTGCACCATTTCTGAAACGACGGATTAGGTTGGTCAGCTCTTTACGTTTGCGACGCTGTCTCTGTTGCATTCGATAAATACCGTTGAACAGAGACTCCCAATTCCCAGAACCTGATGGTGGCGTTAGACGCTTCTCATCCCACAACCATGCGGACAAACGCATTTGATTATGTAAATGCCAGCCGAGCTGCAATACCGTAGCAGCCAGCAGTAACCAAGGTAGGTAGCCGAATATCCAACCGACTAAAACCCAAGGTGCGTAAAAAAAAGCCAGCTCCCAAGCCAGCTTTTTCCAGGTTAACTTTTCAACCATTCAGGACTCCGTAAACTGAGTAGCGAAGCCACACTAAGCCTTTGTAGAAAAACGGTAGCCCGCGCCGCGAACCGTTTGGATTAGCTTGTCGTGACCTGCAGATTCAAGTGCTTTACGCAGGCGTCGAATATGTACGTCAACGGTACGGTCTTCAACGTAAACGTTAGTGCCCCAAACGTTATTCAGTAGCTGCTCACGGCTGTACACACGCTCTTGGTGCGTCATAAAGAAGTGCAACATTTTGAACTCTGTTGGTCCCATATCAACTGGACCTTCACTAGCGGTAACGCGGTGAGATACAGGGTCTAACTTAAGACCTTGCACATCAATCACGTCTTCCAGTGCAGTAGGCGTTACACGGCGAATAACCGCTTTTAAGCGAGCGACAAGCTCTTTTGGTGAAAATGGCTTGGTGATGTAGTCATCAGCGCCCACTTCTAAACCACGAACCTTATCTTCTTCTTCGCCACGAGCCGTCAGCATCACCACTGGGATGTTGCGAGTTAACTCTTCACGCTTCATGTGCTTGATAAAGTTTATCCCGCTACCGCCAGGTAGCATCCAATCTAGTAATACTAGATCTGGGAAAGGTTCACATAGCTTGTTTACCGCTGTATCGTAATCTTCAGCCTCTACTGCTTGGTAGCCTTTTTGTTCAAGGACAAAACACAGCATCTCACGAATAGGTGCTTCATCTTCAACGACCAGAATCCTTCTCGACATAATTGAATAGCCTTTGTATTTAATCAACGCATTGCATTATCTGAGTTAATTATGACACTTTTGTGACCTTTGAAAACAAATTTTCATATAACTGTCTCAAACAATTCACTTTATAACTTTTGATACAGAGCTAGGGACAAATCAACTTAGATCTCATATCATGAGGCACTTCTAAAAAGGTATGAGAAAAATTTATGTGGTTTAAAAATTGCCTAGTCTATCGCTTCAACCGTGATATTGATTTCAATGCAGATCAGCTAGAGAAACAACTTGAAGAGTTCCGTTTTACCCCTTGTGGTAGCCAAGACAAACAGAAGTTTGGCTGGGTAAATGCGATGGGTAGACACGGCGATATGATGACGCACGTATCAGAAAACCGCATTCTAATCTGTGCAAAGAAAGAAGAAAAAATGCTTCCAGCTTCTGTGATCAAAGATTCATTGAATGCAAAAGTAGAAACACTTGAAGCGGAGTCTGGTACTCCTCTGAAAAAGAAAGAGAAAGATAGCCTAAAAGAAGACATCATCATTGATCTTCTTCCTAGAGCTTTCAGCCGTAGTAACTTCACTTACGCGCTGATCATGCCGAAAGAAGGCTTTATTGTGGTTGACGCTAGCAGCTACAAAAAAGCAGAAGACGTATTGGCATTACTACGTAAAACAATGGGTAGCTTGCCAGTAGTGCCTGCTATTCCAGAGCAAGCAATTGAGACAACTCTGACAGAGTGGGTGAAATCAGGTGATACGCCTCAAGGTATTACGATGCTTGATGAAGCCGAGCTTAAATCAATCCAAGAAGACGGCGGTATTGTCCGAGTTAAGAAACAAGAACTAGAAGCTGATGAGATTAAAAACCACATCGAAGCCAACAAAGTTGTAACTAAGCTTCTGATCAACTGGCAAGATCGCATTGAGTTCATCCTTGCTGAAGATGGCAGCATCAAGCGCCTGAAATTTAGTGATGAACTAAAAGACGAAAACGACGATATTCCTCGTGAAGATCAAGCTGCGCGTTTTGATGCAGATTTCTCACTGCTATGTGGTGAATTCAGTGTTTTCCTACCAAACCTATTTGAATCATTAGGCGGGTTAACTCAACCTAACGCTTAATTGTTCCGATTTGAAGCTCAGGTATCGACGATATCTGAGCTTATTTTCTTTCCTACTCTCCCTTATCAATACCTATCAACTCGCTTCTTAATATCATTGTTATCTTTAGGGCTATCAACCAAACTCGTTTTAGCGTAAAATTTGCGCCCCTTTGATATCACTTGGTGGTATCAACCTGACTTGAGATCAGATTAGAGAACAAAGCAATGACTACACAAAAACCATTTGTACCTGAACTATTATCACCGGCAGGAAGCCTTAAAAACATGCGTTACGCATTCGCCTACGGCGCAGATGCAGTATATGCAGGCCAGCCACGTTACAGCCTTCGTGTTCGTAACAACGAGTTCAATCACGAAAACCTACAAATCGGTATCGATGAAGCTCATGCTCAAGGCAAAAAGTTATATGTTGTATGTAACATTCAGCCGCACAACTCTAAATTAAAAACATTCATTCGCGACCTTAAGCCTGTTGTTGAGATGGGCCCAGATGCTCTTATCATGTCAGACCCAGGTCTTATCATGATGGTACGTGAATCATTCCCTGAAATGCCAATTCACCTTTCCGTTCAAGCCAATGCTGTAAACTGGGCGACCGTAAAATTCTGGTCTACTCAAGGCGTTGAGCGTGTGATCCTATCTCGTGAGCTATCACTTGAAGAGATTGAAGAGATTCGCGAACACTGCCCAGAAACAGAGCTAGAGATCTTTGTTCACGGTGCACTATGCATGGCTTACTCAGGTCGTTGCCTACTTTCTGGTTACATGAACAAACGCGATCCAAACCAAGGTACTTGTACTAACGCTTGTCGCTGGGAATACAAAACCGAAGCTGCGAAAGAAGACGAAAACGGTCAGATCGTGGAAGCAAACCCTACAGGTGTCGCTATTCAAGAAGTCGAAACTCAGGGTATTGAAGTTCAAGACGAACGTCCAGACAACACATTAGGTCTTGGTAAACCAACTGATGAAGTCGTTCTACTTTCTGAATCACACAAACCTGAAGAGAAAATGGCAGCGTTTGAAGATGAGCATGGTACTTACATCATGAACTCAAAAGACCTTCGTGCAATCCAACACGTTGAGCGCCTAACGAAGATGGGTGTTCACTCTCTGAAAATTGAAGGTCGTACTAAGTCTTTCTACTACTGTGCACGTACAGCACAGGTTTACCGTAAAGCTATCGATGATGCTGTTGCAGGTAAGCCATTTGATGAGAGCCTAATGGGTACGCTAGAGAGCCTAGCTCACCGAGGCTACACTGAAGGCTTCCTTCGTCGTCATACTCATGACTCATACCAAAACTACGAGTACGGTTACTCTATTTCTGATACTCAACAGTTTGTTGGTGAGTTCACTGGTAATCGCCGTGGCGACTTAGCAGAAGTCGAAGTTAAGAACAAATTCCTAGTTGGTGATAGCTTAGAAATGATGACACCAAAAGGTAACATCGTTTTCAAATTAGAAGTTATGGAGAACCGTAAATCTCAGCCAGTAGAAGACGCAAAAGGTAACGGTCACTTTGTCTTTATTCCAGTACCTGCTGATCTTGACCTAGAATTTGGTTTGTTAATGCGTAACTTGAGCGCAGGCCAAGATACACGTAACGCTTCAGGTAAGTAACTTTACTTAGAAACTCTACTGAGAATAAAGCAATGGCTCTGTTAATAACTGACAAGTGCATAAACTGCGATATGTGTGACCCAGAATGCCCAAATGGCGCAATCACGATGGGCGACAGTATCTTTGAAATCGATCCTGATTTATGTACTGAGTGTAAAGGTCACTATGAGAAGCCAACATGTCAGTCAGTGTGCCCCATTACAAAATGCATAATCACTGACCCAAACCATATTGAATCTGATGACGAGCTACTAGAAAAATTTGTCATTATTCAAGGCTTGACCTAATAAAGAAAAGGTTCAACTTATTATAAGCTGAACCTTTTTTTTAACCTGATTTTCCGATTGGATAAATATTGCAAAAGAGCTCCTTTTCAAATTGATATTCAAGTCTCTCTCGCCAATTTATCGATTGCGCGATGGGAATAAGATAGAAATTTTCCCTACTGGTATCTGTCACAAATGCCATTCCATACTGCATCAACTCATAATGGACATCATTAACAAAACTAGGGTCTAAGCGTTGTCTACCAGTCAGGTGATTAATGTCGTCTCTTGAAATAGAAATACCTGAATTTTCTGCACTGAATCTATGTCTTAACCATTCTGAAAATTCCTTTGCACAAATCATAGTCATAGTCTTATCCTTGAATTATCTATCGACGGGCATCAGACTCTGATTTCGCATACTGCATATAAGCCGCATCTTTCACCCCAAAAACACTCAATCCCTGACCAAACCTTGTCAAATTCGCCATCGCCCTTACTGATATCATTATAGGTTTTATTAATATCAAACGATGTTCTTAATCTCGTGTTTATAAACTCTAGACAAAAGTGTGATATTTCTCCAGTTTTAGAGTCAAGAAAACCAGTGGCATTACCACTGTAAGAAGCCTAGATGAACAGGATTACTTATTCGATATCAAGGCCAAACACTGACTTGGCATCACTTTAACTTTTTTCTTTTTCTTATTTTTCGCTACTTTTTTGGGAGGTGAAACTGGAACAGTCTTTGGAGCCCAACTTGCAAGTTCATCCCCACAGCCATCCCCCTTAGGAGGGCTTGCTTGAGCTATGCAGTTTGAACTGCCTTCAGGACACTTTAGACGAACGTGGAAGTGAGAATGATGTCCCCACCAAGGCCTGATTTTTCCGAGCCAAGCTCTATCATCTGCATCAGGGATTTCTCGGTCACAAAGAGCTTGCTTAATCACGGGATGAACAAAAATTCGCACTACTTTTTCATCTTTCGCGGCATAACGGATCACTTGAAAATGATCATCTGTCCAATTTGATTTGCGAAGCTTGTAGTTAGTAAGATCAACGACACTCACTGGCTTAGGAACAGCAAGCTCATTCACCGAAAGCCTATTGCTTGTGAGTCTTAACCATATATCGATATCTAGCCCTGTTTGATGACTTGAATGACCAGATGAAAAGCGCCCGCCACGAGGCAAAGAAATATCTCCTACCAGTAAGTTGGTATCGAGTTGCTCACTTGTAGTTATGCCTAGCCTTTCAATGAACTGAATTGCCTCTGTATGACCATAATAACGTCCTCTTTGGGGGCGAATAATTTGATAGCCGACCCCATCGATTGGCAAGGCCTGTGCGCCATCAAGACAACCGTTGGCATAGCTTCCTATTGATGAGGTTGAGTTTACCGTGGGGGTCTTCTCTTTTTCCCAAGTAGTTGCAGACACTAAAAAAGAACAAAAAGTCCCAACTAATACACAAAATAACCTCATACCAATTCCAAGTGAGCAATGCATATTATTTATACTAGTCGTGATTAGAGAATAGTTGACGATTATTGGTAACTTTTCGGGAATAAACAAAGAGGTATTTGAGATGGAAGAATCTGAAAGGGGTTGTGAAGTATTTCGACGCCAGAAAGCAAAAAGGCTCTAGTCTTTCGACTAGAGCCTTAAATATGGCAGGGGTGGAGAGATTCGAACTCCCAACACGCGGATTTGGAATCCGCTGCTCTGCCAATTGGAGCTACACCCCTATTTCAGTTTTAAAGAGCTGAAACTCTGAATAAGTGGCGGAGTGGACGGGACTCGAACCCGCGACCCCCGGCGTGACAGGCCGGTATTCTAACCAACTGAACTACCACTCCGCAGTGGACTACTTGTCGTCGCTGACAAGTCGTTCATAACACTTTTTGTCTTCACTTTTGAAAAGTGAAAATAAATTTGGAGCCTGGCGATGTCCTACTCTCACATGGGGAAGCCCCACACTACCATCGGCGCTATTGTGTTTCACTTCTGAGTTCGGCATGGAATCAGGTGGGTCCACAATGCTATGGTCGCCAAGCAAATTTTGCTTTTACTTTCAGTTTTTAAAAACTGAAGGCAAAATAATCTGGAAAACTGTATTTAAAAGTATTTCTCTTCAAACTCATTCAAGGTCTGGTACATCTGAGTCCACAAAACCCCTTGGGTGTTGTATGGTTAAGCCTCACGGGCAATTAGTACAGGTTAGCTCAATGCCTCGCAGCACTTACACACCCTGCCTATCAACGTCGTAGTCTACGACAACCCTTTAGGACACTATTATAGTGCCAGGGAAAACTCATCTCAAGGCTCGCTTCCCGCTTAGATGCTTTCAGCGGTTATCGATTCCGAACTTAGCTACCGGGCAATGCCATTGGCATGACAACCCGAACACCAGAGGTTCGTCCACTCCGGTCCTCTCGTACTAGGAGCAGCCCCTTTCAATTTTCCAACGCCCACGGCAGATAGGGACCGAACTGTCTCACGACGTTCTAAACCCAGCTCGCGTACCACTTTAAATGGCGAACAGCCATACCCTTGGGACCGACTTCAGCCCCAGGATGTGATGAGCCGACATCGAGGTGCCAAACACCGCCGTCGATATGAACTCTTGGGCGGTATCAGCCTGTTATCCCCGGAGTACCTTTTATCCGTTGAGCGATGGCCCTTCCATTCAGAACCACCGGATCACTATGACCTGCTTTCGCACCTGCTCGAATTGTCATTCTCGCAGTCAAGCGGGCTTATGCCATTGCACTAACCACACGATGTCCAACCGTGTTTAGCCCACCTTCGTGCTCCTCCGTTACTCTTTGGGAGGAGACCGCCCCAGTCAAACTACCCACCAGGCACTGTCCGTAATCCCGATTCAGGGACCAACGTTAGAACATCAAAACTACAAGGGTGGTATTTCAAGGACGACTCCACCACATCTAGCGACGCGGTTTCAAAGTCTCCCACCTATCCTACACATGTAGGTTCAATGTTCAGTGCCAAGCTGTAGTAAAGGTTCACGGGGTCTTTCCGTCTAGCCGCGGGTACACTGCATCTTCACAGCGATTTCAATTTCACTGAGTCTCGGGTGGAGACAGCGTGGCCATCATTACGCCATTCGTGCAGGTCGGAACTTACCCGACAAGGAATTTCGCTACCTTAGGACCGTTATAGTTACGGCCGCCGTTTACCGGGGCTTCGATCAAGAGCTTCGACCGAAGTCTAACCCCATCAATTAACCTTCCGGCACCGGGCAGGCGTCACACCGTATACGTCATCTTACGATTTTGCACAGTGCTGTGTTTTTAATAAACAGTTGCAGCCACCTGGTATCTGCGACTCTCGTCTGCTCCATCCGCAAGGGACTTCACTGATAAGAGCGTACCTTCTCCCGAAGTTACGGTACCATTTTGCCTAGTTCCTTCACCCGAGTTCTCTCAAGCGCCTTGGTATTCTCTACCCGACCACCTGTGTCGGTTTGGGGTACGATTCCTTACAATCTGAAGCTTAGAGGCTTTTCCTGGAAGCATGGCATCAATGACTTCACTACCGTAGTAGCTCGACATCGTATCTCAGCGTTAAGAAAGTCCGGATTTACCTAAACTTTCCGCCTACATACTTGAACCTGGACAACCGTCGCCAGGCCCACCTAGCCTTCTCCGTCCCCTCATCGCAATTGTAAGAAGTACGGGAATATTAACCCGTTTCCCATCGACTACGCCTTTCGGCCTCGCCTTAGGAGTCGACTTACCCTGCCCCGATTAACGTTGGACAGGAACCCTTGGTCTTCCGGCGAGGGAGTTTTTCACTCCCTTTATCGTTACTCATGTCAGCATTCGCACTTCTGATACCTCCAGCAGCCCTTACAGACCACCTTCAACGGCTTACAGAACGCTCCCCTACCCCACATACCCTAAGGTACGTAGCCGCAGCTTCGGTGTATAGCTTAGCCCCGTTACATCTTCCGCGCAGGCCGACTCGACCAGTGAGCTATTACGCTTTCTTTAAATGATGGCTGCTTCTAAGCCAACATCCTGGCTGTCTGAGCCTTCCCACATCGTTTCCCACTTAGCTATACTTTGGGACCTTAGCTGGCGGTCTGGGTTGTTTCCCTCTCCACGACGGACGTTAGCACCCGCCGTGTGTCTCCCGGATAGTACTTACTGGTATTCGGAGTTTGCAAAGGGTTGGTAAGTCGGGATGACCCCCTAGCCTTAACAGTGCTCTACCCCCAGTAGTATTCGTCCGAGGCGCTACCTAAATAGCTTTCGGGGAGAACCAGCTATCTCCAGGTTTGATTGGCCTTTCACCCCTAGCCACAAGTCATCCGCTAATTTTTCAACATTAGTCGGTTCGGTCCTCCAGTTGATGTTACTCAACCTTCAACCTGCCCATGGCTAGATCACCTGGTTTCGGGTCTAATCCTAGCAACTGTACGCCCAGTTAAGACTCGGTTTCCCTACGGCTCCCCTAAACGGTTAACCTTGCTACTAAAATTAAGTCGCTGACCCATTATACAAAAGGTACGCAGTCACACCACGAAGGTGCTCCTACTGCTTGTACGTACACGGTTTCAGGTTCTATTTCACTCCCCTCACAGGGGTTCTTTTCGCCTTTCCCTCACGGTACTGGTTCACTATCGGTCAGTCAGTAGTATTTAGCCTTGGAGGATGGTCCCCCCATATTCAGACAGGATATCACGTGTCCCGCCCTACTCGTTTTCACTGATTATGAGATGTCGACTACGGGGCTATCACCCTTTACTGCGGCACTTTCCAGAGCCTTCGTCTGTCTCATTAAAAGCTTAAGGGCTAATCCAATTTCGCTCGCCGCTACTTTCGGAATCTCGGTTGATTTCTCTTCCTCGGGGTACTTAGATGTTTCAGTTCCCCCGGTTTGCCTCCTGTTGCTATGTATTCACAACAGGATACTTACTTATGTAAGTGGGTTTCCCCATTCAGGAATCCCAGACTCAAAAGGTTATTACTACCTAATCTGGGCTTATCGCAAGTTATTACGCCTTTCATCGCCTCTGACTGCCAAGGCATCCACCGTGTACGCTTAGTCACTTAACCATACAACCCGAAAGGGTCTTAGCGTATGGCAACTAACCAAGGTTTTTGGTTGTCATCAAGAAGGGTTAATTCTTGATAACTGTTTGCCGGACTCAATTGTGAATCAAATAAATTTGATTCGAATACAAGACACTTGAATGTGTTTGTTGTGTTTATCTAATGAAAGATAAACATTGAGAACTTTTAAATTTGATTTGAATTACTCGTAAGTAATCAAATCAGTCAGCTTTCCAAATTGTTAAAGAGCTAGATTTCTTTCGAAACCATTTTTAAATATTTTCAGATAAAAACACTTAAAGATGGTGGAGCTATGCGGGATCGAACCGCAGACCTCCTCGCTGCCAGCGAGGCGCTCTCCCAGCTGAGCTATAGCCCCATCTGGAAAAGTATTTCTACTCTTAACTTTTCTAAACCTAATCAATCTGTGTGGACACTCATCGTAAGTATCTTCGTATAAGGAGGTGATCCAGCCCCAGGTTCCCCTAGGGCTACCTTGTTACGACTTCACCCCAGTCATGAACCACAAAGTGGTGAGCGTCCTCCCCGAAAGGTTAAACTACCCACTTCTTTTGCAGCCCACTCCCATGGTGTGACGGGCGGTGTGTACAAGGCCCGGGAACGTATTCACCGTGACATTCTGATTCACGATTACTAGCGATTCCGACTTCATGGAGTCGAGTTGCAGACTCAATCCGGACTACGACGCACTTTTTGGGATTCGCTCACTATCGCTAGCTTGCTGCCCTCTGTATGCGCCATTGTAGCACGTGTGTAGCCCTACTCGTAAGGGCCATGATGACTTGACGTCGTCCCCACCTTCCTCCGGTTTATCACCGGCAGTCTCCCTGGAGTTCCCGACATTACTCGCTGGCAAACAAGGATAAGGGTTGCGCTCGTTGCGGGACTTAACCCAACATTTCACAACACGAGCTGACGACAGCCATGCAGCACCTGTCTCAGAGTTCCCGAAGGCACACCTGCGTCTCCGCTGGCTTCTCTGGATGTCAAGAGTAGGTAAGGTTCTTCGCGTTGCATCGAATTAAACCACATGCTCCACCGCTTGTGCGGGCCCCCGTCAATTCATTTGAGTTTTAATCTTGCGACCGTACTCCCCAGGCGGTCTACTTAACGCGTTAGCTCCGAAAGCCACGGCTCAAGGCCACAACCTCCAAGTAGACATCGTTTACGGCGTGGACTACCAGGGTATCTAATCCTGTTTGCTCCCCACGCTTTCGCATCTGAGTGTCAGTGTCTGTCCAGGGGGCCGCCTTCGCCACTGGTATTCCTTCAGATCTCTACGCATTTCACCGCTACACCTGAAATTCTACCCCCTCTACAGCACTCTAGTTCACCAGTTTCAAATGCAGTTCCGAGGTTGAGCCCCGGGCTTTCACATCTGACTTAATGAACCACCTGCATGCGCTTTACGCCCAGTAATTCCGATTAACGCTCGCACCCTCCGTATTACCGCGGCTGCTGGCACGGAGTTAGCCGGTGCTTCTTCTGTTGCTAACGTCAAGATATGCAGCTATTAACTACACACCCTTCCTCACAACTGAAAGTACTTTACAACCCGAAGGCCTTCTTCATACACGCGGCATGGCTGCATCAGGCTTTCGCCCATTGTGCAATATTCCCCACTGCTGCCTCCCGTAGGAGTCTGGACCGTGTCTCAGTTCCAGTGTGGCTGATCATCCTCTCAGACCAGCTAGGGATGTCGCCTTGGTGAGCCATTACCTCACCAACTAGCTAATCCCACCTAGGCATATCTTGACGCGAGAGGCCCGAAGGTCCCCCTCTTTGGCCCGTAGGCATTATGCGGTATTAGCCATCGTTTCCAATGGTTATCCCCCACATCAAGGCAATTTCCTAGGCATTACTCACCCGTCCGCCGCTCGACGCCCATTAAATCCTCCGAAGATTCAATAATGTCGTTTCCGCTCGACTTGCATGTGTTAGGCCTGCCGCCAGCGTTCAATCTGAGCCATGATCAAACTCTTCAATTTAAGATTTTGTCGGCTCAATGAATACTGACTTCAAAACTACAAAAAGTAATTCTAAAGCTATTATCTTTCCAACAGAAAGATAATGAATTGACTGTGCCAAATACTTTCTTTCTACAAGAGAAAGTAGTTATTCGTATTGGTCACTCAGTTCATTGAAACCAAAGTTGATTCCGAGGAATCTGTTTTACTTCTCTTAATAAAAAGGGAAGATAAAACGTTTTGATATTCATCAACGAGTGCCCACACAGATTGATAGGTTTAAATTGTTAAAGAGCTTTACTTATTGAGCGTTCCTTTTAGTAAGGAGCCTCTCTAAGTGGACGGCCATTCTAGCGAATTGGGTTCCAGTGTCAAACACTTTTTCCAGCTAATTTTTCAAAGCATCTTAAATGCTTAATGTCGTCTCATTACTTAGTTCAAACCGCTTGGTTATCCCTGGCAACGGAGGCGCATTATAGAGAGAATCTCCCTTTGCACAAGACCAAAAACGAAAAAAAACCGCCGCAGGCGATCGTTCGGACACTATTCACACAAAGCGTTCAAAATAGGTACGATTAAGCCTTAATTTCGGCTAATCGTACCTATTGTTAATAGTCTGATTATTGGTGAGCAATAATTCGGTCGTTATTCACTAATAGCTGCACTTTCTTATCTGGATTTATTTTTCCAGCCAGTATCGCTTTCGCTAATGGGTTTTCTACAGTTTGTTGAATTGCTCTTTTAAGAGGCCTTGCACCATATACAGGGTCAAAACCAACTTGAGAGATTAGCTTGAGCGCTTTTTCTGAAACTTCGAGTTCATACCCATTGTCTTCCATTCGCTTTTTCAAATGCTCAAGCTGAATAGCAGCAATTGATTCGATGTGCTCTTGGCCTAATGGATGGAACACGACACTTTCATCAACACGGTTCAAAAACTCAGGTCGGAAATGTTTACCCACCACTTCCATAACCTCATTTTTAATCCCTTGGTAATCCAATGTATTGAAGTTCTCTTGAATACGGGTTGAACCTAGATTCGATGTCATGATTACCACGGTATTTCTAAAATCGACGGTGCGACCTTGTCCGTCAGTTAATCGCCCATCATCTAAAACCTGCAATAGAATATTGAAAACATCTGGGTGAGCTTTCTCTACCTCATCAAGCAGAATCACAGAATAAGGTTTTCGACGAACGGCTTCGGTTAAGTACCCACCTTCTTCATAACCCACATAACCCGGAGGAGCACCAACTAAACGAGCAACAGAGTGTTTCTCCATAAACTCAGACATATCGATACGCACCATGGCATCTTCACTATCGAACATAAAGTTCGCCAATGTTTTACACAGTTCCGTTTTACCGACACCAGTTGGCCCTAAAAATAAGAACGAACCAATCGGCTTATTCGGATCAGACAAACCAGCACGGCTACGACGAATTGCATTCGACACAACTTCAACCGCTTCCGCTTGACCGATAACCCGCTTATGCAGAACACCTTCCATTTTCAGAAGCTTCTCTTTCTCTGCTTCTAGCATTTTAGAAACCGGGATGCCGGTTTGCTTAGAAAGGACATCGGCAATCTCAGCGTCAGTCACCTTGTTACGTAACAGGGTCATTTCTTGCATTTCAGCTTGAGTCGCGAGATCTAACTGCTTCTCCAATTCTGGGATTCGGCCATATTGCAATTCAGACATACGGTTAAGGTCACCAGCACGTCGTGCAAAATCCATATCCATCCGAGCTTGTTCTAGCTCTGACTTGATATGTTGTGTGCCAGACAACGCCGCTTTTTCAGCGTTCCAAACTTCTTCAAGTTCAGCAAAATCGCGTTCTTTCTCAGAAAGTTCACTTTGCAGCGTGCGAAGCCTCTTTTCACTGGCTTCGTCATTTTCATTAGTAAGAGCTTGCTGCTCGATCTTCAGTTGAATGATTTTTCGCTCGAGCTTATCCAGTGACTCTGGTTTTGAGTCGATCTGCATTCGAATACTCGAAGCCGCTTCATCAATCAGATCAATCGCCTTATCTGGTAACTGACGGTCTGAAACGTATCGGTGAGATAACGTTGCCGCCGCTACGATAGCAGGGTCGGTAATTTCTACATGATGGTGAAGTTCATAACGCTCTTTCAAACCTCGAAGAATCGCAACTGTGTCTTCAACGGTTGGTTCGTCCACGATCACTTTTTGGAATCGACGCTCTAAAGCAGGGTCTTTCTCTATATATTGTCGGTATTCATCGAGCGTTGTTGCGCCGACACAATGCAGTTCACCACGAGCTAATGCTGGTTTCAGCATGTTGCCCGCATCCATAGAGCCTTCGCCTTTACCTGCACCGACCATCGTATGAATTTCATCGATAAAGAGAATGACATTGCCTTCTTCTTTAGATAATTCATTAAGCACCGATTTTAGACGCTCTTCGAATTCACCACGATACTTAGCACCCGCTACCAATGAGCCCATGTCTAATGAAAGCACTCGTCGGCCTCTTAAGCCTTCAGGAACTTCATTATTGATAATGCGCTGAGCCAAACCTTCGACAATCGCGGTTTTACCCACGCCGGGTTGACCGATAATGACAGGGTTGTTCTTAGTTCGACGTTGAAGGACTTGAATCGTGCGACGAATTTCATCATCACGACCGATCACAGGATCGAGTTTGCCTTGCTCTGCTCTTTCAGTCAGATCAATGGTGAACTTCTCTAATGCTTGGCGTCTATCTTCCGCATTCGGGTCATCAACTTTTTGACCACCGCGAACTTGCTCGATAGCTTGAGATAGTTTTTGCTCACTGAGACCTAGCTCTTTAAGTAAGTTTCCTAAAGGACCTTTGTCTTCAATTGCAGCGAGTAGGAATACTTCTGAAGATATGTAACTGTCTTGACGCTTTTGCGCGACCTTGTCACATAGATTGAATAGCGTTCCCATTGCGTTAGAGAGCTGAACATCACCACCGATACCACTAACTTTTGGCACTCGGTCTAATATTTCGCTTAATTTAGAACGCAATTGAACCACGTCAATATTCAGCATGGTGAGCAATGGACGAATCGCACTGCCATCTTGATTTAGCAAAGACACCATTAGGTGTACAGGTTCTATATATTGGTGATCACGACCTAATGCGAGCGACTGAGCATCAGATATCGCAATTTGGAATTTACTAGTGAATCGATCGAGACGCATGCCAACCTTCCTACTCTTAGATATGTTTATCTTATGGTTAGAAGATGGATACGGTAACGCGGATTTTCAAGGGATAAGAATGAAGAATAGAGCTTATATGAAAATATAAATGAGCTGGATGAGTGGTTGCGCTAGTCAGAGATTACTCTAGCCAAATAAATGTCGCCTGACGCCCAGTAATACCATCACGACGATAAGAATAGAAAGCATCTGAATCTGCGTATGTACATAGATTTGAATCTGTCACCGAAGTCACGCCAACTTTCATTAATCGTTGAGTCGCAAGTTGAGACATGTTTGCTAGCCACTTGCCCGGTTCAGCTTTGGCTTGAAATGCTAATTTCGCCTGAGGGTCAAAACGAACAAAAGCGTCCAATACATCGTCGCCAACTTCAAATGCATCTTTACCAATTGCAGGGCCAAGCCAAGCAATGATCGAGTTATCTGAATCTAGGTTTGAGAACTTTGCGACGGCATTTTCAAGAATACCACCAGCAAGACCACGCCAACCGGCATGAACTGCAGCAACTTGAGTGCCTTTGGTATCGGTAAGGATGACCGGTAAGCAATCGGCTGTCATCGCAGAACAAACAACACCCGTTGCAGTGGTAAATGCACCATCCGCATCAAGCACATTCGCCACAGGTTCTAAAACCGTAACGACATCTGTTGAGTGAGTCTGATTTAGCCATACCGGAGCAGTGGGCATCTTAGATTGTTGCTTTAGCCACGCTCGATTGCTTTCAACAAGCGAAGCATCATCCCCAACGTGCATACCGAGGTTTAACCCTTGATAAGCTCCTGTAGAAAAGCCATCAAAACGAGTCGAAGCAAATGCCTTCACGTTTTGAGGTGCATTCCAGTCAGGGATGATCATTGACACGATTAAATGTCGTCTTCTATGTTTTCGCGAGCATCAACACGCAACGCTTCAGCCATCACAACCATGTCATTCGGCACAGGTGCGTGGAACTCAACTTCTTCACCAGTAATAGGGTGAACAAATTTGAGCATTACAGCGTGTAGCGCTTGGCGATCAAAAGAACGAATCATTGTCGTCAGCTCTTCAGATGCACCTTTAGGAATACGTGCACGACCACCGTACGCAATATCACCTAACAGCGGATGCTGAAGATATGACATGTGAACACGGATTTGGTGAGTACGACCCGTTTCTAGGCGCAAACGAATACGAGTATGTTCGCGGAAGTGCTCCGCAACACGGTAGTGAGTTACCGCAGGCTTACCCAATTCATTAACGTCCATTAACGTACGCTTCGTTGCATGACGGCTAATGCCTTTCTCAACAACACCACCCGCAGTCATTTTGCCAATTGCAATTGCTTCATATTCACGAGTAATACGACGTTTAGCAAGAGCACGCACAAGACGAGTTTGAGCTGGAACCGTTTTAGCCACAACCATAAGACCTGTTGTGTCTTTATCAAGACGGTGCACAATACCCGCACGAGGTACTTCAGCAATCTGAGGGTAATGGAAAAGCAATGCGTTTAGTATGGTTCCATCCGGCGTACCTGCGCCTGGGTGTACAACCAGATCGCGAGGTTTATTGATAACCAATAAATCATCATCTTCATAGACAATGTCTAACGGAATATCTTGTGCTTCCCAGCGCTCTTCATCCGCAAGCTCCGCTTGTAAGATGATCGCTTCACCGCCCAAAACTATGGTGCGCGGTTTAGTGATAACTTCGCCATCCACTTGGATTTTGCCGTCAAGAAGCCACTCTTTAATACGAGAGCGAGAAAAATCGGTAAATAGTTCAGCGACAGCTTGGTCTAAACGTTGACCTAACTGGCTGCTTTTTACTGTGTCTGTTAATGTTATCTGCTGAGCCATATCGAACTTTTTTAAAAACCGTGAGACTAATACCCATTAGTATGGATAAAATAGAATAATTGCATCATTGTATCTGTTACTGGTTAGAAAGTAACGGAAGCTTACGAAATATTTAATTCAAGGAATCGACGCCTGACATGAAACACCTTACTTTATCGGGTCTATTAGCCGTATCACTCTTAGTTGGTTGTTCAAGTAGTGAAGAAATAGTACCGGATGTACCGCCATCGGTTCTTTACTCTGACGCCCAAGAATCACTTCAGAGTGGTAGCTGGCTTTCTGCAATCGAAAAGCTAGAAGCCTTAGACTCTCGTTACCCATTCGGCGCCTATTCTGAACAAGTACAACTGGATCTGATTTACGCGTATTACAAAAATGATGACTTGGCGTTAGGCCTTGCCACCATTTCACGATTCCTACGCTTAAACCCAACTCATGAAAAACAGGATTGGGTTCTTTACATGCGTGGCCTGACACACATGGCTCAAGATCGAAACTTCATGCACGATATTTTTAATATCGATCGCAGCGACCGAGATCCAGAACCAGTGAAACTAGCGTTTGCTGATTTCAAACGACTTTTAGAACGTTTCCCTGCAAGCCCATATGCTGAAGATGCACAAAAACGCATGTTCGCACTTAAAAACCGTTTGGCTGATTACGATCTAGCAACCGCTGATTTCTATCTGCGTCGTGAAGCTTGGATTGCTGCGATCAACAGAACGCAAGAGCTACAAAAAACTTACCCAGACACCATTGCTGCGCGTAAATCTCTGAAAATACAGTTAGAAGCCTACGAGCAGCTCGGACTAGAAGATGCTGTGTTAAGAACAGAAAAGTTGATTGAGTTAAACCCACTACCTTAATTAAACTTCTTGTCATCTCAATCCAAAAAGCGCGCTAATTTACTAGCGCGTTTTTTTATCCACATATCGTAAACTTGATGAATCGCACAATACACGGTATCTTCAAAAGATAACTTTTAACAAAACATCAACATGGAGTGTGGATGTGAGTAGGTTGTTATTATTTATCTGGATATCGCTATTTAACCAATTATCCTACGCATTAGAACTGTCCCCATTAAGCAATAAGCCTTACATGGGCGACTTGGATGCGCTCAAAACCAAAGGGACAGTTAGAGTGCTCGTGTCTGCCGATCTTGGTTTCTATTACATCGAGGATGGCAAGCCAAAAGGCATTGTGGCAGAAATGCTCTACCACTTTGAAAAAAGTCTTCGTAAGAAACATCCCTACCTCAACGTTCAAATCATCCCCGTGCAACGAGATGATCTAATTCCCTCTTTGGAATCTGGCTATGGTGATGTCGCTGTCGCTAACCTAACGATCACCGACAAACGATTACGAACCATCGATTTTTCAGATCCGATGATTAAAGATGGTAAAGAACTCATTATCACAGGGAAAAAGGCCAAACCTCTCACCGAGATCAAGCAATTGAGCGGTAAAGAGGTGTGGATCCGAGCAAGTTCGAGTTACTTCGAGAGTGTACAAAGAGTCAATAAAGAACTTAACGAACTAGGTTTACCACCAGTGCATGTCCACTTTATCGAGGAATCATTACAGGACTATGAGCTGATAGAGCTGGTTAACCAAGGCTACATACAAGGCACAATTCTAGATAACCATAAAGCGAAACTGTGGACCGATGTAATGGAAAATATTCAAGTCCATAACGACTTACCTTTGCGAGAAAATGGTCGTATTGCTTGGGCTTTAAGAAAAGACAGCCCTCAACTGAAGAAAGAGATAAACAAATACGTCAAAACCGCACGAACAGGCACCCTGCTTGGAAACGTCATCTACCAGAAATACATCGACAATACTCGCTGGTTGGGCCGAGCACTCGACCCGAATAAAGTAGACCGAGTGGCTAAACTCTCAGATGTCTTTGAAAAGTATTCGAGCAAGTATGAATTTGATCCTTTGATGATGTCAGCTCAAGGTTTCCAAGAATCAGGGCTGGATCAGAGCCGAGTTTCTCATCGAGGGGCTATTGGTGTGATGCAGATACTACCGAGTACTGCAAAAGATAAAAACGTCAACATCAAGAACATCCATAAAGTGGATAACAACATCCATGCAGGTGTGAAATATATGCGCTTTATCAAAGACCGGTATTTTGACGACCCAGCAATATCACCGGACAATAAAATCTACTTCACTTTGGCTTCTTACAACGCGGGCCCCGCTAAAATCAGAAAGATGAGACACCTTGCCAAGCAAAAAGGCTACAACCCAAACATTTGGTTTAAAAACGTAGAAATCATCACTCGCAAATACGTGAGTAAAGAACCCGTAACCTATGTTGCCAACATTAATCGTTACTTCGTAATCTATAAACAATTACAAACTATCAATGCCACCCGAGAGGACGGTACCACGAGATTACTTAACACTAACGATTAGGATCGCCTCAACTCCAGAGCTGTAGAGCTGTAGAGCTGTAGAGCTAAAGGTATTAGGTATTAGGTATTAGGTATTAGGTATTAGGTATTAGGTATTAGGTATTAGGTTGATATGGCCCCTAAAAAGTAGACACAGGGGTTTAGTTGATTAGTTCAAAGTCCATGGGACTCACTCCACCTAGAGTCCCATGTCTTCTTACTGGATTATAATAGGTATCGATATAAATGCGACTCTGCATCGTCATTTCTTGTCGTGAAAGCTGATCTAAGTTATTCACCCACTCTTTCTTATATTGCGCAAAGAAGCTTTCGGAACAAGCGTTATCCCAACAGTTTCCTTTTCTCGACATACTGACTTTAATCTTTCGTTTACGGTGCCAACGGATCGTCTCCAACGCTCGATACTGTATACCTTGATCGGAGTGAAACAAAAGCTTGTGACCTAAGGGCTGCCTTTGTTCCCAAGCCTTATCCAGGCTTCTTAGCACTAACTTTGCGTTATTAATGCGACTTGTTGACCAACCAATCACTTTGCGTGAAAACAAATCTAAGACGACGCACAGGTATTGCCAGCCATCCGTACAGCGCACCTGAGTTATATCAGACACCCAAACTCGATCGGGTTTATCCACCTTAAATTGACGGGCAAGAATGTTATAGGCTGGTATAAGAGCATTTTGTCTTGGCGCTCGTCCATATCGCCTCTTACTCGCGCAAGAGCGATAGCCCATATTCTGTAGAAGCCTCTGTACTCGCTTCTTATTGCAAATAAAGCCGTTAGCGACTGCTGCTTCCCAAAGCTTTCGATAGCCTGGAATACAATACTGAGCTTTGCTTTCTCTCCTCAAGTAGTGACTTAAAGACTCATTGTCTGTCTCTCGCTTCGATGGTTTCCTTGTTAGCCACTTGTAATAACCCGCTTTAGAAACGCCTAACCATTTGCATAGTCGAATGACAGGAAACTTCACACTGGCCTTCTTAAGGATATACTCGAACCTTATTCTTTTTGGCTGTCGAAGAAAGCCTTCGCTTCCTTTAAGAAATCATTCTCCAGCTCTGCCATCTCAAGCTTCTTTTTCAATTGACGGATCTCTTTCTCCAGTTGTGCAACGGATTTTTCGGGACCGTGGTTAGGTATTGGGAGGGAGTTATTAGTCTTCTTCGACGTCATTTGGCATCTCCATTTAGAAAGTAGCACCGGCGATATTCCTAAGGATAGTGCTACTGACTTAACGGTGTCAGAAGAATCGAGAGATCGCTGAACAGCTTCTCGTTTAAATTCGTCTGTATATTGCCTTTGTGATTTTACTTTCATGACACTCAATGCTCTGTATTAAGTGTCTACTTTTATGGGGTCACATCAGGTAAGGCTAAAAACACAAAAGCCGCATAACAAACTTATGCGGCTTTTGTTTATCTAATTCTGAAGAAGCTTACGTAGTGATCTATATCACGAGACCTTTATCACAAAACACTATTGAGTGTATTTCAATCAAGTACTTTCTATAAGCTGTAAGACGCCCCTAAAAACTGGTTTAATTTTTAGCGAAGCCTTGCCTACAAGTTATCGTTTTTCATAAGGATAACAAGCATTTTCCGCCAAAAACATATCAAGACTTGCGTAACATCACATTTGATTTTAATGCTTACCCCACCCGACCAAAACAAGATCCAGATCACATTATTCATTCCTAAAAGTCGTAATCTGAAGTTAACCCATGAGGGATACAACAGAGGAAAACTTCTATGAAAATGAACATCACTGGTAAAAACATCGACATTACCTCTGCAATCCGTGATCACATAGAAAGCAAATTTAAAAAGCTGGATAAATGGCAAGTAGACATCATAGGCTGCCAAGCGAGCTTTAGCGAAGAACCAAACAAAAAGAAGAAGTTTGAAGCGGTTCTAACAGTACCAAAAGGCCAACTTGTTGCTTCATCAATCCATGACGACCTCTACGTAGCGATCAACGAAGTAGAACAAAAACTAGAGCGTCAACTCAACAAGCTACGCCATAAACCAGAAGCGCGCCGCGCTGAAAAGCCTGAAATCGAAGAGCTAGAAGCTGAAGTAGAATAAGGAAAGAGAACAGATTAAAAAATAGCGCCTCAGGGCGCTATTTTTTTGCTTGACGCTCGTAGCTCGCTTGCTTATTGTGTTTAAACATTCATAAAACAATCACTTTTTATGCACACTCAATCTTTGTTTATTTTTGACTTCTTTTTTCTTCCGTAAATCGGAGGCTAAGTCGTTTTAGAAAAACAAGTCAAAAACGAACAAGAAGCCTCCCACACTAGGGAGGCTTTTTTATAAGGACACATTTATGACTGACCGCTCAATTTCACTGGATGATATCCGCCTTCGTCTTAATGATTTAGACGACGAACTCCTGAAGTTACTTTCAGAGCGTCGCAAGCTAAGTATCGAAGTCGCTAAAAGCAAAGTAGAGACATCAAAACCAGTTCGTGATGCAGTACGAGAGCAACAACTATTAGTTAAGCTGATCAACAACGGCAAAGATAAATACGAACTTGATGCGCAGTACATTACCAAGCTGTTCCACACCATCATCGAAGATTCCGTTTTACTACAGCAGTCATACTTACAAAACCTAGCGAACCCGCAAAGCCGTAAACCATTGGCTCGCGTTGCATTCTTAGGTTCTAAGGGATCGTATTCTCACCTTGCGAGCCGCGAATACTTCAGCCGCAAGAATATGGAATTGATTGAGCTGAACTGTAATCACTTCAAAGAAGTCGCATCAACAGTAGAGTCTGGCCATGCCGACTACGGTGTCCTACCTATTGAGAACACAAGTTCAGGGTCAATTAACGAGGTCTACGACCTGCTACAGCATACGACTCTATACATTGTTGGCGAACTTTCTCAACCGATTGAGCACTGCCTCGTTGCTAAGAGTGATATCCGTTTAGAAGACATCAAAACACTCTATTCACACCCACAACCTCATCAACAATGCAGTGAGTTCTTGAGCCGCCTTAAAGGTGTCAGCCTAGAGTCTTGCGCAAGCACCGCTGATGCAATGAAAAAGGTTAAAGAGTTGGGTGGCAATGACGTAGCGGCTATTGGTAATGCTTCGAGCGGCAAGCTTTATGGGCTTCAGCCAATCCAAGGCAACATTGCAAACCAAACAGAGAACCACACTCGTTTCATCGTTGTGGCTCGTAAGCCTGTTGAAGTATCGACTCAAATACCAGCGAAAACGACGCTCATCATGTCGACATCTCAAGAGGCGGGTTCTTTGGTAGAGACACTACTAATCCTGCAACGCTTAGGCATCAACATGACCAAGCTGGAATCTCGTCCTATCATGGGTAACCCTTGGGAAGAGATGTTCTATGTCGATTTAGAGGCGCATCTGGATTCAGATAATATGCAGCAAGCGATAACGGAACTAACCTCTATTACTCGCCACCTTAAAGTGTTGGGTTGCTACCCAAGTGAGAACATCAAAGCGACTCAAGTTAAGTTATCATAGCTAATAGCTAAGAGCTCAAGTATCAGCTTTTAGCTAACATAAGTATTTGGTCTACCGTAGGCCAAATACTTAAATCACCCTCTAGTCGAGTACTACTCTCGCTAAGAAAACTCACCCTAGCATGCCTGAAACACAACTCACTTGTTTCGCACATTCTGCACGCTTACTCTCTCCACTGTTTGATCCTTTCTAACAAAAACTCATTAGTGGCTTTTTTTATCAATAAAGACAAAACCTTACCCCCTTCACAGGAAATCATCGAACTACGTGTAATTAATAGCGAGTAAGCATTAAGTAACATAAAATTATGCGCTTAATTTATAAATAGTGTTGTCATTAACTATGAAGCTAAGTACTAAAATCTTACTACTGATAGCCCCTGTGATACTGATCAGTACCGCGGCTTCTAGCTATATTATTTATTCGACGCAAAAAAGCAGCTTCATCAAACGCGAAGATAATGCACTGCAGCTAAACATGGAAAAACTAGCCGGATACTTTCGCCAATCTCGTTCGTTTCTCAATAGCTACTCTTACACCTTGACCCAGAGTGATATGGTGAAGCGTTATTTTCTCACTGTTCAAAATCTTTCTCGCGATCTTGAACTGGTCAGTAACCTTCAAGAAGCCATACATTTCCTGCAAGATGACGATGAAAGCTATACAGGTTTAGCACTTCTTAATGGTGATCGAAAACTGCGTTATTACGCGGATAATACCAACAACTCACGCACTCAGATTGACAGTAAGATATTGGAGTACGTTGACCAGCACTATCAAGACACCCTAGCAACATCGAGTACTAACTATATTCAAAACTCCCAAGGCGAAGGGATGTTGGTTCACTATGACAAGGTAGATAGAAAAGCGATTTTCCCAACCCCAAGCAATCAACTCGATGATGTGTTCTTTGTTGTTGTATCTGTCTCTCTCGACAAGTTTAATGCACTGAGAAAGCAAATAGAGTTCGACTACCAAACCAGTTTGTTCTTCACATCCAAAGCAGTTTCTTTGGAAAATGATGTTACTCACTCAGTCAAGCTTGCACCAGAACTGTACGCCACGGTCGATCCTGCGCAGTTCTTATTGGAAAACAAGCTCGATTCGATTTGGAACAAGCTGAGTTTGTCGTTTGCACTATCTGCGTTTGTGACTGTCGCTCTGTTACTCATGCTTCTGTCTCGCACCGTGATTAGTCCAATAACACGGCTCGATCGACAGCTACAGCAAGTCGAAAAAAAACAACGAAAGAACATTGAACGCTTAGGCTCTCGTGATGAACTTGGCCGCCTATCACAGCGCTTCTATGACATGTACCAGGAACTAGACAACACTTACCAACAAACCAAACTCTTGGCCGAAAATGATCAGTTAACCCAAATAGCCAATAGGCATCAGTTTCAAACCTTCGTTCAGCAATCGTTGCCAAAACCGAGTTCCAATACCGAAACCTGGGTTCTCTATTTTGACTTGGACAACTTCAAGTTTGTGAATGACAAATACGGGCATCAAATCGGCGACTCGATTCTGGTCTCTTTTGCTCAGCGTATTTCAGATATTTGTCGCCACTATAAAGCGGAGTTCGACGCTCACTGCATGCCAGCCCGACTTTCTGGTGACGAGTTCGTTGTCTACATTAACGCTCCTAGCCAGCGAGGCAATGTCGCGCATCGATTCTCGAATGATTTACTCACTCCCCTACAAAAAGGCTTTGTCACCGAATCAGGAAGCTTTCCGATTACGGTCAGTATTGGTATTGCGACCTACCCTAATGATGGTGACTCAATCGAGAAGCTACTGTCGAACGCAGATACCGCGATGTACCAAGCCAAGCGTGCAGGTAAAAACCAATTTGCTGACTATTCACGGGATTTAGACAAAGCCATTCAACGCCAAGCAGACATTGAACGGGCGCTTAGAGGTAAGAATTTTGATGATGAATTCAGGCTCGTTTACATGCCCTATATGGATTCAACCGGGACTGATGTAATTGGCGTTGAGGTTTTATTACGTTGGAATTCGAAGCAACTTGGTTTGGTTCCACCCGATGAGTTCATCCCAATTGCCGAACAAACCGGGCTATTCGAACATGTCGACCGCTGGGTAATACAGAATGCGTTTGCTTCATTCCATCGACTTCAGGCTCAATTTGATCACTCAATTCAATTGTCGATCAACTTATCTTCGGCTGGTATTGAAACTACTCACCTTGCGGTTTTCATTAAAGAACACGAGGAGTTAAATCGAATCCCACCAAGCCTGATCGATTTTGAAATCACTGAAACCTTTTACTCAAATTCAGAAGGCTTTCCATTGCTGAATGAGCTGTCATGCATGGGTTATCGGCTGGCAATTGATGATTTTGGTTCCGGTTACACCTCGATCACTCAACTGGTGCAGTATCCGACTCAGAAAATTAAATTGGATAAAGCGTTTTTAGATACCTTAATTGAGACTAATAACCAGAACATCGTAAAACCGGTCATCGGATTGTGCCATGCTCAGGGGAAAAAAGTCACCGCCGAAGGGATTGAAACTCAAGGTATGCACCAGTGGTTACAGGAGGCACAGTGCGATATGCTGCAAGGCTATTACTTTGGTAAACCTATGCCACTAGAAGAGTTGAGTGAATGGTACCGACAACATAAACTCAATCTAATCGACAACAAAAAGAATCCGACACATGAAATCTGTAATCATCGCATCGCTGAACCCAGCTAAAATTAACGCCGTTAAAAGTGCGTTCTTATCTGCTTTTCCTGATACTGAATTTGATTTCAAAGGCATCAGCGTCCCTAGTGGTGTCGCCGATCAACCGATGAGCAATGATGAAACCTATCAGGGCGCCGTGAATCGTGTTCAACACGCAACTCAAGCTCAGCCTGATGCCGACTTCTATGTTGGTCTAGAAGCGGGAATAGAAACAAACGTCACTTTTGCTTGGATGGTGATCGAAGCAAATGGTCAACGTGGAGAGTCTCGTTCAGCAAGCCTGATGCTGCCACCAGCTGTGCTTGAAAAGTTAGAGCATGCAAACGAGTTAGGGGATGTAATGGACGAAGTGTTTGGTACCGATAATATCAAGCAGAAAGGTGGCGCGATTAGCCTACTGACGCATAACCAACTGTCACGCAGTTCGGTCTATCACCAAGCATTAATCTTAGCGCTGATTCCATTTGTGAATCCTGAACACTTTCCTATTTAGTGCTTCGTTAAACTTAGAAAGGTTCAGAGAACAATCTTCAGAAATAAAAAACGCTAACATTCAGTTTAATGCCGATCGTTTAAGAAGACTTGAACGATCTTGCAGTTAGCAGATAATCCCCATCAACAACGTTGATGGGGATTTTTTTTATGCTTGAACAAGAATTAGCAATGGCACACGAGACCATTGAAGATGCCGACAATTATGAATCTGTCGTCGACGCCATTCAGATTGAGTGGATAGAACAAGCTCTTCTTGAAACCAATAAAGCGAGCATAAGACGACGCCGACTTCCCGCTCAGCAAGCTGTCTGGTTAGTTATTTGGATGGGACTGCAACGCAACATGTCTATCAAAGAGGTATGCAGTTCATTAGACATCGCACTTCAGCCTAAACCTGAAGATAGTTGGTCTCGTGTTGCACCCAGTGTCCTAACTGATTCACGCCGACGTCTAGATGAGAGTCCGTTAGCGGCTCTGTTTCACACAACGGTAAAGGCTTGGCGCGAAGATATCCTTCAACAAGACAAAGACTTAGGGCTTAATGTTCTTGCTGTCGATGGGACAACATTTAGGTGTCAAGATTCCACAGAGAACGCTGAAGAATTTGGGTTCATCTCTAAAAAATTGAAACCTTACCCTCAACTTCGTTTAGTCGCTTTGATGTCAACAGAAACACGAATGATTATGGGGGCAGCTTTTGATGGTTGTCATGTCGGTGAAACGACCCTAGCCAAGCGCCTATTCAATGATATCCCCGCACACTCATTGACCTTATTTGATCGTTGTTATTTCTCGGCAGACCTTTTGTTGTCGTGGCAAGAGAGTGCGGAAAATGCTCACTGGTTAATGCCTGCAAAACGTAAGCTACGCTATGAAGTGTTGGAGAAATATGCTGAGAACGACATGCTCATCTCAATGCCTATCTCTCCTCAAGCTCAACGGCAGAATCCGAATTTACCCGCACGTTGGGAAGCCAGATTAGTCCTATATCAAGAGCCAAAAGGTGAGATAAAAGGTTTTATTACTTCACTTACAGACCCTAGTAGATACTCGCTAGAAAGCCTGCTGCGTATTTATTGGCAACGCTGGGAGATAGAAGAAGGTTATGGTGAAATTAAACAGACTCAACTGCAAAGTCACGTCACTTTACGAAGTCGTTTTTCTGCCGGAGTGAAGCAAGAGCTTTGGGGCGTATTACTTGCCTATAACTTAGTGCGATTAGAGATGGTTAAGATAGCTTCAGAAGCCGGGGTTCGAGCAACTAGGGTAAGTTTTACCGCCGCAATTAACCTTATTGATGCGCAATTACGTTGGCTAGCTTTAAGCCCAGACGGAACCCTACCAGTCAAACTTAAAAGGATGAGAGAAAGTCTGAGTCACTTCATTCTTCCGGATAAAAGAAAGGACCGAACGTTTCCACGTTCAGTCCTCTTTGTTCCAGCCAAATATCCGTTTAGGTTCAAGCAGTAATGCTTATCCGAACGGCATTAAACATTCAGTTAGCGTTTTTTCGAATTCGTATTCTCACTATCCAAGGATAGCTGAATTCCGTTATTACTTTAGCAATAGGTCGGCGATCACGGCTTTCTCTTGTTCAGATTTGGCCTTTAGCTCATTTGAGCCTCTGGTTATCGTCGCGACACCTACTCCCAGCATTTGACTCACCTGTCGTTGAGACATATCGCCTTTCATTAGCTCACAGAAGATATTAATTCGAGCAACCAGAGCATCTCGCTCGTCTGGTGTCATCATCATGGTCAACAACAGCTCGTGCTGATCTTTTTCGACAGCCGTCTTTACCAAGTCCATCAGTTGTTGCCAATTATCATATTCAGGTTGTGATGCCATATCTCTACACTTACTTTTAAATTCTGACTTTAAAGAGTCGCTTAACGATTGAAAGCGTTTAACACTTTATACCGAAACACTTGATGCGATCCAATTTAAAAAGGCCGTAAGTGGAAATGGTTCGCACTCACAGCCTTTATTCTCACTTAGTTTCGGATCAAATGCCGAAGGCTTAGTATTTCGCTTTTGCCTCATAGGGCGCTAAAAACGTCCCTTTCTCACCCAAGATATCTCGATAGTAGGTCTCAAACATCAAGATATTCTGAACGTAACCGCGAGTCTCTTTGAATGGGATCATTTCGATAAATGCAAAGGCATCGAGCTTTTCATCACTGCGTGAACGCCACTGTTTTACTCTGCTAGGCCCTGCGTTATAAGCGGCAAAAGCAAAAATACGGTTGTTGTCATATTGAGCAAGCAAACCATCTAAATAGTGGCTACCAATCTCAATGTTCTTGCCGACATCATAAAGATCATCGCTACCCTGATACTTAATCTTATGTTTGTTCGCCGTGTATTGCGCCGTCTTTGGCATAATTTGCATTATGCCACGAGCGCCAACTGGAGAGCGAGCCTCTGAATCCATCGCACTCTCTTGTCTTGCTAAAGATATCAAGGTGATAGGATCGATATCGTGCTTCTCGGCATAGAAGTTGAACCACCATTTATGAGCAACAGGGAAGCGTAAGGCTATGTTATCCCACATCTTCGCCGAGATGCTCGCTGTTACGGTAAAGTGATTCCATCGTTGTGTCGCAGCATGAGCGGCAAGCATTGATTTCTGATTTTTATCAGCATTGGTTAACAACCAACGCCATTCACTCTTTGCTGCCGCAATTTTATCTCGGTCAATCAACTCGCTAATACGCACCAAAGAGGTATCGAATGGCTTCACTATTTCAGCATTGTATTTAAGTGTCGACGTTGGGTATTGAACCGGCTCATCTAACTGTTTAGCTGCAGCCACACTGTAGAAATTACGCTGACCCAAGATATCTGATAGTCGCTTATTGCCTTTGTCAGTATCGCCCGTCGCGATTTCAGCTCTGCCCTGCCAATATTGCCAACGGAGTGAAGCCTGATGTTTGTCATCCAAGCGCGCTATCCACTCTTTCAGCCCCGTCCAATCGGCATGTTGAATCGCTAAACGAGCGCGTCGTTCCAGCAGAACTTGCTTTGATGAACTCGCGAGCATTTTGTCTCGCCACGCCATCAACTCTTCAGAATCGGTGTTAATCAAACGGAACGTCAAATAATCAGCAAGTTCTTGAGATTTCTCTTTCGAAAATTTCTGAGCTTTGATGACATCATCAAACACCTCTTGTGCACTGCTTGATGACTTCCTTGCCAACTTCTCGAAACCAAACTCGGTTTGAGCTTGATAGAATTCATTCGCAGGGTGTTTCTTAGCAAACGCGAGTACGTTTTCAGGCTTGTTGTACAACGCCTTCATCTGCTTAGCTTGAGCAATTGATTCATCATGATCCAATTGCTTGATCAGATAACTCATCAGCTTGCCGTTACGGCCTTCAAACGCCAATAACATTCTATCTAGGATGAGTTCATCCGTTCTTAAACCAGCTTGATCCCAGCTTTTAAACAGAGGGTCACAGGCATCATCAACACCACTGCCACTCAACCAAAGCTGTTTCGCCCCTTTAAACGCGAGTTCTTGATTACCTTGCTCGTAATGTGCTCGATAATAGATACATTGGTATTTTTCACCAACTGGCTCTTTGGTTTGAAATTCAAGGATCGTTTGCCACTGCTTTTGAGAAGCTAATGAATCCAAATAAGGCGCGCGCATTCGATTAGAAAATGGCAGTGCCTTGTTCTTTTCAATAAAAGCATCGACCTCAGCAGGAGTGCGATCACCTAAACCAATTAGAAAGGCGCGATAATCTGTGTATGGAGTTAAAGGGTATGTTTGAATTTTATTACGTAGCGCCGAGTAAGCTTTTAGATCTCGGTTGTCTAAAACCTCTTGCGCTTTATCATAAACATCACGCTGCATTTCAAGCTCGGAGGCGTTGCTAGCCATAGCCATCGGAGCCAGTGAAAATGAAGACAAAATTGCTGATGCAGCCACAGCAATTTTCGTATTACCAATGCGGAAAAACATTCGCTCTTTCCTTAGTGCGTGTATGAATACGTGAAGTCTATTTACGCCCGACATCACATCAAATGTAAAGAGTTTGAGTGTAAATATTATTAATATTTAACACTTCGCCTCAGAAGCTCATTAAATATAGTTTTAATGACCAATGTGACAATAATAGGTAAGGATTGGTTCAAGAATGGCTTTTCTGACCTAGGAGTAACATCTTTAGGGATATTGGTATAAAATAGCAGACAATTTTGAACAATAATTAGGATCGATCGGCAATGGCTGAATACGTATATACCATGTCTCGGGTGAGCAAAACTGTTCCACCTAAGCGTCAAATTCTTAAAGACATTTCTCTTAGCTTTTTTCCTGGCGCTAAAATCGGTGTTTTGGGTCTAAATGGTTCAGGTAAATCTACCCTACTACGTATCATGGCTGGTATTGATACTGATATTGATGGTGAAGCTCGTGCACAGCAAGGCCTTAAAGTCGGTTACCTACCGCAAGAACCTGTACTAGACGAATCAAAAACGGTTCGTGAAATCGTAGAAGAAGCGGTTTCTGATGTTGCAGATGCACTGAAGCGTATCGATGCGGTTTACGCAGCTTACGCTGAACCAGATGCAGATTTCGATGCTCTTGCTAAAGAGCAAGGCGAGCTTGAAGCACTTATCCAAGCGAAAGACGGCCACAACCTAGAGACAGCTCTAGAGCGTGCTGCTGATGCACTTCGTCTTCCTGAGTGGGATGCGAAAATCGAATTCCTATCAGGTGGTGAACGTCGTCGTGTTGCGATCTGTCGTCTACTTCTAGAGAAGCCAGACATGCTGCTTCTTGATGAACCAACCAACCACTTGGATGCAGAATCAGTGGCTTGGCTTGAGCACTTCCTTGTTGATTACAGCGGTACAGTTGTGGCAATTACCCACGACCGTTACTTCCTAGACAACGCTGCTGGCTGGATTCTAGAACTTGACCGTGGTGAAGGTATCCCATGGGAAGGTAACTACACGTCTTGGCTAGAGCAAAAAGACGAGCGTCTTAAGCAAGAAAAAGCAGGCGAAAGCGCACGTCAAAAGACAATCGAGAAAGAACTTGAATGGGTTCGTCAAAACCCTAAAGGACGTCAGGCTAAATCTAAAGCTCGTATGGCTCGTTTTGAAGAAATGACGACTGGCCAATACCAGAAGCGTAACGAAACCAACGAACTATTCATCCCACCAGGTGAACGTTTAGGTGACAAGGTACTTGAAGTTAAGAACCTAACTAAGTCATTTGGTGATCGTGTTCTTATCGACGACCTATCGTTCAGCATGCCTAAAGGCGCTATCGTTGGTATCGTTGGTGCCAATGGTGCAGGTAAATCAACACTATTCAAGATGCTAAGCGGCGCAGAACAGCCAGACTCTGGCACAGTTGAACTTGGCGAAACCGTTAAGCTTGCTTCTGTTGATCAGTTCCGTGACAGCATGGATGACACCAAAACAGTATTCCAAGAGATCTCTGAAGGCGCTGATATCATTAAGATCAACAACTTCGAAATCCCTGCTCGTGCATACTGCTCTCGCTTCAACTTCAAAGGCAACGACCAACAGAAAATCATCGGTCAGCTTTCTGGTGGTGAACGCAACCGTGTTCACCTAGCTAAACTGCTAAAAGCGGGCGGTAACGTATTGTTACTCGATGAACCGACCAATGACCTTGACGTTGAAACTCTACGTGCACTTGAAGAAGCACTGCTTGAGTTCCCTGGCTGTGCGATGGTTATCTCGCATGACCGTTGGTTCCTTGACCGTATTGCGACCCATATCTTAGACTACCGTGATGAAGGTCAAGTTAACTTCTACGAAGGTAACTATACTGAGTACACTGAGTGGCTGAAGAAAACTCTGGGCGCACAGGCAGCAGAACCGCACCGTATCAAGTACAAGCGTATCGCTAAGTAAATTCGCTTGCATTTTGAACAAAGGCCGCAATAATAGCGGCCTTTGATATATCTGGCTTACACGTTACGCATCGATATAGAGAGATAAATTATGATTGAAAGACGTCAATTTTCACGAGTTGTTTATCAAGTACCAACTGAATTATCACAAGGACCAGTAAATGTGTCCGGCTCGGTACAAGACTTATCTCTTCATGGTTTACTCATTCAGTGCGATGGATTTCAGCAACTCAGCCATGATATTCCTGTTCAAGTCAGCTTTACGCTCGCAAACAGCGATATCAACATTCAGTTAGAAGCAACGATAGTCTCTACCATCAATACCTCAATGCGTTTACGCATAGAGCATTTAGATATTGATAGTATCAGCCACCTTAAGCGTCTTATAGAACTTAACGTTGGCGACGATGAACTGCTTTATAGAGAGATTGAGCACCTTACCGATTTAGGTGACGAATAATATCTCCATGACCCTTTTTTCTATTAGAAGCATTTACTTAATACAGAACCATGTCTAAAAAAATTGCCATTACGATTCCCTCAAGCCAAGGGGAACAAACATTTTACTTCGGCCGAAAAGCCGTGCTCTTATGCACCACTGCTCTTTTCTCTGTTCCAGCCTTGATCGGCGGAGCAACCTACATGCACTTTGAAAGTCAGCAAGAGCTGGCATCACAAGCTGGTGATGCACAGCAGTTGATCGAAACGCTGATTGTTGAAAAAGAGCAAACTGAGTTTCTTTACGCTGAACAGGTAGAAACAAACCACTCGCTGTCACAAACATTGACTGAGAAAGAAGGCGCGATTCAATTACTTGGTAAGCGTGTTTTCGATGTTGAATCCGTGCTTGGCCTTGCAGATGAAGAACTGCTTACAGACGATGTCTCTTTAGAAGATCGCATTGATGCTGCTGCAGTCGATTCAGCAGTAAGAGCGACAATGTTCCGTTTGATTCCAAACGACAGCCCAATGACTTATCAACGAATCTCTTCGTCTTATGGTCGTCGCACTAACCCTATTTCAGGTAAACGCCATAACCATACCGGTATCGATTTAACGTGTAAGCGAGGTGAAGAGATCCTAGCACCTGCAGATGGTGTTATTGAAACCGTTCGTCCGAGTAACAAAGGTTTTGGTAACTTCCTAACCATGCGTCACTCATTCGGCTTCATGAGTTCTTACGCGCACCTACAAAAATTCAAAGTACGCAGCGGTCAATTCGTCAGTAAAGGCGACGTTATTGCGAATTGTGGTAACTCAGGTAACTCAACCGGGCCACACCTGCATTATGAAGTACGCTTCCTTGGTCGATCACTAAATCCTCAGTACTTGATGGATTGGACACCGGAAAACTTCAACTACGTGTTCGAGAAAGAGAAAAAGGTTAAGTGGGGCCCTCTGGTTCAACTGATTGATAATGTGGTTCGCTTGCAGATCAACCTAACTAACGTGCCTTATATCAGTTCAACCATCGACACGGTATCGAGTGAAGAGAGCAAAAAGCCCATCACGACTAACTAGTTATTAATCATTAGTTATTAGGACCAATTGGTTTGGCCTATGATGATCTAAATGCTTTTAGACTACTGTAGGCCAAATGCTTTCATAGCGTTAAGCACAAACAAAAAGAGCGACCATCGGTCGCTCTTTTTATGATTTCAAATCGCATTAACCACGATGAATCGAGTCATGTGCTTGTTTTAAAAGGTTTTGGCTCTCTTGCAAAAACTGCTGCGAGTAATCACCAAACCAATCACTGACTTGATTAAAGCTATCAACAAACTTGGCTTTATCTTTCCCATCCAAGATTTCTAATGCTTCACCGAAACGACTATGGAAACGTCTAATCATCTCAATGTTCTCATCCGAAGAAAGAATGATATCACCGTACAAGTTCGGGTCTTGAGCAAATAGACGACCAACCATCGCAATCTCAAGTCGGTAGATTGGCGAGCTTAGCTTAAGAAGCTGGTCAATGTTTGGATTCTCTTTACTTAGGTGCAAACCGTAAGCAAACGAGGTGAAGTGGCGCAGTGCTTGAATCAAAGTCATACCGTGGTCGTGCTCAGCAGCATCCATCTGACATAGGCTCGCACCCCAGATACCAAATTGATTCAGTAGCCATTGGTAGTTTTCAGAACCACGTCCATCACTGTAAACAATCACTTGTTTCGCTAGGCTTGGTACATCAGGGCCAAACATTGGGTGTAAACCAACTACCGGGCCTTGGTGCATGTTCATCATTGCTTGTAGCGGTTTTGACTTAATCGATGTTAAATCACAAAGAATACAATCGCTTGGTAGGTTACCTAGCTTCGCAATCACACCTTCTGTTAGGTGAATTGGAACAGTAACAACCACAAGCCCTGCGTTATCTAAGAGCTCATCGGCTCTATCCCAATCTTGGCTGCCAAGGATTTTCACTTCGTAACCAGAAAGCTTAAACATACGGCCGAACAGACCGCCAAGTTGACCATTACCACCAACGATAACCACTGAACGTAACTCTGGGTTAAGACACTTAAAACCAGAATCTTTTTCACTGGCATAAGACTCACGCATAGTACGACGCAAAATATCTTCGATTAGCTGTGGTGGAACCCCTATCTTTTCGGCTTCTTGACGACGAGATGCCAACATTGCCGCTTCGCGCTCCGGCACATAAATAGGTAAACCATGTTCACTTTTTACTTCACCGACTTTCTCTACTAGAGCCAATCGCTGAGCAAGTAAATCCAGCATTTGTTTATCGACAGCATCGATTTGGTCGCGTAATTCGTTCAGTTCAACGGCCATTTTATTCCTTACTAATCTATAAGCCCGTACTAACGCTGATTTCGCTAGTAACAGATCTTAAAATGCCCCATTAAATGAGGCACTTAAATTTAAAACTCTGACTAACCTTTCAAGCGGTTCTCTAAGAACGGGACTAATTCCGTATGTGCATGTTTCAATAGTGCCTCAGTTGACTCCCAATTGATACACGCGTCGGTAATAGATACGCCGTATTTCATCTCATTGAGAGGTATATCAGAAGATTGGTTTCCTTCGTTAATATGGCTTTCAATCATAAGGCCGATAATCGACTTGTTGCCTTCACGAATTTGGTGAATCACATCTTCTGCAACTAGAGGTTGGCGGCGGAAATCTTTGCGAGAGTTCGCGTGGCTACAGTCAACCATCAGTGCCGCTTCTAGGCCTGACTTGCCAAGCTCTTGTTCACATTCGTGTACTGATACTGAATCGTAGTTCGTTTGCTTACCGCCACGTAAAATAACGTGACCATTTGGGTTACCTTGAGTCGTAAGTAACGCAACTTGACCTTCGCGGCTAATACCCATGAAGCGGTGGCTAGAAGAAGCAGCCTGCATCGCATTAATAGCTGTGCCTAGGTTGCCATCGGTACCGTTTTTGAAGCCGATTGGCATTGAAAGGCCACTTGCCATCTCACGGTGAGTTTGCGACTCAGTCGTACGAGCGCCGATTGCTGCCCAGCTGAAGGTGTCAGCCAGGTATTGTGGGCTGATTGGGTCTAGTGCTTCTGTTGCGAGTGGAATTTCCATCTCAGCAAGTTCAACCAATAGCTCACGACCAACATGCAGACCATGCTCAATATCGAACGTACCATCTAGATGAGGGTCATTAATCAAACCTTTCCAACCAACAGTAGTACGAGGCTTTTCAAAGTAAACACGCATTACAATATACAGTTGATCGCTCAGTTCTTCAGAAAGTGCTTTTAGACGTTTCGCGTACTCTTTAGCAGCTTCAATATCATGGATAGAGCATGGGCCACATACAACAAGCATGCGATGATCTTTCTTATGAATGATGTTTGCGATAGTTTGACGAGACTCTTGAATGAAACGACGAGCATTATCACTCAAAGGCAGTTTTGCTTTTAACTCCTCAGGAGTAATCAGTACCTGTTCGTCGATGATATTGACATTGCTTAATTCACTTTTCTGCATAACTCAACCTGTATATTTATTTTTACACCCAACATTTCCATTTGGGCTAACAATCTTTAAAAACACAATAACAGCTACAAAAACGATTGCAAGTGTAAACATTGAAAAACATTTACTGTAAATCTTAATTTACACTGTCACTTTAGCTCGCCCTGGGTATCAAATAGATCTAAACCTCATTCTACACATACAAAAAAGGCGATATTTGTCATATCGCCCTATCTAAAATTATTATGTGTTTATTTATCACTCATTGCTTAGCATTCGCTTAATTTGCTCTGAAGCCTCTTTCCATAGGCTGTCTGAGTGAATAGTCGATAAATCAAAGCTGTGTTTTTTAAGCAATGAGTTGGCTAAAGGAACCTCTTGGGTAGCTAAGTGATCGAGAGCCTCTATTTGTGCATCTCGTTTATTACACATTAACACCATGTCGCACCCTGCATTCAAAGCAGCCTTTGCTCTGTCGGCAGGACCGCCCATAATCGCAGCGCCTTCCATGGTTAAATCGTCAGAGAACACCAAGCCTTTAAACCCAAGTTGCTGTCTTAATACTTTCTGCAACCAATACTGAGAGCCGCTTGCTGGCTGATCATCATAATGAGAGAAAACCACGTGTGCTGGCATCATCGCATCCAAAATTCCCGCTTCAATTTGCGCCTTGAAGATCGCCATGTCGGTTTCAAAGATGTCGTCTCTTGGGTCATAAGGTGTTTCAAGGTGTGAATCAGCAATCACACCGCCATGTCCGGGAAAGTGCTTTCCAGTTGTCGCCATGCCAACCGATTTCATGCCCTTAATAAAAGCACTGCTGTGGCGAACGATGGTATCAATATTTTCACCAAACGCTCGGCTACCAATCGCTTTACAGTCGTGGCCTTTGTCTAAAACAGGCGCAAAGCTCAGATCGATATCATGAGCAATCAACTCTGCCGCCATCAACCAACCCGCTTGTTCTGCTAATTGTTCGCCATTATTCTTGGTCGCAAATTCCTGAGCTGCCGGGATAATTGAAAAACCGTCGCGAAAACGCTGAACTCGACCACCTTCTTGGTCGACACCGATTAAAATAGGACGTTTTGCAACTTTGCGGATCTCTTTGTTTAACGCCGATAACTGCTTGCTATCGTGGTAGTTTCGAGCAAATAAGATGAGACCACCAACGGTTGGGTGCTCTAAAATTTCTCTGTCTTCAGCTGTCAGTTCGTAGCCTGCAACATCAACCCATAACGGTCCCATATTTATTCCTTATTAAACCTAATTTCATAAACTTCCCGAGATTATTCTCTTTAAATTTGCTTTACAATGTTTTTAAAACAATCTGTGGAAGACTTTAAGAATGCAGGGCAAGAGCTTAAGAATGGATCATAAAGAACTGTATATCGGTGTGATGTCGGGAACGAGTATGGACGGAGTTGATACGGCCTTAGTTTCGATAGAAGACACTGGTATCACATTACTCGCTCATGATGAGTTCCCTATGCCAAAGGATATCAAAGCCCGTCTGCTTGAAGTTTGTATTGGTCAGAAAACGGATTTGATTGCCATTGGCGAACTCGACCACCAGCTTGGTCATCTATTTGCTGATGCGGTTCTACAACTTCTCAACAAGTCAGATATGCCTGCATCATCCGTGACTGCGATTGGTAACCATGGCCAAACAGTATTCCACCAGCCAACCGGTGATTCACCATTTACTATGCAGTTGGGTGACGCCAATATCATTGCCGCTAAAACACAGATTCAAACGGTTGCCGATTTCAGGCGTAAAGACATGGCATTAGGCGGACAAGGTGCGCCATTAGTCCCTGCCTTCCACCATACGATTTTCCACCCGCAAGACAGCTCGGTAGTAGTGTTGAATATTGGTGGTATCTCTAATATTTCAGTGCTGCGCCCGAATCAGCCAACGCTTGGTTATGATACTGGCCCGGGCAATATGTTGATGGACGCCTGGGTAGATAAACACACGGGCGAGAAATTTGACCGTGATGCACTGTTCGCGCTCAAAGGCCAACTCAATCAAGCCTTACTCGAACAGCTGTTGAACGAATCTTATCTATCTCAAATACCACCGAAAAGCACCGGCAGAGAGCTGTTTAATCTACCGTGGCTAGAGCAACAATTAACAGAATTTAAAGGCCTTGCAGCAGAAGATGTTCAGCGCACGCTTTGTGAATACACCGCATTAACGATAGCCAATGAAGTGGAGACTTATCGTTTGGGTAACCAAGCTGCAGTGTATGTGTGTGGCGGTGGTACGAGAAATCCATTGCTGATGAAGAGACTGTCTGAACTGCTTCCTAGCTGGGAGGTTGAGTCGACGACCAGTAAAGGCGTTGACGCCGATTACATGGAAGCCATGGCCTTTGCGTGGCTTGCTCAACGTCATGTTCATCAACTGCCAAGCAATTTACCGGAAGTGACTGGCGCGAGCAGAGCTGCCTCTCTAGGCGTTCTCTATCGTGCTGACTAAACAACTTTAGAACCATCATTTTAGAATCACCATTTAAGGATCATTATGAGTAACGACGCTCTCATATCAGCGCTCTCGCACCTCGTTTCGGAGGGGAGAAACCCTGACACTATGGATATTGATCTACTCACCTCTCTCGAAGTGGTTGAAAAGATTAACCAACAAGACAAACAAGTCCCACTGGCGATCGAAGCCGAATTACCACAGATCGCGAAAGCGGTTGATAAGATCGCTCACGCCTTTCAAAACGGTGGCCGACTGATCTATATGGGCGCTGGCACAAGTGGCCGACTAGGTGTTTTAGATGCCTCAGAGTGCCCTCCGACTTTCGGTGTTTCAGACAAAATGGTTATCGGCTTAATTGCTGGCGGACCAGAAGCGATTTTAAAAGCCAAAGAGGGAGCGGAAGATTCGCTGACTCTCGGTATTGAAGACCTAAAAGCGATTCAATTTACAGAAAATGATGTCGTGGTAGGCATTGCAGCCAGTGGCCGTACACCTTACGTCATTGGTGCACTCAACTATGCCAATCAACTTGGCGCAGTGACGGTTGCGCTGTCTTGTAATCCTGGCTCTCCAATTGCCGAAATTGCTCAAATCGCGATAAGCCCAGTGGTTGGCCCTGAAGCCTTAACGGGATCAACACGACTCAAGTCAGGTACGGCACAAAAACTGGTACTTAATATGCTAACGACTGCCAGCATGATTCGTATCGGTAAAAGCTATCAAAACCTGATGGTCGACGTAAAAGCGACCAATGAAAAGTTGGTTGCCCGTGCTGCTCGTATCGTTATCCAAGCAACAGAATGCGATAAAGCACTGGCAGTATCGACGCTGAAAACCACCGATTACGATGTGAAGTTATCTATTTTGATGATTCTAACAGGGCTAGATTTAGAATCGGCCAAGGCTCAGCTTGATCAACAAGACGGCTTCCTAAGAAAAGCGGTAGAGAATAATCAATAAACCGACAGGTAGGCTCTCATATTGATTAAGCGTTCTTGATTCGACGTTATACAAAAAAAACCAGTACACACGAGGTACTGGTTTTTTATTTAGCTAGATGCTTTTTAGCTAACGAGTTTTTTATTTAACGAAATCAATAATTAACCGCAGACCGGATTAATAGTCGTTTGAGAACTCATCCCAGCCGCGTTGCCATTCCATACGGAAACGTTGAGCGTCTTCCGTACCAGAACACACGCCTTCATACACCTGACCAGACAAACCAATCTGATAAGCATGGTTCGGATTACAATATTCAGTCACACCTAGGTGGTAACCTTCTGTGTAACTCGCTTGATCAACAGCACCAAGCGCAGTCATATCTGAATACGAACGCTGAGTGTGGCCTTTGATGCCATCACGGTAGCCGATCTCTTGCCAATTGCCTTCAGCGGCTAAATCTTGAACATTAGCGCTGCATCCTGCAAGGCTAAATGCCACAGTGAATAGTGCGATTATTTTTTTCATTTCAATCCTTTATTTTTACAGAGCCACTTCCTGACGAAGCATTGCTTTGTTTGTGATTCTCCGCTGAACACCAGTCGATGTCCACTCATTGTCTAATCTTCGCCACTTTCGTCCAATAACAAACCATTCAATCAGTCATAGCACCACTAAATTTGCTATTCGACCACTCACTCAGGAAGCGGAAGTTTCTTCTCTTCGACTTATTTAATATACACCCTGACTTAATTAATACATTCAGGGATAACAAATTATGATGTGGTTTCTTACCTGTGTTGCAGCACTCATTGGTGGCTACTTTATTTACGGTGCCTTTATCGAGAAAATTTTCGGTATCAATGAAAAGCGTCAAACACCTGCTCATACCAAGCAAGACGGCGTGGACTACGTTCCAATGTCGACCCCAAAGGTTTACCTAGTTCAGCTGCTTAACATTGCAGGTGTCGGTCCAATCTTCGGCCCTATCATGGGTGCCCTTTACGGCCCAGCAGCAATGCTTTGGATTGTACTAGGTTGTATCTTCGCAGGAGCAGTACACGACTACTTCTCAGGTATGTTATCTATCCGTAATGGCGGTGCTTCGGTTCCAACCATCACTGGACGTTACCTAGGCAATGGCGCAAAACACTTTATGAACATCTTTGCCATTGTTCTACTGCTTCTTGTTGGTGTGGTATTCGTTTCTGCTCCAGCAGGCATGATCACCAACCTAGTAAACGACCAAACTGATTTTGTAATGTCTACAAGCACTATGGTTGTTATCATCTTTGCTTACTACATCATCGCAACGATTGTCCCTGTCGATAAAATCATTGGCCGCTTCTACCCACTGTTCGGTGCACTGCTTATCTTTATGTCTGTTGGCCTAATCACTGCGATTGGTCTATCTGACGAGCACCAAATTATGGGTGGCTTCGAGATCAAAGACATGTTCACCAACATGAACCCGAATGACCTACCACTTTGGCCAGCTCTATTCATCACTATCGCTTGTGGTGCGATTTCTGGCTTCCACGCAACTCAGTCCCCTTTGATGGCGCGTTGTATGGAAAACGAGAAGAACGGTCGCTTCGTATTCTACGGTGCAATGATTGGTGAAGGCATCATCGCTCTAATCTGGTGTGCACTTGCTCTATCATTCTTCGGTTCAGTTGAGTCTTTGTCTGACGCGATTGCAAACGGCGGCCCAGGTAACGTGGTATACAGCGCTTCATTTGGCCTACTGGGTGTATTTGGCGGTATCCTTGCTTTCCTTGGCGTGGTTATCCTACCTATCACTTCTGGTGACACTGCGTTCCGTTCAAGCCGTCTTATCCTTGCTGAATACTTCAACATGGAACAGAAAACTCTGCGTAACCGCCTACTAATGGCTCTACCATTGTTCGTTCTTGGTGGCATCCTGACTCAAGTAGATTTCGGTATCATCTGGCGCTACTTCGGTTTTGCTAACCAATCAACGGCAGTAATGATGTTATGGACAGCTTCAGCTTACCTACTTCGTCACAACAAACTGCACTGGGTAACAACGGTTCCAGCTATCTTCATGACGTCTGTATGTATCACATTCATCCTGAACAACAGCCAACTAGGTTTTGGTCTACCAATGCAGCTTTCAACCATCATTGGTGTGGTGAGTGCATTCGGTGTTGCGGCTTACGTTATCAAAATTTCGAAAGGCAAAGGCGATATCGACCTAGCTGATGAACAAGAAGAGAAAGAAGCAAAGGGCGTGACTAAAACCGCCTAGTTCTTGAAAGCTCTTTTAAGAAGAGACAAGTCTTCATAGAAAGACAAAAGAACAAGCCAAACACACTTCGCTTGCTCCCGTAATCACTCGGTGATTCGTGGAAAATAAGACTAAAGCCCATCCACCGTGATTAATGCCGATCGTTTAAGAAGACTTGAACGATCCTGCAGTTAGAAGATAATCCTCATCAACAATGTTGATGGGGATTTTTTATGCTTGAACAAGAATTAGCAATGGCACACGAGACCATTGAAGATGCCGACAATTATGAATCTGTCGTCGACGCCATTCAGATTGAGTGGATAGAACAAGCTCTTCTTGAAACCAATAAAGCGAGCATAAGACGACGCCGACTTCCCGCTCAGCAAGCTGTCTGGTTAGTTATTTGGATGGGACTGCAACGCAACATGTCTATCAAAGAGGTATGCAGTTCATTAGACATCGCACTTCAGCCTAAACCTGAAGATAGTTGGTCTCGTGTTGCACCCAGTGTCCTAACTGATTCACGCCGACGTCTAGATGAGAGTCCGTTAGCGGCTCTGTTTCACACAACGGTAAAGGCTTGGCGCGAAGATATCCTTCAACAAGACAAAGACTTAGGGCTTAATGTTCTTGCTGTCGATGGGACAACATTTAGGTGTCAAGATTCCACAGAGAACGCTGAAGAATTTGGGTTCATCTCTAAAAAATTGAAACCTTACCCTCAACTTCGTTTAGTCGCTTTGATGTCAACAGAAACACGAATGATTATGGGGGCAGCTTTTGATGGTTGTCATGTCGGTGAAACGACCCTAGCCAAGCGCCTATTCAATGATATCCCCGCACACTCATTGACCTTATTTGATCGTTGTTATTTCTCGGCAGACCTTTTGTTGTCGTGGCAAGAGAGTGCGGAAAATGCTCACTGGTTAATGCCTGCAAAACGTAAGCTACGCTATGAAGTGTTGGAGAAATATGCTGAGAACGATATGCTCATTTCAATGCCTATCTCTCCTCAAGCTCAACGGCAGAACCCAAATTTACCCGCACGTTGGGAGGCCAGATTAGTCTTATATCAAGAGCCAAAAGGTGAGATAAAAGGTTTTATTACTTCACTTACAGACCCTAGTAAATACTCGCTAGAAAGCTTGCTGCGTATTTATTGGCAACGCTGGGAGATTGAAGAGGGTTATGGTGAAATAAAACAGACTCAACTGCAAAGCCACGTCACTTTACGAAGTCGTTTTTCTGCCGGTGTGAAGCAAGAGCTTTGGGGCGTATTACTCGCCTATAACTTAGTGCGATTAGAGATGGTTAAGATAGCTTCAGAAGCCGGGGTTCGAGCAACTAGGGTAAGCTTTACTGCTGCAATTAACCTTATAGATGCTCAGTTACGTTGGTTAGCTTTAAGTCCAGACGGAACCCTACCAGTCAAACTTAAAAGGATGAGAGAAAGTCTGAGTCACTTCATTCTTCCAGATAAAAGAAAGGACCGAACGTTTCCACGTTCAGTCCTCTTTGTTCCAGCCAAATATCCGTTTAGGTTCAAGCAGTAATGCTTATCCGAACGGCATTAATCCACCGTGATGGGCTTTACTGTATCTCAACCTAGTTACATCAACATTCGTACATCAATTTTGATACTCCAGCTTTCTGAAGCAATAACCAAGCAATATAACCAACGAAAACGCAAGCAAAGCTACCGTTACCACGCAATGAGCTTTACACTTAACACGCGTCTCAATAGGTGAAAATATGGAACTCATTCTCTCTCTGCTGCAACAAACCTGTGTCTACTTAGTGATTGCTTACATGCTCAGTAAGACTCCACTGATTCTCCCTTTGTTGAGCATCTCTTCGCGCTTAAGTCATAAAATAAGCTGCTACGTTCTGTTTTCCCTGTTCTGTATTATGGGCACCTATTTTGGATTGCAGATCAATGATGCCATTGCTAACACACGTGCGATGGGAGCGGTCATGGGTGGCCTGTTTGGTGGTCCGGTTGTCGGCTTTGCGGTCGGTTTTACTGGCGGTATCCATCGTTACTCATTAGGTGGATTCACCGATCTAGCTTGTGCTATCTCCACTACGGCAGAAGGCTTGATTGGCGGCCTATTACACGTTTACTTAGTGAGAAAAAACAAAGCCAGCCAGTTGTTTAATCCGATGGTGGTTTTCTCGATAACCCTGTTTGCAGAGATTATTCAGATGCTGATTCTGCTTGCTGTCGCGAAACCATTTGAGCAATCCTATGCTCTGGTTTCCGATATTGCGGCGCCAATGATCATTGCTAACTCAGTCGGTGCTGCGCTGTTCATGAGCATCATCCAAGACAGGAAAACCATCTTCGAAAAATACTCAGCTACCTTCTCACGCCGCGCATTAACCATCGCCGAACGTTCGGTAGGTATTTTGCATGGCGGGTTCAATTCCGATAATGCACAAAAAATCGTGCGTATCGTTTACGAAGAAACCAATGTTGGGGCGGTAGCGATTACCGACCGAGAAAAAATCCTCGCGTTCGTTGGCATTGGTGATGAACACCATATTCCAAATACTCCGATTTCATCACAAAGCACGCTCACTTCGATGGAACAGAACGACATAATCTACCTTGATGGCAAAGAGAACCCGTACCAATGCTCCTTGTCGCAGGATTGTAAATTGGGCTCGGCTCTGATTATTCCACTCCGCGCGGGTAACGAAGTGGTCGGTACCATCAAACTCTATGAGCCAAAATTGAAACTATTCTCGACCATCAACATGTCGATGGGTGAAGGTATCGCTCAGCTATTATCGAGCCAGATCCTATTTAGCAACTATCAGCAACAGCAAACGCTGCTCACCCAAGCAGAAATCAAACTGCTGCACGCTCAAGTGAATCCGCACTTCTTGTTCAATGCGCTCAACACCATCAGCGCAGTAACTCGTCGTGACCCAGATAAAGCTCGAGAATTGATTCAGCACCTGTCTCACTTCTTTAGAAGCAACCTAAAGCAGAACATCAACACCGTGAAGCTCAAAGACGAACTGGCACACGTCAACGCTTACCTGACTATAGAGAAAGCACGCTTTACTGATCGACTAGAAGTGGAATGGGATATCGACCCGCAGTTATATGAATCTCAATTGCCGAGCTTTACCCTGCAACCGCTGGTAGAAAACGCCATCAAGCATGGGATATCTAATATGTTGGAAGGTGGTAAGGTGAAGATTTCTAGCGAGGCTTTCGAGGGTGGATTCAAGTTAACCGTTGAAGACAACGCAGGTAATTATCAGAAGCCTTCTCAAGATCATGTTGGATTAGGCATGGAAATTGTTGATAAACGACTCACTAATTTCTTTGGACAAGATTCAGCACTAAAAATAGAATCTCAACCACAGCAATTTACTCGAATGAGCTTTATCATACCGATACTAAAATAATGTTTTTTTCGAAGACGAATAGCTCCAACTCGAAAAATTTAGAAGCAGACATTTAAAAGAAAAGCGCGAATCAAGCAGGGATAGAATCAAGATGAAGATTGTAGGATGTTAAAGGCATTAGTTGTCGATGATGAGCTTTTTGCTCGCGAAGAGCTGATTGAGCTGCTGACCGAAACCGGAGAAGTGGAAATCATTGGCCAAGCGAGTAACGCAATTGAAGGGCTAAAACAAATCAACCTACTCAAGCCTGATGTGGTGTATTTGGATATCCAAATGCCGCAGGTTACCGGGATTGAACTGTTAAGCATGCTTGATCCAGACACCATGCCTTACGTGGTATTCGTCACTGCCTACGACCAATATGCGATTCAAGCATTTGAAGACAATGCTTTTGATTACCTACTCAAGCCAGTTGAACCTTGTCGATTAAACAAGAGCGTTTGTCGCCTGAATAAGGTCATCAAACAAAATCAGAAAGCACCAGAACAGAACATCTCAGCGATTGCTCCCTGTCACTTAGAGCAAATCCCGTGTATTGGTCATAACCGCATTGTGATCATGGCGAGCCAAACGGTCGAATGTGCTTATTCAGATATCAGTGGTGTGCATGTTCGTAGCTCATCGCAAACCGCGA